>CAMBZN010000006.1 GCA_945872565.1 Chlamydia trachomatis | reverse complement strand
CTTTCTTTAAGTGAATGTATAGCTCCTCGTTTAAAACACTCTTCTTATTCAGATCAAGTTGCAACTATTGAAATGTTTAAAGAAAAACTAAGTGAGATTAGTGAAGGCAGTGTTTCTCAAGAGGTTTTGGATCAAATAAAACGGGCGCTTGAAGTATTAGATGAAGTTGGTAAAAGTAAATGGGGTGATACTGAAGAAAAACGAACGGTTATTTTTTCCATGCTTCAAAAAATACCACAACTTTTATTTCCTCAGATTCAAGAGGGTCTTAAAAAACTATACAGTGAAATAGTTGTAACCTGAATTTTGGAAATATCAATTTTATATTGCTTTCGGTAAAACATTGTAGTGGGTGAATCAGGTGATTCTCCTTCAAAAAATACTCTAAAAAAACTATACTTCCTAATTCAAAGGAGGGGCAATGTCAAAGGGTATTTTCACAAAAGAGGATTATAAAAAGCTTGTTAAAGAGGCAGCTTATCATGATACGTTATATTATCAGCAGGCAGCACCTGAAATTTCAGACTATGAGTATGATATTCTCATCAAAGATATAGAAGCTATTGAAAAAGTTCATCCTGAATGGGTCGATATAATCTCGTCAGCCCAAACTATTGCCACTGATTCAATAGGACATTTTAAAACAATAGCCCATAAGCATCCCATGTTATCTCTATCAAATACATACTCAGAGGAAGAGGTAGAGGCATTTATCCATCGAATGGAAAAGCTTACTGAAAAGGAGCTTATTCCTTTTAATGTGGAATTAAAGATGGATGGGGTAGCTCTTTCTGTAATTTATGAAGATGGAATCCTTATTAAAGCTGTGACTCGTGGAAATGGGAGAGAAGGGGATGATGTTACAGAAAATGCCAAAGGGATAAAGAATCTTCCCCATACATTAAGTCAATCTTACAAAGGGATCTTAGAATTTCGTGGTGAGGTCTATTTGCCCATTGCTGAATTTGTGAGGTTAAATAAGGAGCGTGCCTTAGAGGGGCTTGAATTATATGCAAATCCTAGAAATGCAGCAAGCGGCTCCTTGAAGTTACTTGACTCATCTCTTTCTCAAAAAAGAGGCTTGGAGATTATACTCTATGATGTGACAACACCGCCAAAAGAAGTGAAGATGCAGTCTGAAATTGCCCCCTATTTACGAAACTTAGGGCTACCAGTATTATCACAAACCTTTACTCATAGAGCTCATTCAGCAAAAGAGATTTTAGCATTTGCCAATAAGATAGAAGGAGGGCGAGGTGGTCTCCCTTTTGAAATTGATGGCATTGTGGTTAAAATGGATAATTTAGATGATCGATCTGTAATTGGAGCTACAAATAAATCTCCAAGGTGGGCAATTGCCTATAAGTTTGCAGCAGAGCAGGCACAGACTGTAATTGAAAGCATCTGTGTTCAAGTGGGAAGAACCGGGGTGTTAACCCCCGTTGCCAATTTAAAACCTGTACTTTTGTCAGGAAGCACTATTTCAAGGGCAACCCTTCACAACCAGGATGAGATTACCAGAAAAGATATTCGTGAAGGGGATACAGTGATCATTGAAAAAGGGGGGGATGTAATCCCTAAAGTGGTCTCTGTTGTTATCATACCAGGAAAACACAGGAGGCCAAAATGGTCTTTTCCAACTACATGCCCTTATTGCGCAAGTGCGGTGATTCAAAATGAAGGTCAGGTAGCGCTTCGTTGCAAGGCAGGAGAAAAATGCTCAGGTCAATATATTGCTAGAATGAAACACTTTGTTTCAAAAGGGGCCATGAATATTGAGAACATGGGCATTAAGGTGATCGAAAAATTGTACGCATTAGGTTTATTGAATAATTTACCCTCTATATACCGCCTTCGGCCTATTGATTTAGAAGGGGTAGAGGGGTTTAAGCAGCGGTCTATAGAGGTGTTGATTGAAAATATTGAAACATCTAAAGATGTAGAGTTATCTCGATTTATTTTTGCGTTGGGAATTCCTTTTGTTGGAATTGTTGCTGCAAAAGTGATTGCTGAGCTGGTAAAGGATGTCCAAGGTTTGCTAGCAGCCTCTTATGAAGAGCTCATTCAACTAGAGGGAGTTGGGGAAAAAGTTGCAAGTTCAATAGTGGAATTTGTAAGAAATTCTTCTCATATCGATGAAATTAAAGAATTTATCCGGCTCGGCATCCATACAAGAAAAATTTCTGAAAAATTGCAAGGGCATGAATTTTCAGGCAAAAGTTTTGTTGTTACAGGAACTTTAGAGGAGTTTGATCGAACCCGGGCAAAAGAGGCAATAGAATCTTGTGGGGGCAAAGTAAGTTCAAGTTTAAGTAAACTCACAGATTACTTACTCTTAGGAAAAAATCCAGGTTCAAAGTACAACAAAGCGCTAAAGCTCAACATAAAGATCCTAACAGAGTCTGATTTCAAGGGTAAGTTGTAATTTTCTGCCTATAAAGCCTATTCCTTTCAAATTCAAAATATTATCATAACAAACTAATAATAAACAAATCAAGAAATTTGTTTATATTAATCATATTTTAATTAATTTAAATATTAAATTATGAGGTTTGTTTTGTCTTTTTTAAGCGTTGGAGGGGGAGGCTCTGTTGAACCTGAACATAAACCAGAAATAGCAGAAGAATCAACGCAAAAAATCACAGTTATTAGAGGTAAGACATCCGCCTCCATTGACACAGTAAATACTTTAGAAAAAACAGCGAATGTTGCATCGCATGCTCTTAAGGCTAAACTCTCTAATGATTTAGAATTTTTAAAAAATCTCAAGTCGGGAACAGTCAAATTGAATAGGGAAGGACTTGTTCATTATCAAGACATTAAAAACATGATTGTTAATTACCCGGATAGATTCTCAGAAAAATTACAAGAAATCTTTAATATGATGGTAGGCCTTGAAAACAACGATCATTTTAAGAGAAATTTAATAAATTTAGGAAGTGTAATTCAATCTGAAAATGAAGACTTACAATTTTTGAAAGGAATAGATTTACCATCTTTTTATGGCCACTTAGATTTTAAAAGATTTAATAATCTTGTTCATAAATATCAAGCTGCAAGTAAGCATCCTGAACAAAAGGCAATACATTTAGAAATAAGAAATATTTTAAAAGACAAAAATTTTTCTGATCATTACTTAGGATGGATCAATGAACAAAATGGCACCTCTCTTCCTAGTGAAATCACTAAAATTAATGAATATATTCCTTTCGGAGAGATTTCAGATATACAGACCCTTTGTTCCCTTGTGAATATTTATGAAATTGTATTAGTTGCAGAAAAATATAACCTAAATCCTAATGGATTGTTTAATGATAAACTCTTGTCCATGAAAGAAACTATTGATCGTGCGTTTACAAGAGAAAATTTTCAATCAGAGGTAATCGAAGTTTTAAAAAATGAACACAACGACTTAAAAGTTATGAACACAATTAATTCATTAAAGCAATATCCCTTTGATGAAAAATTTATACAAATAATTGAGGGTATTTCATCGGAAAGATCATTAAAATTGTGTTTATCAATAGATAAGATACCTCAAGAACACGCCTATTCTATGGATAGAAAGTATATTATCGATCGAGCAAAAGATTTTGGCTTATACTTTGAAGAGAGCGAATTAGCTTCTGATTCAAAAACTCGATATGAAAATCTCTTAAAGGAAATAGAAGAAAAAGGAGCCAATGCCGTTATCTTAAGCGGGGGAAGAACCTTTAACTGTGAATTTGATGCGGGTAAAATCCTAATTGAAGATTTTCAAGGCTCTAATGAGGAAAATTGTCCTGCAATTTTAAAAGAAAGCTATTTTGCAGCTTTTGATACTATCGAAAAAGCGGCACATTTTCTTTCCGTTAATATGGATCCAGAATCAATGAGTATGTCTTTTGGAATTTATTTGACACCGCAATATCTTTCCTACGATCCAAACAGTGACGACTTAAAGTTTATAAATTCTTTTGATATAAACAATCATAGCTTTGAAGATCTACAAAGAATTGGCGAGATAGCAGAAAAATCATTTTCCATATTTGAGTATCATCAAAGAACGATTGATAAGATCTATAAGCGACTCTGTAGTTTATTTGAAAATACCTACCAACATGATAAAGGAGGATTTGATAAGCTGTTAACAAGTCTTTCAAATGAGGATCCTTCAAAAGTGTTTAAATTAATGGCACAATTAAAATCGTTACCCCTTAACAAGCTCGTAGCTAAAGAAATTAAGGATGAATTTTCTAAGATAGAAGTAAAACTTGCTAATGATTTTTTATTCAAAATGAGAACTGCAGATAGTGGCATGAACCAGCAGACATTTTCCGATCCTACTCTTGGAGTCTATGAAGGGGGGGCTAATTATTGCTGTGGCTCAGTTACTGTTGCTGCACTTTTAAATGCAAAGCACAAGACAAATAAATCAATTCAAGACCTACTTAAAGAAGGAGTAAAAAGCCACATAAACCTTGGCCAACAGGCAATGATTGCCCCTATTGATTTAAGTCTAATTAAATCTCCTTCTATGAATTTAAAATTAGATAAGGTGACTTTTGAGGATAGCAAAGAAGCACTCTCTTCATTACCTTATAAAAGATTAGAAAATTTTTTTGAAAATGAAGTTCCTAAAGAATCATTTGGATCTTTAGTGATTGATACAAGAGTATTAATGTACATGGTAAGTAAAGATGGTTCTGTAGAAGTTTTTGATTCTCATGGATCTTCTTGCCCATTACTTGTAGGGGGAATAACCCCTGCTTATCATGCTATTTTTCATACGACAAAGGCGGCTGCTTATTATTTATCTATTCATTCGAAAACCGAGACTCTTATGCCACTAAGATTTATCCCTGTTGATTTTCTCTCTTCTGAATAAAATCTATAGTTATAGTAAGCTTTAGGAAATAATTCTGGTTCAAAATACAACAAAGAGATAAAGCTAAATTTAGAGATCCTAGCCGAGAAGGATTTCCAAAGGATATTTTGAAAAGTACGAAGTATTTGCTATTGCCAGTGTTTTTAGTTCTTTTTATCGATAATTTTGGATATTCTCTGGTATTTAACATGCTAGGTCCGATCCTTCTTAAAACAGAGTATGGGATGATGGCAGCGTCGATCTCTGTACATTTAAAAAATGCCATTCTTGCCCTTGTTTTTGGAATTTTTCCACTTGCTCAATTTTTTTCTGCACCATTAATTGGAGATTTTGCAGATATCTATGGGAGAAAAAAGGGATTTTATCTCTCTTTATTAGGGATGACTCTAGGTTTTACCATCTCTGCTTGGGCAATATTTGACCATAATATTGTCCTGTTTTTTTTCAGTCGATTGCTTACGGGTTTGTTTGCGGGCAATATGGGCATATGCATGGCCTCGATTGCTGACTTAAGTCCAGATGAGAGTGTTCGAGGAAAAAATTTTTCCACAGTGACCGCATTATTCGGGATAAGTTGGGTTGCAGCGATGGTGGTGGGGGGCTACGTAGCCACTCCAAAGGTGCTGGGAAGTTTTGGTCCGGTGTTTGCTTTTTTGTTTACGGCGCTATTAACATTGATCAATTTCTTTCTAATTCTTCTAATGTTTAAAGATACAGCACCAAAAAGTGGAGTAAAAAGCTTCCGTTTTTGGAAAGGGGTAGAAAATATTAAGGAGATGTTGCATTTAAAGGGATCCAAACTCTATTTTTTTGTCTATTTTTTATGGTCTTTGGGGTGGGTGATTGCAGTACAGTGGTATCCACCATATTCTATTGAGGTCTATCAAGCAAGTGTAGCATCTTTTACCAATTGGTATATTGTAATGGGGGTTTTATGGATATTGGGGGCGTTTTTTACAAAATACACTCTTTTTAGTAAGTATAAGAGCGTTAACATAGGACTTTTTGGATTTGGATCTATGACCGTTTGTTTATTTCTCATGCAATCTATGGGGACATTTGCTCTTTTTTCCCTGTTTTTTGTCTTGGGAGCTTTCTTTTCACCGCTTGCTATGGGTAGCTCACTTAATCTCATTTCTCTTTCGGCAAGTGAAAATGTGCAAGGAAAGATCATGGGAATTTCTCAGTCTTTACAAAGTATTTCTTTTGTCTTTGTCTCAGCAATTGCTTTCTTAGTGAGCATTGACGCTCTATCAATATTGTTTTACTTTGCTGCAGTGATCTCTTTAGCGGGATTTATCTTGCTTTTTTACAAGGCAAAAAAATAGTACCTACACATGTGAAGGTACTATAAACTTTTATCTTAAAGTAAGATGTTCTATTAACGTTTCGAGAATTGGAAGGACTTACGTGCCCCTGGTTTACCAGGTTTTTTACGTTCTTTTCCTCTTGGATCGCGAGTTAGAAAACCAGCTTCTTTTAAAATTGGACGTCTTTCTTCAGCTTCTGAAACTAAAGCTCTTGAAATGGCGTGTCTGATTGCAACAGTTTGCCCTTGTGGGCCGCCGCCTTTTACATTGATTAAAAAGTCTCTATTCTCGATTTCACAAAGTTTAATAGGTGACAATACAGTAAGATGTTGCAGAGGAATTGAAAAATAGTCTTTATAATCTTTTCCATTCACTTTGATTTGTCCATTACCTTCACGAAGGTAAGCTCTAGCAACAGCGGTCTTTCTTCGTCCTGCAGCACTTGATGTGTTCTCTATCTTCTTCTTCATATGGGGTTATCTCCTTTAAATATCTACAGATACAGGTTGTTGAGCTTGCATGTTATGTGTGCCTTCAGCAAATACGTGAAGTTTTTTTCTCATAGCCCGTCCAAGCTTTGTTTTTGGCATCATACCATAAACTGCTTTTTCAAGAATTCTTTCCGGGTGTCTTTCCATCATTCTCTTGTAAGGAATTTCTTTAAGACCGCCCATCCAGCCTGTGTGGTGACGATAGACTTTTTGAGCTTCCTTATTTCCAGTGACCTTTACCTCTTTAGCGTTGATAACAATCACGCTATCGCCTGTATCTTGGTTTGGAGTATATGTAGCTTTGTGTTTACCACATAAGATTTTTGCAATTTCACTAGCTAGTCTACCTAGTGTTTTTCCCTTTGCATCAAATAAATAATGCGCAACGTGGTCTTTTTGTTTTGTGTAAAAGATCGTTCTTAGTTTATGATTTGCCATGTATTTCCTCTAAAAAGCATTTAGTAAAAGGCAGTATACATCATAGAGGTCTTTCTTGCAAATGGATTTTCTATTGAACTTGGAGAAAGTTTTGCGTATACTCTTTCCAAAATAAACCATAGGAAATATTTTATGCAAAAACACAAAGACCCTAAAACATTTTTTGTACGAACCTATGGGTGTCAAATGAATGAATTGGATACTGAAATCATGATTGGACAGCTGATAAAGAAAGGGTTAACAAGAGTTCATACCGAAGAGGAGGGTGATATTTTAATATATAATACCTGTTCTATTCGGGATCTTGCCGAAAGGAAAGTCATGGGAAAGCTTGGTGTGTTAGGGAAAGATAAGAGTCGATCAAAGATTATTGGGGTCACAGGCTGCATGGCGATGGCTAAAAAAGATAGTCTTTTTAAAAAAGTACCCCATTTAGATTTTGTTCTTGGTACAAATAATATTTCAAATTTAGGGGCAGTTCTTGATGAGGTGATCCACACTGGCAAGCAAAAGTCGATTACAGATAAAGCTTTTGAAGAGGATTTAGACTATTTGGTAGCAGAGCGCGATAACAAATTATCAGCACATGTTTCTATTATTAGGGGGTGTGATAAGTACTGCACCTATTGCGTTGTACCATACACGCGAGGGCGGGAGGTGTCAAGGCCATATAATGATATTGTAGAGGAGATCAAGCAGCTTGTCGACCAGGGGTATAAAGAAGTTACTTTACTTGGGCAAAATGTTAATAGTTATGGAAAGGATAAAAAGGAGTGGAATGTCCTATTTCATGATCTTTTGGAACAGATTGATCGGACAGGAATCAAGAGAGTGAGATTTTTGACCTCTCATCCGGTGGATATTACCAAGGATTTGATGCAGGCAATTAGAGATCTTCCTTCTATGTGCGAGTATGTTCACTTTCCTATGCAGGCAGGCAGCGACCGTATTTTGAAAAAAATGCACAGAATTTATACTTTAGAAGAATATTTCGAAAAAGTAGCAATGCTGCGAGAAATTGTACCTGGTGTTGCTTTGGGAACGGATATGATTGTTGGATTTCCAACTGAAAACCACGAAGAGTTTGAGCAAACGTATGCAAATATGGAAAAGGTGAACTATGCTACAGCATTTCTTTATACCTATAGTCCGAGAAAAGGGACCCCAGCTATGCGCTTTAATGATGATATTTCAGCAGAGGTAAAAGGGGAAAGATTACAAAGATTGGCAGATCTACATAAGAGGCAGACCTCTGAGCAAAGAATACAAATGATAGGAGAGAAAGTAGAGGTCCTATTTGAGGGGAGAAACGAGCGTGGACAGCTTAAAGGGCGTACAAGGTGCTGGCGAAAAATTATTGCAGAAGGGCCTTTGTCTTTGGTTGGAAATCTTGGAAATGTACGAATAGACAGCTTTTTAAATGAAACTTTGGTTGGAACTTTAGAGGTCTAAACAATTTTTTTATTGTTAATTATCCTTTAGCTTGCTAAAATTTTGCCTTTTTATAAATTCAGAGGGGCAAAATGATCACTTGTAACGTAAGAGAAGTAAAATTATCGCTGAAGTTAGAGATAGACATTTGGATCCGATGGATTGAATTGGGAACTAAGTTTACTCCCGAAGAAATCAAAAGAATAGACACTTTAGTCAAGCAATATTTAGATTTACCCCCTAATTCAATAGCCCTTTCTCCGTTATTAGGCAGATTATGGGACAGATTTTTTGACCCAGTTATACGCGAATTAGATGGTAAAGTGTATGAGTTAGAAAATCTACTGGCAATCTTTAATTCAAGTATCTATTTTCAAGATAATTAAGATAATCGTCGGGGGTAAACGGCTTTTCTGTAGCTTTTTCGATTAGATCAAAAGGGAGAAATTTTCGTCCATGAACGTGAATTTTTTCTTTTAGAAAATGGGAGAAGTTTGAGAAATCACCTGCAGCAATTTGCGTCTCCCAGCTAATGTTTTCTTTGATATATTTTGTAAAAAGTGACCCAGAGTACATCGAGCCTAGGGCATAGGTAGGAAAGTATCCAAATGCACCAATAGACCAATGAATATCCTGTAAACAGCCAGTTGCATCAGAGGTGGGAAGAATGCCTAAAGATTCTTGCATCTTTGCCTTCCAGATACCAGGCACATCACTTGCTTGAATAGACCCATCGATAAGACCTTTTTCAATTTCATAGCGTAAGATTACATGGAGGCAGTAAGTCACTTCATCCGCAAAAATTCTGATCAGAGTGGGTTTTACTTTTTTTACAGATTTTATAAATTGCTCCATAGGTAAAGAACCAAGGGCTTCTGGGAATTTTTTTTGAAATTTTGGGTAGTAAAACTTCCAAAAAGGGGTGCTGTTTCCAATGCATGTTTCATAGATTCTAGACTGGCTTTCGTGAATTCCCATAGAAGCTGCCTCAGCAAGTGGAGTTCCAAAATGTGCGCAAGGAAGGTTATTTTCATATAATCCATGACCTGCTTCGTGAATGGAAGCAGAGAAGCTTTTCAAACAGTCTTCCTCATGAAAATGGGTAGTTATCCTGATGTCGTGCGGGTGAAGGGGGCTGCAAAAAGGGTGGTGGGTGGTTGATAAGTTGTAATGCTCTGGTTTTAGCCCAATTCGTTTGATCACATCATGAGAAAGCTCTATTTGAGCGCCGGTTGGAAAATGGCCAGAAATTTTACTTGTGGAGGTGCCGTTTTGGTGGATGATCTTTTTTACTAAAGAGATGAGTTTTGGTTTTAAAGCTCCAAAGATGGTATCTAGCTGTTTTACGGTCATGGAAGGTTCGTATTCATCAATTAAGGCATCATAAGGGTGATCAGCATATCCAATAAGCTCTGCTTTTTTCTGATTTAAAGCGATAACCTTTTTAAAGGCTGGGAGAAATTGCTTGAAATTACTATTAGTGTGAGCTTTCTTCCAAACTTCCACAGCATGAGCAGTTTCTTTGGAAAACTTTTTTACAAACGATTTACCAAGTTTTTGTGTTTTGATAATATCATTATAAAGCCTTTTTACAATCACCTGGTCATCGGCGGATTTAGGTGGATTTTTTAAAAGTTTTTCTAATGAATCAATGAACTTTTTACTTGTTTGAAGTTTGTACTTTTCTTGCGCAATAAAGGACATGATTTCTGCCCGCATATCAATCCCTTGGGAGGGCATATAGGTTTCTTGATCCCAATTGGCAAGATAGGAAAGAGATGTGAAATAGGCAATACGCCTGCACTCTTCAAGAATTTTTATCATATCTTTATTTTCAGTTCGCATAGAAAATAGTATTCCAGATTTAGGAAAAAAAGTATAGTCTTTTAAATTGTTACCACTATCAATTGAATTTTATCTATTTAGGTGGAGCGGATATAGGAAACAACAGAGGGCAAAAATATGTTTGTACAGCAAAGAAGGAGGAATATATCTGGGGAAACAAAAGATCCTAAACCTAAAATTGCAGCGCATTCTAAAGAAAAAAAACAAAGTAAGGTGAATAGCAAAGCAGTGCAAAATGCAAGGGAATATCTTCTTCGAAGAGTTTTGCTAAATCCTAAAAGAGAGGGTAGTGCTACAGAAAAAAAATGAAGCATGGGCATGAAGATTTTATAGGCAATAGAGACCTTTAGCATAGGTATGTTGATTTCAATATCAGGAGAGGTCGACTTGTAGGCCTCGATTAATGTGAGAATGTCTGCTGAGGTTTTTAAGTTTTTTGGTGTTTTATATGAGGGGATGACAAGCTTTAGGAATTCCTTTTCATTGGAATTGGTTTTTACATATCCCTGATTTGTGATTTTAAAATGATCTGCATAGTTTAGTTCAAATCCATCAGGGGTCTTTTTGCCATGTTTTGCATAGATTATATTTTTTTCATTATCGATAAAAGTGAAGTGTTGAAAGTGATCTTTATAAAACAATATTCCATCGTCAGTTTTGTGTACATGGTGATTTTGTTTAAAACTGGAGAGGAAAACACCCTTTCCGAGGGCATCTTCAGCTTTTGTTAGAAAAAACTGGTTGACTGCAAGGCTTAACATGCAAAGGGTAAGGGCGAAAACAAGCACAGGTCTCATAATCCGAAATGAATGCATCCCTGCCATAGAAAGAGCCACACTACAGTTGTTGTACTCATAGGTTTGAATGGTAGAAAGGGTAGCAAAAAGGAGCGAAAAAATAGAAAATACGTTGAAGCGGTAGAAAAAAAGATTGAAGGCTTGTTCAAAAGAAGAGAGATCTGGGGTTAAAATAATGGAGGAAAAGGAGAGAAAAAATAGAAGAAGGCAGTACCTATTGACCGCAGATTTTAGGTATGGTTTCATCATTGCCCCTTTTTGCATGTGCGCATTTCAAGAAGGTATAAAGGGATGACTAAAATACATACACTAGAGGTTAAATATGCAGAGAGGGAAGAAAGCGAACTGGTAGTAAAAGCAAAAATGACGAGAGTATAGAGCATTAAAAAAGAACTTAATACAATGCGCCCTTGTAAGGCAAAACAGATTCCAAGAATGGTAAAAATAATAGGGTTACAAAGGTAGAGTAAATAGGCGGTCAATTCTGTTTTTGAAAGGTGCATAAGGGGTGCTCTAAACATCGAATAGTGAAAAAGGGAATAGATAGTGTTTTTGGATGCAAAACTATCTTTGTCTTTAGAAAGTAAAATGGTATCAAATTCCAGTTCAGGGGTTATTTTACAGTAAGTAAGATTTTTAAAATGCAATCCTTCGGCACTTTCAAGAATTTCATCCGCCATGATCCAAGAGAATTCGTTGTCTGTATTGATAAATAGAAAGTTATAGGCTCTGTCTTCTTCGTTTAAAGTGTCCATAGAGACATATAAATTGTCTCTTGAGAATTGATTTGAAAAGGTGTTAAGCAAATGACCCTCTTCTTTTTTTTTGCCGATCACAGCGTCAAGCTTTGATTTAATAGTGGGGCTAACAATAAAGCTAATAGCTAAGTTAGCGATTGTAAGAAAAATTGATAAAATAATTAATGGGGAAAAAAGACGCTGAGGATTAAGGCCAAGAGAGGCAAAAGCTCTGATTTGATTGGTTTTTTTAATTTGTGCTACAACAAAGTAGGCAGAGGCAAAACTTGTTACCGACAATGCTACTGGAAAGGACTTATGCAGAAATAAACCAAGGAGCAAAAAGAGTTCTTTTAAGTCACTTCCGGATAGGAAATATTTTGTTAGTTTTGAAAGCTTAAAAAAAATTGTAATGATTAAGAAAAAAGCGGTAAAAAAAAATATGTTTAATAGAAATTTTTTCGAGAGAATTTTCCAGTGAATAGGCATGAAACTTGGCACCTAACCTTTTTTGTGTTAGTATAGCCGGTATGATACAAAATGCAAAGAAACAAATCCTTCTTTTAAAAAAACCTTGCCTACTTGGGCTTTCTGGCGGGCCCGATTCGATGTGCCTTTTTGCCCTTCTTTTAGAGTGTAAAAAGCCCTTTCATATAGCTCACATCGATCATGGGCTGCGCAAAGAAAGTATGGAAGAGCGATTACAACTTGAAGTCTTGGCTAAAAAGCATCACATCCCATTTCATACCATTAGGCTTGAGGGGTTCAAGCAGACAAACCTAGAAGAAACATTAAGAGGTGCAAGGCTTAACTTTTTTAAAAAAGTCATGCAAGAGCATTCTTTAGAGGTGCTCCTTTTAGGGCATCAGCAAGATGAGCAGGCAGAATCAGTAATCAAGAGATTTTTTGAAGGGGGCTCTTTTTTACATCTTCAGGGGATCAAGCAAGTAAATAACATTGAGGGGATGGAGATTATCAGACCTTTAATTCAGCTATCAAAAAAGGCAGTGGTCTCTTATTTAGAGAGCAAGGGGATGTTTTATTTTATAGATCCCACAAACTTTACACCAAACAACTTGCGCGGTAAGATGAGGGTAAATTTGCTCCCCTTGTTAGAGGTGGAGTTTGGCAAATCTATCAGAGAGTCAGTGTGTGATATAGCAGATCAGGTGGCAGATCTTAGTGGTTATTTACATGAGCTCATCCTGGATAGGATAAAAACAGCTATCTTTGGTTTTTGTGGAACTTTTTATCCCTATTTAGAGGGCTCAAAGTATATTTATAGGATGATGATTTTCTATGAGTTGAATGCACGTGGAATAACTCTTTCAAGGGCTGATCGTCGGTTGATTAAAAATGGAATTGATGCACAAGTTTTTGGTAAACAGATGTTTTTCCCACAAACGATTCTTTTTTTCGAAAGGGAGGGGATTTTTATAATTAACGAAAAAAGCTATAAAGTTCCATTTGCAATCATTGAAGAGGGAGTTGCATGGGAAAAGTTTTGGCAGGGAGAGGGGGAAGTTTGTTTAGAGGAAAAAGAATTTAGAGAAGTGTTGGATAAGAAAAGAGTGCAGGAATTTCATAGAATAGCTAAAACGCCGCTATGCTTACGTAGAGTCTATCCGATTTCTTTGACCACAATTGAGAAAAAGATTAAAATTGAAACTTTCTAAAGCAAAAGGCAGAATAAAAAGAATAGTTGTATTTCTTAACCTTAATGTGTAATACATAGGTAATAGACAAATTTAATATATAGTGAGAGAGAGTTAAATATTTATGGCTAATGACAATAAGAATCCTAATCAAAAGAAAGGAATACCGGGTGCATTGATAATTTTCATCATAGGAGCGTTTGTTCTCATGTTTATGAAAAATGCAACCCCTGTAGAAAACGCGGAAGTTGCTTTTAGTCATCAAATTGAGCATTTGGTGAATTTAGATCTTTTAAATCCTAAAGAGAGCGGAAAGGTTGCAATCAATGAAAACCTTGTGTCGTTTGCTGGAAGGTTTAGAGATCAGCAAACTGAAGAATCCAAACTCCGTTTTAGGTTTTTATCCCTTTTAGATGAGCACAATGCACTGTCCTTAGAAAGAGTGCAACTAATGCAAAAGATGCAAATTTCTGAAGGTGAGATGCAAAAAGCTGTGCGTTATTTTTATGAGATTTCAGGTCTTAGTCCAAAGACATCTAACATAGTGATCGTTCCAAGAAGTGATGTTAAAGGGGTGGAGCTTGCCGATGTCTTTGTAAACCTTGAAGGAGTACAGGGGGCAAATGCTAACCTCCAAAGAGTTATTTCTTTATATGAAGTGGCGGTAAAAGAGCATGGAGTAAAGGAACTTTCGGCATTGGATAGGCATTTACATGAACTTGTCTCCTTTTACAAATCTTCAAAATTGGGCATTGGTGCAGCAAATCTTAAAGAGCTTTTGACAAAATGCGAAAAGCTTCTTGAAGGTGGTTCTGATTTAGCTTCTTTTGGACTTGTTATTAACAACTTAAAATCAATTACATCGACTTTACTTGCAGATTCAAATGGCGTGCGGATGTATGGGTTAAGATCAGTAAGAACTGTCCTTGAAGAGAGGGAGCAATTTGTCTCTATTGAATCTAGTTATCAAGAAAACACCCTGAAGTTTGACAAAGCTCAGGCAAAAGTTGCTAATGTGGTGTGGTTTTTTAATAATTCTGAATTATCGACAAAAGGGTTAACGCTAGTTGATGCAGAGCTCTATCATAAATGGTTTATAGGGGCAAAAGGGGAAATGGAGGCATTTGGTAAAAACCAAGGGCTCTTTTTTAATTCTCCCGACCAGCAGAGAAATTTAGTGTTGGAAAAGACCTTTAAAAGTGAACTTCCTCCGACAAATTACTTTAGTTATATTTTTACCTTTTTACCTATTTTACTGATTGGGGGGCTTTTATACTTTGTTTTCTCCAAGCAAATGAAAGGGGGCGGGGCTACTGCGATGAATTTTGGTAAGTCGCCGGCAAAACAAGTGCTCAAAGGGCAGCAGAAAGTGACTTTTGATGATGTCGCAGGTATTGATGATGCAAAAGAAGAGCTTGAAGAGCTGGTGGATTTTTTAAAAGATCCGATGAGATATAGAGCAATAGGGGCAAGAATTCCCAAAGGGATTCTTTTAATAGGAGCTCCAGGAACTGGAAAGACCCTTACTGCAAAAGCTGTGGCAGGGGAGGCAGGGGTTCCATTTTTTTCTATCTCAGGTTCTGATTTTGTGGAAATGTTTGTGGGGGTTGGGGCATCAAGAGTAAGGGATTTATTTGATCAGGCTCGAAAGAGTTCTCCTAGTATTATTTTTATTGATGAGATTGATGCAGTAGGTCGTCACCGTGGATCAGGAATGGGTGGTGGTCATGATGAGAGAGAACAGACTTTAAACCAACTTCTTGTCGAAATTGATGGGATGGATAGCGTTTCTGGTGTAATTATTCTTGCTGCGACCAACCGTCCTGATGTATTGGATAAGGCGCTTTTAAGACCTGGAAGGTTTGATAGATCGGTTTCTGTAGAGCTTCCTGATTATTTTGGAAGGCTTGCTATCTTGAAGGTGCATGCTAAAAAAGTAAAAATGTCTGAAGAGGTAAAGCTTCAAGAGATTGCTCGAAGAACATCTGGTTCTGTTGGGGCTGAACTTGAAAATATTATCAATGAGGCAGCGCTGCATGCTGCAAAAAAACGTCGGAAAACAGTGATGCAAGATGATCTTCGATATGCTCAGGAAAAAGTACGATTTGGAAAAGAGCGCAAAAGTATGATTATGGACGATGATGATATTAAGACCACTGCATGGCATGAGGCAGGGCATGCTTTAATAGCAATGACTTTGGATGTTTCTGATAAAGTGACCATGGTAACAAGAGTGCCAAGAGGGCAATCACTTGGTGCTACGCACTTTGAGTTGAAGAAGAATCGAGTAAGTTATCGTAAACAGGAGTTATTAGATCAACTCTCTGTGTTAATGGGCGGACGATGTGCGGAAGAGATTATTAATAAAGATCCTACAAGTGGCGCTCAAATGGATATCAAACAAGCAACTGATATTGCAAGATCGATGGTTTGTAAATGGGGAATGAGTGATAAAATTGGAATGATTAGCTATGGGGATGACTCTCAAGGAAATCTTATGGCAGGATTTCATGAAAGGGAATTTTCTGAAGAAACGGCCCGATTGATTGACTCAGAGGTAAAACGGCTTTTAGATGAAGCCTACATGGGTTCAATGAAACTTTTGAAAGAAAATAAAGATACGCTAATGCTTATGTCAGAAATGCTTATAGAATTTGAAGCATTGGATAAGCATGATCTTGATAAAATCGTCGATGGAACATTTTCCATTGAAGAGAAAAAGCTTAAAGTAGAAGAATTTGAATCTAGGACTAGAAAACTGCCCCCTCCTTTTGAACCACCAAAAGGATTTGGTAGAAAAAGACCTAAGCAAAATCCAGGACCTTCCCCTGCGTAGTTGAAGAAAGTTAATTGAATAACACTTGTTTTAATTTAAAATTAATGTATTTTTAAATTAAAACAAGTATTGGTTTGATTATGAAACTCTCAATTAATGTAAATGTTGACAATCATCAGTATTTAGTAGATGTAAATACATTAAATCGTCTGAAAAGGGATAAGCGAATTTTTGCGAAAATTGACAGGCAGTGCAAGAAACAAGCGCCCGCCCTTTATTCTGAAATACAAAAAACAGTGAATATTTCTACGGTTTTAAAAGAGATTTATAGAGATACTATGAAGGGCAAGGCAACTAAGAACTATACAATTGTCTTGTTTAACAACAAAGTGATCTTATGTAAGAATCAAATTCAAGACCTTATCCTTAGAATATTTGGAGGCAGAAGGGATAAAGTGGGGGAAGTAATCTCTAACTATTTAGACTCAACTTTATCTGAATCTAGTAAAACAGAACTTGACCTGCAGAAAAGTGGTGTGCAGGTGCGTAAAAATATTGAAGAAAGGATAGCTCTTGGGATCAGTGATTACAATGTCATAAAAAACTATCCAGAGGTAAGTGAAGAGATAAAAGGGATGTTTTTATCAGACATTCAAGATTTAATAAGTTTATACAAAAAATCAGGTCAAAAAAGTGAAAAGGCTAATATATTGATAAAAGCTTTTGAAAGCGAGATAGAAAGGAAATCAGATGTGATGATATTTAAACCTGTTGTATGTAACGAAGATAGTGTTATCAAGATGATAACTTGCTACGAGAGTGCTTCGGAGCAAGAGCAAGATGAGTATTATACTGAAATCATGGAATTTATGGGAACTCTTCGGGGGAGAAATCAAGATGAGTTTTCAAACGAACTTACTCAAGCAATTGAAAAGTTTACTGATATACTAGAAAAAAAACATCCAAAACCATAGCAAAAGCCTCGGAAATTAAACAATTCGATTTTAATATAATATTCTTTACTTTAAATAGTATTAATTAATTTATAGAATTAAATAAATCGTAAGGAAGATCATTATGACGCCAATTCAACCGTCGAGTAATCATGTATCAGTAAACATCGAAGGTTTTCGCCAAGATGTAACTTTGGATAATATATTAAGCTTAAAAAAGCTGCCTGGATATACAAAAATGCTGTCGACGCAGACAAAAGGAAACAAAATCCAGCTTAATACGATGAGCAAAACTGCAGAGATGTACAAAAGTATTCGAACAACTTTAGGAAAATATGAGGTTGATTCTCAAGAAGGAAAGAATGTTAAAAATTACACAACGGTTATTTTTAGGAATAAAGCTATTGTTTGTAAAAGTAAAATTCATTCCCTGATCCTTCGAATGTTAGGAGGAAAAATAAGTCAAGTTGGTGCTGAGGTGAATAAATATCTGGATTCTAAAGATTATGAGCAAATGAGATTAGGTCTTGCAAATACTATAATTCAAGAAAATGCTTCGAGGTCCGACTTGCAAACTTTTGAAAATGCAATTACACGATTGATTAGTGATTATAAAACTGTAGAATCCTTTAAAGGTGTTGAACCTGCAAAAAAGCAAAAAATGATAGATAAATTTAAAGCTATTACGGAAAAGCTACGAGAAATTCCAGATGGAGTAGATGAAAAGAAAGGGACATTATTAAGAATTGCAACTGAATTCACTGAATATCTAGAAAAAAAAGAAAATCAGGAATAAAAAAGACAGATCCAATCAAGCCAGTGAGAGTAGTAGTATTTATGGCAGGTGAAATGGTCACTCTAAACACCTCTGCATTTGATGCAGGCTTGTTGACTAAGAGAATTTGCCTTGTGAAAAATGAATTGCACAACCCTCTTAATTAAAAGTGGGTTGTGCAGTCTAAATGGGCTAAGTTGTGACTTTTTCCGGCTTAGGAATAAGCACCTTTCGAGAAAGTTTGATTTTTCCTTGGTCATTGATATCAAGAACCTTTACTTCAATTTCTTGCCCTTGCTTAAGGAAGTCTTCTACTTTTTCAAGACGTTCATGGCAGATCTCGGAAATATGACATAGGCCATCTTTGTTACCAGGAAGAGTTACAAAAGCGCCGAATGCTACAATGCTAGAGACAACTCCTGTATAAACTTTCCCAATTTCTACTTCCGCTACTAAGTTTAAGATAATAGCTTTTGCACGCTCTAAGCTAGGGCCGTCATTGGATGTAATACTTACAACTCCTGCATCACTGATATCAACTTGGCATCCAGTTTCTTCAACAATGGATCGGATCATTTTTCCACCCGGACCAACAATTGTACCAATTTTGCTAGGTTTTACTTGAATAGACTCAATTCTAGGGGCAAATTGGGATAGATTCTCTCTAGATTTTGAAAGAGCCTTATCCATTTGAGTAAGAATGTGGATACGGCCGTCTTTTGCTTGTAAAAGAGCAGCTTTCATCAATTCCTTTGTAATTCCCTCTATCTTAATGTCCATCTGAAATGCAGAAATTCCTACTCGATCGCCGGTGATCTTAAAGTCCATATCACCTAATGCATCTTCAAGACCAAGAATATCAGAAAGGATCATGTACTTATCATCTTCAAGGATCAATCCCATTGCAATGCCCGATACAGATCTTTTTACAGGAACACCAGCATCCATCAATGCAAGACAACCACCACAAACTGATGCCATCGAAGAGGATCCGTTAGACTCTGTTATATTGCTCTCAAGTCTGATTGTATAAGGAAAAGCCTCAGCTGTAGGAAGAATGCTCTCAAGAGCACGCTCTGCTAATTTACCATGGCCGATTTCTCGCCGTCCAGGAGCTCCAACTCGTCCACACTCTCCAACAGAAAATGGAGGGAATGTGTATTGTAAGTAAAATCTTCTTAAAAAATCACCTTCTAAAGTTTCATAGCGCTGCCCCATTGTCTCACCGCCTAATGTACATACAGCGATGGTTTGAGTCTCACCTCTAGTAAAGAGGCAATCTCCATGAGTTCTTGGAAGGGTAGAGGTTTCAATTGCTATGGCACGTATTTCAGCAGCAGTTCTTCCATCAGGTCGTTTTTTCTCTCTTAAGACTTTATTACGTAAAACTTTTGCAAATGTTTGCTTGATCGCAATTTTCATTGCAAGGGGAGAGCATTGAGGCTCTTGACCATGTAAGTATTTCTCTTTAAGCTCTGTTTCGATCTCTTTTTGGGCAGTTTCTCTGGAAGCTTTGTCTTTGATTTCAAATACACTTTCTAAACGCTTTGTGTAGTTGCACTCAATCTCTTCTAAAATGGTTGTAGAAGGAAGAGTGAGCTCAGCTTCAAATTTTTCTTTTCCCGCAACATTTTGCCAATCAGAAAGAACGGCTGTAATCTCTTTGATAGCTTCATGACCTTCTTCAATCGCCGCAATGACTTGTTCTTCAGTTAAAAAGTCGCAATATCCTTCAATCATCAAAATAGCATCATTTGTACCGGCAAGAATTAAATCAAGCTTAGACTCTTTCATTTGAGCAATAGATGGGTTAATGATAAAATCATCACCAATCATTCCCACTCTTACACCAGCTAATGGTTTTGGAAAAGGGATGTCAGACATTACTAAAGCAGCGCTTGCAGCAGTAATAGCTAGAGGTTCAGGGGGATGATTAGAGTCGTAAGACAGTACATAGATAAGAAGTTGCACTTCATTAAAGTATCCATCAGGAAATAGTGGCCGTATTGGTCTATCAATAAGTCGACTAATTAGTGTTTGATTGTCTGTAGGTCTTCCTTCTCTTTTAATAAAACCACCAAGAGTTTTTCCTGCAGAAGAAAATTTCTCCTGATAATCTACTCTTAATGGAAGAAAATCACAGTCTGGTGCTGCAGTTTTATTTCCACAAGCACTTGCTAAAATGTGAGTATCCCCGCATTGAAGCATTACAGCGCCATTTGCCTGACGTGCAATCTTGCCTGTTTTAAAAATAATTTCTTTACCTTTTACACTTACCTGTATTGTTTTCTCTTCCATCATAATGAAATCTCCATTTCTAGCGTCTTTGCTTTGTGTTTTAAGTCAATCTCTTCGTTGTAAATTTACTTACGAAGGCCTAGCTTTTGGATTAATTGCTGGTAACGTGGGGTGTCTGTAGAATTAAGATAGGCAAGCAAGCGTCTTCTTTGTCCAACATGCTTGAGCAAAGATAGTCTTGTTTGGTGATCTTTAGGAAATTCTTTTAAATGATCTTCCATTTCCTTAATTCTTTCTGTAAGAATCGCGATTTGAACATCTGCTGATCCTGTATCCTTTTCGTGTAGTTGGAATTTTTTTGTTATTTCATCTTTTGTGCTTTTATCTAAAGTCATGTCTTTTCTCCTATTCATCAAATTTTCACTGCATTCATTTTACCATCTTTAGTATAATAAGAGCAATTGAATTTACAACAATCTTTCAGATGACCAATCCAAAATTTAATTCCTTTGATATACAAGCAATGAAAATTGCTTTAGAACAAGCGCAGATGGCTTTTGATAAAAATGAGGTGCCAGTAGGTGCTGCTCTTTTTTTAAATGGGAACTTGATTTCCACAGGGCACAATCTTGTTAATGCCACAAAAGATGCATCCATGCATGCAGAAATGATCTGTCTTAGGGCGGCTGCAAAAAGCATCGGTGACTTTAGACTTCAAGGTTCAATTTTATATTGTACATTAGAGCCATGCAGTATGTGTTCTGGTGCCATGCATAACTTTCGAGTCAAAAAGGTAATTTGGGGGGCAAAAGATCTTCGAGTGGGTGCCTGTGGAACCCTCTACAATCTTTTTGATGGTAAACATCCAATTCATAAAGTAGAATTTGAATCAGGACTTATGGAGGAGGAATCGGCAGGGTTGCTTCGGAGGTTTTTCAAGGAAAAAAGGTTGGAAAATGGAAAAAATAATAGAAGAAATGATTGATCACCAAAAATCAAAGCTATTAAAGCTTGCAAACGAAATTTTACCTGGAATAACAGAGGAGGATTTGCTGCAGCCGTTTGACTATCCAACGCTTGAAAACAACCCACACTTTCGTTATGAGGAGGGTCTGTTGCACGGCTTGCTATCTGCAAGGGCAGCTCTACACTCTGAAGGTTTTGGTGCTTTTTCGGTTTTTTCTTGAATGTCTGTAGAGTCTAAATCTCTCATATAATGTAAGAGATTGTTTCCCTTCTTGAGAGATTTTTTCAAGAACAGCATTGATAAAATTTTCCTCATTTAAAATCGCTTTGCCTGTACGAATATCATAGATTCTTGATTTAGCTGTGTATGAATCAAGTTTTGTAGGTTCAAAAATAGATCTAAATTTTCCATTTGAGAGGTTGATGATACATCGATCAAATGTTTGCATGCTCACAAATGGACTGGGAATTTTCCAGAAAAAAAGAATATACATGTAAGCTGTTATAGCTGAGGTAAGTGTAGCAAAGAAATGAACGTAATCCCCCACTGACAGATTCATTAATAAAATAACTCCTATTATCCCTGGAAAAAGAGCTCTAACCTTCATGGGAGAGGAAAAAGCCATCATAACGTCAAGTTTAGGAAATAAAAACATCGTAGCGATAAATAAACTATAAATAGCGCTTGTTGGGCCAGCGTAAACTGTCGCGATTCCAAAGTGAGTGATGGTTAAAAATGCAGCAATTCCAGATGCGATCGCGCAAGTAAAAAAATAGGCAAAAAAGCTTTTTGTTCCTTTGTGACCTATAATGACTGTTCCCATTCTTTGTAAAATCATTATTCCAAAAAAAAGATTAATTAAATAAAAAAGGTGAATCCCATTTGGCGCAGGGTAAAAAAAGAAATGTGTAAAAAACTGATAGAATCCGGATAATGAGAATGAATTTAATTGGAGGGAGAGAAGATGGGTAAGGTTTGGGGCAGAAAAAACGGTTGGAAATATTTTATCCACAGTGCCTGATAAAAGACTTAGTATAGCGATTATAATTATTAATATTTTTATAGGTTTTGACTGATTCACCGATTACTCCTATCTATTTATTGAATATTCTACCACACCTTCTAAAAGAAAACAACTTTTCCTTGTATTTTAGTAAGGAATTGAGCTATCCTAAGTGCACTTTTTATGAATTAGGAGAAATTATGAAAGAGAATACACACCCAGAATATAGAAATGTTTGCTTTGTAGATATGAGCTCAGGCAAAAAATATCTTTGCGGAAGTTCAGTAAAAACATCTCAAACAGTTGAATATGAGGGAAAGACTTATCCTTGCGTTAAAGTCTCTATTTCCTCGTCTTCTCATCCATTTTTCACTGGAGATTCTACATTCGTAGACTCAGAGGGAAGGGTTGATAAGTTTAAAAAACGTTATGGCGCAAAAGCACCTCAGACTAAAATTGAGTCAAATATAGGAAAGTAAGCCTTTCCATTTAGCAGGGGCTGAACGATGAAAACTAAAGTTGAAGGGATGCTTTCAAAACTACCTGAGGTCGAGCAAAAAATGAGCTCGCCTGAGATTGTTTGTGATTTAAAGAAATACAAAGAGCTTGCCTCTGAACATAAATATTTAATGAAATTGAAAGCACAGTGGGACCGTCTTACTTCAATGGAAGTTGCCATTCTTGATGATCAGGACTTTTTAAAAACAGAAACTGACGAAGAGCTTAAAGCTGAGATAGAAGAGGAGCTTGCTACCTTAAAAAAAGATAGAGAATCTCTCTTGAAAGAGATCGAACTTGTGATCATTCCTCCCGATCCAAAGGACAATAAGAATACTATTGTAGAAATAAGGGCAGGAACAGGTGGTGATGAGGCGGGGATTTTTGTTGGTGATTGCGTACGAATGTATCGACATTATGCAGAAACTAAAGGGTGGGCTTTTGAGGCTTTAAGCTATACTGATTCTGATGCTGGAGGTTTTAAGGAGTATCAATTTGTTCTAACCGGTGATGGTGTTTATCGTTTCATGAAATATGAAGGGGGCACCCACCGAGTGCAAAGAGTTCCTAAAACCGAGACTCAAGGAAGAGTTCACACATCAGCAATTACTATTGCAGTGCTAATAGAGCCAGATCCAGAAGAGCAGTTGCACATTGCAGATAAAGATCTACGCATAGATACTTATCGAGCATCTGGTGCCGGCGGTCAGCACATTAACACTACAGATTCTGCTGTTCGGATCACACACTTGCCCTCAGGCCTTGTTTCTTACTGCTCAGCAGAGCGCTCTCAAATTAAGAACCGTATTACTGCCATGCGCCTTTTAAGGGCGAAAATTGCTGATAAAGCACGTTTTGAAAAAGAGAGGGAGATGGCATCTGATAGAGCAGCTCAAGTGGGGTCTGGTGATCGCTCAGAAAGAATTCGTACCTATAACTTTCCACAAAACAGATTGACAGATCATCGAGTTGATCTTACTCTATTTTCCTTATCAGAAGTGATGGATGGTGACTTGGATCAGGTGATTGGTCCCCTTGTGGCGTTTTATTATCAAAAGAGATTGCAGTTTGATGAAAAAGGATGAAATGCCCAAAGCATATCAAGATGGTTCGGTGGAATTCTTTGATCTAAAGATTAAGGTAACTTCTGATTGTTTGATTCCAAGACTTGAAAGTGAACTTTTAGTTGAAAGAGCATTACAAAGGTTTCCAAAGCAGGGAAGGATTTTGGATCTTTGCACCGGAAGTGGAGCTTTGGGGCTTGCAATAAAAAATGCACGAGGGAATTTGCAAGTGACACTTTCAGACATGTCAGAAAAGGCGCTATTAATTGCCAAAGAAAATGCCTCCATCAATTGTTTAGAAGTGGAATTTGTACATGGGGATTTTTTAACTCCTTTTACAGGGAGAACATTTGATGGGATCATTTGCAATCCTCCTTATGTCACAATCGAAGAGTACAAGCATTTGGATCGAAGTGTTAAGGATTTTGAGCCAAAAATAGCTCTTGTTGGCGGCAAAGATGGGTTAAAATTTTATAGGGAATTTGCGAAAAATGGTCACTTTATTTTGAACCCTTCTGCTGTGGTTTGTTTTGAAATAGGAAAGGATCAGGGAGAATCTATTCCCTTATTGTTTTCCTCGAGTGTATGGGTAAATAAAAGTGTGGAAAAGGATTATGCAGGGCATGATCGTTTCTTTTTTCTTGAAAAAAGTTCTGAGGTTCAATAAAGTATCTTTATGTTCAATCAACTAACAGAAAAATTTCAGAACTTATTTTCAAAGTTTTCTCGCGAGAAAAGTTTTACTGAGGACAACATCAAAGATGCAGTTAAAGATGTCCGACTTGCTCTTCTTGACGCAGATGTTAATTTTAAAGTAGCTAGTGCTTTGGTAAAAAAGATCAAGGAAAAGATTGTTGGCACGCAGGTGGAAAAGGGGCTAAACACAGCAGATGCCTTTATTGCAATTGTCCATGAACAATTAGCTGATCTTATGGGGGGACAGGAGATTCTTTTATCTTTCAAAAAGAAGCAAACCAAGATCCTTCTTTGCGGATTACAAGGCTCTGGAAAAACGACAACCTGTGCTAAACTTGCCCTATTTATTAAACAGATGGAGAAAAAGAGCGTCTCCCTTGTAGCCCTTGATTTAAAAAGGCCCGCAGCAATTCAACAACTACAGATTTTAGGCAAAGAGGCAGATGTTGCTGTGTTTACTCTCGATGGAGAGACAGATCCTGTTAAAGTTGCAAAGCAAGCCTTAAGCATCGATACAGATGTTGTAATTTATGACACTGCCGGCAGGCAAAATCTAGATGATGAGTTGATGGATG
This sequence comes from Chlamydia trachomatis, assembly GCA_945872565.1. Taxonomy (GTDB): domain Bacteria; phylum Chlamydiota; class Chlamydiia; order Chlamydiales; family 2-12-FULL-49-11; genus JAJACQ01. The sequence goes on along the minus strand of CAMBZN010000006.1, from coordinate 50,199 downwards.
AACTCTTTGAAATTAAAAACATAGTCAATCCCGATTACGTTTTTTTTGTAGCAAATTGTGCCTCGGGTCAGATGGCCGTAACAGTTGCAAAATCTTTTGATGAAAAAATTGCTATTTCAGGCTCTATTCTTACCATGCTTGATGGAGCTTCTCGTGCAGGGGCTGCCATTTCAATTAAAGAAGTGACAAAAAAGCCGCTGTTTTTTGAAGGAATCGGGGAAAAGATTAGAGATTTTCAGGTTTTTAACCCAAAATCGATGGCTGATCGGATTCTTGGTATGGGTGATGTCATTAATCTAGTTAAAAGAATGAAGCAAGAGATTTCCGAAAAAGAATCAGAGGAAATGGAAGAAAAAATGAGAAAGGCTTCTTTTACCTATGATGATTTTTTGAAACAAATGAAGATGATGAAAAAGTTAGGTTCCTTCAAGGGGATTATGAAAATGATGCCTAATATGGGCGGAAAACTACCCGACACCTCTGAAAGCGAAGCAGAAATGAAAAAATTTGAAGCAGTAATTTATTCTATGACCCCAAAAGAGCGGCATGGAAGGGATGAACTGAGCATGGGAAGGAGAAAAAGAGTGGCAAGTGGATCGGGAGTTTTGCTTGGGGATGTCAATAAATTAATAAAAAAATTTAACCAAATGAAAGAATTAGTTAAACAAATGCCGGCTATGCAAAAAAAATTTTCAGAGCAAGCGACCGAAAAAATAGGGTCTTTTAAAAAGAATCCAAATTTTGATCGTTTTTTTTCCTAGAGTATGTTACAATAGCCGTCAAGAATTTTGAAAAAAGGAGTTTTACTTATGGCATTAAGTATGAGAATGCGTCAACAAGGGCGTAAAAATAGAAGAGTATTCCGTTTTGTAGTGGCAGACAGCCGTTGCAAGCGTGATGGGAAGTACATTGATTGTGTTGGTCATTATGATCCTCTTGCAGAGGATGGAATGGTCGTACACGCAGATAAAGTGCTACAGTGGCTAGAAAAAGGGGTGCAACCAACAGACAAAATGCGCTCAGTTTTAAAAAGAAAATGCCCTGAAGTACTAAGAGCATTAGAAAAAACTGGTAAGAAATAACTAGGAATTCTGCATTGTTATGAAAATTTCAATTCTTTCCTTGTTTCCAGAATTTTTTACAAGTGCGCTACAAAGTAGTATGCTGAAAAGAGCCATAGAAAGCGGAATCATTGAGGTTGAACTGGTAAACATTCGTGATTTTGCAGAAGGAAAACATAAGGTTGTCGATGACAGACCATTTGGCGGCGGGCCAGGGATGTTAATGAAAGCAGATCCAATAGTAAAAGCTATTGAATCTGTAAAAAACGATAATAGTCATGTTGTCTATTTATCTCCCCAGGGAGAGGTTTTGAATGCAAAAAAGTGTGAGACAATGGCAAAAAGTTATGCCCATCTTATTCTTCTTTGTGGACATTACGAAGGAATAGATCAAAGAGCGATCGATTTGATGGTAGATGAGGAAATTAGCATTGGGGATTATGTTCTGACAAGTGGAATGATTCCTGCCCTTGTGTTATTGGACGGGACGCTTAGGTTTATTGAAGGGGGAGTTGGCAACAGTGACTCTGCATACCAGGACAGTTTTCACGCAGCGGAAGGATTTAAAGGGCCTCAATATACAAGGCCTGCAGTTTATAAAGAAATAGAGGTCCCAAAAGTGCTTCAATCGGGAAACCATCAGGATATTGCTGAATGGAGAAAAAGAAAAGGCACAGATAAGACAAAAGATAGAGAAAATAAAAACACAAGGATGGCATCATGCATTCGTTAGTAGAAAAAATAGAAAGAAAGCACATGAAAAGAGTGGTCCCACATTTTTCTGTGGGTGATCAAGTAAAAGTGTTTACAAAGATTGTCGAAGGGGAAAAAGAGCGAGTACAGATGTATCAAGGCACTGTAGTTGGTCGCAAAGGAAAAGGATCTGCTGTTACGTTTACAGTAAGTCGTATTTCTTTTGGATATGCAAATGAAAAAATATTTCAACTGCACAGCCCAAACATCATAAACATTGAAGTATTAGGCAAGGGAATTGTTCGAAGAGCTAAATTAGGTTACTTAAGAGGTAAACTTGGTAAGGCTGCAAAAGTCACTATGCAGGTTGGAAAGCATGTAACCGGCGAGGTAGATATCCTTTTTGAAGAAGCTATTCTAGAAACGCCAAAAACAGATAGTTCTATAGCAGAATAAAAAACATAAGGGATCTGATTTCTTTGTGTGTACTTTTTTTTACTATTTACCTATAGTTAATCCATGGGTAAACTAAGTAATGATAAGTTATATGTGATTTCGGCTCCATCAGCTGGTGGGAAGACAACAATTGTACAAAGACTTGTTTCCTTAATAGATGGATTGAGCCGAGTGGTTACTTGCACAACAAGAAAGAAGCGAGATGGAGAAGTCCATGGAGTTGATTATAGGTTTCTATCGAAGTTAGAATTTAGAGAGCTTTTGCTCAGGGGTGCTTTTTTTGAACATGCAGAAGTATATGGTAACATGTACGGTGTGTTAAAAAGTGATTTGATTGCCCCCGGCAAAAAAATCATTTCGTTGGATAGCAAGGGAGTAAAAAAGTTTAAAGAGAGCAATGTAGAAGCAACATACATTTTGTTTATCCCACCAAGCATAGAGGTTTTAAAAAAGCGACTTTTAAGTAGAAATTCAGAGGAACCTAAAGATATAGAGATTCGGCTAGCAGAGGCTGAAAAAGAGATAGAGCAGGCAATGCACTTTGATCACGTAATCATTAATGATGACTTAGAAAAAGCGATTGTTGAAAGTAAGAACATAATTATTGGAGAACCAGCATGAAAAAACCAAAAAAACTACTTACGAACGAGCATTTGTTAAAAGAATTTAACAATAATTTTTCATTAGCAGAGGCAGCAATAGAAGTAGCTTATAAAGATTTAGCCAAGGAAAAGGGATTTTCTTTAAAAAAAGTGTTAGAAGATGTCGCGCATACACGAAAAAAAGAAGTTGTTTGTGATGGTAAAGTTGATACAGATCATACAGTAGGTGAGTAGTCTAGTGAAAGAAAGGGTTTTGATAACATCGGCTTTATTATATGCAAATGGAAAGCTGCATTTTGGTCATTTGGCAGGTGCTTTTTTACCAGCAGATATTTATGCTCGATACAAAAGAATGACATCTTGTGACGTATTGTTTGTCTCCGGATCAGATGAGTATGGAATTGCAGTCACAATGTCCGCTGAGATTGAGGGAAGAGAACCAAAAGAGCAAGTAGATTATTACCACAGGGCAAATAAATCGCTTTTCAAACAAATGAACATTTCTTTTGATCACTACAGTAGAACAACTGGTAAAGATCACCAGCCCATAGTTCAACAATTTTTTTTAGATCTTTTGAAAAATGGATTAATAGAAGAAAAAACTTCAAACAGACTATACTCAAAAGCAGAAAATAAATTTCTTGCAGATCGGTATGTTGTTGGAACATGTCCCAAGTGTGGATACGCTGAGGCAAGAGGGGATGAATGCCCTAAATGTGGTGGAAACTTCGAGGCAGAAGACCTAATTCACCCCATTTCAAAAATGACAGGTCATCAGTTAGAGCTTAAAGGTACAGCACACTTTTTCTTAAAATGTGATCTGTTTAAAGAGCGACTGTTGGATTGGATCGCAAAAAAAGATTGGAAGCCAAGTGTTGTAAATTTTGTTAAGCCATATATAGAAGACTTAAAGCCAAGAGCAATTACTCGTGACATGAACTGGGGGGTAAAGCTCCCTTTAGAGGGTAAAGAAGACAAAGTATTTTATGTGTGGTTTGATGCACCAATTGGTTATTTAACAGCTGTAAAAGAGTGGGGAGATCTGCATGGAAAACCCGATGCTTTAGACATATATTACAAAAATCCAGATACAAAAATTGTGCAATTTATCGGGAAGGACAACATTGTTTTTCATAGCGTAATTTTTCCTTGTATGTGTATGGGTCAATCTACTAATTACAATTTAGTGGATGATCTTCCTGCAAATGAGTTTTTAAACCTTGAAGGCAAACAGTTTAGTAAGTCAAATCACTGGACTATTGATTTAGAGGAATTTTTAGCCTCATATAGTGTAGATGCCTTACGGTATACTCTTGCCGCAAATGCTCCAGAGACAAGTGACAGTGAGTTTACTTGGAAGGATTTTGGAAGGCGTGTGAATGGAGATTTAGTTGGAAAATTTGCTAATTTTGTCCATAGAACCCTTAGTTTTGTCTATAATAAATGTGATCAGGTAGTTCCCACCCCTTCTGAGTATGATAGTGTTGATTCTACTTTTTTTGACCAAATGCATTTAAAGATCAGACAGATTGCAGAAAGCTATGAAAAATACGCAGTTCGGCACGCAACGCAACTGATTATGGATCTTGCAGCACATTGTAATGCCTATTTCGATCATAAAAAGCCGTGGGCTCTGCTTAAAAACAAAGAGAGCAATAAAGAGCTTCAAACTACTCTCTATCTTTCTTTGATGGGGGTAAAAGCATTAGCATTAGTAGCCTTTCCAATTATTCCAGAAACGGCGATGAAAGTTTTAAAAATGCTTAATTTAGAATTGAGCTTCGACAATTGTAATTGGGAAGAGGCTAAAAATCTAGAGCTCACACCGGGCACTTTGATAAGTAAGCCAGAAATTTTATTTTCCAAAATTGAAGATGAGACCATCGAAATGGAAATTTCTAAGCTTTTGCAAACTTTATAGGACACCTAAAGTTTCAGAGAGAAAATGCTCTAAGCCTGAAAGGCGCTTTTTGGTAAGATTATTGTGTACAGCAAGGGCAAGCGCCTTTTTAGAAGAGACAAGAACTAGGAGTTTTTTCGCGCGGGTAATTGCTGTATAGAGCAAATTTCTTTGAAGTAGGATGTACTGTGAGGTGTGGAGGGGAAGGATGATACATGGAGATTCTGACCCTTGATATTTATGAATAGAGACAGCATAGGCAAGAGTTATCTCTACTAGTTCTTCATAAGCATACTCTACTTCTTTGAAATCAAACTTGATCAAGATCTCCTTGGTGCTGTTATTGATATCAACGATGTAACCAATGTCTCCATTAAATACCATTTTTTGATAATTATTTTTTATCTGAAGGACTTTGTCGCCTATTTTGAAAATAGTCTCTCCACGAACAAGTTGATGATTAGAAGTGTTGATTTTTGATTGAAGGATTTTATTCAGATAATCAATCCCAGCTTTTCCCCGTTTCATAGGAGAGAGCACCTGAATGTCTTCAGTTGGGTGAAAGTTGAATTTTTCCGGGAGGGTTTTTTGAATAAGCTTGAGTATTTCCTCGATCATTTCTTCTGGATCATCCCTTTCTATATACCAAAAATCGTCATCAAAAGAAGTTTCTAAATGTGGCATCATTCCTTTGTTTACTGAGTGCGCATTTCTAGTGATCATCGACTTTTTAGCCTGCCGGAAGATTTGGTGAAGACGTGTCATTGGAAGAGTTGCTGAATCGATGCAATCTTTAAGGACAGATCCTGGACCCACACTTGGAAGTTGATCAACATCCCCAATAAGGATTACTCGGCAATTATCTGGCACCGCTTTTAAAAGAGAAAACATGAGATATGTGTCTATCATGGATGCTTCATCAACGATCAATAGGTCACATTCAAGGGGATTACTATGGCATCTTTTAAAACCTTTTGTGACAAAATCAACTTCGAGCAAACTATGAATGGTTCGGGCATGTTTTTTTGTAATATCAGATAAACGTTTAGCGGCACGACCAGTAGGGGCAGCAAGAAGAATTTTATCGGAGAGTTTTTCGTGAATAGACAGAATTGTTTTTGTGATGGTGCTTTTACCTGTCCCTGGACCGCCGGTGATGATATGCACTTTATCTTCTAGTGCCGAAGAGATGGCGCTTATTTGCTCTTTAGCAAGCTTTATATGATGCTGCTCTTCTACCCATTCAACAGCCTTATCCACTTTTACGGACCGGATGCTACAGTCTGAAGAGCTGATTCTTTGAAGTTCTTTTGTTATGCCCACTTCGCAGTAAAAAAGTTTGGCAAGCCATATACACGGTACAGCCTCGTCTATACTCGGAACTAGCTCTCGCTTGATTTTTCCGCCAGCTTCAAGGCGGGTAATCGCTCGATGGCATAATGACATCTCTACATCAAGGGAAGGGGAAATTTTTTCTAAAAACTCATCTTCAATAGCGCAGCAATGGCCTTCTTCAGAGAGTTTGAGCAAATGATAGATCACAGCTGCATCAAGTCTTTGGGGGTTTTGCTTTTCCATCCCTAAATTAGAGGCTAGGTGGTCAGCTGTTAAAAATCCCACCCCCGTAAGGTCACCAATTACTGAATAGGGGTTGGCTTTTAAAATGGAGATTGTCTCATCCCCATAGTGTTTAAAAATTTTATGAGCAAGACCTTCGGAAACTTTATGACCTCGCAGGAAAAGCATTACATCTTTGATATGCTTTTTCTCTTTAAAACTTGTGACAATTGCGGTAACTTTTGACTTTCCAATTCCTTTTAGTCCAAGAAGTTGCTGAGGAGATTCCTCTAGTACCTTCAAAGTATTTTTTCCAAAGGCCTGTACAATTGTTTTTGCATGGGTTTTTCCAATTCCTTTGATAAATCCTGAGGCAAGGAAAAGTTCAATCCCTTCCTCTTCCTCTGGGTAGGAGGTAGAAAAAGAAGATACTGCAAATTGCTCGCCATATTCTTTGTGATCCTTCCAAACGCCTTTGCAAACAAGGAGCTCTCCTAGTGATACATGAGGAAGTTTTCCAACGATACAATTTTTCTTATTAGTGGATTGAAGGTAGGCAACAGTAAAGTGAGTTTCTTTGCTTGCATAAATAATGTGATCGATTGTACCTGATATCTCTTCTTCCATGGAGAAAATGGTACTCTTAGTGGGCGTTATTGTACAGGGAGTTTTACCTATTGTACAAACTGAAATTTTTTTTGATGAGATTGTTTAAGCCTTGATTAAAGCTATATTTTTCATACAAAAGGTTTCGAAGTTTTTCTATTCCGACAATGAGGGAGGGGCATTGCAAAAGCTCGGCGATTGTTTGTGCCCTTTGAGGTGGGGGTGTTTTTGTATTTTTTAGTTGTGTCAAGTAATTGCATAAAGAAAAGTAGGGGAGGAGTTCTTTTAGAGCGATGTTTTCAAGATCGGTTAAAAATGGAAGTGCATGGTCTAAAGCGTCGTAAAAAAAAATTGCATCGGTAGAGAGGGCTTCGGTAAATGATCCATCACCACGAACGCCTACAAAGGGATTGGAAGAGGCCATCAATGTAATGATTTTAGAGGGGCTCAAAGGGGGTAATTGTTCTATTTTGACCTCTTTGCCTTCTTTTTTGATCTCTAAGGTAGTGTTATGTTCTGCATCTTTTATGTGAACTTTTCCGATGTTAGTGTTGGCAAAGTTCATTTTTTTTAAAACAGGAAGTATTTTTCCTAAACTGGGAGTTTTGATGGTAATTGTGGTTTGGTCGTTCATTCTTGAAAGAAAGATGGATAGAAGGTAGGTTTGGATTCCATTTTCTGTGATAAGATAAGCAAAGTAGGTATTTAGATCTCGTTTTTTTGGAGGGGTTCTTTTTAGAGTGATAATCCCTTTTTCTAGAAAGTACAGCCCCATGCAGCGCTCTTTGGTGGAGGGGTTGTAGTCGGGTGTGTTAATGAATCCATACTGACCTATTCGTGAAATGATGGGTGGATGGGGATTGTTTTCATAGATCATCTGTTTAAAGTTGAAAAAATCAAAATATGCTGTCGGGATTTCTATGATTGAAAAGGCATCTTGCAAAAGATTTAGGATGTTTTCTGAAAAAATAGGAGGGTTTGGGTGGCTGTAGCGAATGATATGGTGAGGAAGAGTGGATTTTAGATCTTTAGGGATGATGGATCTTTCTTCGATTAGGCTTATGAGTTCGATGCAAAGTTTGGGGTTTTTTTTGTGGATGATATTTGAGATATGAATTTGCATGGCAAGATCGCCGAGTCCTGAGGGGATTACCCAAGTGAAAAAAATGAGTTTTTTTTCCGTTTTTAAGGGGATGTTTTTGTATGATTCTAGCCGCCGGAGGTCTTTTGCTTGAAATAAGAGATCATCAAAGTTTGAGAATCCAATGTTGTTGGGCAGTGCTGAGATGGTTTTGTTTGTGATTTCTTTGAAAATTTCTTGTGGGAAATAGTTTTTTTTCATTTTTTTATTGTAAGCAATTTTGGCATTTGATACAATTAATGCTTCTTTTTCGGCTTAGCTCAGTTGGTAGAGCAGTAGACTGTTAATCTATTTGTCGCTGGTTCGAGCCCAGCAGCCGGAGCATAGAGCAGAAAGGCATCTCAGAAGTTTATTTGAGGTGCTTTTTTGTTGCTCGTTCACTTTTAGCCCACCCTGACAAAAAAAACGTAACCTATCATGTAAGGACCCAATTGTTCCTGCTTTTCAAAGTTCAATGGGCCAATTCTTATTGATGGTTTATGTTTTAGAAAAAGTTTTCTTAAGAAATAGTTAAAATGATTTTGCATTTTGCTATACAAAACTCTTCTTTCGGAGTATCATTTAAATTTTTATTTGAGAAATAAATAATGGCTCATTTTGTTCGATATTTGTTAGACCCGAATCGATTAATGTCGCATTTGCGAGAAAATTTAGAGGGGACAAACGCTCTATCAACAGCAGTGTTTAAGAACATAGAATTAAAAAAAGGGGAGTTTTATACTCTTTTTAACACGGAAATTAAAGAAGAGCAGTTATACGGCTTTAAATGGGGCGGAGTAGGAGGAAGCACAAAATTTAAAATTAGCTATATAGTTCAAGAGCAATTGCAAAATTACCAGGGCTTAAACTGTATATTTGATGATACAGGTGCAACCTATATTGAAAATTATAAAGATCCTTTATTTTTAGAAACAGGTGTGTATTATGAAGATGAAGTCTATTATTTAGTTTCGGAAAAAAACGTATCGAAGAAACTTTTAGACACTTGTTTTTATGCCTCTGAATCTACTTGGCATTCCTTCTGTATTCTAACAAAATATCACCTTCCTGTTCGAAATGAACGTTTCATAACTCATGATGAGATCATTTTGGCTGCAGAAATGGCCCATTTTGTTATTATTGGTGCATATGACGGAGAAAGTTATATTCTTTGGAAAAAAACATAGATCCTCTTGCATCCATTTAATGGAGAAGGATAGATTCAAGAACTATCGCTGCACCTTACAATCAAATATAAAGTCTAAAATTTCCTAGACACGCATTCATTCTATTGCTATGATTTGACTAAGAGGTCTAAGGAACTTGAAAGGCAAGCAATGATCCGATTTAACCCATTATCGTTAGCAGAAGAAGCTATTATCGAGCATAAGCAGACAGAAAGGCCCGGTACAGGAATCTATAATCAATTTTCTCAGCCGGGCGTCTTTATATGCAAACGATGCGATGCTCCTCTTTTTTTATCTACAGATAAGTTTGATTCAGGTTGTGGTTGGCCCAGTTTTGAAGACGAAATTACAGGTGCTGTTGAGCGTAAAACTGATCAAGATGGAAACCGGATAGAGATTTTATGCAGACGCTGCAGTGGACATTTAGGACATGTGTTTACAGGCGAACATTTAACTAATAAAAATACCAGGCATTGTGTGAATTCTATGGCACTTTCCTTTGTGCCGGCCTTTACAGAAGAGGGGTACGAGCGCGCTATTTTTGCCGGGGGATGTTTTTGGGGTGTAGAGTATCTGCTTAAGCAGCAGGTGGGAGTTGTAAGTGCAACTTCTGGATATATCGGGGGTAAAGTAGAGCGTCCCACATACAAGGAAGTATGCACAGGGCTTACAGGGCATGCTGAGGCTGTAGAAGTCATCTTTAATCCAAAAATGGTCGATTATCAAACCCTGTCTAAAGTTTTCTTTGAGATACATGATTCTACACAGGTGATGAGACAAGGTCCAGATATCGGCACGCAGTATCGTTCTGCAATTTTTTATTATACAGAAAAGCAGAAATCCTTAGCAGAAGAGCTAATACGGGTGTTAAAAAAACGGGGGCTTAAAGTGGCCACTGAAATTGTTCCAGCCAGCAGGTTTTATCCAGCGGAAGAGTCTCATCAACAGTATTACGAGAAAACAGGTAAAACTCCCTACTGTCACGTACAAGTTTCGTTGTTCTAATGTGTATTTATACTCAAGCCGGTGAGTGCAAATACCTCTAATAAGTACATTTAATAACGTGACAAAATCTAGTAAATTACTTATTATTTTTCGAAAAAAACAAATAGGATGTAATCTTGAATACTGCGTCACCCACAGGCGATAACATAAATTTTGGAGTTCTTGAGCAAAGATTGAAGCTTTTAGAAGAAGATAGTAAAAAAGTACAAAAGTTTAGCACAAACATTAGTCGGGCTTGCCAAAACTACACTCAAACACGCTCTAATAGTGTGCTAGGGGAAGTACCTTACTGGATTTATCGAATAGAGGACTATTTATTGATACTACGTTCTGAAGTAAGAAGCATGGATCGATTAATCTCACAAAAGGGTAACTATTCTCCACAGGTAGCTAAGCTTGTAAAAACAATTTCAGAAATGAAAACAAAATCAGAAAAAAATCTTTTTAAACTTCATGAGCTAATTAAATGTACAGTAGAAAAGACACAAAAGCCTGAAGTTAAACAAGAGATTAGCCCAAACAGTGGTGATTTAGAAAAGCAGATAAGTCAATTAGCAATATTTATTAAAGAAATAAAAAATACTTTAGAACAAAACGCACCTTCTCAAGGACTATTGATAATACTACAAAATCAATATAGATCATATGATAGAAAATTGTCATCTTTGTTTGTGGAAATAAAGGGTGTTTTAGCACAAATCAAAACAAAAAATGACCAAATTCGAATGATGTTAGAGCAAATGAAAGTGTCAAGAGATGAAAAACTTAATCACGAAATGGAAAAACAAATCAATCAAATAAAACAGCGTAACAGTGAATTAATAAGCAAGCTAGAGGCGTTTGACCAGCAAAAACTTTCGTTAATAGCAAAAGGAAGTAGTGAAGATAAAGTACTTCAAGATCTTTTGTATCATCCATTTTTATCGAGTTTAGCTCGTGACAATCTTCAGGTGCAGCAAGGGATACTCTCTGACCTTTTAAAAACTAAAGAAAGTGAGTTATTGCAATTTTTCAACCAAGTATATTGCCAAATAGGGATGGACCGTCTAACTTTGATTACGCAAAGCTAAAATGAATCCTCTATAGGTATTTATAGTCGATTAAACCTGAATTGATAAATTTTACTTACTACGCCCTTTTGCAGCTCTTAAGTCAATGCTTATCATGAGCTCTGGGTTTTGAAAAAATCGGCTAACTTTTTTTCGAAATTGTATTTAAATCAGAAGCAGAAGACCACTTACTCTCTATCGCTTACAATCATTAAATTCCAATGGGTATTATTGAAGAAAAAGAGAGGTTTTTATGGCATTTGCAAAAGCAACAGAATATTTTGATTTAGGATCATTTCAAGCATGGTTATTTATGGATTGGTCAACAGGCACTGTAAATACAGCGGCACTATATAGTTACTTGGATTCATTTGCCGATCAATTGATTGCACAAAAATTATCCAATGTGATCATTTCCTTTGGTCAGGTCAGTGACATTTCTAAAATGGCGACAAATGATTTTTCCCAACTTAGCGGAAATAATGCATTTGGGATGATGTATACAAGTTTAAATAAAAGTAATGCAAATGTAAGCCTTGTAATCAATTCAATGATCGCTAGATGGTCAGCAAAAGGGGTTACTACAGGAATTGCCTTCGGAGGTATCAATGCTTCTAATTCTGATTGGAATTTTGGATTCTCTTCAAACCCTACAGCACTGTCACAACAGCTTGTAACTTGGGCTAAAAATATAGGTTTTGTACAACTTGACTTTGATGTAGAAAACACCACCTTCTCTCAAAACAATCCACAATACCTTGCTGCCTTTTTTGCTAATCTAAAAGCAAATTTTGCTCAAGGGGCAGTGACGCTAACTGTTATGGGAAGCATTGGAGATTGGGGATTACAAGGACCTGTGTTCAACCCAATGTTTAGTCAAAGTAAATTTCAGGATCTGTTTGATGGGATCAATCTAATGCTTTATAATGGACAGTATTATTTAAACGCCGGGCAGCTACCCCTTCAAAGTTGGGATATTATCTCCTGGTTAAATCAAATTAAAAGTAACTCAAGCATGACCGCTACTGAAGCAGCAAAATATATCAATATAGGGTTTAATGCAAAAATTGATTACACCCTAGCAGCAAGTTCAGCAGGCCCACTTGTCTACACAACCCTTCCTGCGGGCGTAAGCAGCGGTGATGCTGCAGCCTATATCTATGAGCAATTAGAAAAGGGGACCGGTAGCAGTTTAGGTAGTTGCTTTTTCTGGGATGAAAATGCCGATTACACAGTTTCACAAGCAAATAACTATGTTTCAATGTTTTTTAACAATACAGGTGATTTCGAACACGATTTCTTCACTTATTAGAACTATTCTATAACTTTGAAGGGGTATTTATTGCCGGTGCAAATTTTGTGTTTTGTAGAAATTTATTCATCGCATCCTTAGAAATTTTTACTGGAATTGTGATCACCATGTTTGCATTCAAGATAAGTTTCATTACGATGGTTTTTGCAATCTTACTGGTAATATCACCATCGTTTGTACTTAAATTGCTAAATTTCAACTCATTGATTTTTGTAACACTTGCAACCCCACTTGGATCAACAAATATGATGGTTAATTTTCTAATCACCAAACTATCTATTGTTGTTGCTTTATCACTTTTAGCATCGTCTTTGCTGGAGCTACCAGCATGAGCAATAATTGCATCCCAGTTGGTTACATTTCCCTTGCTAGGAAGAGTTTCTATAACCAGGGTAAGATTTTTTAGCTCTATCTCCTTAATTCTAATATTTTTACTAAAATAAGTTGTTAACGGAGCCTCAACACTGATCTTGTCCACTGAAAGGGCATAAGGAAATTTTGAATTAGAGTTGTTTAGGACGTTTAGTCCCCAGAACCGAAGGTGATGGGGGGAAATAATAGTATTATTCACCGTCGTTTTGGTGCCGAAGGTAGAGGTTAGAATAGACCCTAAGATGGTCGAGATAAAAATATATACAAGAAGAACGCTTAAAATCAATGCGCCAAAGACAAGGGAAAAAATAATTGGTCCTTTTCTCATATCCTTCATCACTTAATATTCAATATATAAAAGCAACTAGGATTTTAAGCTGTTAAGAACAATTCATTTAGTTAAAACTTGACTGATTAGGGTAATATAAAGAAAAAATTCGGGAGAATACAATGACTGCATGCGGAAATGCCCCATTTGGGGATTACTCAACTTTAGCAAATTTAAACCAAAATAAAAACTTAAGCCCGCCAAGTGGTTTTGCTGCACGCTATACAGGGGTAGGTAGCGTGTCATTAACATGGACGCCACCATCAGATTATATCTCCCATCCAGAAAATTATCTTGGATTTTTCATCCTAAAAAATTATCAAAAATATGGTTCAAACGATGCCCCAGTGCCGCCTGTAATGTTTAATGATCCAAAAGCTCCCTATGCAGTAGCTGTATATGTTGGAAGAAATTCACAAATGGGGGAAACTACAAATCTAACAAATACCTTTGAGCAAAACTTTTCAGATGTAAACACATCTCCGGGGTCTTCTTATGCCTATTCCCTTTTTCTAATAGCCTCTGATTTAACTTACTCAAGTGCTGCATCAGTTGTTGCAAATCTTCCAAGTGATAACGGTTCAACATTACTAATCAATGAAACTTTTGCTGGGGCTAAGGTAAGTGGAAGTACAATTACATCAGGATTAAATTCTTTAGGGTTAAATTTTCAGACCAATAATCCTACCCTTACATCGCTATCGGTAGGGGCCTTTACTGGGCAACAGGCAATTATGATAGGGGGTAGTACCACAAGCAGCACTACATTAACTTCAGATCTCATCCCTTCAGGTAATCTTAGCTTAGAACCAAATACATTGTATAGTTTTACCTACTGGACAAGGAGCACTTATAACCCAGCGATTTATAAAGGAAATAATGAAGACGGCGCTGCTAATGCTTTGTCTGGAATCCTTTCTTTAGAAATGTCTAATGCCAATGTCTTACAGCAATATCAGCTATTACATCAAGAGGATCTTTCTACTGCTTCAGAAGCTGCCTGCACAACCGATTTGACAAAAAGAATTGCAGCCTACGATTTTGCAGGAAATCCCCCAACATATCAGTATTTTGGGCAGGCCTATAATTCCGTATGGACCCAAAATGGTGTTGTTTTTCTTACCGGCGGCCTAAGTTCAGAACTACCAAGCACACCAAAGAACCTATACGGTCCAAACGGTGGGGATTCTACACAGATGTTTATACAGCTGGAAAATAATAGCTTGGTAAACGTTCAAGTTACTTTCAATCTTGGTAAGATTGATCCATCAGCATGGGGAACAGATGTTTCAAGCATTTCTGCGGAAATTGGGCAAATTACACTGGCAAAAGGGGTTTATTTTGGAGAAACTACCTATGAAAAAATGCTCGCACAAACTCCATTAAATTTCCTATTAAATCCAAATACTTCCTTTGATATCACCACCAAAGCAGTTTCCGGTCCAAATACATTGCCTGGCTACCCTCAAGGGGATCTAAGCTGTCCAGCAGCCGCTAATTGGATGATTAATGGCGGAAATTTCGGATATACTCCCAATTTAAAAACATATTATGCATTGCTTAAACCAACATGCGATGCAACTGCAACTTTAAGTCAAAGTATTTGGTATATGAGTCTAATAGCTGGCCAATCATACGACATTTCATTTGATGTACTTGTAGGCCCAAGTAATTTACAAGAACTAATTTGTAAAAGTACCCCTAACTATTTTTGTACTGATCCACTAGCAATTAGTGCTTTGCAAATTGACGTATTGAATAGTTCAAAGAATCCTGTGGGAACATTTACAACCATAGCGTTTAATAGTAATCCTGCACAATCTACAGGATTTGACGAAGGTCAAGGGGCAAGTCTTACAGCTTCTGAAGCTGTTACTCAAACACCGGGTGCAACAATTAATGCAGCATGCCAAACTTCAAATGCTATTCTTCCAGGGTGGGTAAAGGTTACTTATACGTATTTAGTGCCCCCACAGGCAGAGGCATATAAAAATCTATCCCCAACTTTACAATTTACGATGGCAAAAGCTGTAAGTGGACTTGCGCCCTATTGGTCGATTAGAAATATCTCTATTGCCCCACAACCGGCAGATATTGCAGCAGGGAAAATTGCAGTACAAGGATTTGATATGCCAGTTCCTATTCCAACTGTACCCTCTTCTATTTCAGGTGTTACAACCAATCCAAAATATGTCCAAACATGGGATTTTACGGCGATGAATGCAAAGGATCCTATATTATCTCAACTTGTTTCACTAAATGGTGCAAAAATTGGACCAAGTAGTCCAAACCCTGTAGGGGGGATGCTTGTGCTCAATCAAAAAGATAGTGATCCGGCAAATTTATCAGTTGTAACTGATAGCAATAGTCAAAATGTCCTTTGTATAACATGTAATAGTGGCTCTATAGAACCTTTTTCTGGATCGGTATTAGTAACAAGTGAGTATTTTACTTCTGGGGTTTTTGATTGTTATGTAAAAGTTGCAAATGTGATGAAAAATGGAGTACAAATTCCAAGTAATCAACCTGTGGGCTTTACTTTTGCTGATTGGGTTTATTCCTATCAAGATTATAATGGAACATATGATAATCGATCCCTTATGTCATTTGGTCAGGATAGAAACCCTGAGATCGACATCGAAATAGGGGGAAACTGTCCTAAGGGATTGGAAAATACTGATTATTCCTACACTATCGGAAGACTCAATTGTTGGGGTGGAGTATTAGGGGGTACTGGAGGTAATCTAGAAATGCATACAATGATGCCAAACGATTTTAACCTGTCAGTTGCCCCGGCTACAAACAATGGCTACCATAAATTGACAATTGTTTTAAATGCAGGAGCAGATATGTTATCTCCAACAAGCAACACTCAAACTCGATCTCCCGGGTATATCAAATGGTATATGAACGATATATTCTGGGGAGGGGGATGGCTTGGTGCTAATTATGGTACAGATAACATCCCGCATACAGGAATGCGATTCACTGTCGGCCCTTGGTACCCTACTTCGGGGTGGGCAGGTGATCTTTTTGAAGCAGATGGAAAAACATATATTTGGGATACAGCTGATTTTTATATGACAAAAATGCAGTATACGCCTTTATATAATAATGGCGCTACAGATCAAACAAACTATATGATCCCTCCTGCTGCAGGTTCACCTACTGTTAATCCTTTTCCAAACAGAGATTTCTACTTACCTGAGTTTAATCCCTATAATCATTGTGACCCTTCCGGTACATAAAAAAAGGTAGCAATTTCTTGCTACCTTTTTTGAAAGTTTCAAATGGATTAGTAATCCATTTGAGACATTCCACCACCCATCGGCATTGCAGCTTCTTTCTCAGTAGAAGGAAGGTCCACAATCACAGCCTCGGTTGTTAGAAGAAGTGATGCAATAGATGCAGCATTTTGAAGAGCAGATCTTACAACTTTTGTTGGATCTACAATTCCTGCTTCAAACATATCAACAAATTCATTTGTCAATGCATTCCATCCAAAGGTATCATTTCCAGCAACAACTTTATGGAAAATCACAACACCTGGTTCACCAGCATTTTTTGCAATCTGGCAAAGAGGAGCTGAAAGAACTGCTTTGATGATCTCTCCACCTTGTTTTTCATCTCCGTGAAGAGTTTCAACAAATTTAGTTAAAGAGCCTAGGCAGTGAACAAGAGCTGCTCCGCCACCTGGAAGAATTCCTTCTTCTACAGCAGCTTTAGTTGCATGCAAAGCATCATCCACTCTGTCTTTTTTCTCTTTCATTTCCATTTCAGTAGCAGCACCCACATTAATTAAGGCAACGCCACCTGTTAGTTTAGCAAGTCTTTCTTGAAGCTTTTCTTTGTCGTAGTCTGATGTAGAACTTTCAATCTGTTGTTTGATCAAACTGCAACGATCAGCAATGGCCTCTTTTTTTCCAGCGCCGTCAATGATTGTTGTCTCATCTTTTCCTGCAACAATTTTTTTAGCAGTTCCAAGCTGATCTACAGTTGCTGTCTCAAGCTTCATCCCTAATTCTTCAGAGATCACTGTTGCCCCTGTTAAAATAGCAATGTCTTTGAGAACTTCTTTACGGCGATCGCCAAAGCCAGGAGCTTTTACAGCACAAACTTTAAGACCTGATCTTAGTCTATTGATAACAAGAGTTGCTAAAGCCTCCCCTTCAATATCTTCAGCGATAATGAACAAAGCCTTGCCTGATTCTGCAACAGTCTTAAGAATTGGAAGAAGTTCTTTCATCGAAGAGATCTTTTTCTCATAAATAAGAATACATGCTTCTTCAAGAACTGCCTCTTGTTTCTCAGTATCTGTAACAAAGTAAGGGTTTGTGTACCCTCTATCAAAACTCATCCCTTCTACAACAATTAGCTCAGTCTCTAAAGTCTTTCCTTCTTCAACAGTTACAACACCATTTTTCCCAACTTTCTTCATCGCCTCAGCAATCAAAGCTCCAATTGCAGGATCATTGTTTGCTGAAATGGTTGCTACTTGCTCGATTTCTTTTTCTTTGATAGACTTACTTTTCTTTTTAAGCTCACCTACAGTGTGATCAATTGCTTTATCAATACCACGCTTTACCTGGATTGGATTTGCTCCTGATGCAATCGATTTTAGTCCATGCATAAAAATAGCTTCAGCAAGCACTGTTGCAGTAGTTGTACCATCACCTGCTTTATCAGCAGTTTTACTTGCTACTTCTTTTACAATTTGCGCGCCGATGTTTTCATACGGATCTGCAAGCTCAATATCTTTTGCTACAGTCACACCATCTTTTGTAATGTGAGGGGATCCATACGATCTTGAAAGAATTACATTGCGACCTTTCGGACCCAAAGTTACTTTAACAGCATTAGCAAGAGTGTTTACACCCTTTTTTATTCTGTTACGAGCATCTTCATTAAATTTTATGTCTTTTGCTGCCATAACGATTTCTCCTAGTTTTTATTTTTAATAATTAATCTACAATTGCGATAATATCTTCAGCCTTTACCATGACAAAATCTTCATTTTCCAAGGTAATCTCGTGTCCGCCGTATTTATCCCACATTACATGGTCACCTACTTTCACTGTGATATCTATAACTCTACCATCTTTGTCTTTTTTGCCAGGTCCCACACTGATGACAATTCCCATATCCTGTTTGTTTTGCGAACTATCTGGAAGGATAAGCCCTCCAAATTGTTGCTCTTCACTTTTATTTCTTTTGATAAGGACTCTATCCGCTAGTGGGCGAAGTTTTGTCTTTGTATTTGTAGTCATGGAATTTCTCCTTGTTTTTTGATACGTTCTACTGAACCTGCTGCCATATTATCTAAAGAAGAAATTAACAGCAAGAAGATTAGCAGTTTTTTTGTGACTCTGCTAATTTTAAAAAATATTTAGCGCTTTTTTTTCTTTTCTTAAATCATTATACTAAATATTTATAAGCAAAAGAGGCCATATGCACCGCGATACAGTTAAAGAAGAGAAGAAGTGGGACTTAAAATCATTTTTTAAGGACAGTAATGTTTGGGAAGAACAATTCAATAAATTGATGGAAGAATCATTGCAGGGTTTTAAAAAAATCGATGCTCGAGCGTTTAGCGAAAATACATCAGCTGCTGAGGTAAGAGAAGTGTTAGACTGTTTTTTTAAGTACTGCAGAGATTTAGACGCAATTTACACCTATGCACATTTAAAGCATGATGAAGACATCAACATGACTGAAAATAAGCAGCTGTATGAAAGAGCAAGATCGCTATTTCATAACTTTCAAAACGTAGCAAGCTGGATTGAACCTTCCATCATACAATTTAGCCCAGAGCATTTCAAGACCCTCTTATCACACAAAGAATTACGTCCCTATCAATTTTATCTTACCAAACTGAAGGATCAAAAGGATCATATTCTTACCAAAGATAAAGAGGAGATCATGTCTTTATCAGCAAGGATGCAAAGTACAGCAAGTGGGGCCTTTTCAGCCCTTTCAAATGCAGATTTAAATTTTGGTACTATTGTTGATGGGGAGGGTAAAGATCACCATTTAACGCAAGGAAGCTATGGCAAGTTTATGAAAAGCAAGGATAGGGTTTTACGAAAAAATGCCTATGAAAAATTACATCAAACTTTTTTAACCTTTGAAAATACCATCTCTGAGCTCATCCATGGTCAGGTACAAAATCATCTGTTTAACGCAAAAGTAAGATCGTATAGCTCATGTTTAGAGGCTGCGTTAAAACCTCATCATATCCCAGTGTCTGTCTACCATAATTTGATCGACACAGTCTCAAAGGGGATAGATCCATTGCATCGTTATGTTACTTTGCGAAAAAAAATATTACAAGTTTCTGAACTAATGCCTTTTGATTTAAACGTCCCCCTTGTTGAAGTTAAGGAGAAAAAATACACCTTTGAGGAGGCATGTGAGATTGTCATTGAATCAGTTGCTATCTTAGGAAAGCACTATCAGGACACACTTCGAAAGGGTTTGTATGAGCAGCGCTGGGTGGATGTGTTAGAAAATAAAGGAAAAAGAAGCGGTGCATACTCCTCCGGTTGCTACGACTCTTTCCCTTACATCCTATTAAATTTTCAAGGAACCCTTAACGATGTGCTAACACTCTCTCATGAGGCAGGGCATAGTATGAACACCTATTTAAGCAATCAAACCCAGGCCTATCACGATGCATCGTACACCATTTTTGTTGCAGAGGTTGCATCCACATTTAACGAGCAGCTTACCTATGAATATCTTTATAACAAGGCAGACTCTTCTCTTGAAAGAATGTACATTTTAAATCAGGAAATTGATGCTATTAGGTCGACATTTTTTAGACAATCGATGTTTGCGGAGTTTGAATTAAAAATCCATGAAATGGCAGAACAACACATTCCTTTGACCAAAGATGTGATGAAAAGCATTTATGGTGATTTGAATAAGAAGTATTTTGGAAAAGATTTAACTATTACAGAGGAATCAAAAGGAGAGTATTTACGTATCCCTCATTTTTATTACAATTTTTATGTATATCAATATGCTACAGGGATTGCTGCAGCATTAGCACTTGTTAAGAAGGTCAAAGCAGGAGGTATAAAGCCTTACATGGATTTCTTATCATCTGGCGGTAGTGAATATTCTATAGAGATTTTAAAGAAAGCAGGGGCTGATATGCTAGATGCTGAACCAATAGAAAAAACCCTAGAACTCTTCTCTTCGCTATTGCAGAAATTAGAGAAAGAGTTTGAGATAAAAGGGGAAAAGAGGTAAAAGTGATAAGCTTTTACATAAGGAGTAAACAGTGACTGGGAAAAAATCAATCAAAAAGTTCTTTGTAGTAAAAAATGACAAAGGACTTCATACAAGACCTGCAACAGAAATTGTAAAGTGCTTGGCAAAGTTTAAGTCCAATATTACCCTTCAATATGGCCCTCTCACTGTTAATGGAAAATCATTATTAGGCATTATGATGCTTGCTGCAGAATGTGGAGCAACAGTGAATGTAGAAGTCACTGGAATTGACGCAAAAGAGTGCTTAAAAACGCTACTTGATTTGGCTGAATTAAAATTCCACATGAAATATTAATAGACATCTTTCGAAAGAGGTCTAATCTAAACGTAGGCAGGGGATGCATCAAGCACCTTTTGACTACATAGCACCTCAGTATCATGTTTTAATGCAAGAAGCAAAGAATCAGATGGTCTTGCATCTATTTCTAAAATATCTTCCCTTCCTGCGCTTTTCTTAAGGAGAAGAATTTTTGAGTAGTACACATTGTCCACTACATCTGTTAAAATCACCTTTTCAACCAAAATATCGAACCCAGTAAACACTGTATCAATAAATTCATGGGTTTGAGGGCGACTGACTACTTTTCCTAAAATGTTTTCAATATGAATGCCTGCATCAGGCTTTGTATAGATTGCAAATTGCTTGCCGTTAGCCTCAAGTATAAAAGCGCTGTAATTAGCACTTTGCACAATCTTAGAAAAGGTGGTTTTATGCATTTTTTCAGTCACGATATCTACTCTTTTTCCCAAACATCCACAGAAAGGTCATTTTTGCCAATAATTATTATATCCGATGTTTGGAGAAAAAGGCCTGTTTCTACAACCCCAGGAATTGCTTTTAATGTAGTATGATAATTAAATGGATCTGTAATAGGACTTTGAAGATCTATATCAAAGATATAATTATGGTTATCTGTAACAAAAAACTCATTGCCCCTCATTCGAATCAACCCATAAAATCCCTTTGCATTCAAGCGCCTGATGGTGCTTTGATACCCAAAAGATACAATTTCAACAGGTAAGGGAAAGCCCTCCAGGGGAGTTGCTATTTTTGACTCATCTATGATGGTGATGTTTTTTAAAGAATTAAGGGCTACAAACTTTTCCCTAAGCAGCGCCCCACCTCCACCTTTGATCAAATAAAAATCTCTTGAGGCTTTATCTGCCCCATCTATCGAAATATCAATCACTTGATTTAAAGACCAATCAATAATATGAATCTTTTTATGAAGAAGGAGCCCTGTTTGGGTAGAGGTAGGAATTGCCCATATCTCAAAATGTTCTCGCTCTACTTTCTCATTTAACCCTTCTATGAATGGCTCAATGGTTGATCCTGTCCCAACTCCTATAACGCTCTTATCCTTAACATACTTTAAAGCCTCTAGGGCAGCTGCTTTTTTTTCATTTTCATTCATACTCTTTACTATGAAAGATTTTTTCATTCCATGCAAGGGAGTTGGTGCGTAACAAATTTTTAAATAGTAGAAATTTCTTGTATTTTATTTACTTTCGACTTATCATGTAACGGATTTAGATGACGTGCGGAGGTATACGTGAAAGATAATTTAGCCGAAGAAACTGAAAAAACAATAAGAGCGAGAAATAAACTTCAAAAGCGTCTAGGAATGCTTGATAAGAAGGTAACAGAAGAAGCTCTTGGAAAAAAAGCAGATGAGATCGAGCGATGGATTTCTAAACACGCAAATAGCCGTGTTGTTTTAAAAGAAAAATCCATTTCTTTATTCGATGGTAATAAAAATACAGCAAAAATGAGCTCAAAATTGCAAAAAATCGCTGACTCAATCGACAATCAGTAGACAAAAAGGACGTTGTGGGTATTTATTCCTATTTAAAAGATCGGGGCTTGGTTGAAGAAGAAAGTTCTTCAACACTTGATGAATTTTTACAAACACCAAGAAATGTTTATCTAGGTATCGATCCAACAGCAGTATCTCTTCACCTGGGAAATTTACTTGGTCTAATTGTTTTAAAAATGTTTCAAGACTTTGGGCATAGACCCGTTATTGTTATCGGTGGAACCACTGCAATGATAGGCGACCCTTCTGGAAAAAGTGTAGAAAGACCTCTTTTAACAGAAGAGGTGGTGCAAGACAATATTTTAAGAATTGAAAAATCCATCCGCTCTTGCCTAGATTTTCAAAATAAAGACACAATGCCCATCATAGTAAATAATTCTAGCTGGTACAATGGGATGAACGTAGTCCATTTTTTAAGAGATGTGGGCAAACAATTTCGATTAGGACCTATGCTAGGAAAAGAAAGTGTTCGAACAAGGGTTAATTCTCAGGAAGGGATGAGTTTTACTGAATTCAGTTATCAGTTATTACAAGCTCACGATTTTTACCATTTATTTTCAACTCATAACGTGGAATTACAAATAGGTGGAAGCGATCAGTATGGAAATATTACTGCCGGTATTGAGTACACAAGAAAAAGATTAGGAAAAAGTGTTTATGGGTTTGTTTTTCCGCTGCTCACTCGAAGTGATGGAAAAAAATTTGGCAAAAGTGAGGAGGGCGCTATTTGGCTGGATAAAGAATGTTTATCCCCGTTTCAATTTTATCAGCATATTGTAAAATTTCCCGATGCCGACATGATTTCGCTGCTAAAAAAATGTACTTTTATCCCACTTGAGGAAATTGCAGAACTAGATAAGCAATATAGGGAAGGGCAATTAGAACCGTTCCATTTGCAACGGATTTTAGCAGAGAGTCTAACCCTGTACGTCCATGGTAACCAAGGGTTACTCGAAGCAAAAGCTGCTACAGAGGCAATGGCAATTGGAAGTGATCAAATCAACGCACAAGCGCTAAAGGCAAGTTTATCAAGTCTTCCTACAATCACTTTAGAGAAAAAAGAGGTAATAGGAGTCTTATATTTAGATCTTCTTTGTAAAAGTGGTTTATTGCCTTCTAAAGGGGAAGCAAGAAAACTTGTGCAAAATAATGGTGCTTATCTCAATCGTGTTCGTGTAGAAGATACTACTCTCACAATTCAAGAAAGTGATTTGTTAGAGGGAAATTTACTCCTGCTAAGCAGTGGAAAAAAGAAATCATTAGTCGTTCAGATTAACTAATTTCCCTATTTATTCAAAAAAAACTCATTTTTTGCCTATTTCGAAATTTTTTTTAACTCTTTTCTTGTAAAAAAAGTACTATATCTTTCTAATGAGATAAAAGATCTACAGTTAGAAGGTTTGCTGAAAAATGAACTAGCAAATTTTCTGTTTTATGAACGGTTTCTGTAGAGAAACACATTTTTATCATCGGTGAATATGGTAAGAGCAAAAAAGGAGATTTAGAATATGACAACTAAAACAAAAAAACAATTGATAACAAAAATTGCTTCAAGTACAAATCATCATCCAAATGAAGTGAGATTGATTGTACAGGCATTTTTAGATTCAATTACTGATTGCCTTTCAGAAGGGAATCGTTTAGAGTTTCGTGATTTTGGGGTATTTGAAGTTGTAACAAGAAAACAAAAAATAGGAAGAAATCCAAAAAATGCAGGCATTGCTATTGTAATTCCAGAAAGACAGGCGGTAAAATTTACAGCTGGTAAGAAAATGAGACAAGTAGTAGAGAGCGAAGAATCAGCAATGGTTTAATCGACTATATAAACATTGTAGATAAAAAGAACTCTTTTTGATAGTGTTACTAGGAGCAAAGAAATTTGCTCCTATTTTTTATATAAGGATCAATATGACATTAGAATTTGCTCAAAGCAATCTCTCTACCAAAGCGCTTTTAACTTTGTTTATAGATGGAAAGTTAATCAAAGCAGAAGATCTGCAGGAGCCGCTAGATGCACTTACTACGTTGTCTAATATCTATGACTTAATTGAAGAGGTCTACTTACTTTCAATGGTTCATTATTTATCTCCTTTTGAAGAATTAAATAAACTAAACAGTGCTTTAACGCTTATTGAAATGGACCTTGACAGCCTCGATCTTCAACGTTTTACCGATATTTTAGCGTATAAAAAATATTCATTTGCTAAGGTGTTGACTGGCAGCAAAACCTATGTAAAAAGGGAAATAAAGAAATTCTCTTATGGCGAAAATCTTTCCTCACTAGAGGAGCTTGCTAAATTTGGATCTCTTGCTTTATTTGTAGGAATTTTTTTAGAAGATCCAGAAGAATTCGAAAGGGGTTGTCAAATAGCTGAGCTTATCTACTCTTTTATGACAGAAGACGCAGAGCTTGATGTTTTGTTTTTACTCAATGGGGGCGAATATAATAAAGATGGGTTGAGAGTTTCAGTATTTGTTTTAATGTCTCTTTATCAAACTGTAGCAGCTCAAGGATCACTTTCGAATAAGTTGCACAAGCTTGATCCTTTTGAAGGGGGGCTGTTTCAAACTCTTGATGTTGAAAATCGATTGCTTTGTAGGGTGTTAAAAAATGCACCGGCTTTTGCTCATTCAATAGAAAAAAGAGAATCAAAACATAGCCTCTTGGAGGGTTGTATTCTTATCAATACAGAAGGCTTTAGCTACAGATCTACCTCTCAAACTAAAATTGGCATAGCAACTGTAAGCTTTCAAGGAAAAATACTTATTCCATCATTTGGCCCGCATCTGCTCCCTCTTGGAAAAAATGATACTTATGGATTAAGTCCTCCGATATGTCCCGACGCTTTAGTTCAAGGAAACGCTGTGTGTATGTGGAATAGGGTAAAATCAGACTCAGATTATGGACATCATTGGATCCATTCTAAGGTTCATGTAGAGAAAGCAAAATTTTCAATAGAGTCCTTTATTTGGTCTGAAAAAAAAGAAGAGCCGCTCTCTTTGGTGTTTTTTGTAAGAGCCGGAGCAATACAAACAGAAAAGAAACAAATTCATTGCGGTGGATTGGAAAGAGCCTTAGTGCATACATCAAAAATTGAGCTGATCCTTTCCGATTCTCGAATCCAAATTTTAACTAAAGATTCTATGGATGTGGAAATCATCCCACTTGGTGGTGGGGAGTTTTTCTTTAACAGTGATTTTCTCCTCTCTTTCCCTTTTTGTTCAGATGATCCTTTAAGAATTGATTTCGTTATGGATTGATTAAAACAACTTTTTGTTTTAGTATAGGTATAAAAAGGGGAGTTTTTTGTGATTTCAAAAAGGATGTTCTTATATTTTTCAATAGTACTGCTTTTTTCCATCGCTTTTATGGTTTACAAAAAGGAACAGACGGGCAAAAGTGAAAGTGTAGTAACTGAAACCAATGTAAAATCACAAGTTGTTCTTAGTAAATCAGAAGATTCTGCTGAAGAAACCGAATGTCAGGATCAAATTTACAGATTCTTTTCAAAAGGGGTGCAAAAATTTCCAATTGTTGAGACAATTACCTACACAAGTCGAGTGCCTTGGTTAAATGGTAGACCGGCCTGGATTTCCGATTATGCAAGTAAATATGAAACATCAAGGCATTTTATCGCACGAAGTTTAAATGGTAAAACAGACTATGATCTCCAAAAAGTTTCTCCTGGGGATCAATTCAATGTTTTAAACCCTGAAAAAAATATTAGCTTTCATTTGCTTCTTGACCTTTCAAAATGCACTCTTTTTTTTTCTTATATCGATGAAGACACTGCAGAAAAAGTCCTTGTGAAGCAATACAAAGTTTCCCCTGGAAAAAAAGATGCTTACTCTCCATCAGGATCTTTAACGCCCCTTGGAAAGTATAAATTAGGGCCGAAAGTTGCAGTATATACACCCGATTCAGTTACCTATTTTGATAACCAAAAAAGAAACGCTGTAGAGATATTTGGAAACAGATGGGTTCCTTTTTCTGAAGAATTAGAAAATTGCACTGATAGTGCAAAGGGGTATGGACTTCACGGATTACCTCTTGTTTTTAATGAAGAAACAAAAAAATATAGTGAAGACCTATCCCTGTTAGGAAAATATGAGAGCAATGGGTGTATTCGATTGTCTGCAGAAGATATCAAAGAACTGTTTTCAATTATCATCACAAGACCAACAGTTGTTGAAATTGTAAAGGAATTAGATAGTGCAAGTAAAATCTTCTGTAAAAAAAACTAATCTAACATCTTCGATCGAAAGAGTCTATTTAGCAAGGCACCCAAACCGTCCAAAAGCGCTTGAGGTTTTACGTCACATTTGCACCAATTTTGAGCAGCTCCACGGAGATCGGCTCTATGGCGATGACCCCGCTTTAACCTGTGGAATTTGTGAAATCGGAGAGAAAAAAGTTGTCATCCTTGCTCAGGAAAAAGGGGAAGACACTAAAACTCGATCCAAGCACAACTACGGGATGATGCTCCCTGAAGGATATAGAAAAGCACTCCGTTTGATCAAACTTGCTAGTAAGTTTCATTTACCGGTTGTTTCAATTATTGATACGCCAGGTGCATACCCAGGAATTGATGCTGAAAGGCGTGGTCAGGCAAGAGCTATTGCTAATAATTTATTTGAAATTTCTGGTATAAAAACTCCTATTATTTCTCTTATTCTTTCAGAAGGGTGCTCTGGGGGAGCTCTTGGAATTGCTGTTGCAGATAAAGTGTTAATGCTTGAACATGCCTATTACTCAGTGATATCACCAGAGGGTTGTGCTGCAATTTTGTGGAATGATTCTTTAAAAAGCGGTGTTGCTGCAGACCAATTAAAGATGCAGTCTGAGGATTTGTTGTCGTTTTCGATGATAGATATAATCATCAATGAAGGCAGAGGTGGCTTTCACGAAAATAAGGGGATGGTTTATGCTCAAATCAAAAAAGAAATCATAGCAGCTATTGAAGAACTTGAATCAACCCCCATTGATCGCCTTATGTATAATAGAGCTAAAAAATATCGCTCTTTTTAAGGGGCCTTCTGGTATAATTTTTGTATGAAGGATTTGTTTGCTGCTTTATTTCGTGTAAAAAATCACCTTAATTTATTTATCACCTCCATTTTCGCTTTAATTGCCCTTACCGTTTTTAATCAATTGGAAGTGGTTGTTTTTGGAGCAATAGCCAAAAGCGGTGGTCAGTTCGTTGGGGATAAAAGTGGGGTGATTTCAAGGGTGATTCAATTTTTTCAAGAAATTTTTGGATTAGACAGTGATGCCTTTTTTTCAATTGTGATTCTTTTTATTTTTGTAGGACTTTGTAAAGCAATTGCTCTTTTTACCAGTAAGTACCTAACAAAAATTTTGGCAGTACGAATATGTAGGGATTTAAGAAATCAATGTTTTGCCCATTTACAAACCCTCCCCCTTGCTTTTTTTTCAAAGTACGATAGGGGAAAATTATCCACAAGAGTGATTACTGATGCAAACCAAGTAGCGCTATCGTTTAATTCTTTTGTAACAAACTATATTCATATGCCTTTTATAGTAACATCAACTCTTTGCATATGTATATATTTGTCATACCAGCTTACTTTAGTACTTTTTATAGGAATTCCTATTGTGGTGGTCCCTTTAAAATGGATTACTAAAAAAATTCGAAAAACCGCCGGTTCTATGCAGCAAAAGCAAGAATCATTTACTTCAGTAATCATTGATCATTTATCTGGTATCTTTACCATAAAGGCCTTTCAACTTGAGAAGTACTCAGTAAAAAAATACACCCAAGAAAATGCCATGATGGTTGCTTTTGATGAAAAAATTCAAAAATATGACATGATGACACGGCCAATTACCCATTTTGTGATGACGCTTATGTTTGTTTGTATTTTATACATAGGAATTCATCTTTTACATATTAGCTTTCCTGATTTGTTCGTTTATTGTGGTGTTTTGAACATGCTCTATCAGCCATTTAAACAATTTTCGGAAGAAAATGCTAATGTGCAAAAGGGAGTAGTTGCTGCTAAAAGAATCTTTGATATTATGGGAAATCAATCGGAGCATATTCGAGGGGGAGTTTCTTTACAGAAAAATTTTACAAGTGAAATTGTATTTGATAAAGTAACGTTTGGCTATAATAGTACCATCATTTTAGATGCGATCTCTTTTTCTTTAAAAAAAGGGGAGGTGCTTGCAATTGCAGGGGCAACAGGTTCGGGAAAATCCACCCTTTTAAAGCTTTTTTCCAACCTATATAACATCGACAGCGGAGAAATTTATTTTGATGGCATTTCCATTAAGGATATTTCATTAGAGTCGTTAAGAAATCAATTTGGTGTAGTCACTCAAGAGCCATTTTTCTTTAATGACACAATTAAAGCCAATCTCATTTTTGATGCAGATGTTTCAGAATACGACATGATCAAAGCCACTACAAAAGCATGTATACACGACTTTATCACCGGTTTAAAAGATGGCTATGACACAATTATTGAAGAGATGGGAAAAAATTTATCAGGAGGGCAAAAGCAAAGGCTTGCAATAGCAAGGGCATTGCTTCGCAACCCTTCTATATTACTTCTTGATGAGGCAACATCATCTTTAGATGCAGTGAGTGAAAAAATGGTTTCTTTAGCGCTAAAGAATATGAAAGGAGAAATCACCCAAGTAATTGTTGCCCATAGACTATCTACCATACTACACGCCGATCGAATATTGTTTCTAGAACATGGTAAAGTGGTTTGCTTTGGAACTCTTTCGGAAGTGCTCGAAAATGCCCCGGGATTTGCCTCGATGTGGGATGCTTCTAAACTTGAGATGGTTTAAATTAAGGATAATTTAGATAAAGTCTCTTTTAGATGAGAATTGTCGTCTTTATCAAGTGCGCCAGATTTAAAGAGCCAAGTAAGATATGCCTTTGGAACTTTTTCTAAAGCAACTCCTCGATGCTTGCCAAAGGGCATTTGTGTGATAGGACCCTCCTTTTTATTCATAAGAATAAAAATATCCTCAATAGTAAGATCACCTGTCATTTTTTCAAAAACTTCTTTCATGACCAATACATCATCCAGTGCCCTGTGGGCATTTGCTGCCGGAACTCCATAAATTTCTCTTAGGTATTGGAGGGAAAATTTAGGAAGATCAGGTCTGTACTTCCTTGCCCATTTTAATGTATCTATGTAAGGATAGTTTGGAAGCTTTACCCCCGCCCGAGCAAATTCTGCCACAAGGAAATGCTTGTCAAAGTTATCATTGTTATGGGCAATTAGTACAACCTCTCCCTTGCAGAATTCTACAAACATTTCAGCAGCTGTCTTAAAATCAGGGGCGTTTTTAACCATATCGTCAGTGATTCCAGTGATTTGTGTGGATTCAGAAGGAATGGGTATTCCTGGATTGACAAAAGTGCAAAGGGAAGTTTTTTCAGTAGCATCATAGGCAGCAATTTCAATAATACGGTCTGTATCTGACTTAAGACCTGTTGTTTCCGTATCATAATAGATAGCTCTTCTTCCCATAGGGAATAAATTATAGTCAATAGCCATTTTTTCTGATAGTAAAACAAATGCTTTGCTGATAAGAAGAAAGGTATTAGAATAGTTGAATATTGGAAAAAGACATGCAAGATCAAAACAGCTGCAGGCAGCCTATACTTTATAAAAGTGATCCACTCTCGGTGATAGCTGAAATGGGGCCTGATTTATGTTTAAAAATGCTTGATGAAATGCTACTGATACGTCATTTTGAGACACGGGGTGAGCAAAGTTATCAGCAAGGGAAGGTTTGGGGATTTTTTCATTCCTATATTGGTCAAGAGGCTGTTCAAACAGGAATTGTTAACGCACTTGGAGCGGATAAGAACTATTATGCAACAACTTATAGATGTCATGCCCTTGCCTTACTTCTTGGGATGACCCCAGAACAAGGGATGGCAGAGCTTTTTGGAAAAAAAACGGGTATTGCAGGGGGGCGGGGTGGCTCTATGCATATGTACACAGATAACATGTTTGGAGGATCTGGGATTGTAGGAGGGCAGTGGCCCCTTGGAGCAGGTCTTGCGTTTTCTTTAAAGTATAGGGGTATTAAGGATCAAGTGGCTGTAGTGTTTGGGGGAGATGGATCTGTTCCTCAAGGAACTTTTCATGAAACGATGAACTTGATTAAGTTATGGAAACTCCCTTTAATTGTTGTGGTTGAAAATAATGGTATTTCGATGGGCACGCAACTTGCAAGAACAATTGCAAATCCACCTATTGTTGAGAACATGTCTAAAGCTTATTCGATTAAATCTTATTCAGTAGATGGGATGCAGTTGACGGCTGTCTACGATTTGTTTAGAAAGGTCAAGCAGGAAGTAATTGACTTAAGTGAACCGATTATGATTGAAGCTATTTGTTATAGGTACAAAGGGCACTCAATTTCTGATGCTGCAACTTACAGAACTAAGGAAGAGCTTGAGAGAATCAAAGAATTAGATCCCATTGAACATTTTAAAAACCTTTTAAAAGAAGGTGGCGGTTTTACCGATGAGGAATTTGAGATGCGTAGTAATATTCAAAAAGAAAGGGTTGTAAAAGCAATTCAAGAGGCTGATCAAGCACCTTTTCCGAGCATCGATACCCTGGAAGAGGGGGTAATTGTAGAATGAGAGAGATTACTATTAGAGAGGCAATTGGAGAAGCAATTGATGAGGAATTAGAGAGAGATAAAAATGTGTTTATCCTAGGAGAGGAAGTTGCTCAATATAATGGTGCGTATAAAATCACAAAAGGGTTATTAGATAAATACGGGGATACACGTGTGATTGATACACCAATTGTTGAGGGGGGGTTTACAGGGCTTGCAATTGGGGCTGCTTTAACAGGACTTAGGCCTATTGTAGAATTTATGAGTTTCAACTTTTCTTTTGTAGCTTTTGATCAGATTGTAAGCAACGCATTAAAAATGCATTACATGTCTGGCGGCCGGTTTAAAGTGCCAATTGTTTTTCGTGGACCAAATGGTGCGGCGGCAAGAGTTTCCTGTCAACATTCCCATAATGTTGAATCCCTATACGCTCACCTGCCAGGTTGTATTGTCCTTGCGCCATCAAACCCTTATGATTCTAAAGGACTATTAAAAGCTGCTATACGAAATGATAACCCTGTCTTTTTTTTAGAAAATGAGATGATCTATAACGTAAAAGGGGAAGTTCCTGACTATGATTATACAGTGGAAATTGGCAAAGCAAGAGTTTTAGAAGAGGGGGTGCACCTTACCTTAATTTCCTACAGCCGGATGATCTATTTTTGTAAGGAAGTGGTGGAAGATTTTAAGAGAAAGGGAATTCATATCGAGCTTATTGATCTTTGCACGATCAAGCCGTTGGATGTTGGTACAATTGTCAATTCAGTTAAAAAAACTCACCGGGCAGTTGTTGTAGAAGAGGGGCACAAGTTTGCTGGGATTTCCTCAGAAGTGATCGCAATTCTTCAAGAGTTTTGTTTTGATTATTTAGATGCGCCAGTAAGGCGCGTTTGTCAGATGGAAACACCATTGCCATATTCTCCTGTACTTGAGGCTGAAACCATCCCAAATCCTGCACGGATTAAAAAGGTGATAGAAGAAATTTTGGTGGGAGTAAAATGAGGAATAGTAGATGCCGATAATTGTGACTATGCCAGCGCTTTCTCCAACAATGGAGGAAGGTTTAATTTCTTTATGGGTTGTAAAGGTTGGGGATAAAGTTTCCGATGGCTCTGCAATTTGTGAAATTGCAACGGATAAATCTACTGTGGAGTTTCAAGCAATTGATGGGGGATACATACGGAAGATTCTTGTCCCGCAGGGAAGTGCTGCAAAAGTCAATGCCCCTATTGCAGTGATTACTCAAACCCTAGATGAAGATATTTCGACTCTTGAATTTGAGGAAGAAACAATTAAAGAGGTAGAGGTTACGCCAAAGAAAAATGAAGAATCTAAGATTTCATCAGCACCCTCTTCTATGAATGTGATTACATTCTCGCCCCCTCCGCCTAAAACTCACGTTCAAAAACCTTTAAGGGCAACTTCTTATGCAAGTCCGCTTGCTAAAAAAATTGCAAGTAGCAAGGGTTTAGATCTAACTTCGGTTAAAGGAAGCGGACCGTCGGGAAGAATCATCGCTAAAGATTTAGAGATGGCAAGGCCTGTGGGAATTTTTGGAGCAGGACTTAAATCAATAGCGTATCCAGATGGTACTTTTGATGAGATTGCTCTTACTCCAATGAGAAAAATCATCGGAGAAAGATTACAAGCATCAAAAATGATGATCCCTCACTATGTCATTTCTCAAAGCATAGTAATGGATAAAGTGATGGCTTTAAGAGTTGAGTTAAAAGAGCTTGGCATTAAAGTTACCTTTAATGATTTTGTTATAAAAGCGGCCGCTTTAGCATTGAGAAAACATCCTGAGATCAATATGGGGTATGATTCAAAGAAAAATGTGATGATCCAATATAAAACAATAGACATCTCCCTAGCGGTGAGTATTCCCGAGGGATTGATAACTCCCATTCTTTGGCAAGTAGATTTTATGTCCTTGGAAAGAATTTCCTCGGAGACAAAAATCCTTGCCCTTAAAGCAAAGGAGGGAACTCTTGCCCCTAATGAGTATCAAGGGGGTTCATTTACTATTTCAAATTTAGGAATGTTTGGAGTGAAGGGGTTTCAAGCAGTGATTAATCCACCGCAGGCTGCAATTTTAGCCGTGGGTGGTATTTCTGAAATAGCGATGTCAAAAGACGGAAAACTCTTTTCAGGGCATAGCATGAATGTATCCATCTCTTTAGATCATCGTGTGATAGATGGTGCATCGGGAGCTTCTTTTTTAAACTCTTTTAAGTTTTTTCTCGAAAATCCTTCAAGTTTAATTATTTAGTGCAAAAAAACAGGTTTTTATATATGCTACTGCAGTTATTTTTAATGGTAAATAGAAATGGACGCAACGCTTCCCTTGCAATCAGCGGAAATTTGTCATAAGGCACCCACACACCGAAAAAGAACTATTCTAGGGCACAGAAGAGTTAAAAGAACTTTAAGCACCTCAGAAAGTGACACACCAACTGCAAAGAGCCACGCCCTGATGAGAATGGAGCTTATCCATCGATTTTGTAGAGCTATTTTTAATATAGCACCACAATCTTTGGAGGCAACAATACAATTTTCTGGCAGTACTCATCAAGGATTAAAATCTAAAAGCCCTAATCAAGCTGCCCATAGATTTCCCTTTGGTACTGTGCGTACGAACATAAGAGATGTTTATATCAAATGGATTGTATCGGGAAATAGACATCCTCGCATGGTAAAAAGGCTCCATGATTATGGAATAAATGTTGAGGAAATTAAAGAAAATCCTAGCGAAAGGGAAGTAGCTGAGATTTTTGATAGAGTGCATTTTCATGATATTTTATGTGTAAAATCAAGAGAGTTTGGAGTAGCAACACAAGGGACGGATGATTTACATCAAACAATTAATCAAGCAGATTCTCAAATGGAGAGATATTTTCGCGGAAGGGATGTGCAGGAGATTTGTAAGCAACTGATGATTGGATCAATCACAAGAGATCAAGGAGAAAGAGAGCTTAAAGAGAAATTAACAGAATATTTTGATCAGGCTGTAAGCCATTTAACAGATGTACAACAAGCATTAAATAGCATTGCCCAGGCAGCAACAACGCTTTCTCAATTTACCCCTTCAAAGCGACAGTATCCTGACTTTTCCCCAACAAAGCTTAGACGGGATGAAGCTACTGTTAATGCAAGTGGAGGACGGGGTATGGGACGGATTGTTTTGGATTTTTCTGTTGCAGATCAGGTAGAAAATTTAAAAAATTTATGTAGCCAAGGGGCTGCTTGTACCCCGCAAAGAGAACTTGTTACAAGAACACAACAAAAATTGGAACAAGTAGTGAGTATATGTAAAGACTCTTTAACAACGAAGGTTGACCCTAGATTGCATATATATCAGGACCAAAATGACGCAACTAGATCATTTAGTGTTCCTTCTCCAGATCTTACCCCCGTACAACGAGAAAAAGAAAAGGATTTAAGTCGACTAAGACAATCTCTTGAAAAAAGACTACCCATCAAACAACGGAATTTAAACGCTACAGTATTACAACCAACGACGCCTTTGAAAGAAATAGAATGAACCTATAAATGCTAGTACGATAAACGACATCACTATAGAAAAAGCCCACTCGGATTTTGCAAAAGGGAGAGGAACATTCATTCCATAAATGCTTGCGATGGTAGTGGGAAGATTTAAAATAATTGTCAACGCTGTTAATAATTTGATTGTCTTATTAAATTCATTGGTGATCACAACTTGAACAGAATTTCTTAAAGAAGTGATGATCCGTAAGCTCAATTGACAAAGTGCTTCTGCCTGTTCTGATCCAAGAAGTAAATCTTCTAAATGATCTTGGTCCTCTTCACTTAAGGGTGTGTACTTGCCTGTAAGTAGACTTTGAATCACTTCGTTTAGGGGCTGTAATGCGTTCAAACACTGGTTAAGGTTCTCCTCTTTTTGTGTAAGGCCTGTGATATCCTTTTCATCAACTTTAGTAAGATCTTTTTCATGGAGAACAACTTCTGTACGAATCTTTTTTATCACTCGAGTGTAGCCTTGAATAATTCTTAAAAGAATGTGAACTAAAAATTCAGTTTTTTCAAAAGGGCTATGCGAGGTTGTTGACTCAGAGATTTTATCGATGAAATCACAACTAGTAGGTGAAATTGTGACAAAATATTCTGTTGATAAAATGATTGTAAGGGGAGAGGTATAAATTCCTGATTCTTCAAAATTAGGAAATCTTGTGTAAACAACTAAAGTATTATTTTCAATTTTCTCAACCCTTGGAATTTCCATCAAGTCAAGAGAATCTGTTATTTCTTCAAAATCGATGGTTAGAAGGGATGCTATTTCTTTTAAAGAATCATCTGTTGCTTCGTGTGCATGAACCCAAGAGTTCATCCTGGGAGAATCAAGTTCCGTAAAAAGCTTTTCGCCCAAGGGCTTAAAGAAAAATTTAATCATAAGAAACCTGCTTTTGGAGATGCTTCATTAATTATGTATATGATCATACATCTTTGCATGAATGATTTCAATAGGCAAGTGTGGATTGGATTTTTTTATTAGACCTCTTTTGAAATTCGCTTTGGTCGAAAAATTGCTGTTTTAATGAGCAAATGGAGTTTCAAAAGAGGTCTATTATAAGACAGAGGAGGATTCTTGCATACTGGTGAGGAATTTTTCAGCCGCTTTAAATTTTTTTATTAGTTCAGGGAGTTTTCTTATGGCGACCATCTGAATGGCTTCTTCCTTGATAGGTTGTGCAGGAGCGCCAAGATAGACTCCCGGTTCCTTTATTGATTTAATAGGGGCGCTACGAGCTCCCAGTGTGACGTTATTGCCAATTTCGATATGTCCTACAAGGCCGCATTGGGCTGCTATTACAACATTTTTACCTGTTTTTGTAGATCCAGCAATTCCAGACATAGAAACAATTATATTATCTTCGCCGATTTCACAATTATGAGCAATCATGCACTGGTTGTCGATCTTTGATCCTTTTTTTATAATGGTGCTATTAAAGCGGGCGCGATCGATGGTGGTGCATGCGCCAATTTCAACATCATCCTCAATTACTACATTTCCAAGGTGAGTTATTTTGGAATGTTGGCCTGTTTTTTTGGATGAGTTATAGCCAAAACCGCAACTACCTATAACGCAATTTGGCTGTAGTATCACTCGATTTCCTACCTTAGAATTTTCTCTTATTACTACTCCTGCATGGATGAGGCACTCATCCCCCAAAGAGGAATGTGGTCCGATGGAAACATGAGAGTGGATGATTGCATTATTGCCTATTGTTACATCTTTATCGATGACCACATAAGGTCCAAAAGCTGGGTTTTTGCCGATTAAGGCAGTTGGATGAATACAGGCGGTGGGGTGGATGTTTGTAAATCCAGATTTTGAATAGTCTGGTACTAATAGTTTAGTAATTTCTTCGAAAGTAACTGATGGGTCGTCACAGAATAAAAAATTTTTTCCTTGAACGGGAAGGGTTTCTTTTGCTACGCAAATCGCTCCTGCACCTGTGGTTTTGATTTGTGAGATATATTTTTCGTTGTGTAAAAAAGATACCTCACAATCGGTTGCACTATTTAAACTATTCACTCCCGTAAGGATAGTATTAGGATCGCCTGAATATTCCACAGATACTAATTTAGCTAATTCTTCAAGAGTGTATAGTTTGTTGCTCATTATTCAGTTTTTTTCGCTGCAGGTTTAGCAAGCTCTGCTTGAACCTTTTCTTTAGATGCAGTTTCTGCTGTAAACATTTCGTTTAGTTTGACAATAACATCAGCTGTTACATCAAGCTCTGAATTGTAGTTAAAAACTTGCTCTTGGTTCATGATTAGCGTATATTTTTTTTCTTCAGCAAGAGTGTGGCAAGCTTGTTTAACTTTTTCTGACATTGCATTCATAGTCTTCATGTTAGCTTGTTGAAGCATGTAATAATACTGCTGCTGGTAACGTTGAAGTTCGCCGGTTAATGTTTGCATTTTATTTTGTAGATCTTTTTCTGCTTCTGGGCTTAAAGAATCACGAACAAACTCATCTTCAAGTTTTGCTGAGGTTTCTTTCATTTGCTCACTTAGATCTTGGATTGCTTTTTCCATTTGCTCTTTCATTTGATTGAAATTTGCTTGTTCTCTTTTACCGAAAGAGGATTCAGTAAAACACTTAGCAAAGTCTACAACTCTTGGAGAGCTTTGACTTGGTTTTGCAGCTAGTGGAAGTGTGATTGCAGTGATTACGGCAAGACAGATGATTAAATTCTTTTTTTCAAAAAACATTATTTATCCTTTTTTATTGGTTATAAGTGACTGTATTTTACTATAAGGGTCTCTTTTATACCATGCTTTTTTTATATTTTTTATTGGAAATTTAAAATTGTCCTGACATACTAAAGAAAACATTTTGTACTTGAGGGTTGACATTTGAGTCAGGGTTAGTGATGTCATCAGGGTTGATAGGGTATCCGTAACCGATGACAAATGGCATAGGCTGACCTATGTGTAATCGAACACCAACGCCAACGCTACTGTAGAATTTACCACTTGAGAAGGCACTTCTGTTGATGCAACCTGAATCAAAGAAGGCAAAGACATCTAGAGGTTGAATAAGTTTTTGTAGGATTTCAACAGAAAAGAGCTCTGAGCTAATTCCACCGGTTGGATTGTTTGGAGAGAAGTAAGGGCCGACTTGTTGAGGAGCAAAACCTCTTACAGTTCCTACGCCCCCTAAGAAAAATTTTTCAGTTAAGGGTAGTTCGCTTTCATTTCCGTCCATTAAGGGTTGTATAAATCTTACATCACCACGAATTTTGAAAGTTCCGTTATGCCAAAGTGGAAGGTAAAAGGAATTAAGGTAATTAAACTTAAGAAAAGGAAAATCTCTTATATTCACACTGTTTCTAATAAGTCCGGCAAATTCAGCTTCAAAATTGGATTTCAATCCTTTACGTGGGACAAATGGGTTGTCAGTAGAATTGTATCCAAAGACTAAAGCTCCGCCAGAAATGATACCACTATTTTTCTCTTGCGCTACTTCAACAGTTGCTTCGTTATTTTGCATAACAATTAAAGAGTCTTTAAAGCGCCACTTTACACCACCTGTGAAGAATGCGTTAATGGGGTAGGAGGCACTGATTCCACCACCTGCTGAATATAGGTCATAATTTACAGAAATGGTGTTGTCTTTTTTAGCTTGGATGTCTAATCCTAATTTCCATAAAGAGTCATTGATATAGGGATTGATCCATGAGATGGTTGCAGATTTTTCTTTTGCAGCAATCATGGCTTTGATATCAAGATACTGACCAGCACCCCTTAATCCGTTGATTCCTTCAGTCCACATTGTTGTAAGACCATTAAGATTAAAGTTGTTTTCTGTAAGACTTAATTCCCCAAAAATGTTTGCCGTAGAGTTTGCCCCTGCACTTGCATGCACTGAACCTGTCTTTTTTTCTTCTAGATCAATACGTACATCTCTGTATTGGTTATCAGGGCTATCTAAGTGGTCACTTTTAATCGCATAGACGCTTACGTTGTTGAAGTAACCTGTTGCTTGAAGTCTTTGTTGAGTTGATTTCATTTTCGAAGAATCAAAGATTTCTCCTGGAGTCATATCTGTTTTTTGGTAGATAAGGTTGTTATCAGTTCTTGTATTACCTGAGACAACAATCAATCCCACTTTGTATTTTTCAGATTCTTCTATGTTGAAAACAATGCCATAATTGAAGTCGCTTTCAGGAACTAACTCATAGTTTATGCTTGTATCAAGGTATCCTTTTTTGGTGTATAAACTTTTGATTTCTTCTTGCGTTTGTTGAATTTTTTCTGAAGAGAAGATATCGCCTTTTTTAATTAGCAATGCTTTTTCAAGCGATGTGTTTTCTTCAAGGGTATTTCCTTTAAATTGAACGCTTCCTAAGTGATAGAGTGCTCCTCGATCTAGGGTGATAGTTAGCGCAAGTTTATCTTTTTTAGTGGTAGAAAGGGTCATGTAGACTTTAGCATCGATGTAACCCTCATTTTGAATAAAGTGGGTAATTACTTGTTGATCGCGCTCACGATCTGAATCACGAAGTACGCCGCTGCCGGTAAGCCAGTTTGTGAGGATGTTAAATTTAGATGTTTTGATCATTCCGTATACTGTACTTTGTTCTTCTGGAGTAAAACCTTTAAAGACGATTTCATTGATATGACCAAGAGGTCCAGCATTTACATAGATGTTAGCTAAAGCCTCACCTGTGCCTGGAGTTTCTTCTACTTTGTAGGTGACTTCTGCTTTAAAGTAGCCACGCTTGATAAGAAAATCCCTGATGTTTGTAATGGATTGGTAGAATTCACCTCTATTGTACTCCATCGGAGCTTTTAGTTCGCCCTTTTCTAGGATTTTTTTTGCGCTGTAGACAGTTTCGTTAACTGTGAACTTGACAATAGTTGGACGCAAGGTGACATTTAAATGGATGTAAAGTTTTCCATCATGGGTAGTAATTTTTGGATCTACATTTTGATATTTTTGCGATAGGGTATGTAAATCGCTGTCAAATTCGCCTTGGTTGAACTGATCTCCTTTTTTAACACGCATTTCAGTTAATACTTTCTCTTTAGCACCCTGATTTAGTGGAGGGGCATTTGTTACTGTCACAGTGATTTGTTCCACATTAAACTTTTCAAAAGAGTCATTATTAGTGGCGTTTGCTGATAAATGGATGTAAAAAGTAAGAAGTAATGCAAGAAGTGCTTTTTTCATTTGATCCCTTAGAGAGTGAATTTTTTACTAATTGTAAGAGTTTGTAATATTAAAATAAAGTTCTTTCTGACAGTGCTTTTGATAAGGTCCCCTCGTCAAGAAAATCCAAAGAACTGCCAATGGGCATTCCAAGAGCAAGTCTAGATATTTTGATCCCAAGATTGCTTAATTCCCTCTTTAGAAAAAGAGATGTAGCATCTCCTTCAAGAGTGGAGTCAAGGGCCAGAATAACTTCTTTAACACCAAGAGTCTGAATCCGATTTTTTAAAGAATCAATTTGTAATTCTTTGGGAGAAAAGTTGTTGGAGGGAGAGAGTAATCCATCTAGAATATGGTACATTCCAAGGAACATATGGGTGCTTTCTACTGCAAAAAGATCCTTTTGTGAAGAAAGGATGCAAAGATTTGTCGGATCTCTTTTGCTCTTATCGCAAAAAGTGCATGGTTTGTCTTCAGAAATATCTAAAAGAGCATGGCACTGTTTGCAGGTGCCGATCCGTTTTTTCAGTTGGGATAGGTTGTAAGCTAAAGTATCAAGATCTTCAGCGGGCCAGGAAAGAATGTCAAAGCTGTACCTTTCTGCTGTTTTTTTTCCCACACCTGGAAATTTTTGTAGGTTACTAATTAGTGTAAGTAGTGGTTTAGGGTATTTCATCGAGGAACCTTTTTTATAGAGGAACCAAAACAATAGAAGGTTTTAAGATAATCTTCAATCATTACTCTTCTTTGAAAATTCCATTTCCTTGTATAATGTGATAAAAATTTGAGAAAACAAGGAAAAGTAGTGAACAAAAAGGCATTTATATTTCCTGGGCAAGGAGCTCAAAGGCCGTTTATGGGAAAATCATTTTATGATGCCCATTTAGAGGCAAGAGAAGTACATCAACAAGCTGAAGATCTGTTAAATATGCATATAACAGAAAAAATTTTTTCAACAGATGAGGAGAGCTTAAAGCAAACAGACTTTTGTCAAGTGGCGTTATTTGTTACCTCCATGGCAATTTTAAAAGTTTTACAGGTGCAGGCGCCTGAATTTTCACCTTTTGTAACTGCAGGCTTAAGTCTTGGAGAATATGGCGCCATTCTTGCAGCTAAAAAAGGGAGGTTTGAAGAAATCCTTAAGATTATTAAACTTCGAGGTCTTTTTATGAATGAGGCTTCAAAAGTGATAGAGCAAGGGATGGTTGCTGTGTTTGGTCTTGAAGAAAAGGATATTGCCAAGAAATATCAAATTGCCAATGTCAATACGCCAGGGCAAATTGTCATTGCAGGAAGCAAAAATGAGATGAGAAATGCCGAAATAGAATTAAAGGCAAAAGGGGCAAAGCGAGTAGTCCCTCTTAATGTAAGCGGGGCTTTTCACTCATCTTATATGGATATTGCTCGAGAAAAATTAACCCCTTTTATCATGGAATGTAATTTAGTTCCAACAGAGGTTCAATTTGTTATGAACCTTACAGGAAAAAAAGAAATGAAGGGTGAGAAAATCAAGCAAAATCTGATTGATCAAATTTCTACAAAGACAAGGTGGCTTGATTGTTTGCAAACAATGGAAGAGATGGATGTCGATTATATAGAAATAGGGCCATCACAGTTAAGTACAATGAATAAAAGGATGAGATTAAAAGGGGCTACCTTTTGTATACAAGAGGTAAAAGATATCGAGGCATTGTATGAAAAGGTTTGAAAATAAAAAAGTCATAGTCACCGGTGGTACAAAAGGGATAGGTTTTGCAATAGCAAAACATTTTTTGGAAGAGGGGGCAACGGTTGCAATTCTTGGAAGATGCTCTATTCGAGGGGAGGCTGCCATCAAAGAACTCTCTGGAGATGTTTCATTCTACGCAGTTGACGTAAGCAAACAAAGGGAGGTTAAAGACTTCTCTGTTATGCTGTTAGAGCGGTGGGGGAATATTGATATACTGGTAAATAATGCCGGAATTTCAAAAAATTCCTTGATTTTAAGAGTCAGTGAAGAAGAATGGGATCAAGTGATAGATACAAATCTTAAATCTGTGTATAATATGACTCATGTCTTTTCAAGAAATATTATTAAAAATAAAAATGGACGCATTATCAACATCACATCAATTGCCGGAGGTGTGGTAGGGGGAAATCCCGGTCAGGCACATTATGGAGCATCTAAAGCGGCAATTGTTAGTTTTACAAAAGTTGTTGCAAAAGAATTTGCAGGACGTGGGGTAACAGTGAATTGTGTGGCACCAGGCTATACAGACACTGAAATGATTGATTTTTTAAGTGAGGAAAATAGAACAAAAGTAAAAGAGATGATCCCTATGAAAAGATTTGCGCATGCAAGTGAAATCGCAGATGCAGTCTTGTTTTTAGCAAGTGATAAAGCCTCGTACATTACAGGTTTAACACTTGTTGTAGACGGCGGGTTAACTGCATAGAAGATCAAAAACAACATACAAGGAGAAAGATGGAAGATATAGAAAGAGAAATCGAAAAAGAAGTAGTTGATATAGTTGTAGAGCAACTAGGTGTAGATATTTCTGAAGTAACAAGGGAAAAATCTTTTGTAGAAGATTTAAATGCCGACTCTTTGGATCTGACGGAGTTAATTATGACATTTGAAGAAAAGCTTAACCTAGAAATTAGTGAAGAAGAAGCTATTTCCCTAAAAACAGTAGGGGATGTAATCCAGTATATCATGATTAAGCAATCTCTTTATCAAAAGTAATGTGCAATTTCTTTTCAGATAGTGTTTTCAATGGAATTATATCCAATTGAAACACTATCTAAAGGGAACTTACGTTTTTGATTCAATAAAAATATTACGCCCTTTGTCAGGCTCTGTGACGTAATAAAAAAGTCTCATATCATCAGGGCGAGATTCAATTTCTTTGATCACATCAAAATAGATTTGTTCATGATCATTAGGTTCGTTAAAAGTGTCTGCGCATGATGGATAGCACGGAAAGAGGTTCACAGTGAGTGCAAGATTTTCAGGTTTATAAATATAATTTAGAAAAGTGTAAATATGATCAATTTTTTTCGAGTTCTTTAAGATGACCACATTTTCAATGGAGGCAAAGAACTTGTCTTTGGTTAAAGAAAATTCCAAACCAGGATTGATAGCTTTGATAGCATCAAGAAATGAGGTTTTAATCACTGCTATTTCTGCACTTTTAGAGGAGAGAATATCTTTGGATCTAAAATCTGCATATGCGGTAACGGTTTGATTTTGTTCTCTTAGAAGGTTACTTACCTTTTGCACTTCCTGGTCGGTAAGAGAACCCTTGTCCTGAAAAAGATGATAGGCAGCAATTGTTGTTGCCTCTATAAAATCTGGAGTCATCACTTTTGTATAGCTTGGATTGAAATAATCACTGATAAAAAATTCTTTTTGCTTTATCCACTGAGGGTCATAGACAATGCCATATGCCTCCCAGCTGTAGGGGATGGAGTAGATGTTTTTTGGGTCAAAGGTTCTATCCAAAAGAAAAGGGTAAATTCTATCTAGAAAGTTGAGCCTGGATTTATCGATTGGTTGAAGAAAGCCTTTATCAGCTAGAATTTTACACGCATAATCAGAAGGGATGAGAATGTCAAGGCCCTCACCTTTTGAAAATTGTATTTTTGTGAGCAACTCTTCATTTGCGTTGTAGAAATGCAAATGGACCTTGATCCCTGTTTCTTTAGTAAAGGATTCAATCATCTCCAAATCTAAAAAATCGTTATACACAGAGACATGTAGAGCTTCATCTTTTGAAGAAAGAGAAAAATTTGATATCAATTGAATGGTTCCTAATACGCTAATAAATAGGAAGGAAATAGACAGCGCACGAATCCATTTTAGCATGTTTCAATCTCCTCTTTTCTTTTTAGAAAAAATAGCAGGGTAATTACAAGAGTTGTAAATAAGATTACAAAAGTAGTCAAAGCATTAATAACTGGAGATATGCCAAATCTTAATGAAGCAACTAGAAATAAAGAAAGAGTTTGAGCTGAAGGTCCTGCGCAAAAGTTTCCAAGAACAAAATCATCAAAAGATAAAATAAAGACAATAAGTCCTGTAGCAAGAAGAGCTGGCATCATAAATGGAATAACAATTCTCTTAAATGTGGTCCAAGAAGAGGCTCCAAGCATTGCTGATGCTTCCAAAAGAGTGGGGGAGAGGTCTTTGAACCGAAGGGACATTAGTGGAATGGTTAATCCTAGTCCTAAAACAGTATGGCTTACTATGATGGTAGTTAATCCCAAAGAAATGTTC
Source organism: Chlamydia trachomatis (assembly GCA_945872565.1). Classification (GTDB taxonomy): domain Bacteria; phylum Chlamydiota; class Chlamydiia; order Chlamydiales; family 2-12-FULL-49-11; genus JAJACQ01. Next base: position 6,274 of record CAMBZN010000006.1, on the reverse strand, counting down.
ATTGTAGAGAAAAAACTTAATAGAGCAATGCCTAGCAGCGTATCAGGAATGAGGATGTTTCCGTAGAAAAAAGGGATAAATCGTTGAATGTGTCCACCTATTGTTTTGTAATAGATAAGAAGTAAAGAAAACAAGATGCTAATGAATGTTGATACTAACGCGACAATTAAAGAGTTGGCAAATGCAATCCAGATCTCACCGTTATTAAAAAGCTCCTTGTACCAACAAAGGGAAAAAGAGGTGGATGGTGTGTTAGCAGGGGTGGCGTTAAAGGAATAGTACACTACAATTAACAATGGAAAATACAAAAACAGGTAGAAGAATGTAAGTAATAGGGTTGAAGGGAGGCTATTTTTACGGGCTATCATGTAAGTTCCCTTGCATAGTGCGAAAAAGAGTTTTAAAAACAAGATAAATCAGAAAGGAAGTAATTAATAAAAAGCAAATGGATAGACTTGCAAAAGCAATGCCTACAGGCGCTGTTATCCCTCCAAGTACGTAGATAGAAATCACATTTCCCACATAGTAGATTTTATCTCCCCCCATAAATTCTGGAATAAGAAACTCTCCAAAAGCGGGAATAAAAACAAGAAAAAATCCGACGATAATGGCTTTTTCAATCAGCGGTAAAGTGATTTTATAAAGAGTTTTAAACTTTCCTGCACCAAGAGTTAAAGAAGCCTCATAAAAAGTGGTATCAAAACGTTCTAAAGCTGAAAAAATAGGAAGAGCAACAAAGGGAAGGTAGTAATACACCATTAGAAGCAAAGATGCAAAAGGGGTATACAAAAATTGTAAAGGCTCACTAATTGCGCCGATGTGCAGGAGCAACCTATTCAAAAGGCCATTTTTTTCAAGGATAAAAAACCAGGCGTAAATATTTAGAACAAAATTAGTCCAAAAGGGGATGATAAGGAGAAATAAAAGAGTATATTTCCATTTTTTCGTTTTAAAAACGATAAAGTACATAAGAGGAAAAGTAATAAGAAGGCAAATGACTGCTGTGACAAGTGATAAAACTAGGGAGTTACCAAGAGTTTTAAAATAGGTTGCATTCATGATGGGAGATAGATGTTTGAAGGTCAAAGAGGCGCTCTCTGCAGAAGAAAAACTTGTTATGAAGAGAAAAAGGATTGGAAAATAGAAGAACAGCACCTGCCAGATAAGGGCAATAGACAGAAGAGAATGAATAAACTCCCTCTTAATGGAGCTTAAAGGTAAAGGTAATTTAAATGACCTTTTTGCAAGCTTGTGTAAGATTAGTTGCATCATACACCCTCTAATGTTAATGTGTTTTCCTTCTGCCAGTATAAGTATACTTCTTGGTCATAGTCGATCTCTTCTTTTTCGATATGTTCATCATTTTGTTCAAAAACTTTTATTTTGTGCTCACCTACAAGGACCTCATAAAAAGTTGATCTTCCTGTGTAAATGATGGATATAACCGTCCCTTTTAAACTATTAGAAAATCCAGGATGGTTCCTTTTGGTAATCAAGATTTTTTCAGGACGGATTGTTAGCAGACCGAGCGCACCATCAGTTGCCCAGGGGCCGATTTTTTCATCATCAAGAGAAAATGATCCAAGTGTAGTAGAAAGGTAAGGGTGACTTTTTACCCTCTCCACTTTTCCAACTAAGATGTTTGTGTTGCCTACAAACTCAGCAACGAATCTTGAGTTTGGAAACTCATAAATTTCTTTGGGTGTACCAATTTGCTCGATTTGACCTTGAGCGTTCATTATTGCCATTTTATCAGCAACAGTAAGAGCTTCCTCTTGATCATGGGTCACGTATATGAAAGTGATTGCAAGGGTGCTTTGAAGATCAATTAGCTCAATAAGAAGTTTTTCACGAAGTTTGAAATCAAGAGCAGCAAGAGGCTCATCAAGCAGCAGCACCTCAGGACCTTCGATAATTGCTCGCGCTATAGAAACTCTTTGTTGCTGTCCGCCAGAAAGCATGGAGGGTTTTTTATAAAGCTGTGTATCTAAGTGAAAAGATTTTGCAATTTTTAACACTTTTTCTTTGATTTCTAGTTTGGGTACTTTTTTTATAGAGAGGCTGTAGGCAATGTTATCAAACACTGAAAGATGGGGGAATAATGCATAGTTTTGAAAAACCATATTGACAGGTCTTTTGTGGATGGGCATATTGGTGATGTTGGTATTTCCAAGAAATATTTTACCTGAATCTACACTTTCTAATCCTGAAATAAGCCTTAGCAAGGTTGTTTTTCCACATCCTGATGGTCCAAGAAGGGCAAAGAATAAGCTTCCTGGGATAGTCATTGTCATATTTTTTATGATACTGACCCCATTTTTGCTCTTAGAAACATTCTCAAATCGTATGGATCTGTCCATTTTACAGTCTCTTGTATTTTTATTAACTTAAGCAGTATAACTCGATTTGGTATTAATACAAAATGGAAAAACATCCTTGCTTTTTTCAAAGAAATGATTAAAAATACTTATTTAAAACTTTTGGAGCTTGTGTGGAAGAAAATGTTGAGGTATTGATTGTAGGTTCTGGGCCGGCTGCTTGGACAGCTGCCATTTATGCTGCAAGGGCAGATTTAAAGCCCCTTGTTGTAGCAGGATTTTTAAAAGGTGGGGTTCGGGGCGGCCAGCTTATGACAACTACAGAAGTGGAGAATTTTCCTGGGTTTGTAGAGGGGATTGATGGACCTGATTTAATGGCAATATTTGAAAAGCAAGCAAGGAGATTTGGAACAAGGGTGATTGAAACTGATGTGCAAAGAATTGATGTGTCAAAATATCCTTTTATTGCTGAGACTAAAAAAGGGAAGATCACTGCAAAGACAGTGATAATAGCAACTGGTGCTTATGCAAAAAAACTTGTTGTCAAGGGGGGTGAGGAGTACTGGAATAAAGGGATAAGTGCTTGTGCTGTTTGTGATGGAGCCCTTCCGTTATTTCGAAACAAAGAGCTTTTGGTAATTGGAGGTGGAGATACAGCCTGTGAAGAAGCCATTTTTTTAACAAAGTTTGGGTCAAAAGTTCATGTAGCACTTCGTCGCGATGAATTTAGGGCGTCAAAAATTATGGTAGATAGACTACTTGAAAATGAAAAAATTGAAGTGCATTACAACAGTCAGTTAGTAGAAGTTATGGGAGATGGGTTGGTTAACAAAGCCATTTTGGAGTCAAACAGTGGAACATTTAAAGAGCTAGATGTATCAGGAATCTTTTTTGCAATAGGTCATACCCCTAACTCAGATTTTCTTGAAGGAAATTTACAGCGGGATGAAAATGGGTACATTGAAGTGAATTCATTCTCTAGTGCAACATCCATTGCAGGACTTTTTGCTGCAGGAGATGTGTGTGATAAAAAATATAGGCAAGCAATCACCTCTGCTGCGATGGGCTGTATGGCAGCGCTTGATGCAGAAAAGTTTCTTTCAGCAAAGGAAGCAAAAGCAGAAAAGTAGGAGAAATATGAAAGGGCTAATGATAAGATGTATCTTGTGTTGTGTAACGCTTCCGCTGTGGGCGCTTAAAAACGATCCGTGGATCCCCCCTCCGTATGAGTTTCACTCTAAAGTAAACTATGCCTTCTCCTATTTTCCAAGTGTTGCAAACGCAATTAATCCTGTCGACTACTCCTCTTTTGTAAACCAATTAGGATTGGAAATCAATGCATCAGTTAGCCCAACGTTGTTTTTTGAGCTGGAGGTAGAATTTGACAATTCATCGAAGGTTGAATTTGATCTCTTGTCGGTTGCCCCAGCCATAAAATATCAAATGCTAAACGATCTTGTAGGAGATCCAATTGCACTTTTGGTGGGCGCTTACTTTAGATATGTTCCAGAAAATCGTCTAGTGGATGTTGCAACAGAATATAGTGGAATGTACAATTTTGATTTTCTTCTTTCCATTGGAAAGGAAGTGGAACACTCTGAATCAATGATAGGTCGTGGTTTTGCGATGTTTGATGTGGGGATAGCAACAGAAGGAATGCCTTGGATTTTAGCAGATATAGTGGGTGAAGGATTGCTGTTTAAACATCATGTGCTTTTGATGGGGATAGAAGGATTTTTTGGCTTTGGTTCTTTAGATGTAGTCAATGTGAATGATTTTTATGGCTATGGAAATATAGATCATAATTCCATGGATGTAAAAGTGGGGTATGGATACAAGTTTTCTGTTTGGGGAGAGCTTTCTTTCTTATATAAAAGAAGAGTTGTGGCAATTGCTGCACCAAGTGATACAGACTTTTTTGGATTACAATATCAGTTGGGCTTTTCTTTTTAAAAGATCGGATCAGAAAAGGTTGTTTTGATTTCTTCTATGGTTGGGTAGGGGGTTTCAGTTGAGTAATAGTCGGTGACAATATTTGCAAAACCTATTATCCCTTGAATCATTTTAAGTCTTTGGTCTTCGGTTTGAAAGGTAGATAAGTTTGATTTACAGTTGCTCAGGTGGAAATGTAATTCTTTTTTTTCGGATTGGGAAAAATTTTTTTCTAACATTGTTTGAAAAATTTCAACGTTTCCTTCGAACAATACCCCAGCAAGTTCATATAGACTTTCAGCGAGAGTAAAAGCCTCGATGGAAATTTCCCCTGGTGTATTTTCTCTTAATTGAATGCTTTTTTCTTTTGAAGGACTACTAATGATAACAGGTTCATGTTTTTCAGCTTTTAATAGAAGTTTTCTTGCAAACCGTAAAAACTTCATATTGTTTTTTGATGGCCTGAAACTCTCTACATAGCCATCAATAGAAGCTCTAAGATCCTCAGCACGGGCGCGTATTTCTTCATCGGTTAAAAAAGGACTTTGGTTGGCTAATTCTTCAGCTTGTTCTGCAAAATCAATTACCTGATTTCGCTCTTTTAAAGAGGCGCAGCGAATCGACAGCTTTTCAACCAACTCCTTTTTTTTAGCGATGGTTTGATAGAGAGATTTAGAGTTTTTAGAGGATAAGCTATTGTCAATTTTTCTTAATTGAAAAAGAAATTTTTCAAGTGTATTGTCTGGAACAAAAATTTTACAATTAAGAGAGCTTTCAATACAGTCTAATTCTGCATCACTAGTAAAAATGGGAAACTTAATTTGCAACTTTTGCTCCTTCATTACTTTCCCTTGTGTATCATTAATCTTGTATTTCTATCTATAGATTTCTTAACTTCTTTTATTTCAACCAAGCTATTACTAAGGGGTATGAGCAGGAGGAGCAGGATGAAAGCAGGCCCGAATCCTATCAAGTTTGGCAGAATCACTTGCTTGTTTAAGGGATTCGATTCGATCGGTCTCTAATTGAACTTTTTTAATAGCAGGGATTGCTAGGCAAAGGATAACAATTAGTGGAACGATAGTTGCGGTGGAAATAAGGTAGATGACAACTATAATCATGATCCGTTTTTTAAAATCGCTCAAATATTTAGGGGTGTGTGGATCTTTATCTAGATTTTTTATTGTTGAAAAGCGGACTTCTTGATCTAAGCTTGAGGCTACTGCAATACGATTGGGGCTCTCAAAGGGGTTTAAAAATGCGGCATAAAAAAACTCAGTGGCTGTAATCATGTTCGTCATATAATTCTCCTACATTAATTATACAATAAATTTTCATAATAATCAACTAATTAATATAAATAAGGCTGCAGCAATGAGAGTTGTAACACGCTGGTTATTAACAACATACGATATACTTACTTTTTTATCATAAATAGTGTATAATTGATGATATAATAACTATAAGGATTGATGCTATATGAGATTGGAATTTACTAATTATTTTGATTTAGATTCAGAACTTTTAATCATTAATCAAAACAAAAATATTTCTGCTCCAAAAATTGCAGGGCAAATAGCGTTAATTTTTTTGAAAATAATTTCATATATAACAATCCTTGCACCAATCATTTGTGCCTTTGGAATGCTGTTTCAAGCAAAACCTCTTATAGAACAAACTGATCAAAAAAAGGCGCCTCCATTAGATCATTCTCCTACAGAAACAGGAGCAGAAACAGGAGCAGAAACAGAAGGGCAAGAGCAAGTGCGAGCAGAGGCAGAAACAGGAGCAGAAACAGGAGCAGAAACAGGAGCAGAAACAGGAGCAGAAACAGAAGGGCAAGAGCAAGTGCGAGCAGAGGCAGAAACAGAAGGGCAAGAGCAAGTGCGAGCAGAGGCAGAAACAGAAGGGCAAGGGCAAGGGCAAGGGCAAGGGCAAGGGCAAGGGCAAGGGCAAGGGCAAGGGCAAGGGCAAGGGCAAGGGCAAGGGCAAGGGCAAGGGCAAGGGCAAGGGCAAGGGCAAGG
>CAMBZN010000005.1 GCA_945872565.1 Chlamydia trachomatis | reverse complement strand
AGAAAGATTTGATTATTTGAAATAGATCCAATGACCATCCCATCTAACGTATCATTAACACCTAAGATTTTTCCATTGATCAGAACAAACTGACTAATGTTGCCAAATTTTGATGATCCAGTGACTGTATATTTGCTTGTAATATCGATGGCAGAGGAGCTTTTTGAGGTAAGTATTACAAAATTTTGCACCACTCTTACTCCATGAATATGATTTAAGCTAGCAACTAAATTACTTAAAGAAGCCTTGTCATTTTCATGAGCTCTACCCGATAGGATCAGCTGACCGTTTGTTTGCTGCATTTGTACATTTGCAAAGCCATTTTCTATCAACAAAGATTCTATTTGGATGTTAAGGGTGTCTTCAGCAACTACTTGATTTTCTAGAAGGTTTAAATAGTTGAAATATTTGTTGATAAAGTCTGTAAGATCAGCACGATCACTTTCATTTTTGATATAGCCAGATAAAATAAATACCCCAGGTTCCCTTGCTGTCATTAAAATGGATTGCCAGGTGGGATTTTTGAGCAATAAGGCATTGATATTGTTACATACAATGGAATCAATAATCACATTATCATCTAATGAAGCAATAAAGGGAATGTTTTTTAAACGATAGGTCAGTTCGCTATAGTTAATTTCATTTAATACATGGCCAGTAAGAAAAAGGGTGGAGGTGTTGGGATTGTAGTTGAATTCAACAGCTTTAAAATGAGAGATGGCTGACCTGATTTCTTTTGTTTCATCAATAGAGGGGATTTCAACCCCCGTACTTCTGAATAAAGCAAGCATACTTAAGAGTCCTATGCAGATAAACATTGAAAAGACGGATGCAACAGCCAGGTGCTTTGTGGGGATAAAGGTGTCTTTCCAATTTTTAGACGTCTCTTTTTCTTCGACATCAGCAAAAATAGACCCTTCTGTATTGTATACGTTAGCAACCCCCGGAGAGTAGATGGTATCCCTTGTTAGATCCATGTCTATAAAAAGTAATGAGGTGGTTCCAAGGGTAATTTGATCAGAAGACTTTAGGACAGTGTCTGTTTCGATTTTTTTTCCATTGATATACACACCATTGCGACTTTGCAAATCAATCACTGCTGCTTGACCAGTTGGAGATAAAGTAATGCGAGCATGGGTTTTAGAGATGCTTAAATCATGTAGTAAGATGTCAGAGGTCCTGCTATCTGAACCAATTACATAGGTTTCACCAGGAGATAAAGGAAAGGAGGCACCGGCTGCAGGGCCGCTGATCACTTTTAACATCCATTTAGCAGAAGGGGAATCCTCTCTTGAAAAATGGCCTAAAGTCAAAGGTTCCTCAGCACTTTCTTTTGGAGTGATGACTTTACTCAATTCTTCCTTTTCAGGAAGCTTGGTAGTGAATCTAAAAGTGTTGTTGCCTATTTGCACTAAATCATCTTCAGAAATTTTCGTTTTTTCTTCTAAAGGAGCGTCATTTAAAAGGGCGGGGTTTGTGGAACTTTCATTTTGGATGAAGTAGGCGTTATCTTCAAAAAACACAGAGATGTGTTTGCGAGAAACCATGGGATCTTCTAGCACAAAAGTGCACAAATCTCCATCTCGACCAATAATCCAATTGTCGCCTTCATCAAATGTAAATATCCTTTGAGCAAGTGGACCATCTTCACATATTAGATAACCTGGCATTTTCCTCCACAGACATTTTAAGTTCTTTATGTCTTGTTGTTATATCCTTTATAAAATCAATCGCGAGCCATTTTTTAGATGGAAAGAATTAACCGGTGAACGATGATAAAGCTTTAAGCTTTATTTGTCTACTCGAACTTTTTTGTTAACTTCCTTTTTCCAGAAAGAGAGGTAATTAACAAATTCTTCTATTAGATCGCGAAACATTCTATAATTCACTTCATAAGCTATGCGGGTAGACAGTGTCAAGAACTTCTCGTTAGGATCGATACTTATTATAGAATTACCCGTCCCTTGCCCAAGGTAATTGGCCTTTGAGAGGTAAATATAAAAATCTTCTGGGCTTGATAGTTCTTTTTCGTTAAAGTGACATATTTTTGAATGAATGAGAATCCCTGAAGGATTTTGTTCAAACCAAATTTCTGTACTATCGTTTAAGGTGAGTAGATATTTTGTGTGGTTTGCACTCTCCTCTTTAACCAAAGAGATTTTCAGGTATTTTTCTAAATCACTGATTAAGTTATCGAGCATAGATCTATTTTACAAACTGTTTAGGATTTTAACCAAGAAGATTTGCTTCTTTTTGTCGACCGTTGTTTTTTCCCAGCACTTCCCATTTTAGATAGACGTTGATCGGTTGCATTTTTCTTATTTTTTGCAATAAGCTCCTGCTCTTCTTTGATAGATGCTTTTGTTTTTTGAAGTAACTCCCATTGCTCTTTGGAGAAGTTTTTTTCATCCGAAGATAACTCTGTAATTTCTTCAGGGGATAAGGAGAGTTCTTGTTGGGACCGATTTTTCTCTGCAGAGATTTTTTCCTTTAAAATGGTCATCCTTTGCAAGGAGATTTCTTTTTCTTTTGCGTCACCGTGTGCTTGGATGTCTTTAAATTTGTCGATAAAATCCATCGACAAACGAAAAATTTCATCAATTCGCTTTTCTTTCTCAGTTGCTTCCAAGGAAAACAACTCTATTATTTTATAAAAATCTTCATCCATAACTCTTAATTTAAATAAATCGTATTTATTTGAAAGATATTTTTGATTGATCTTTAAAATAAAAATTGCTCTGGTAAGATTTAATAAGGGGGTGAAGAGGTGGAAAAACTGGAGCATATTGAAGATGAGATGATTGAAAGTGTGGAACTTATGCAAGAGGCTTATGAGCTATTTAATCAGGTACTTAAGAAAAATAATGCAGTGGATAAATCAATGGCATGCTGTTTGATGGATGCTTTGAGTAAAAAATTTAAGATGGATGTAAGAAATAAAGAAGAGGAGATAGCAAGCATCAAAGAGAAGCTTGGGGAAAATGTGAAAGTGTCCATTGATGAGAAAGCTGTTAAGGATAGAAAAATGGAGAAATTTCTTCGTGAGACGGAAAAATTACAAACAATCATGCTGATGACAGAGGTTGCGCTACAAAAGTACTTTCCTTTAAACAACAGAGGGCAAGCCTTTAAGAAGAAAAGAAATCGTTTAAGAAAAATGAGATCAAAAACAATAGGAAAATAGATGTTATTAGAAGACTTACAAAATGCAATAGACGGATTTAAAGAGGTTTTAAAGCAAAATCTTGAAGCAGAGAAAATTTCTCATTCTGCGGTGCTGCTTTGGTTGATCAGAGTTTTTTCTATTGCCAATGGTCACCTACAAGGGGCTAAAAATTTAGAGGATAAGGGTTTAGTCTTTAGTTTGATGAAGACAATGCACCCCTTTTTAGAAGCTAATAAAGACTTGATAAGAAAAAAGTTAGACAATGGCGAAGAAAAGAGCTCTTTAGACGTTGCAATTGCTATGCAAAGCTTTGAAAAGCAGACAGAGGCGTATGCAAAGTATCTTAAAGCTGCAAATAGAGAAAAAGGAAAGAAGAATCGAATTAAGTTTAAGAAAAGAGGATTAATTTAATCTTACAGGGTACTTTTAATGCATATAAATCAAAAAGGAGATAGATAATGGCTGGCGATAATACAATAGATAATGGAGTAGATCCAAACGACCCATACTCAACTGCAGGGCTTGTGACACAATTAATGAGTCAAATTTCGGCCATTATCACAGATTTAAAAGAGCATCCTGGTGATATGACTCAAGCGATTAATGAGGTTTTTGGTAAGATGCAAAATCTCCAAGGGCTTCTTGTAGGACAATCTTCGGAAACGCAAAGTGGATTAAATACAGCAATTACAGGCATTGCTAACTTACAATCATATGGAGCTGATAAAGATGGAAAACCTGTGCAAGATATTAATATTTTTACAGGAAAAGGACAAGTAGATGCAAATGGAAATCCAGTAATGGTCTCTCCCGAACAGGCCTTTAAAGATGAATCGACGTTTTTATTAAATAGTCCGGCCACAAGAGATCAATTAGATTCAACAGGGCATAAGATTCCTGCCATAGGAGCAGATGGAAAGCCGATTTTAGATAAAAATGGTAACCCTACGTATTTAGAAAATCAATTGTATAAATTTGCTACGACCAAAGGAAATGAAAGTGTTGCAGCTCAGCTAAAAAGTGCCGTAGAGGGGGCTATCAACTCTATTGGTGGGGGAGCAGATTTCCCTGCAGGTACAACAGGTACTGCCGGATATACCTTTGATGCAAGTGGCCAGGCAATAGCAACCTCTGGGGAGCAAGTGAATATCAAAGGGTCAGATGATAAGCCAGATAGTAGCGGAAACTATACAAATGGGTGTATATCAAATATGTGGCAGAAGGCAGATCCGCCAACGCCAAAATCTGGGACTGCTCCAACTCCTGATTCGTCGATATTAAATAGCTTTCAATCTGCTATGGGAACCCTTGGGCAAGCAGGAACTGCATCTTCCTCTACATTGCAAGCCTATACCAAGGTGTTAACAGATGATTTTACAGCTTCGCAGGGTAACCTTAATAAATCTCTTAGTGCAACTATTGATATGTTAAAAGTGTTTGTTCAAGGCCAAAAGTCTAATTAACAGAGTGGAAGCTAAAAGCGGGTTAATTAAAATATTGATTTTTATATATAAATAGCGTATAATTAAGTTAGGGAAAATAGACTTTAAACAATAAGAAGGTAAAATATGGCTGGTATAGACACAGATAATAATACACCCCAAGCAACAGCGGGTCAAGTGACTGGATCAAGCATTTCCTCTGATCAAAAAGAACAGGGTAAAAAAGGAAATGCAGCGATATTAACAGGTCTTAATACGTTAGCTGATGAGGCTTTAAAGAATTCAAAGCCGCAAGCACCTGGGGGCCCTTTATTAGATGCAGGGGATTCCGATAATGGGGAAGCAAATTCTGATGACAGTTCTTATTATATTCCAGATCCATTAACAGCTGTTATTATGGCTGGAGTTTCAGGACTGATTGCTAAAACTCAATTGACAGGAACAACAGCTGATATGCAGGAAAAACTTTCTCAGTTAACCACACAAACAGCAAAAAAAGGTTCTGATTGGATGGAAAACTTTTATAAATATGGTCAACTTGCAGGTAGCGGAGCTGATAGTATGGGCTCTTTTGATCCAGGAACGGCACATAAGCCAGGAGATACATCAGTTGTGTATTTTAAGGTTGTGGATGGAAAGTTGAACATGAGTCTTGATAACAAAACCTGGCAAGCTATCGGGGATCAAACTGACAGAGGGACCCTTCCTGATGATACGGTAATTGGAACATACTTTCCTGGTTACACCTTTACTGGAACTAATGATGATACCAATACTTCTAATAAACAAACCTTTTGGGACAACACAGGTCCTTGTTGTTCAGGCGGCGTTTTTCAGATGACAATGGTAAATAATAATGATCATGAAGGTGGAGGGACAGGGCTTGCTGGGGCTGGAACTTCTTCTTTACAACAGCTTACAACGCAATGGTCATATGTACAGCAGACAGTACAGGCACAAAATACTACAGCTGGAGCGCTTGCACCGATTGCAACAGCAGAGCAGCAAAATACCATTACATCCATTAATAATGGAGATCAAGATAGGCAAGCTATTTTAACTTGTTTAGATGGTACAGCAAGTCTTGTAACTGGTTGGGCAAGTAAGTAGATTAATAATAAAAGAGGGTTATTATGGCACATAATGATATAAATACTGATGCAGGGCAGTCTGCTTATATTTCTGAAGGGTCAGCTGGTAAGGGTATTTTGCAAAATGCTCCTGTTTCCGATGGTGTAAATGGGGTAAGCAATTCACCTATTGATGATAAAAAGGCTCGTGTGGCCCTATTTACAGGATTAGAATCTTTAATGGGGGCCGTTGAGCAGGGGGGCAGTGCCGCTAATGATTCAGCCGCAGACCCTAATAAAGGTAAACTTCCACCAGGGAGCAAGGATTCTGATCCAGAGCCCCCTGTTAGTAATAAAACCGCATTTACCCCTGTGGGCCTTGCTGTGTTAGAGGCCTCTCAAAAATTTCAAAACTCTAGCAATGAAATTATTAAGAAATTAGCTGATATGTCTACTGAAATTATGGACGTAACTACAGCTACAGCAAAAGCTGGGGCAGATTGGTATAAAAACTACTATAATTATGGACTATCTAGTGATCAATCTAACCCTAAAGATGGTATGGGGCAGTGGAGTGAGGGAACCGAGATTAAAGGTGGTACAGTTGATGTTCAGATGAAAATTGCTGATGGAAATTACTATATGAGTGTTGATGGAGGACCTTTTAAGTCTCTTGGAGCGGTTCAAAAAGATAGTACTGGCTACGTCACTTTGCCCGATCCTTCTCAAATAACCCCAGTATTTCCAGGGTTTTCATTTCCAGATAGTGCAAAAAATGGTAACAATGCCACCATGTGGAATCACTCAGGTTATGGATCTAAGGGAGATGGTCAATCTTTTACTATGAGTATGACAGCTCCTGATAGAACTACAGGGGGAACTGGAATTGCTGGAGCAACTACTGCTGATATGTCCTATAAATTGACTCAAATCAATTATATTCAAAATACTAATAATGAAAAAAATGCATCCATGCAGGCAGTTTCAGCACTTCCTGCTGCATTGGATCAAACAATTGCAGCTGCAGTGGATCAAGCCCATAGTAGTGATAGTGCTACTTTATCGGCTTTAGCAACAACTGGTAACCTTATTAAAGGGTGGCGTAACTAAGGATCAAATTTTCCTTAAAAAAAGACCCCCCTGCATGTTTATGCAGGGGGGTCTTTTTTTTGTAGGTAATTAACGTTCAGTGTAATATAAAAAATATAATTAATTTTATCTTGATTATTTAATAAATACTTGATAAAATAATGTTAAGGATAAATAACTTTAATTATAAAGGAGATGAAAATGTCACAAGATAACAATATCAATGGGAAAATTCCCCCAATTAGTCAGCCTCCTTTAAACGCAGATTTTACAAAAGCAGCACAAGGGAAAGGCACCATTGCATTAAAGGCTCTGCTTCAGGACCTAGAGGAGTTGTTAACTACTTTTACTGGGGCGGCAACAAGTGGGAGCGGACCATCCTCAAAGGAGGAAAAGCTTGTTTTGTTGTTGCAAAATGATCCTGTTGCATTTGCGCAGCTACTTAAAAAAACCAAAGAAGGATCCTCTGGAGGGGCTGAATTTCATGAAGTAGTGCAGACCATTTCAACCTATATAGCCTCTACAAAAGGATATGACAACAGTAAAGCAGCGCAGGCGGTGAAAGAGCTTTTTAAAGGAACAGCTGAAGAGAAAGAAAGTGCAAAATTCGAAGCTACAGCTCTTAAGATGCTGGGCACTTTTACAAAAAAAGTAGATAGCGGAGAGACTTCTTTTGATGAGGGGTTAGAATCTGGACCTATGCAAGCATTTATTGGTGAGCTCTCTGATAAAAGCCATCTATCCAATGCGCAAGCTGTGAGAGCATCTCTTGCTGTGGTATTTGAAGGAAAAGAGGTGGATGATGAATTTATCGGTAAAGTGATTGATATTTCTGTAAACGCATCGGCAAGTAAAACAAATGATGGAAAGCAAGTGCTAGATACCCTTACATCCCCTACAAAATTAACAGCCATTTACAATTCTGCAAACAAGAACCAAGTGTTAACAACTTTGGCCCAAAAGGCAGATGCGCCTGATGATGGTGAGACATATATTCAAGCAATGATTAAAATGGCTGTGTCTTTAGTTGGTCTTTTAGGCAACGTCTATGAGTCGCAAAATGCAACAAACGATATCAATTCAAAAATTTCACAGATGCAAGCAAGCAATGCAAAAACCATTGCATCTAACAATATTAATTCCCTTCAAGCTCAATTAACTGCCCAGGCTGCAGCAGGTAAAGAGCCTTGGTATATGTATCTTGTTGCTGCAGTGGTGGCAGTAGTCGGGGCTGCTGCAACATTTTTTACTGCAGGGGCAGCAGGGCCTGCAGCGGCAGCAATTGTTCTTCTAATAGGGGGGGTGATGGCATCTCCAGCAGGAAGTGCAATTACAGGAAGTTTATCCAAAGCTTTTGGGGGGGGCAATGACACCCCAGGATCACAAGCAGCAGCAGGAGCTGTTGTTGCAATTTTTACTACCATACTTAGTTTAGGGGCAGCAGGGTTTGCAAGCGCAGCAGATGTAGTTACCGATGAAGTCACTGAAGATGTATCCTCATCAATAACAGAGGCTGCGGCAAAAGCTCCAGGGGGAGCTTTGGGTAATGTCGCAGGAGAAGTGGGAGGGGAAGAAATAGATGCTGCGGAAGAAGAAATAGTGACCACCACCGTTAACAGTTTAGAAAAAGGTGGAAAGGAAGCGGTGAGTAATACGAGTAAATTTGCTGAAAAAATCAAAAACTCGTTAAATCAAAAATGGAGCAATGGAGCTTTTACAGAAGGGATTGTAAAAAGAGCCGTTGGAACCTATATCCAAGGATTTTTAGGAACAGGTGGTCTTACTAATTCTGCAGAAGCAATTGGCCTTGCTTTTGATCCAAAATTACTGGATTCACAAGGTGCAGCTATCGCTTTTGCTGTAGTAGGGGCTGCCCTTGCTATTGTTGGTACTATGGGTGCTGGAAAGTTAGCAGGTGCAGGATTTAAAGTAAGAGCAGCATTCTTGGAGGAAAATAACCTTGAAAATACAGTGTTTAGGGCAAGTAAATTGATGGACATCGGGGCAAGAGTGATCCAAGCAGGGGGGGGTGCAGCTCAAGGAGGCTTTGCCATCAGTCAAGGGTCTCAAGAAGTGCAAGTAGCAAACCTTCAAGAACTTACCTCAATAAGTCAGGGAGCTCAAACTGTGCAAAACAATGTTCAGCAGCAAGCTTTTGGATTACAAACAGATACGAATAAAGCATATTCTGAGATGGTCAGTGCTTTAAACGATACGCTAAATCAAGCTTTACAAACAATTGGAGTAGAGGAGCAAAACAACAAGCGGACAATATCACGATAAATGGTTTGATGGGTAAATAAAACCTTGAAAATAAATAATAATTATGCTATAATTATGTTAAGGGTAAATATAGTAATTAATAAAAAGGAGTGAATAATGGGTGGGAATAAAGCTGTAAATAATGGAGACCTCTCTGCTGCTGATGCTTTGGCTCAGATTGATGCGATCAAACTTGCAGATGCTCAAACAAATCAGAAGGTGAGCGCTGCTAAATTAAAAGAGCTTGATGAGCTAACAAAATTAGTAACTACTTTAGAAAAAGCAGAGAATGGAGATGATGATACAACCACTAATACTTTGTCACTAGGGGATGATGAAACATCTCAAACGTTAGATTTTATTCAAAACGTCTCTACTTCTGCTCAAGAAACTGCTAAAAAGCAACAAGGTCAAGAGCTACTTGCGACAGTTGTTTCTACTGCAGACCAAGCAACTGATCCTGGCACGGTGCCTGTAAGTATCAATGGACAGACCTATATAATTGACGTCATTCCGTTTAAAGCATTTGTAGAGCAGCTTAAACAAAGACTTGAGCAAACATTAGTAAATATTTCGATGCAAAAGACACAGATTGCTGCCTATAGCGGTGACAATGTTGCAGCAGATGGATCAGTAACTAAATCTGCAAACGGTGGAATTATAGGACAAATTGTATCTGCAGTGATTGCAGGTGGAGATGCTCAAGCGCAGCAAACAATGGTGTCAGCTGCAAAAGATTTATCATCAGGTCTTACAAACCTTGGTGGAACTGGTATTACTGAAGCAGTTGAAGGTTCTACTTCTATTGAGGAGGCAAATGTCAGCAAAGCGGAAAATGCAATTGCGGCAGCAAAAAATGTTCCGGTAACACCAAAGGTTACAATTACCGATGAAGAGCAAGAGCAAGCTGAGCCTCGAACAGCAGAGATGGAAACAGCTATTAAATCTCTTAAAAATGGTGATTACGACTTTACAAAACCTAATAATCACTTTGGTTCTGAGGAAACTACTGATAATAAGACTAAATCATATACAAAACGCGATGAAGATGACCCAGATCAAACTTCAGAAGTAAATAACACTAATGTAACAGTAGAGGATGCATTAAAAGCTGCAACACCTGCGGAAAGATTAGAGATAGAAACACAGTGGAAAGGGCAGTTGAAGAAAGCGGAAAAAGCGCTAGATTCTAAAAAAGAAAATAATAATTCTAGAAGAAGAGCGATGCAAAGCATCATTCAATCAGCTAGCACCTCTATTTCTGGTGGTGTTTCTATCCTAAACGCTGCTTTACAAAAAGAGCAAGCTACACAACAAGCGATACAAACCGAAGGGTCAAACGTCAATGATACTCTTAAAGGTATGATGTCAAGTTCTGATGCGGCAACAAGTGGTGCTAAACAGGCTTACAAAGATGACCAAAATGCTTTACAAGAGATTATCAGAATTGTTAACCAAAGGACATAAGAAAGTTACGCCCGTAAACTAACAAATGAAAAACAAAAAGCTCTAGTTTTAAACTAGAGCTTTTTAATAATAATAATGTTATAATTAATTAAAGAATTAAATAAAGGTGTTAAAATGCAGGGAACAGGTCAATTAAGTCCATCTGATCCGCATATAAATGGATCAGGTCAAGCAGCAGGCGCAGGTGGCGGCGGCGGAAGTAAGGAAGGGGTCGGAAGAGCTCTAACAACAGCTAGTGGCACTACCTTTAGAGTAGAAAAAAGTGGTCGGGGACCATTATCAATGGATCATACAACCACAGAAAAAACTCATGCAGCCTTTGGTGAGTTTAAGGAGAATCTTCTTCGAAAAATGAGCAGTGATGATGATGATGAGACTGATTATGCCGATGCATCGGTGAGCCTTAACTTTGCTACTTATACAGCAACGGCTCTGACCAGAGGGGGACAAAGAATAACTGTGGATCTTACCCGTATGTTAGAGACAAATCTTGCTAATTCTGTTGATTCACGGTTGTATAACGCTGCACAAAAATTACAAAAGGTGATTGCCGATGCTGGGCTTATTGAACCAACCTCTCACAGTTGTATCATGAGGAAAAACGATCAAGATTATGTAGATGTTCTGGGGGACCCCCAGGGGCCTAATGGTTTTGTTCAATCTTTCAATCAAATGGAAAGCGGGTCTAGGCAACGGTTAGCAAAGGAGTCTAAAAATGCGTTTTGTCGTGAGTTACTAGTAACTGCAGGCTTTGCCGATACAAAAGCAACCAAGATCATTACTCATTTTGACAACATTGTACGAAATCACAAACTGCAGTCTGACGAATTAAAGTTAATAAAGACAAATTTGACCCAAGAGTACACCAATGAAAGTAGCGGACAAGCAAGAACAAAGACGGCTGAGCAATTAGAAGAGTTAAAAAAAGACGTTGATGCCATCGACAAGAAAATAACTGAAATCGCTTTATCAGAGGTGGATCAAACCACATTGATGCTTGTGCTTACAGCTACCTATATAAATAGTAACAGTCAACTTAATGACAACCAAAAGAAGGCAAAGGCCTTACAAAATCTTTTGGAGCACCATTTCACAGAGACGTTACACATTGGAAAAACAAAAAGGGACCCTAAGACAAAAAGAGCAAGTACTGTGCTAACAAAACCTTATAAAGAATACGCTGCGATGATCGCAGCGGCGGCGGTATTTTCAAAAGGGTCATACACAGGAGAAGTTCATGAAGTGCAATATGATAACCATGAAAAAATGGGTTACCAAGATTATTTAAGCAGCGAAAAGATCGATCCTCGAAGTAATTTAGGAGCAATAGGGGCATTGCTTCGCAACTATTTTGATGATAATACTCTGGATGCGCAAAATCGAAACTGGAACAACCTCTATGTTCCAAAAGAAGTTTCACAAGCAACTAGAGACCTTATCATAGCAAGTAACGGTCCAGTTCAAGATGAGCTTTAAGAGGTCTTTTCCTTGCGAAGGCGATGGATGATGGGCGCACTTTTTCCCTCTACACATCCTTTATCGATGATGATTTCAGAGATGTCTTCATCTGAAGGAACTTCATACATAAGATCAATGAGGGTATTTTCCACAATCATCCTTAATGCACGAGCGCCGGTACCTGCCTCTTTTGCTTTTACAGCAATATACTCAAGGGCATCTTCTGTAAATGAAAGGGCTACATTATCTTCAGCAAACATGTTCTTGTACTGCTCAATAATAGAATTTTTTGGCTTGGTAAGAATTTCCATAAGATCGTGAATGGATAATTCATTACAGCTTGCAATAGAGTTGAAACGTCCTACAAACTCTGGAATAAGTCCATATTTAACAAGATCAGATGTCTCAACTTTAGATAGAAGGTAGTTAAGCTCGTTGATATCAAAATGTTTGTTAGAAGGATTTTCTTCAAAACCGATGGTCCCTTTGCCTAGCCGGCGAGAAATAATGTCGGGGAGATGAACAAATGCACCCCCTACAATAAATAGGATATTTTCCGTATTTACCTTGATATACTCCTGATTAGGGTGCTTTCGCCCCCCTTTTGGAGGAACGTTTGCAACCGTCCCTTCTACAATTTTTAACAGCGCTTGCTGTACACCCTCGCCAGATACATCCCTAGTAATAGATACATTTGCAGATGTTTTACCGATCTTATCAATTTCATCTACATAGATGATTCCTTGCTCGGCACGAGAAATGTCATAATCTGCATTTTGTACAAGTCTTAAGATGATGTTTTCTACATCCTCTCCCACGTAACCTGCTTCAGTAAGGGTTGTTGCATCCACAATTGCAAAGGGTACATCAATAGAATCGGCAAGAATTCTTGCAAGCAATGTTTTACCAGAACCTGTTGGGCCTAAGAGCAATACGTTTGATTTAGTGTAAGAGGGAGAGCCTTCTTTATTATGGGCTCGGATTCGTTTGTAGTGATTGTAGACAGCTACAGCAAGGGTTTTTTTGGCAATAGTTTGTCCGATGATATGTTGATTTAACTTGTCTACAATCTCTTTAGGCTTTAAGCATTTCATTTCATGCTTTGTAGGCTTTTTAGAAATAATATCAATACAAAGGCGGACACATTTATCGCAAATATAGGCATTTGGTCCTGAAATTAACTTTTCTACACTGTCCTCTGGTCTAGAACAGAAAGAACATTTTGCATTTTCTTCATTGCTTCCTGACATGATTTGCCTCTATTGGTTCTTTTGCATTTCGCTTTATTTAGTAACTGCAGCAGGGATAGATTTTTCAATGCCTATTACAGCATCAATTAACCCGTAATTTTTTGCTTCTAATGAACTCATGTAATAATCTCTATCGGAATCTTTGTGAATCTGTGAGACTGTTTGACCGGTATTTTGAGATAAAATTTTAGTCAGACTTTCTTTCAAGTACATGATTTCTTTAGCTTGAAGCTCAATGTCAGCTGATGTTCCGCCAACAGCGCCTGCCGGCTGATGGATCATAATTCGGCTATTTGGAAGAGCAAAGCGTTTGCCTGGTGTGCCGCTGGATAAAAGAACAGCTGCCATTGATGCTGCCATTCCTATACAATATGTGTGTACATCACACTCTATGTACTTCATGGTATCATAAATTGCAAATCCTGCAGAAATATCTCCTCCGGGGGAGTTGATATATAAACTAATAGGCTTTTTGGGATCTGTTGCTCGAAGGTAGATCAGCTGCGAAATAATGTGATTGGCAAGAGGATCATTGATTTCTTGTCCAATAAAAATAATGCGATCTTGTAGAAGTCTGGACATAATGTCCATAGTCTTATCACCACGAGCGGTTTCTTCTGATACATAAATCGGGTATGACATAAACGATCCTTATTTTTGTTTCTATCTTTTCTTTTATAGCTTGGAATCCTTAGCTAGTCAAGAGATTTATTAGACTTGATTTTCTTGCCCAGAGTTGCTCTTTTGAAGCTGATGAATAATGTGATCTTGAGCTTTATGCATCATCACTGTAGTAAGAGCCATCTGCTTTTGATCTTCAGTCATTGATTTATACTGAAGTTTTGTTTGATCTCCATACATCATCTCTAAAAGGGAATCAAAAGAGGAGTCCATATCAGATGGTCCTACAGAAATTCGATTGCTATTTACAATATCTCTGCAAAGATAAAAAAGACGAATTGCTTGAGTAGATTTTTCTTTGATCTCTTCCTTTTTCTCCGCTTTTTGCTCATCGGTTAGCTCTTCAGACCATTTCTTCTTGAAGGTTGCGTTGTTAAACAATTGTGACATTCTATGATTTGCTTCTTGCTCTAATAAAACCGCAGGGATATCAAAAATAATTTTATCAATCATTTGCTGCTCAATATCATGGCGTAATTCTTCCATCCTGGCTCTTGACGCTTTTGACTCAACTAACAGTTTAAGGGTATTTTTCAGGGAAACAAGATCTTTAGCACCAAGTTTCATAGCAAGGGTGTCGTCAATTTCAGGGAGGGTAGACTTTTCAATAGAAACAATAGTAATTCTCACTTTCTTTTCTTTGAAAGTATTTTTATCCTCTTCAGATGCGGAAATGTCAGGTTTTGAAACCCCAAGAACCGTTTCGCCAATGTTTTTTCCAATAACAAGCTCTCTCATCCACAAAGCCATCTTCTCTTCAGTGACTTCAAATCGTGCTTCATTAAACACCTGGGAAGGGTGCTCTTGATCCATGTCGTCGATATTTAAAACGACAAAATCACCCATCTCTACTGCTCGATCGTGGATTTGCTCCCAAGTAGCATAAAAACCTCTAATCTGATCTAGTTCTTCTGCAAGTTTCTTTTCATCAACGGCAGGGCTTGTAATTGCTTTTAACTGAAACTTGCCGTAGTCTATTTTCGGAAGGGTCGGCTCAGCATCAAAGCTAAAAACAAAGGTAGGATCTGTTGACTCTTTACCATCTATGTGAAACGAAACATTGTTATGATTATGTAAAATAGGGGTCTTTCCAACTTTTTGGCACTCTTCAAAGCAAATGTCTGCAACTTCATTTTCAGTTTGTTTCTCAATTTGAGTGCCGTATTTTTGTAAAATAATATTTAAAGGTGCTTTGCCTTTTCTAAACCCTGGAATAGAAATGTCTTTAGAGATCCTTTTGATGGCTTGTTTGTGAGCTTTCTCCCATAAAGGTTTTTTTGGTTTGGCTAAATACTTAATCTTGCAGTGGGCAAATGTCTCTTTTTCAAAATCTACAAATTCTGTTTGAAACTTCTCAACAGCTCCTCTAATTTCTTGAACGGGGAGCGCTTCTTTGGGGGCTTTAGGTGCTTTTGGAGCAGCAGCTTTTTTAGCTTTTGTCGTAGGGAGTTGTTCAGTTTCAAGGGACGGTTCTTTTTTCTTAGCCATAATGCCTCAATTATATTATAAAAATAGCGGGTGATGAGATTTGAACCCACGACCCTCACGTTGGCAACGTGATGCTCTACCACTGAGCTACACCCGCATTTTAGACTTTGCTTTTTTAAGCAGTGTCTTACTCTTTAATTCTCAAAAACCTCAAAGGGTAACTTGAAAACTTGGGTAAAATATACAAGGGCTTAATATATAAGTCAATCGTTAGTTTTTAAAAGATCTAAAACATCTTCCCAAGTAAGCTTGGAGATCACATCCTCGTCTGTGCTAACAATCTTTTTAACAACACCCATTTTCTTTTTCTGCATGGCCACAATCTTTTCTTCGATGGTGTCTAAGGTCACAAGTTTATACACAGAGACATTTTGCTTTTGCCCCATTCGATGAACTCGGTCGGTTGCTTGGTTTTCAACAGCTGGGTTCCACCACATATCATAGTGAATAACAGTGTCTGCCCCTGTTAAGTTAAGGCCAGTACCTCCTGCTTTTAACGACACAAGGAAAATAGGGTTGTCTCCTTCATTGAACTCCTTAACAATTCCCATCCTGTTTTTAGATCCACCATCAAGGTAGGAGTACTTAATCCCATTTGCGTCAAATTCATTGCGCATAATGGTTAGCATCTTGGTATATTGAGAGAAAATAACAGTCTTATGCCCGCCATCGATCAGAGTGTGTAAAAGTTCAAGCAGCAGGTCAAATTTCGATGAATCGCCTGTTTCGCCCTCTTCTGTAGCAAAAATTGCTGGGTGACAACAAATTTGTTTAAGTCTGGTAAGGGTTGCAAGGACGTGAATCTGAACTTTGTCAAAACCATCCCGTTCAACAAGTTTAGTAAGCTCATCTTTTGCCGATGTTGCATACGAATTGTATAGTTCTTTTTGAGATTTGGACAGTCTGTTGTGGTAGACAATTTCTGAAACAGGGGGTAGATCATCGAGTACATCACATTTCATACGACGTAGGATAAATGGGGCAACTTTTTTCTTTAAATACTCAAGGCTCTTTTTAAGATCTTCGTTTTTTTGACGAACATATCTTTCTAAGAAACGATCGTAGGTATTTAAAAAGTTTGGCATAAGGAAGTCAAACAAGCTCCAAAGTTCATCTAAAGAATTCTCAATAGGGGTCCCTGATAAGATGAGTTTGTAGTTAGATTTCAGCATTTTTACTGATTTAGCGTTTCGAGTGCTTCTGTTTTTAATATGCTGAGCCTCATCTAGAATGGAATAGTGGAAAAGAGTTGGTTCATACAGCTCAATATCTTTTTGTAAAAGACTATAGGAGGTAATCACCGCATCGAATTCAGACATCAAAGAGATGAGCTTTTTCCTATGGTTTGGAACTCCATCTACAACTAGGGTTTTAAAGGATGGGTTGAATTTATGAAACTCCTCTTTCCAGTTGTACAAAAGAGAGGTGGGACAAATGATAATAGAGGGAGTTTTTGCCTCTTTTTTACTTTGTGCTAGGGTCACAATTGTTTGCAGAGTTTTTCCCAATCCCATGTCATCGGCAAGGATACCACCTAAATACATGTTGCGTATTCTTTCAAGGTAATTAACACCCTCAATTTGATAAGGGCGAAGTGTTGCTTGAATTTCTGGCGGAACAGGGGAGAAGGTAAGAGTTTTTTCTCCAAGCATCTGAAGGCGGATTTCTTTTAAACGCTCTGAAATCTTAAACGCGACAGGAAGATCTGCAAAATTATCAGCGTCGATACTTGCAATACTCCAAATTGGGGCTGAAAGAGTATGATTGTCAAGTTTTTTAATGCCAAGCTCATCAAAGAGGTAGACAATTTTAGAAAGAACTTTTAAGTTAAGCACTAAGATTTTATTCATTCTGGAATTAGTTTCTTTTACTGTGCCCTTCTTTTTATAGCTTAGTTCAAGGTATGCCCTTTTAGAAAGAATACAGTCCCAAAGGCTATCCATACGAATTCCTTCAAGACTTCCATCCACCTCAAGTTTCAACTCATACATATCAAGTCTATCAGTGTGAGACAAGGATAGAGTGAATGTGGAATTGTCATAGATGAATTGATCAAGCAAGTTTTGAGGGCAATTGAATGTGATGATGTTTTTGTATTCAGGCAAACGCTCGGTCATGAATTCTACAATCTTTTTTTCACTTTTGGCTACAAAAGCCGAGTGTTCTTTTTCGTATACAAAGTCTATGAAAAGATTATCAATGACTTGTTTTTCTTCAAAAAGGTTTCTGGCAAGGAGCCCTGAATCTTTTTGGAATGGCTCTAAATGATCAATAGTCAGCGCATCCGGTGAGGCCGGTACATTAAAATCATTGTATATAAATTCCAATACCGCCTCTAACTCACCATCAAGGTAAGAAATGTTGCAAATTCCTTTTAATGTACGCACATAAGGCAGAGTTGTAAATTCATTAAAAACATCTTTTCCAGAAATCGATGCATAGGAAGAGAGCCTGCCAAGACCATTTTCAATAAAAGTACCAAAAAGAGGCTTGCAAATAGTGATTTCTCTCATTGAGGTGAGGTGAATAAGGTGCTGTCTTGTAATGGATGGTCCAAACTTAAAGAAGGTATTTTCATGAATAAATGAGGGGGATGCACATTCAAAAAATAGAGCATCCTCTAATAGAATCGTTCTATCTTTTGCAAGGATTGTTGGATTGATCAAAATTTTTGAGGCAGGCGGTTTGATATATTCTAAATTCATATTAAATGAGGCAAGAACCGGCGAATAATGTAGAGGAGTTTCTAGATTTTCAATATAGATTCCAGGAAGCTCGTGGGTGATGCTGCTATTTTTAGCCCCTGCTGGAAGGTGCTGATAGGCGGCTACAAAGCACTTAGAAAGGAGCAAGCCTAAAGATTTAGTCTCAATATAGGCGCATTTTTGCCCTTTTTCTGTGGTTGCTTTATCGTGAACCCTTGCGTAATCAATTAACATGCGGACGATCTCTTTAGAATCTTCCGGAAACGATTCGGGGGTAAATAGGTATTTTTTACCACCAATTTGAAAGGATTCTTCATACCGGATACCATCAAGAAAGCATTTTGCATTAGGAATATGCAAGGGCTTTGATCTGGAGGGAAGGCGGAGAGCAAATTGTAACTCTACAATGGACTTTGTCCCATCTTTTGATTCTGGGAAGTTGTAGATGATCATCAATGAAGCTTGCGTCACCTCTGTTTCTTTCTTTTGTAAGAAAAATGGGGAGGTGGATAAGATCTTTGAGGCAAGGATGTATTCCTGCATCAATTCCTTTTGAAATTCTACGTCTTTTCTCCGCTCTTCTTTGGAAACTGCATCTTGTACAACAGCTAAAATTTCTGTCTCTTTAAAGTCATTGTCCGAATCCATCACCGGATCTTTTGAGTAGGTAACAAGCATTTTATCTAAATGTGCTTCTAGATAAAAGAGTAAGGCAGCTAAATGTTGACAATCGTAATGATAAGGGCAGTCACAATTTGAATCAATGGTCTCACAATCGATCCGATCAATTTCAATTTCACACTCATAGGCATTTTCAAATTGTCCATCAACTTTAGCGCTAATGCGCAAGGAGGAGGAGTCTAAATGAATAATTTTAGCGTAAGTGACTTTTTTTTCTGTAAATAGATCTTTACCTTCACGTAAGACATTTTGAGAAAAATCCTGCTTCAATTTTCTTACATTTAACATAAAACTCCAAAAACCAACATAAGTTTAAAAAACACCTTTTTACCTTATTTTGCATCATACAGCAAGTAAAAAATTACTTAGAAGGTAACGGTTGCATGCAAATAAAATCTCTGTTAACATCTAAAAACACAGTAATACTTTAAGAGCAACTCCACCTATGAAAGAACTCCAGTTTATTAAAAAAAATGCGCTAAAAATAAAGCAACTAGCGTCAGGAAAATGGAACAAAGTATCAAGCCTTTTTGCAAGCGATATAGGGATCGATTTGGGTACTGCTAACACCCTTGTTTATGTAAAGGGCAAAGGGATTGTTCTTGCCGAACCATCGGTTGTGGCAATTGATTCCTATACTAATGAAGTGCTTGCAGTTGGTCATAAAGCCAAAGCCATGCTTGGAAAAACACCAAGAAAAATTCACGCCGTACGCCCAATGAAAGATGGAGTGATTGCTGATTTTGAAATTGTTGGCGATATGCTTGCTGTTATTTTAAAACGTGTTACCCCCACAAGAAGTATTTTCCGACCAAAAATTTTAATAGCCGTACCTTCAGGAATTACAGGGGTAGAAAAAAGAGCTGTAGAGGATTCGGCCCTAAAAGCTGGTGCTCAAGAGGTCTTTTTAATAGAAGAGCCAATGGCTGCAGCAATTGGAGTGGATCTGCCTGTACATGAACCTGCAGCTAGTATGATTATTGATATTGGTGGCGGTACTACTGAAATTGCTATCATTTCCTTAGGGGGGATTGTCGAAAGCCGCTCTTTAAGAATTGGTGGAGATGAGTTTGATGAGTGCATCATTAACTATATGAGACGTACTTATAACTTGATGATTGGACCAAGAACAGCAGAAGAAATTAAGATCACTATCGGGTCGGCCTATTCCTTAGGAGATCATGAGCTAGAGATGGAAGTGCGCGGACGTGATCAAGTGGCAGGTCTTCCAGTTACTAAAAGAATTAATTCTGTAGAAATCAGAGAATGTCTTGCCGAACCATTTTTACAAATTGTGGCAAGTGTAAAATCAACACTTGAAAAATGCCCACCAGAGCTTGCGGCAGACCTTGTGGACAGGGGTATGGTTTTAGCTGGCGGTGGCGCATTAATCAAGGGATTAGATAAATTTCTAATCAAAGAATGTGGACTTTCTGTGATCATAGCTCCCAACCCGCTCCTTGCGGTATGTCTAGGCACCGGCAAAGCTTTAGAGTATCTTGAGCAATTTAAAAAAAGTAAAAAAACCTCAAGAGTATAATGGATCAATTTTCAAGGCAAATTCAGCTGAAAATTTCTCATTTTATCGATCTTTGTAAACCTTCTGCCGTTCATGTTTGTGATGGATCCGGAAGCGAGTATCGCTTGTTCGTCCAAGAATTGCTTAAAAAAAAGATGGCAATCTCTCTTAAGAGAAAAGGGTGTCTTTATTTTAGATCTGACCCAGAGGACGTCGCAAGGGTAGAGCATTGCACGTTTATTTGCAGTGAAAAGCAAGAGGATGCAGGACCTACCAATCAATGGCAGGACCCGGCTGTTATGAACAAGCGGTTGATGGGGCTTTTTTCTGGTTGCATGGAGGGGAGAACAATGTATGTGATCCCCTATCGAATGGGGCCTGAAAATAGCAGTATGTCAAAGGTGGGAATTGAAGTTACAGATTCCCTTTATGTATGCATCAACATGTATATAATGACAAGGATGGGGTCTTTTAATGATCAGTCAGATGTAGTTATGGGATTACATAGTGTAGGAAAGCCTTTAAAGGAGGGAGTTAAAGACTCCTTTTGGCCTTGCAATAAAGAAAAGGTTATTGCCCATTTTCCTCAAACAAAAGAGATCTTTTCCTTTGGAAGCGGTTATGGGGGAAACGCATTACTTGCAAAAAAATGTCATGCGTTAAGAATTGCATCTACTATAGCAAAACAAGAGGGGTGGCTTGCTGAGCACATGCTCATTATTGGTGTTACCAATCCTCTGGGGCAAAAGAAGTATTTTACGGCAGCGTTTCCCTCCGCATGTGGGAAAACCAACCTTGCCATGATGAAATCAACCTTACCAGGATGGAAGATAGAATGTGTGGGGGATGATATCGCTTGGATGAAATTTGGCGATGATGGAAGGCTGTATGCAATCAATCCAGAAAATGGATTTTTCGGTGTAGCTCCAGGGACATCGTCTGAAACTAACCCAAATGCAGTAGAAACTATAGAAGAAGATACCCTTTTTACAAACGTTGCTTTAAATGGCAATGATGTTTGGTGGGAAGGGTTAACAAGTGATGTGCCGGAGGGGTTGATCAATTGGATGGGGCAAAAACACGATCCAAAAGGGGATCATCCTGCGGCTCATCCAAATTCTAGGTTTACATCTCCCATGAGAAGATGTCCATCCCTTGATAAGGCTGCAATGGAGGGGAGGGCTGTTCCTATTGACGGTATTATTTTTGGAGGGCGCCGTTCAACAATTGCTCCGCTTATTATGGAGGCAAAAGATTGGACAATGGGGGTTTTTTATGGAGCAAGCCTTTGCTCAGAAATGACTGCAGCAGCTGAAGGGAAGAGAGGAACGATGAGGCATGATCCCTTTGCAATGCTCCCATTTTGTGGATACAATATCTCTGATTATTTTACCCACTGGCTTTCTATGGAAAAAAGTGGAAGAAAGCTTCCAAAGATTTTTGCTGTGAACTGGTTTCGCAAAGATGAGCGGGGTAAATATATTTGGCCAGGGTATAGTGAAAACATGAGAGTGATTGCCTGGATGTTTGATTCTATCGATGGAAAGAGCGAAAAGTTAGAAACTCCTTACGGATTTTTACCCGCCTCATTAAACGTAGAAGGGTTAAACATAGAGCCGGGTGAATTACAAAAAATTCTTCGAATTGATCCTATCAAGTACCCGGAGGAAATTAATAGGATCGAATCTTATTTACATCAATTAAATGTCTAATTTTGAGAAGATTTCATCTTCATCAAAAAAGAATAGGACCTCTTCGATAGCATTTTCGTGACTATCGGAGCCATGAACGATATTTTCGTCTATGGAACTTGCAAAATCTCTTCGGATGGTCCCTTCAGCAGCTTCTGCTGGATTGGTAGCTCCCATAATAGATCTATTTTTAGCAACAGCATCCTCTCCTTCAAGGACAGACACAACAACTGGTCCTGAGGACATAAAGGTGACTAAATCGTTGAAAAAGGGTCTTTTTCTGTGAATTTCGTAAAATTCTTCTGCCTCTTCTTTTGTAAGAAAAAGTTGCTTCATAGCAATAATAGATAAACCTTTTTTCTCGAAGCGAGAAAGGATTTCTCCAATTAGATTTTTTTTCACTCCGTCTGGTTTGATAATAGATAGTGTCTGCTGAATTGTCATAGTTAACTCCGTTTTTTTCCTGTTCCGAAGTACAATACCATAGAGTGCTTTATTTTTTAAAGAGATATTAGAGTTGGCTAAAATTTTCCCCAAGATAGTGCTCGATAAGGGCTGGGTGGGCAAGTAGCTCTGATTTTGTACCACCAGCAAGTAATTGACCGCCGTGTAGAAAAAGGCCCCTGTCAATAAAAGATAAAAGCTCTCTTGCGTTATGATCTGTGATTACAACAGTGATTTGTTTATTTTTGAGATAACATATTAATTCTTTTACATCTTCAATTGTTTTAGGGTCAAGGTTTGCAAACGGTTCATCTAAAAAGAGGATTTTTGGACAAGTGATCAAAGCCCGACTAATTTCCACCCGCCTTCTTTGTCCACCAGAAAGGCAATCTGCCCGTTTATGTTTTAGATGGAGAATATGTAGTTCGTTTAACCTCTCCTCAACAATTGCGCGCTTTTCTTTGTTTGAGATGTTCCTCATCTCAAGGTAAAGCAAAAGATTTTCCTCTACAGTAAGCTCTCTAAAAATGGAGGACTCTTGGCTTAGATAGCCAATCCCTTTGCGAGCTCTTTGATACATGGGTAGGGAGGTGATGTTTTCTTCCTCCAGGAAAATTTTTCCAATTTTTACAGGAAGTAATCCAATCAAACAATGAAAGGTTGTAGTTTTTCCTGCGCCATTTGCCCCAAGCAGTCCTGTAATAGACCCTTTTTCTACGCTAAAAGAGAGGTCGTCCAAAATGATCTGCCTTTTAATTTTTACGGTTAGGTTTCTTACTTCCAGCGTCATTTTGATTTGCTCCAGGTAATAGACATCCAATCATCAGTAGAATGAGTGAAATCATCAACCCAAATTAAATTAGAGTTGTTTTCGATAATAGTTGTAGTGCAAGGCATTTGACCGCGCTTCCAAAGAGTTCGTTTTGTTCCGATTTGCTTCAATGGTAAGGGCGTTTCTGTTTTTTCAGAAATCACTTGT
Source organism: Chlamydia trachomatis (assembly GCA_945872565.1). Classification (GTDB taxonomy): domain Bacteria; phylum Chlamydiota; class Chlamydiia; order Chlamydiales; family 2-12-FULL-49-11; genus JAJACQ01. The sequence goes on along the minus strand of CAMBZN010000005.1, from coordinate 64,367 downwards.
TGCATTTGAATCCAAGGAACAATGAGTTTTAAGGCTAAAACAATTAAAACAATGCAAAGTACATTCCAGATGCTTGTTGTATATTTACCCAGCATACACACGGTCTTTTTGTTGTAGAAAAAGTCTTAAATTTTGAAGTTTGTTCACAAGGGCAGGCACTTTGTGTAACTCCATTTGTGTGTTTCTATCAGATTTTGCCTCTGATGGATTTGGATGAGCTTCTAAAAAGATAACATCACAACCTGCTGCAACTGCTGCAAGGGATAAAGGCTCCATAAATGCTTTTTCACCTCCTGATTCTTTTCCCTGACCAGGAAGTTGTGCTGAGTGAGTTACATCATAGCAAGTTGCTGAGCAGTATTGGTTCATAATGGAAAATGATCTAAAATCATTGACTAGATTATTATAGCCAAAGCAACTGCCCCGTTCGGTAAAGAGGATTTGCCTATTTCCAGTAGAAAGGATTTTGTTAGAGAGATGTTCCATGTCCTTTGGAGCCATAAATTGCCCTTTTTTTACATGAACAGGAATTTTTGTTGCTCCTGCAGCAAGGATAAGGTCTGTTTGACGAGCTAAAAATGCTGGAATTTGAATCATATCACAAACTTGTCCTACAATAGAGGCCTCTGTTGCAAGGTGGATATCAGTAGTGACGGGCACATCAAACTCTTGTTTGATTTTAGATAGAAATGTAAGTCCTTTATCAATTCCTACACCCCGATAGGAATCAACCGAAGATCGATTTGCTTTATCAAAGCTTGCCTTAAAAATAAAAGGGCAGGGTAAATGCTCTTTTAAAAAACCACAGACCTGCTTAAGTTGCTCGTAAGATTCAATCACACACGGTCCTAGAATAAGACCAAGTGGGTTGCCTGGGCCGTAGGTTTTTCCTTGAATGGAGATGGGGTCAAATTTTGCAGGCATAGTTATCCTTATTGTAAACATCATCCATAGTATAAAGCCCCTTTTCTTTTTTAGAAAGGAAGAAGAGAGCCTTTTTTGCCCCCCGTGCAAACAGCTCTAACGATTCTGCCTGATGAGTGATTTGTACAGTTTCATAAGGGAGTTTAAAAATCACTGTATGAGTTCCAAATTCCTCCCCTTTGCGAATTGACTCTACCGGGGGTGGAATTGTGTATAAATCTTGAATGATTTTGGCAGTGCCGCTTGGTTTGTCCTTTTTATGCACATGATGCGTTTCAATAATGGATGTTGGAGTTATCCCCATTGCTAAAAGGGCAGTTTTTAGTAAATAGATCCCTTTTGAAAAATTAGGGGCAATAAGAACTGGAATAATTGATGATGCTTGCCTAAGAAGATGAAGTGTCTCTTTACTGTGACCTGTTGATCCAATCACCAAGGGTTTTTTTGCCTGTAAAAGTAAGGGGAGAAATTCTTTGATCACATCGGCTTTGGAAACATCAAGGCAAATGTCGATTACGTCTAAGCTGGAATTAAGGTCTATTTTTTGACAATTGCAAAGGGTGGAAACTAATGATCCGAGCCTTCCTGACCCCCCAATAATGCCGGTGAGTAAATTTTCCATATCTCTCACTATACATTAATTCACTATTTGTGGTACACTTGTTGCAAGAATAAGATTATCCTTGATTTGATAAGAAAATCAGGGTATCCTTAACTAAGGATATATTGGACCGATAGCTCAGTGGATAGAGCACCCGCCTTCTAAGCGGGTGGTCGCAGGTTCGAGTCCTGCTCGGTCCGAATCCACGTTAGGAGTGTCTTGTGAATAAGGGTGAAAATTCGTATATATCTTTTGCTGGAACATGGTTAGGGGATGTGGTATTTACTCCGCGTCTGTTCAAAAAATCGGTATACACTGCATTAAATGATAAATCATTAAAAAGTAAGGGCTCTTTTGAACAACATCGTTTTGTTGGCAACTTACTATTAGAAACAATTAAAAGTGAAAAAGAGGGAACATTTATCCTTCCTGCAGTTGTCGATTTTATCGGAGCGGTTCGTAAAACTCTATTGCCTTCTTATCACTTTGGAAGTTTTGAAATATTTTTAGACAATTATGCAAAATTAGAACCTAAAGAAGATTTGCTTATACGGGGCAAAATTGTAGGTAGGGTTATTCCTCGATTGGAATACCAGGCTTTTTTCCCCATAGGAACGGGGGGTAGCTTTAATGGCTCCCATTTTTCTGTGGCGCACTTTTCCCCTGATATAGATACTGTGATTGCCTCTTTTCATGGCTTTTTAGATGCATTTGCTGCAAAAGTTGGCAAGGGGCTACATCATTGGCAGGTGCCAAATGGACCTCCTGCAGGAAGTATTGAGGTGGAAAACTTATTTTATAAACCACTTGGACGGGATGTTTTTGATGCACTTGTAAAAACCTCCAGAGAGTTGTCTTTGACCTCACTAGATTTAGTTTCTCAAAAGAACATTATCATGAAAACACTTGGTGAATCTTCCATTGGGGTAAATCATGATCGGGTCAAAAATTCTGTGATTGTAGTTGATGAAAACGGCGAGTATATCGCTGATTGGAGAGCTGTTGATTATGATGAAGTTCGAATGATTATTAATAATTTTCAATTGACCCTTCGAAGTTTTGAGCAGGCTTTGTACATGGTTGTTGTAAAATTCTTATTGAAAAAAGGGGATCTTAAGCAAGAGGTTTCCACTATTTTGAACAAAAGTTTTCTCCACTATTTCCATGAAGGGTTGCATCAAAGCAGCTGCAGGGAGAAGCTTAATCAATTTATCATAGAGGTGCTAGGCTTTAAAAATGGTCTTGCTGAAAGTATAAGCGTCTTTTTACATTCTACAGAGTCTTTGAAAAAATTAAGTGCTGATCTTAATGCTTTAGACAACAACCTACACATTGAAAGAAGTTTACATCTATATCACCAAGAACTCTCTAATTATTTTACCTTTCTAGATTCTTTAGAGGTTGCAATCGCTGTAAAAAGGAAAGTATTAAAACTAAAACCTGTGATTGTTTCCCACTTGGATGATTATCACACCATCGCAAGGAAGATGGAAGGGTACGCCCATTTAACAGTTGTCCACCAAGATCAAAGTGGAATGACACCACTTGGGGTCATCCATGCAATGGATATTAAGGGATCATCACTTGCAACAGTTAGCATGAGAGATTTTTCTAACAATGATGAAATGGATAAACCCCCATTTATGGATATTGTTTCTTGCATAGACCATCACAAAAGTGATTTTAAAACAAATCTCCCTTCCTTAGTATTAGTCTCTGATGCTCAAAGCACAAACTCTACAGTTGCACGGATTAATATTGCTATCAATGATAGATATTCTTCTGGAGGCTATAGTAAAACCGAAGTAGAGGCTCAAATAAAGGAGATTGCTGCTAATTTAACAGCTCCAGGTAATGTTCGTCTTTTGAAACGACTTCTTTCAAAAAAGGAGGCAATTGCAAAGGGTAGTATTTATTATGTTTCCAAAGAAAAAGAATTTTTCGATTACTACCATTTTTTATTTGCCATTTTAGATGATACTGACCTGCTAACAAAAGTTACACCTGTGGATGTATACATCGTTGCAAGTTTATTAAATAGAATGAAATCTTTGATGCTGGGAAGGGAAGTTGAGATTGTGGATTTTGATGACCTTGATTCAGACTCTTTGGATTTTGCAAATCAGGCAGCAAAAAAGCTGCTACAATCTCATGATCTATACTCTTTGTACAATGATATCTATGCAAAAAAAGAGCAAAGGGTAGAGGAGATGCTTAAAAAAGCAGTGGGCGCTGAGGAGCTCTCATTTTTCCAAGACACAAAAATCATCGGCAAGTATGCCCAAATTGGGCAATGTAAACTTTTTTCCTGTAACCACGCAACCTTTCATAAAAAGAAACAGGAAATTCAGAAAAAATGGTTAGAGCGATGCAAAGAACATGCAATAGATAACCCATCTCTGCTGCTGTTTATTTTTATGATTTCAACAACAGATTCTAGCGAGGATCTTTTTTCCGGGGCTAAGGAGGCAAACTCAAAGCTTAGAGATGAAATTTGGATCTGCTCTGTAAAAGGAAATCGGGAATCGACGGTAAAAGCTGGTCGTTTTATTAAGAATTTGGTGCAATCACCAAAAGTATACCCGCAGAATGTAGAGTTAGCGTTGCATGGGGAGTTTTCTGATTTTGCTGATGGTATGATAAAAATCTCTAGCAGAGTTCAGGTTCGAATAAGCGGTAGTACCAAAGATCCTTTTGCAGAATTGACCGTCGACCTAAAATCCTTGAAATCCCGTAAACTAGACATTGCCCCATATATTTAATCGACTATAATAGACCTCTTTCGAAAGAGGTCTAATATAAAAAAAACACTACAAAATTTGTAGTGTTTTTTTAAAAGGTAGTGAAGCTTAGTCTAATTAACTATTAGCTTCAGCTTCAGCCGATGTTTCTTCTGCATCAGTATTTTCTTCTAAAATTTCCAGGTTTACACGTAATCCATTACGGCTAGCTACTGACATTAATAGAGTGCGGATAGCATTAATGGTCTTACCGCGCTTTCCGATGATTTTTCCGATATCACTTTTTTCTACGCTAAGTTCAATAATTAGTGTCTGAGTACCTCCGATTTCCTTAATACTTACTTTATCAGGGTTGTCTACGAGATTTTTTACGATATAAGCTACAAATTCTTTCATTGTTCGGTCCTTGGTTAACACAAAGCAGATTTTACCTAATCGGTTCTTTTTTGTAAACTAAGCATTTGACTAGGGTGTTTCTTGATGTAAGGTCCAAAACTTTAAAAAATCAACTGGTGGGGGGGCTAAAATGCTCATAGGCTTTTGTGAGAAAGGATGAATAAATGAAATAGCATTTGCATGTAGCAGATGCCTTTGAAAAAGAGGCTTACTTGGACCGTACAATTCATCCCCAACAATAGGGCATTTAAGATGCTTTGCATGAACTCGGATTTGATGGGTTCTTCCTGTAAATGGTTTTGCCTCTATCAAACAAAGTCCTTTGTGCTTTTCGATCAATCTAAACTCTGTTAATGCCTCTTTACCAGAGGGAATAGTTGTCATTTGTTTACGTTTTGTCGGATGTCTACCGATTGGAAAATTTAGGTGGGAATGCTCAAGATAGCCATGACAAACGGCTAGGTATTGCTTTTGGACTTGCCTTGTTGCAAACATTTTCTGCAATGCTTTTAAGGCGGAGGTAGTCTTTGCTGCAAGGATAATTCCTGAGGTGTCTTTGTCAAGTCTATGAACAATTCCAGGTCGAAGGGGATCGTCACTTTCAGGGAGTGTTTTTAAATAATAGAGCAAAGCCCCAGCAAAGGTATTTGTGTAACTACCAGGGGCCGGGTGAGTGACCATGCCTGCCGGCTTATTCACAGCAATGATTTCTTCATCCTCAAAAAGGATATCCAGCGCAATTGCTTCTGGTAAAAGTTTTACGTCAGGGAGGCGCTTATAAATCACTTCAATTTCATCCCCTTGTTTGCAAAGGGAGTTTTTTTTGACAGGTAGATTGTTTTTTAAAATCATCCCTTCTTCAAATAAATAGTGGATGTAATTACGCGATGCATCCTCAAGGCGTCTTGTGAGTAAGACATCTAAACGAACCTTCTCTTCTTCCTTAGAGACTAGGATAGAGCTTTTAAGTTTCTTCATCAGGATCTCTATCTTCTTGGACAGCCTTTAGTTTTCGAGATGCAAGGTCAGCTGCTGCTGCATCTGCTTTCATTGCATTGGTAATAGATTGCAAGAGGGTGCTAATAAATTGTTTATATTGCTTTGGTCCCAGCCAGGCCTTAAAAGCATCCATCCCGTGGGCACCACCTTTTGGAATCTTAAAAATCCCACCACTTCCAGAGGCAGGTGGGGCCTTTTTCATGGAGTTTAAAGCTCCAAATACTGAATTTTCTGTTGGATCAACGTTTGACATAGTGCTATTACCTTTATCATTAATTATAACCATGGAGAATTCAAAAGAAAGGAAAATTTATTCAAATAATCATATACTATTAATAATTAAAAATTACTATATTATTTTATTTAAAAATCTGCATGTTTTGGATACCGAGGAAATGCAGAGACATCCCTGATATTTTCCATTCCAGTGACGTATTGAACAAGTCTTTCAAAGCCAAGGCCAAAACCTGCGTGAGGCACTGTTCCAAAGCGTCTTAGGTCGATGTACCAATCATAAACCTCTTTATCTAAACTGTGATGGTCCATATTCTTAAGTAAAATATCAAGGCGCTCCTCTCTTTGAGATCCTCCTATTAACTCACCTATGCCAGGAACTAGAAGGTCCATAGCAGCAACAGTTTTGCCATCATCATTAGAGCGCATATAAAAAGGTTTGATCTCTTTTGGGTAGTTATAAAGGATTACAGGGCCCTTAAAGTGCTCCTCACAAAGATACCTTTCGTGCTCGGACTGTAAATCTGTTCCCCACTTTACCTGAAACTCAAATTGCTTGCCGCTTTTGTTTAGTACATCAACTGCATCAGTATAGCTTAGCCTTGTACATGGATTAGAAAGAACTAATCGTAGTCTTTCAAGGAGGCCACTGTCAATAAATGAGTTAAAGAATTCAAGGTCAGAGAGGCAGTTTTCTAAAGCGTGCCCAACAAGGTATTTAAGGTACTTTTCAGCAAGTTCCATATTGTCTTCAAGATCTGCAAAAGCAATTTCTGGTTCAATCATCCAAAACTCAGCAAGGTGGCGAGATGTGTTTGAGTTTTCTGCACGAAAAGTGGGTCCAAAGGTGTAAATATCTTTAAGTGCTGTAGCGTAAGCTTCTCCGTTGAGCTGGCCAGAGACAGTGAGAAATGCTTCCTTTTCGAAAAAGTCTTTGGAATAATCAACGTTTCCATCCCGATCTTTGGGAATAGAACTTTTGTTAAGTGTTGTAACACAAAACATTTCCCCCGCCCCTTCGCAGTCAGATGCGGTAATAATGGGTGTTTGCACATAAGTAAAGCCGTTTTCTTGAAAAAATTTATGGGTTGCGTAAGCCATTTGACTTCTTACTCGAGCAACTGCCCCAAAGGTATTTGTTCTTGGTCTAAGGTGAGCTATTGTACGTAAAAATTCAAAAGAATGCCTTTTTTTCTGAAGGATGTAGTCCGATGGAGCCTCTCCGATGATTTTAAAAGATTCTGCCTGCACCTCAACAGCTTGACCGCCTCCTAAACTTTTAGCGAGCGTGCCAAGCACACTAATTGATGCACCGGTTGTGATTTTATCAATTAGAGATTCATAGCCAGGAACTTTTGCATCTATGATAATTTGAAGGTTTTCAACCTCGCTGCCATCGTTGATTTCGACAAAAGAGAAAGTTTTTTGTTTACGGTGAGTTCTAACCCATCCTTTTACAACCATTTTTGAATCAATCAAAGCAGCGTTACTTTTGATAGCCTTTGTTTTTAGGCGTAGATTAAGTTTAGAATCGATCATAGGATAAATGTCCTTAATTTTTTGATTTCGTTAGCCCAATTGTTTGGATCGGGAGTTTCTAAATATTTAGGTAGGGGGGATAAAACAGGATGTTGCATGCAAACTTTAAAGCACTCCATCCCGATGTACCCCCCGCCAAGAATTTCGTGACGATCTTTTTTAGAGCCAAGGGGGTGCTTAGAATCGTTTAAGTGTAGAGCGGCAAGGTGCTTTATTCCGATGTGCTTGTCAAATTTCTCCAGTGTGGCCTCCCAATGAGCTTTTGTCGAGATATCGTAACCTGCAGAAAAAATGTGACAGGTGTCGATACAAACACCAATGGGAATTTTCCCCTTTAAACCGTGAATAATTGCGCCTAATTCTTCAAAAGTAGAGCCTACAGTGGTTCCTTGTCCTGCTGTTGCTTCTAGCACCACAAGGGTTTTACCACTCCTAATTAATCTCTCCATAGAAAGAAGGCTTTGGATGATTGCAGCAAGGCATGATTCTTTTGTTCCTGTTGTTGCAGCACCTGGATGGAAGTTCACAAAATCGATGCCCAATTGATGGCAACGTTTGAGCTCTTCAGCAAGTGCAGTGGTACTTTTTTCTCGCAATTCTGGATTAGGGGAGCCGATGTTGATGAGGTAACTTGCATGACTCATGATGTGAGAGATGCCTGTTGATCCTTTCAAAGATTCCCACCGAGCGACTTCTTCTGAAGAAATCTCTCTGCCTTTCCATTGCTTTTGGTTGCTGGTAAAAAGTTGAATAGCAGTAGCGCCGATTTGCTCGCCTTCTATCAGGGCATTAAAACAACCACCTGCGGCTGAGGTGTGTGCTCCTAGGTAGATTTCTTTGGATTTTATTCCAGAGGTCATAGAAAAAGGCCCTTATAAAACAATAATAGCCACTTTGAAAGTGGCTATTAATAAGGTTTAGGTTGTGAAAGATAAGAATTCACATACAACTGCAACGTTTACAGGGATCGGGAATGGAATTTGATCCAATTGTGGTAGCACAAGGAGTTTTCCGCTCATTCCTGGTCCATCTAAACTTAGGTATTCAGGTACATTGACAGAAGATCTTTCAAGAGCTTCTTTGACTAGTCCATTTTGTTTGCTTTTTTCAGCAATTGAAATGACCATTCCTTCTTTTACTTGGAAAGATCGGATGTTAGTCCTTTTTCCATTTACAAGGATATGACCATGAGCAACTAGCTGTTGAGCATGAAAAGGGGTAAGAGCAAATTTTAATCTGTAAACAAGCACATCAAGTCTTGTTTCAATTTTTTGAATAAAAGTATCTTGCGTGTTGCCTTCTAAAAGAGCAGATTCTCTGTAGTATCTTACAAGTGACTTTTGAGTAAGCATTCCGTAGCAAGCTCTAAGCTTTTGTTTCTCTTCAAGCTGAACACCATAATCAGACTTTTTCTTTCTAGTTGCGCCGTGCTGTCCTGGTGGATTCACTTTGTGAGCAAGTGGATTTCTTTTTTTTCCAAATATGTTAGCGCCAAATCGTCTAGCAATTCTATTTTTTGGACCTGTATATCGAACCATAGTTCTCCCAAATATTCAATTTTAGTTAATGGGGAAATGATACCTATTTTCTGATTTTACGACAATCATTTTTATCGATTTTTAATAATGAACCCAAAAAAATATTATAAAAAATTTTAATCTCTTGAAAGTGTTGAAAAAATTGGGCTCTCTTAGTAACATGTTTCCCATGGATATTGTAGTGCTTGCATATTATGTGATTGAAAAAATCACAGATGCCCCCCGGGCGATTAAGGAACATAAAAAGTTTTTAGAATCAGTGGATTGTAAGGGGAGAATTTACATCGGACCGCAAGGGGTCAATGCGCAACTTTCCATTGAAAGAGGTGATTTAAAAAAATACTTAGACTTTTTGAAAAAAGATTCTTTGTTCGATCATGCAGATTTAAAAGCTCATGCCGATACCCAGCATCGTTTTGCTAAATTGACGGTCAAATATCGCGCTCAAATTGTTGCTTTAGATCAAGAGGTCGATTTTTCAAAAAGGGGGGAGTACATTTCTCCTGAAGATTTTGAAAAGGCGCTTGATAGTCGTGATGAAAATACTATTCTTATAGATGTAAGAAATAGCTATGAATCAGAAGTGGGCTTTTTTGAAGGTGCACTAAAGCCTGATAGGAAGACCTTTAGAGAATTTGTCGAGTATGCAGATCAATTAGCTTTGGATACAAAGGACAAAGAGAATAAGACTGTACTTATGTATTGCACCGGAGGCATCAGATGTGAATTTTATTCACCTCTCATGAAGGAAAGGGGGTTTGATCGAGTCTATCAGCTCAAAGGGGGAGTGATTGGGTACGGCCTAACCCAAGGGGCAAAGCACTGGCGTGGAAAGCTTTTTGTCTTTGACGATCGACTTGTTGTTCCCATTTCTAAAGATAATGAGGAAGTGATTTCAAAGTGTCAATTCTGCAAGTGTTCAACAGATCTTTTCTATAACTGTGCAAATATGGATTGTAATGGACTATTTCTTTCTTGCAAGGAGTGTGCCCATGCCTTTAAAGGATGCTGCAGTTCATCTTGTATGGGGTCTTCAAGGGTGCGAGAGATGGATCAATCAAGCAGCAGGCCGCAGCCTTTTAGGAAACTGCCCTTTGAGAAAAAGCAACAAATGGCTAAAACTCTAAGTCATCAATAGGGGAATCTTCTGGCTGGTCGCTTGGATTTTTATTAAGAAGCATCTCTTTTGCAGCCTCTTTTAAGGTGAGAATTCCTTTTTCAAAACCAAGTTCTTTAAGAATAATATCAAGATTTGTAAATTCTGCCTGAAGTTGGTCGTTTAGTGACTCAAGTTGAGCGATCTTTTTTTCATATTTTTCTTTTTCCATAATGCTACCTATTATTAAGACTCACAAAAGAGATGTTTTGTGAGTCTATTGGGTTATTATTATTTATCTTCTTACTTATATATCATGCAAATGAGGGTCCAATGTGTAAAAAAAAGGTTTTTTTTACAAAATTGTGCGGTTTACAGGGTTGATGTAAAGGGTTAGCTCTTTTTGCAAAGTTAAGGTACATAGTGGAGATCCAGAGCCCATAGGTCTTTTTTACCTAGCTGGGGGGGAATTAAGGCATTTTTATCTAACAGAGCCCTTTTAAATATGGGAATAAAAAAAGCCTACCCGAAGTACTTGGGGTAGGCTTTAGAGGTTCTTTCTGCGATTTGATTAGTTTTGAAGTGATGATATCATCATATCTCGTTCTTCATATTGATCAAATTTACTTCTTGAAACTTTCTCATCATTGAAAAACCACTCAGTTCTTGAGGAACCATCGCAGTAAAAAATGGATGGGCCATGTTTTAAGCCTGAAACGTATACAGTCTCTTCAGAAAGGGTCTCCCCGTCAATGAAGAATTTTTCAAGTCCGTGTTTGCGACCGTCTACATAGGTTGTCATTTGGTATACATACCCATTTTGGTAATAAGAGCATACGCCAGATTTTACTCCATGTGCATAATTTTCAATAGAAATTGGATCTGCTGAGGGAGAAAATACTTTTCTCTCTCCGTGTATTTTTCCATCTTTATAGGAAGTGATGACTTTTGGAGTTCCATTTTGGTGGTAGGTTTCAATATAGGCAATCTCATAATTTACATAGACTTGCTTTTCTAAAATATCGCCGAAATGATTAGACATTGTTTTTTCGCCAGTACCATTTGTGATATGAGAATCTGTCTCATTGTTGATAGAAAAGTATTGACCGTTGACAAGCTTTATGTCTGCAAATTCTTCAGTAGACTTTGGAGATCCTGATGAGTACCAGGTTTTTACAATTCGGTGTGTTGGAGATTTAAAGAGTGTTTCCACTTCAGGTACGCCGCTTATGTTGTAAGTGGTTGTTTTTACAAGAACCCCTTTATTATAGTGCTCACGTAATTGAACTGTTTGGCTATGATCAAAAGAGGTTGTTTTATCACCGTGAAGGAGTTGATCTTCATAAGTTTCGATAATGGTTTTACCGTTGCGAAATGTTGTAATTAAATGGCCTGGAGGATGGTTATACTCCCATTCTTGTTCTCCAATATCATATCCAAATTTGTGTATCCGTCTTGTGGAGACGACATCATCATTTTTCTTTTGGTTACAAGAAGTAAGAAGTATAGAAGCGCCTGTTAATAAAAATATTGACTTTAGCATAATTTGTCCTCAGCTTAAAAAGAGTTGTATTAATAACAATCGTCTATTGACGTGTTTTTTGCAAGATAAAAAATGGCAATAATGGAGGAAATTTACAACACTTTAGCAAGAGCTGAAACAACTTTTTCATGACATGCATTGATAGCCTGGTCATCTAAGGTACTGTGATCATCACTATAAGTGAATCTGAAGGTGACATTTTTCTTTTCAGGGCTCTGATGTTCATCAATGTAGATACTCTTCAAAAGGGAACTTTTTAGTTCTGGAAATAAAGATTTACTCAGCAAAGAGAAGGCGCCAGCAAGTTCTTTATTTCTATCTACTGTAAAGGTTACATCTCTTGTTGAAGAAGGAAAGAGGGGTAACTTTTTAAACAGTGGGTGCTTTACGCGGTATTTTTCAATGAGGTAGACATCAATTTCAGCAAAAAAAGTTTCTTCTGGCAGCTTCATTTTAGTGGTGATCTCTGGATGAAGTTTTCCAAATGTTGCGATGATGTTTCCATCGATTTGAATATTTGCTTGCATTCCAGGGTGAAAAGTGATGTGTTTACTGCGTAAAATGGTGAAGTTATGAAGGTGAATGGATGCAAAAAGGGTGTGTATCATCCCTTTTAAATGAAGAAAGTCAAAAGATTCTTCTTCTTTGTCAAAAATTGGAAGAGCCGTGTTGCCAGAAAGAAGTATTCCAAGGCTTGCATTCTCTAAATACCTCCCATCAACTTCTGCAAAAATTTTGCCAATTTCAAAGGCTGCAATATCAGGGCTCCCATTGTTCTTATTATGCAACATTGAAGATAACAGTCCAGGAAGCAAGGATGGCCTTAAAAGAGATTGGTCTACTGATTTTGCATACATTACCTCTATTGGTTTGACTTCGAATAAACTATGGTTAATTTTATAACCGGATAATTCATTGCTAATCAAACTGCAGGTAAGAAACTCTTGAAGTCCAAGAGAGACAAGCTTAAGTTTTAAGAGTTTTTCTAAAACATACAAGGGGTGGTGAGGAATTTGTGAAGTAACGTGTCTTGGATGATCTGTTATAATGTTGTTATATCCATATACTCGAGCAACTTCTTCGATAATATCAATTTCTGAAGTGATATCATTGCGCCATGAAGGAGTTTTTAGTTGAAATAGATCCTCACCGTCAGTTGTAGCATTAAATCCTAAGCTAAGTAAGAAAATCTCAACTTCAGAAAGACTTAAAGTTGACCCAAGAATTTTATTGATTCTTGAAAGTCTTACCGATTGAAACGATGGTCTAAATGGATTGGTAGCTTCATGAATTACCCCTGCTACAATGCTTCCGCCAGCAATTTCCTGCATCAAAAATGCTGCATAATCAAGGGCGAACAACACCCCTCCAGCATCGACTTTGTTTTCAAATCGGGCAGAGGCTTCGGATCGAAGTTTTAGTTCACGGCTGGTTTTTCGGATGCTATCGCTACAAAATACGGCAGCCTCTAGCACAACTGTATGAGTAAGGTGAGAGATGCTCGTAGATGCCCCCCCCATAATTCCACCGATACTTAGTGGAATATTGTTAGAGGTAATAATCACCTGTCCCTCTTTAAGAGTGCGCTCTTTTCCGTCAAGAGTAACAATTAAATCGCCCTCACTGGCCTCTTTTACCGTTAATTCTTTTTCTGGTAAACAGGAGTAATCGTAAGCGTGAAGTGGCTGGCCCATTTCGTGTAAAACGTAGTTTGTGATGTCTACTACGTTGTTAACGGGGGTGATGGAAGCTTTCTCAAGTAATTCTTTCATCCAAACAGGGGAGGTTTTAACCTCAATACCAGAGATTACACGAGTTGCAAATTGCGGACATTTCTCGTGGCAAGAGTTTGTTATTTTTACAAAGTCCTGTACTTGTTTACCGGTGCTTTGTTCAATTTGGAGTTCTGGGAGCTTTAATAAAGTGTTGCAGTACCTTGAAAGTTCTCTACATATTCCAAATACACTTCTGCAATGACCTAGGTTTGGAGTTAAAACAATATCAAAAATTGGGTCCTTAAAATATTCAATAAAATCCATTCCCACAGGGGCGGAATCATCTAAAAATAGGAGAGTCTCATGGTTATTGCTCAGGCCAAGTTCTTTTTCGGTGCAAAGCATTCCTTTAGATTCAACCCCTCTAATTTTTGCTTTGGAAATGACAAAAGGATTGTCTGTATTAGTGTCAAGGGTTGCACCAATAGGAGCAAAAGCAACTTTTTTGCCCACAGGAAGCTGTGGGGCTCCGCAAACAACAACATGTTCTTTTTTACCATCAAATACTCTTGCAATGCGAAGTTTATCAGCATTTTCGTGTGGATACACCTCTTTAATATGGCCGATAATGACCCCTTGGAAAGAAAAATGTAACCTATCAATTTTTTCAACCTCCATCCCTGCTAGGGTAAGAAGTTCTGCGATCTGCTCAGGGGAGCGCTCTATGGTTAAAAAGCGGTTTATCCAAGAAAGTGGTATTTTCATAAGTTAAAAGTATACCCAATATCCCTCTTGCTCACAAGACAATTTTTTTCTCCTTTCTCGTAAATATATTTTTGATATATTAAAAGCTATATGAAATTAGAGTCGTTTGAAAACCCTTTTGTGCAGAAAATAAAGATGTTGACCAACCTTTTGGTGGTAAGTGTTGGACTAAACATTGCTTTTTTTGGGACAAATGTCTACCAAAGAACTGCCTATAAAGTGGATGCTTTGTACTCTAAGGAGTTACCGGTTGTCTCTTTATGCAAAGAGCAATGTGAGTTATTGCAGCAATTTTTTCACATGAGTTTTGATGAGTTAGTTTTGGAGCTTTCAAATTATACCCAGGTGTCTGATGGGTATAAAGTATGTGACCTTGCCTTAGCAATTCTTTCTACCTATCATTATTTAGATCTAGAAAAGGCTCTTATGGGAGAGTCTTTGGAGGAAAGGGAGGTTACCTTTATTCATGCCGATGGGGGAGAGAGGTTCTTGTTAAGTTTATATCCGGATGTGAAGCAATACCATTACACGCTCATCAAAGGATTTATCAAAGAGGTTAAATATCCTTTTACTACCGAGGGGTTATTTGCTCGGTTAAAAGTGGAAAAAGAGGCCTCTTCAACAAACCTTGTTGCTGCATTTGTCCACGCTAAAGAATTTATTGCTATTTATACCTTTATGCATCGATTTTTTAATGACCTGCCCAAGGAGAAGCTTGTTTTAACCCTTATTGAAGGGGGATATCAGGACATAGAGAGATTCTATTATCTCTATTTAGAAAATATGGATAAACCCAAAGAGATGATTCGATATTTTCTTAAGACATACGCCCGTTTTAAGTCAAAATATGCAGCGGAAATGTGGTTGCAAATTGATGAGGACTATATTCTTCATCAACTGAGTAATGAGGAGATAGAAGAAATTGTCGCCCTGTCTGACAATCAAAGTTTTCTTAAAAAAATCAATGATGGAGTGAGAAATTGCAATGTTCGAAAAATGGCAGAGCAAAAACTCTCAAGTTCAAAAGTGCCAAAAGCACCGCCTATTGAGCAATCAACCTATACGGTGCAAAATGGCGATAGTTTTTGGAAAATTGCCCATAAAAATGGACTAAGCATTGACCAAATTAAAAATGCAAATGGCCTTACATCTGATTTTCTTAGACCAGGGCAGGTGATTATTCTGCCAAAGTAAGTTTTAAAACCTTTCGCTTGTTTTTTTTTCACCCCGCAGTTAGAATAATCCCATTACTTTTTTGCAGTAGTGGCGGAATCGGTATACGCGCTAGCTTAAGGAGCTAGTGGGAGTAATCCCGTGGGGGTTCAAGTCCCCCCTACTGCAATATTAGACCTCTTTTAATTAGTGAAATGTAAGTAAAATATAGTTTTCAATCGACTCATAAAGCCTCTTGGAGATGAAAACATCTGCTATACTTTCAAAATTTTTTGCGGTGGCAAGGGTTAAATAACTCATTTTTTCAAGGTCGTTAAAGGCTTGTTCCATGTCACCTGGATTTAGTGGTAAAAGCCCTTCAAATAAGAGAAGCTTTAGAAGATAGCAAAGGTAAATAGACTGATTGTTGGCCTCTTTAGAAAAGGCTTTTAACGTGTTTTTAGTAAGCAAAAATAGTGCAGGGACAGACCGCTCTTTAACAAGAGTCTTAGATAAAGTGTTAAGGAGCTTTGCTGAAAGCTGAAGTAGATCAAAATCTGTTCTTATATTTGGAAATGCGTCTAAAATATGCACATCATTTAATGTATAAAGTTCGCCATGGCTGCGACGAAAATTTGCCTCTATGAGCATCATAGAGGAGAGATAATGGGTCTTTTTTATTGTATATACAGCAGACAAAGGGCCAAAAGAGTCTGAAAATAGGTGAAGAATCACCTTGTTGTCTTTAAACGGGGTCGATTTTAAGATTAATGCGTTTGATGAAGTTTCTTGTTTCAAATGATTTTTTAAGTAAATCGCACCGGGAGGGAGTCGAACCCCCAACCGCCTGGGCCGAAACCAGGTGCTCTATCCATTAAGCTACCGGTGCGTAGTGTAAGATTAGTAAGTATAGTATACTTTCTGATAAAGTTGAAAGAGAAAAGAATCCCGGTTGAACCACAAGTTTTGCTAAAAATTTGACATTAATCATTGCTTTTCCATAACTAGAGTGTAGGTAAAGGAGGAATTATGGGAAATACAGCAAGAAAATATGAGGAAGATGACGCAAGCATCTCCATATTAGGGAGAAACCTAGTTGTGACAGGTTCAATGAGGGAGCATATCCTCCTTAGGTTGGAAAAAATTTGTCTAATGTGCCCTCCAGCTACTGATATTAAGGTCTATTTGGAAATCCAAAAAGAAGATCATAAAGCTGAAATTGTTTTCCATTTTTCCCACTTTCATGTGATGGTCCATGCAACAAAACCTGATTTGTACCAAGCTTTTGATGAATGCTGCGCAAAACTTAAAGGAAAACTTAGAAAATGGAAAACCAAAATACAGGAACATCATGCAAAAAGAGTTGCCGATGTAGAAATTGATTCCCATGTACTAAATAGAAGATGGGAAGAGCTTTACGAAATCAATGATATGATCGAAGAAGAAAATTATCATGAAATTGAGGAAGAACTTCGTCCTTTAAAAGTAATGAAAAGGGGAAAAAGAAAGATTCCTATGCTTACTGTAGATGAGGCGTCTATGCGATTTGATCTTTCAGGGGATCATTTTTTAGTCTATCGGGAAGAAAAAGATCAGAAATTAAAGGTGATGTGCTATGATAAGGACCATGAGTTAACGGTCCTTGAACTAGAATGAGCAAAAAAACGTTTCCTGAAGAAAAAATTCGTCAAAGTCTCCTTGTGTTTATGCAAGATACCCTCCATTATCCAAAAGAGATGATTGCAGTGGAAAAAGCACTTTCTGCTTTCCCCCATCTAAAGGGAAAAAAGCTTCCCAGTAGAAGATTTGATATTGCGGTATTTGGAACAAAAAATATTTGTCCTTTGCTTATTGTTGAATGTAAAGCAGTACCTTTAAATCAAAAGGCTTTTGATCAAGTAATAGGATATAATCATTTAATCAATGCCCCATTTCTTGCTTTAGCCAATCACATAGAAGTGATCACTTTGATAAAAGAGGGGAGCCTTTATCATAAAGTCTCTGGACTTCCTGATTATGAAGTGTTACTTAAGGGATATGATGGAATTAAGTGATACAGCTTTACTTTGGCTGGAAAAACACAATCCGCTCCTTTTAAGAGAAAGGCTTGATCAAATAGGATGTTTAAACTCTCCTAAAGAAATAAAGGTATACCCTTCTACTGAGGTTCTAATTGTTAGAGGAGTAGATGTTTCTTTAACCCTTTTAGAGGGCATTGAAGTCCTACTTATCGAAGATGATCTGTCCAAAATAGCGGCATTTTTACATCAGAAGGACTTTTTGCCTCATCAAAAACTTTTTCTCTCCACAAGTAGTAAAGAGCAGCTCTACCCAATTATCAGAAAGTTTGCGTTTAAAAACATTCAGTATTATGGGCAGTTACAGGAGATTCAAGCAGCAGTAGACGGGATGAAAATGAGTTATTCTGAATACAGAGACCTTGGATTACATATTATCCCAAATATTTTAGCAAACCTGTTGCATATTGATTCTTATATAGATGGAAGGGATTTAAGCAAGCTGCTTATCGATGAAGAGGCTATCATTTGTGGAAACGGTCTGTCGCTAAAAAAGGGGATCGAAGAGATCAAGCAGCAAAAAAACCGACCCCTCATTTTTTCTGTGGGATCCTCATTGCCTGTACTGCTAGAGGCTGGAATCATCCCAGATTTTTTTGTTGTGATTGACCCCTCACCACCTGTAGAATTATACAAGTGTTTAAAACAGATATCCATACCCATTTTTTATCAAAATAGAGCTTCTAAGGAAATATTACATTTGCATCAAGGACCAAAGATCTTTATGGGCAGTTGCCATGGGTGGCAGATCGAAGATGTTTTAATGCAAGAACTAGAGAGAGAAAATTTTTCCTTTGATGGGGGGTGGCATGCGGGTAATTTTGGAGCTCACGTAGCTTTGGCTCTTGGTTGTAGCAAGATTACTCTTGTAGGGATGGATGGCATTGCAAAAGGCTTAGAAGAGAGCTCTTTGAAGGTGGAGGGGAAATCTACAAGGGGTGATCTTTACTACGGGATGGATTTTTTTTCTTTGCTCTTAGAGTACTTTCCTGGAAGGACCATCTGTCATTACACATTTGGATTTTCTTTTGAAGGGGCTACCCTTGTAGACCATTTAGAGGTAAAGGGTAAACTTTCAGAAATTAAGCTCCCTTTGCCCAAAAAAGTCGACCAAGAAAAGGTCAAAGATGCCATAGATCGTATGTTTGATCACCAGATGTTAGAGTCTCTTGGAAATTTCATGTCTACGATCAAACAAGAGGGAGCTTTGGCAAACGTTTCGGCGGCCTGTCTTTTGGCAGAGCTCTCCCTAGAGCCGCTCTACCAACATTTTTGCCTGCCCATGTGGGAGATTTGGAAAAACGTCATTGAAAATAGCAAAGATATTTTATCCCAGATTACCTTTACCTACCAGTTGCTTAAACCTTTTTGTGAAAAAACTGGAAGGGTTGGAAGTCTATTTTATTTGTTTGGAAAAAGGGAAGGATTTTTTAAGCGAGTGGATGCAAACGGAGTAGTTAGAGCACAGGGAAATTATTTTAATGGACTTAGCTGTGGGGTGTTTACCCATTACGATGAAAGCGGAAGGTTACGTGCTTGCCAGCCGATGAAGGAGGGACTTCGTGATGGAAAATATCAAGTGTATGACGGGGGCGTTTTAGTTCGAGAGGGGGAGTTTAAGCAAGGGCTTAGCCATGGTAAACATTTATGTTACATTCAAGGGAAAATTGTCGATGAAATCTCTTACAGTGAAGGGGCTAAAACCGGTGTTCATAAAGTCTATTCAGACTGTGGGGTAAAGGTAGAAGAGATTGAGTACAAAGAAGGAGACCGCTTTGATCGAAAAAAATTCGATGAAAATGGATCAATTGTCTATTCGGGAACGTGGAAAGGGGATGAGTTTGAAGAGGTTGGTTACGATAATGAAATTAAGATGTTCACTCGGCTTGGAAAAATGGTCGATAAAAAGTTAGTGTTTAAGGAGGATTTTTGAGTCTATTTACTAAATATCCACACCTTAGCGCCGTTTCCATGTTTTTACAATCAAAAGAAGGGTCCTATTTGCAACACCAGGTGTTGCCTGATCCGAAAAATGCAGAGGTGTTATTTATCTTTGGAATATTTCCTGTTTCAAATGATCTTAAAAAGTTGCTCAAAAACAACCCCTTGATTCAAGTGGTCTTTTTATTAGAAACAGTTGAGGAGCTCCTTTTTTTCATAGAACAAAAATTAGATAAAGGATTTAATAACAGTCGTATCGATGTTCTTTGGAAGCAAGAAGGGATGGAAGATGAGAGATGGGCAGAAGAAATTGCTTCAAAATATCCTTACGAAAAAGTGCTTTTTTTACAAAATGGCTTGGAAGAGGACCGCTTCGAATACTTGAGCAAGACTTTTTTACGAAAAATTGTCCTTGAGACAAGTGTTCATAAAGAGTTAATCCATTACCCAAAGCTTTGCCGTAACTTATTTGCAAATGTGCAGAAAATTTCTAAAGCATTTGATGTTGGACTATGGAAGGATGCATTTATTGGGGTCCCTGCAGTAGTTTGTGGAGCAGGTCCCTCCCTTTCTACCCAAAGGCAAAATTTACACCAAATAGAGGATAGGGCATTGATATTTGCCGGAGGGTCTACAATCACAGCGCTTGATCAAATGGGAATTATCCCCCATATTGCTTTTGCAATCGATCCAAACAATGAAGAGTATGATCGTCTTCGTCATAGCCACTGCTTTACAGCCCCATTGATCTATGGAAACAGGGTGCAAAAAGATATTTTTCGTTTCTTTACAGGGTTTAGTGGGTATATTCGTACTGAAACTGGTGGGTTGTTTGAGGTTTTTTTAGATGATAAATTAGGGATAAAAGATTACGGGATTTTAAAACACCTTTCAGAAGAGGCCCTTTCTGTAACAACAATTGCACTAATGACAGCAATCTATTTTGGTTGTGATCCAATCTATTTTGCCGGCGTAGACCTTAGCTTAAAAAAAGAGGCCCGCTATAGCGGAAATATCCTATCTTCCTGGGAAAATGCTTTACAAAAGGATGAAATGCAGTTGGTGAAATGGATGATGGAAAGGGATGTCATTGATCAGGTTGCAACTTTCTTTTCTGAAAAATCATTTTATGATGCTACTGGAAATGGTCTTACTTTTAAAAAAGTACGGGCAAAGCCTTTTGATGTTAAAAACTTTCCCCTCACCAAAGATTTGGTTGCAGAAGTAGAAAATCTTTGTTTAAAAACAAAGTTTGCTATTACTCCTTATCAAATCCAAAAAGAAATGCAAGCGATGAAAGCCTCTATTGACGATTTATGCGGTTTGATTCGGTCGTTCCAGATGGGTGAAATAGTTTACACCCTTTTCATTTACGAAATAGAGAACAATCAAAGCTATAAATTATTTTTTCAAGGAATGGTCTATGCATTGATGGCAACCCTTGAAAAGAAAGTAAAAAGTCAAGATGCCCTTATTAAAGATATTTTTACAAAAGTATTAAAAGAAGCAATGAGTCTTTCCTCTTTAATCTAAACTTCAACTTAAGCAAGTTTTGAAAGTTTAGCTCTTAATGTTTTGACGGTGATATTTAAAATTTCTGCCGCTTTTGTTTTGTTATCTGCACAGGCTTTTAGTGTGCTTAAAATAGCAATTGCTTCAATTTGTTCAAGAGTCTTGTTAGCGCTGCTTGAATCAGGAAGTTTGATTGAAGGGGTTTCTAAATAAATGTCGTTTGGGGTAATAATATCTCCAGAAACCATAATAGAGGATCTTTCGCAAATATTCATTAACTCCCGTACATTGCCAGGAAAATGGTAGGAAACAAGCTTATCACGGGCTTCAACAGAAAGAATCTTTGGGCAACGATTGTTGGCTATTGCAGCCTTTTCAAGAAACCTCTCCGTAAGGGGGAGAATATCCTCTTTTCGATCACGCAAAGGGGGGACATGAATAGGAACTACGTTTAATCTGTAATAGAGATCTTCACGAAAATGTCTATCACTAATTGCATCTAGCATATTACGATTGGAGGTCGAAATGAGTCGGACATCAACTTTTTTGACCTCAATTGAGCCAATTCTTTCAAATTCCTGCTCTTGAATGATGCGCAGTAACTTTGCCTGAAGGGTGTAGGGAACTTCCGAAATCTCATCAAGAAGGAGCGTTCCTGTGTCGGCAAGTTCAAAACGGCCAATTCTTGTTTGGTAAGCCCCGGTAAAAGCGCCTTTTTCATGGCCGAAAAATTCAGACTCTACCAAAGTGTCGGGAATGGCTGCACAATTAACTCGTATAAAGGGATTTTGCTCTCTTGGAGAGAGGGTATGAATCATCTTTGCAATCTCTTCTTTCCCGCAACCTGATTCCCCATGAATGAAAACATTGGCTCTGCAAGATGCGATCAGTCGCACCTCTGCGATCAACTTTTTCATCACCTCACTTTCATAAATAAACGGTCTGTCGTTTCGCTTAAACGCCCTTTTTTCCAGTATAATCTTATCAAGAGTTTGTGAAAGTTTCTCGCTTGTAATTGGCTTGATCATAAAATCTCTAACCCCAAGGCGCAAAGAGTCACTCATCTTTACAACATTTTTCACTTCAGTAACAACTATGACCTGAGTGTCTATCTTCATTTCATTAATTTTTGCAATCACATCCCGGCCGTCCATGTCAGAAAGCGTAAGCTCAATAAAAATCACATCAAAGTGCTGCCTTTGGAGCATCTCAATACCCGTTTGCCCTTTTTTGGTGCATTTTAATTCCAATAGGTTACTTTCACAGATCAACTTAAGATCTTCTAGGTAGCTAATGGTCGGATCTATAACTAAAATTCGTTTCATGTGTAATTTTTTATATATCAAATATAATAATAAACTCATAATTAAAAATATACTTGTCTAGAATTCCTTCATTTGTCATGATGGTTAGATGATTAAAACTTCCTTTCTACTGCTTATTATTTCGCTCACAGCATGTTCTAGCGCAGAAACTCGCCTTGAAAAAAAGAGAATGAAAAATAATAATAGTACAGAAAAAATCTATAGACACTCCTCTGAATTTGCTTACCAAGAAGAGGAAAGTGTATTGGTTAAGAGAAAGCCTTATCCATGGGAAAATGATACTGCTTTTCCAAAGATTACTATGGATTTTTTACGATGCAGGGGCTCTTTGGACAATCCTGTATTAAAAAGTCATGAAGGCACTTATGAAGACTGTAATGGAATGCATGAACATGGTCTTCCCTATGTAGACGGTGATGAGTTTGTCTATCCTGTTTTGATTACGCTGCTTAATAAATTACAAAAAGCCTTTGAAAGTAAAGTTGTTGTCACATCCGGTCACCGTTGTCCAAAACATCACATGTACATCAGCTGTGGAGAATCAAAAATATCCAAGTATATGATCGGGGCAAGGGTCGATTTTACAATCGTAGGAATGGAACAACAACCAGAGTTGATCATCGAAAAAATCAAAGAGTTATACCAGGCAGATGAGGAAAAATATCAAAACTTTAAATCCGATGGACCCCTTGCTTGGACTAATGAAGAGATTAGAATATCAGTGAATAAAGAAGGGGAGCATTCGGTACTTCAAGGGAAAAAACATCCAGTTGTTACAATAGATGTTCGCTATGACAGGCAAAAAAAAGAGGCGATCTCCCTTGATTGGAATAAAGCCTACAAAGGGTATATTCGAAATTAGACCTCTTTGGGGTAAAGCTAATTACAAAAGAGCTCTATTAAAGAAATTCTTTTAGACTAGAGTGTGTCGAATGGGGGTGGGATGAGTTGATGAATAGGTAATCCATCCCTGCATCTTTTAAAGCGGTGATCCCTTTGATGGAGTCTTCCAACCCAATTGCATCTTTGGCAAGATAGTTGTGATGCTCTAGTGCTTTAAGGTATCCATCGGGCGAGGGTTTTGGTAGAGAATAATTTTCTCGGGCAAATACAAGGGGAATGGATTTGATCACAGGAAGGTGCCCTCTGATAGTATCAACATCGGCTCGAAAGGAGTTAGTAACAATGCAAACATCCCTCCCATTTTCAAAAAGTTTTGTGATCAACTCACAGGCTCCTTCCATTACTGGAACAGGCTGAGATTGAATGAGGCTGCTGTAGAGAGCAATTTTTTTCTTGCGAACTTGCTCCCAGGAGTAGGGAAAATCTGGAAAGTTTTGTTTAACTGTTTGCTCAAAAAGATGGCGGTTTTCACTGTGAGCTAGACGGCAATATTCAGAAAAAGTTAAATGAAGTGGTGCTTGTAAAAGTTCTAAAACTTCATTGTATGCCCTATGATGAACGGGCTCAGTATTTACTAAAAGTCCGTCAAAATCAAAGCATACAAGCTTTTTTTTACCAAAATATGTTTCAAACATTACCGATGACCGGACTCGAACCAGCACCTTGTTGCCAAGAGAAGATTTTGAATCTTCCGCGTCTACCATTTCGCCACATCGGCTTCCCTAAGGAAGAGCTATTATAGTCACTTAAATGATTATTGACTATAAAAAACCTCTTCTAAACACAAGCCATGAGCTGGAGCTTGTCTTAAACCGTGGACGCTGCTTTTTTTCTCCATAATTTCCTCAAGTTTTTGCAGCGAAATTGTCCCTTGCCCCACATCGATCAAAGCTCCTGTAATATTTCGTACCATTTTATACAAAAACCCCGAGCCATGAAAACGAAGAATAAATCCATCAGCAGTTGTTTTAAGATCTATTGCATAAATGGTTTTAATAGAATCAATCCTTTGGCTGTTTGACATGGAAGAAAAGTCTTTAGTGCCAATAAATATTTTAGCCCCTTCCTTTATTAAATCAAGGTCTAAAGGGTAGGGATAATGGAAGCTTGTGTGGCGGTTAAAAGGGTCTAAAATGGGTTTTGTGAAAAAAGTATAGCTGTAGATTTTACTCTTTGCGCTCAGACGGGCATGAAAAGAGCTGTCCATTTCGCAAAAATTAGTTACTCGGATGTCTTTGGGAAGTAGCGCATTTAATGATTTTTGCAAGCAGAATAGATCTGTGATGGGAAGGGTACATGAGGCGATTTGGCCTTTTGCGTGGACACCCCGATCTGTTCTGCCAGAGCCATGAATAGTGATTTTTTGTTGAAAAATTTGTTCGAGGATCTTTTCAATTTCCCCTTGAATTGTGATATCAAGGCTTTGCCTTTGCCATCCAAAAAAGTTTGTCCCATCATAAATGACAGTGAATTTGACGTTAAACATAAATCTCCTAAGAAAAACTTAGGAGATTATACTTACAAAATAGCTTCTATTCAACGTGATTGTTGATATGACCTGGCATTTTGAACATAGAAATTGCTTTCTTACTACCAAAAATTTTAGCAAGATTCTCATCTGGTTTGATATTTCTCATATTATCCGGATCTTGAAGATTGTGTTTTTTGATATACACCCAGATATTTTTAGTGATTTCAGTCCTAGGCATAGGTCCTTTACCAACTACTGCTTGAAGCTCTGGGCTTAATGTTAATTTTCTCATAAATGCTGAATTAGCTGTTTTTTTAGCCATCGCGTAACTCCTGATTGTTAAACTCTAAACTCATCTTTGCCTGTCAAATATTTATTCGTCAATAAGTTCCAAAAGATATTTTTTTACCCTCTATAAACACCTTACAAAAAATGGGATACAAAACCTCTCTTGGTGAAGTATTTTAGGATTGTATTATTGCTGCTTGGTTTTTACCTCAATCTTTGCTACTATTTCTGTTATGAGAGAAAATATAGGTAAAGATATCAAAGTCTTCAAAGAGAAGGTTTCTGGTATGGGGAGGTATCTTTGACCTGCCACATAAGCGGAATGAATTAGACTTATTAGATCAAAAGATGACAGATCCTGCTTTTTGGGAAGATAAAGATGGAGCTGAAAAAACAGTTGCAAGGATCAAAGAGCTAAAATCGTGGGTTTTGCCACTTGAAAAGCTTCTGATGCTGTCAAGCAGTTTAGAGACAATGTATCCAGAGATTCAAGCTCTTGGAGATGATGATCTTTTGCTTGATCTAGAAAAGGAGTTAAAAAGTGGGGAGGAAATCTTAATCTCTCTTGAGATTGCTCGAATGTTTACAAGGGAAGAAGATGTTTGCGGCTGCTACTTAAGTGTTAATGCAGGGGCAGGCGGTACTGAGTCTTGTGATTGGGCTCTAATGCTTGCTCGTATGTATCAGCGCTACGCGGAGAGAAAAGGCTGGAAAACAGAAATGGTGAGCGAGCTTTCTGGAGATGTGGCTGGAATTAAAAATTGTACGATTAAGATTGAAGGGGAGTATGCTTTTGGCTATTTGAGCGCTGAAACAGGAGTGCATAGACTTGTAAGGATCTCACCTTTTGATAGTAATGCAAAAAGACATACCAGTTTTGCCTCGATTGAAGTTGTTCCCATGATTTCTGAAGACATTGATGTTGAGGTAAATTCCGACGATATTCGTGTAGATACTTTTAGAGCTTCAGGGGCCGGTGGTCAGCATATTAATACAACCGATTCAGCAGTAAGAATGACTCATGCACCAACTGGAATTGTTGTTACCTGTCAGCAAGAGCGCTCACAAATTAAAAATCGTGAAGTTTGCCTAAAAATGTTAAAATCAAAAATTTATCAGATGTTACTTGAAGAAAAAAGAGCGAAGCTTTCAAAAATGGCTGGCGAGAAAAAAGAGATCTCTTGGGGATCGCAAATACGTAATTACGTGATTCATCCATACACTTTAGTAAAAGATTCAAGGACAAAATATGAAGATGGTGATACAAGAAAAATTTTGGATGGAGATATAGATGCTTTTATCCATGCGTATTTAAAAATGCAGGGTGGCGATGGAGCATAAAGAGATGAAAAAACAAGATATTACCAAAGATAAAGACTATGATCTTAGATTTTCTTTTCTAATCGATGAGAACTTTTTATTAGAGGAGTTAAAGGACAAAGAGACCATGCAATGGTTGCCTCCATCATCAGAATCTGATGTGAAAATTTTTGCAAGAAATTGGGCGGGATTTGCAAGGTATCAATGCAGCCTATCTGCTATGTATGGGAAAGAGACGGTGGGGATGGCTACTTTATTTTTAATGCCTTATGTAAAAGTTGCACATCTTTCCATGATGTACATGGTTGTAAAAAAAGAGTACAGAAATAAGGGGGTGGGCAGATCTTTATTAAAAAACATCAATCACCTTGCTCGAACAAAATTTAAATTAGAGTCAATTCATGTAGAAATATTTGAAGGGTGTCCATTAGAACATCTACTTATCAAGGGTGGGTATAAAAAAATCATCACCCAAGAAAATTTTGTTGAACTTGATAACCAAATGAAAGCGCGATTGATCTATGAAGTGGATTTAACAAAGGAAGCAGATGAGTAAAAATTTTGAAAATGTCACTATTAGAACTCTTGTGGAGGCAGACCAATATTTTTTATCGCAATATTTGATGGATCCGGGAGTGCTTGAGTACTTTCCTATGTGTAATCTCTCAGAGGTTAACGAAGCTTTAAAGATATGGCTTTATTACGCCCGAAAAAATCAGGCATATACAATTGAGGTCAATCACAAACCTGCAGGTTTTGCTATTTTATATGTGAATGTTTTTGAAAAACTAGCTAAACAATCTCTGTTTGCAATTCTTGTTGGGGATAAATATCGTGGTAGGGGCTTAGGAACAACCCTTTTGCATCATTTGATGAAAGAGGCAAAACATACCTATGGGATAATCAATCTTCACCTTGAAATGTATGAAGGCAATCCTGCATACTCTCTTTATAAACGATTAGGATTTAAAGATTACGCTGTACATGAAAATTTCATGAGAGAGCAAATCACAGACAAGAAAAAAAAGAAAATAATGATGCAGATGGATCTGCAGGATATAGATATTTAAAGGATAAAGATATGGCAGGACATAGCAAATGGGCAAATATTAAACATAGAAAAGCAAAAGCAGATGCAAAAAAGGGAAAAGCCTTTTCCTCGGTGACCAAAGAAATTATTGTAGCAGTAAAAGCAAACGGTCCAGATCCAAAATGTAACCCCCAACTGAGACTTGCAATTACTCGAGCAAAAGCTGTAAACCTTCCCAATGAAAATATTGAGAGAAATATAAAAAAGGCCCAATCTAAAGACCAGTCGAATTTTGACCAAGTAACCTACGAAGTGTATGGTTGGGGGGGGGTAGGGTTACTTTGTAAAGCACTCACCGATAATAAAAATCGAACAGCCTCTGATATGCGGATTGCTACTAATAAACGAGGGGGGACAATAGCTGTACCAGGGAGTGTTGCTTTTAATTTTGATACTTTGGGAGTGATTCAAATCGAGAAGATAAACATCGATTCGGATAAGTTGTTCGAGGAGGCACTAGATGCTGGGGCCGTTGATTTTTCTGATGATGATGAGATGGTGTGTATCATTACTACCAACCCATCTGATCTTTTCAAAGTAAAAGAAGAGTTAGAAAAAAGAGGATATGCAGTCAAAGAGGTTTCTTTAGAAATCATGCCAAAGAATTTCATCGGATGCAATGATGAGGATAAAGAAAAAAATCTAGCTCTAATAGAATTCATCGAAGACTTAGATGATTTGGACGAGGTCTATCACAACATGCAGCTATAAAGAATTACTTTCTAATAGTAGCAATTTCTTCAGTGCTTGTTTCCTTATAACTAAAAGACTTTTTGTCTACTTTAGCTCCTTTTACAAGGATGGCAAGTCTTTTTGGGTTATCTCGAGTAATAAATTGCTGAGCATAGTTAATAAATTCTTCATAGGAAAGAGCCTCTAGTGCGCGGGTATGTTTTTTATTGCGCTCAAAGTCACCGTCAAAAGAGTATGCTAACCTAAAGTTTTTTTTCGCAAGGCCAAGGAGGTTATCGGGGGAGCGGTTTGATGTAGCAATCAAAGAGGCTTTTATATTATCAAAGCGCTCGGGAGTAATGTGAGTTTTAATTTCTCTGCTGTAATTTTCTAGGAACAATTCATACCGAGCAAGAAGTTCTTCAGGATAATGTGTAGTTGATTGAGCCATATAAAAATGCAATATTCTTCCACCCACTAAAGAGGAAGCTGATTGCACAATATAGCCTGTTTGTTGCTTTGTCCGGAGCTCTGAAAAAAATGCTTCCTTGATGATGCTTGCAAAAATGGATTGAGCGGCAAATTTTTCAAAGGTAAAATGATCCTGATCGATTAACAAGATGGCAGAGTTTCCTCCCATTTTTGTTTCAATAGAAATCTTTTTTGGCTCAGGGATGTCTGAATAGAATGAAAGATATTCTTCTAACTTGTGATTAGACGGGGGATAAGGTTTAGAAAAAAGGGTGTTTTTCATTTCTGAGTAGTAAAGCATGGCAGATTCTTTATCAAGATTTCCACTAATATATGTTTGAAGGTAATTTTCTTCGAGCAACCCTTTTTGAAAAGCTTGAAACTCTTCTAAAGTGATTGATTCAAGCACTGCATTTTCTGTGTGCATGTCGATATTACTGTTTAAAACGATGCTATTGATTAGGTTAAAACCTTGAGAGATGGGTAAATTACACTGCAAGCTCTTGCAATTAGAAAGCAGCTGGCTTTTTATAAGAGTAAAATCACTTTTGTTTGGGTAGGAGGAGACTAGATTAGATAAAAAGGACATCATGTAACTGCCAATCTTGTCGTGGTAGCCATTTACAGCGATATTTAAACTAAATTCATTTGGATAAATAGAGGTATGAATGCCTGCAAAAGATCCTTCAGCGATTAAAGAGGACATGTGGGTGGATAAATAGGCGCAAAAAAGCTTATTTAGGCAGATTGATTTTTTAGAGGAGTTGATTTCTGGAGATTTAATACGGAGGAATAATTGTGTTTTTGGTTCCAAAAATTGTTTATCTTGAAGATAATAGCACTTGCCTGCCTCGTCATCAACGATAAGGCTAGGGGTCAAAGGTTCTTTAGAAGGTTCCTCTGTAAGGAGTTTTTGGTGTTTGGAAATGTAGGGGTTGGGGTTTGGAAGGAGGAATTCTTTTGCAGGTTCTGCCCTTTCCCATGCATCTAGCAGTTCTTCACTGACTTTACTTACCGAATATTTCGCCCCAGTCCAAGGTTCTTCTTTGTTAGCTGTTCGATGCGTAGCTTCTTTGTTTCCTATAATTGTAAAAATGGCATTTCTAGCAGTTAGATGATTTAAAAGTTCTCTTGAGCTTTTTTGGTCGAATTTATTGATCATTACCGTCTTGTAAGGGAAAGTCTCTAAAGGCTCATTTAACATCCATGCCACAAGTTCCATAGTCAAATTAAAAGGATCCTTTCTTGTTTGCCATTGATAAGAAGTTGTAAGAACAGCTTCCATATCATTAAAAATATGGATGGGAACGTTGCTGCTTTTTAGCTTGTTAAGGCTTGCAAAAAATGTGTAGAGAATGTGATCTGTCTTTTGAATGCCTTGATCTGTCAATTGCATATTAAATGATAAAAGAACATGGGAGTTGCTCACTCGATCGCTCTCGCTTGAAAAATTTTCGATAAGCCCTTGTTCTTTTAAAGAACAATACAGACCCCCTTTCATATGGTGAGAAAGAGCGTAGGCGATGAGTTTATGGGATTTTGTATCCAGATCATTTGCATACGCAGGGGGAATTTCCCAAGTAATGGTAAGTTCTTTAATGTTTTTAATTGGCTCAATGTAAGTGATGTGCCCTTCTTGATTAGGAGAGGTGATTTTTAAATCAGGGTAAGGGCAATTAGTGCTTGATGACTCCTCCACTTGAGAAAAAGTGCTCTCTACAAGGGTTGTAAGTTGGTCCATATCTTTGTTAGAATAAACAACAAGGTGCATTCCCGAAGGCTTATAGTTTTCTTTATACCATTTTACTAATTCCTCTCTGCCCACTATTTTAAGGGTTTCTTCCGTACCAGTGCTAAAGGCGGCGTTGGGATGATTTTGGTTTCCTTCTTGCTTGAAAATAAACCAAGATCTCCACCCATCATTTTCGATGTTTTTGTTGTGTTCTTGATTTACTGCTAAAAGTTCTCTATTGATACAGCTTTCTGAAAATAATGGATCGATAAAAAATCTTGAAAACATATCAAGAGATCGCTCAAATTGTTCATTATTAATTGCAAATCCATAAACAGTTCTATCTGTACTTGTGTATGCATTTGTTCGACCATGATGGTCTTGTATATATTTGGAGTAAGCATTTTCATCTGGATATTTCTTTGAACCCATAAAGAGCATGTGTTCACAAAAATGAGCCATCCCTAAATATTCATCGGGATTATTCCAACTACCTACATTTACTGCAAGGGCAGCAGAAGATTGCCTTGCCTGTTTGTCAGAAACAAGAAATACTTTCATCCCATTGCAAAGAATTAATTTCTTTATCTGCACATCTTTTAATGAGGGAGTAAGAAAGGTCAGAGGGTTTTTATCAACAACTACTTGAGAAAGGGTTTCAGGTTGCTGAGCAAAAAGGGTCAAAGATAGAGTAAAAAAGATAAAAGAGAAGATTTTTAATTTTTTCATCGGTTAACCCCTGTTATTTAGCTGTAATCTCATCATATAGCTCTTTAACTATTTTATGAATAGTCCCTGCTTGATTAATTCTGAAAAGTTCCTTCGCATTTTTTTCTTCTGCGGAAGGGCAGCACATTGGATATTTTTTTCCAAAGTGGACATGAATTGGACAATGACACATTTTTCTTTGTTCGCCAATTGCTTTTTTTATTTTCTCTGGAGGGGGTAATATATTGTAGGTATGCAAAGCAAGGGGAAAGTAGTGTGTTTCTCGCTTAGATTTTGACCCTAATAATCGCATAAGTTCAATGCTTTCAGGATCAAAAGGAGCAGGTGTTAGTTTCCCGTTGTCATCTCTTCTATCCCTTCCTCCAGATGGTGCTACAAAAACAAGTTTTCCCCCCTCATTTAACACATGACGTAAAGTGATCATGGAAGAGCTGTTGTGTTGTTGCATCGCATTTTTTCGATCTGCATAAAGCTCAAAATATTTTTTTGAATAGACGCAGATGATATTTTGACCACGACTTAAAGGAATGGTGATTGGGTCAGTTGTTACTCTTGATCCAGCAATAGCGATCATGTGCTCTATGAAATTAGGGTAATGCTCATCTAAAAGAGCTGCTAATAAAGTGGGGTCTGCCTCTGCTTGATGATTGGAAAGAAGAATGACATTTTCGCCACGTTCTAATATTTTTATAATTTCAGCGAT
Organism: Chlamydia trachomatis; assembly: GCA_945872565.1. Lineage (GTDB taxonomy): Bacteria > Chlamydiota > Chlamydiia > Chlamydiales > 2-12-FULL-49-11 > JAJACQ01. The sequence goes on along the minus strand of CAMBZN010000005.1, from coordinate 32,889 downwards.
ATTTTCTTTTCCAAATATTTTAGAGGTATCTTTATTGATAAATGGTGAGAGTAATTGTTTGGAAAAATGATAGTAGTCAACAGGCTCGGTTTCCTTGGTATGGAACAGATCAAATTTTTTAGGGGAAACTAACTCTTGCTTGATCAATGTTAGGTACTGATCAAGAACAGAAGTAACTTGTGATTCGGCCAAATCCAAATCAAGGAGTAACTGGTCGTAAGAATGAAATAGGGGGGCAATGTGGGCGTAGACTTCACTAGAAAGATGATCTCGCTGGTTTTCTAAAATTTGCAATACTTTAGACTTCAAGTAATTGTCCATTTGTTGAATTATAGATTTCAAATTCACTCATATGAAGAGTATCTTTTGTTTTAAACACAAGCTTGGCATTACATTCTTCAAAAGTTGATACTAGATACGATTTATCATCTTTATTTAAATAGGCATCAAATTGAGGATGACAGACAATTTCCAAAGCAAAGTTTTCACCGCAATGGATTAATTCTTTAACTGCTCTTTCAAGGTCAATAGAGGCACTTTCAAAGTTTTTTATCAATCCTCTGCCGCTACAGTAAGGGCATTCTGTAAACATCGTTTGGAGCAAAGACTCACGATTTCTCTGACGTGTCATTTCAATTAGGCCAAATTCGCTCATCCCTAGGATGGTTATTTTGGCAGAATCTTCCTTAAGAGCAGCTTTTAGACGCTCTAAAACGCGCTTGCCATTTTTTCTAAACCGCATGTCAATAAAATCACATACAATCAGTCCGCCAATATTTCGTATGGACAGCTGTCTTGCGATTTCTTCAGCAGCCTCCATATTCACATGAACAATTGCCTCCTCAACATCCTTAGAGCTATCTTTTTTCCCTCCCCTTCCTGTGTTGACATCGACAGTGTACATAGCCTCTGTACGTTCAAAGAAAAGATACCCCCCACTTTGGAGCCAGACTTTACGGTGAGCTGCTTTAGAGATCTCCTTTTCTACTGCAAAACGTTTAAAAATAGGGAGCTTGTCTCTATAGTATTCAACCTTTAAAATGCTTTCGGCGGAGGCATATTTGGAGAGCATTTTAGTTAAAGAATCAAACATTTCTTTGTCATCTACAAGTAGTCTGTTGAACTTTTTATCAAGTGCCTTGATCAATGTTCTTTTTACAATATCTGACTCTTGGTAGAGCAAGCAAGTCCCTTGTGATTTTTCAAATTGTACTCTTGTGTTTTCCCAATTCTGGATGAGCTCATGAGCTTCATCGATGAGTTGATCTGTAGAGGCCTCAACGCAAGAGGTTCTGCAAATCAGACCCATGTCGCTTGGCATCTCAAATGCTTTGATAAGATTTTTAAGCCTTGTTCGAGATTTGTTATCGGTGATTTTTTTCGACACCCCTCTGTGAGGGCTGTTAGGCAAAAGGACTAAAAATCTACCGGGGATGGAAACATTGGAGGTAAGGCGAGCCCCTTTTGATCCGATGGGTTCTTTGACAACCTGAACTAAAACCGTCTGCCCGGTTTTAAGGATTTTTGAAATATCAGTCTCAGACTCGCTTTCTGGTTTTTTAGAGGCGACAGGCTCAAAGTCCATATCAAACATCTCTTTGAACTTTTGCGTGTTTTCAACAATATCGGAGATATGAATAAATCCATTCTCTCCTTCACCTATGTCTATGAAAGCAGATTGAATGTTTTTTAAGATATTAGTGACTTTTCCACGATAGATATTCCCCGTGATTTGCCTGCTTTTTCTCCTCTCGATAACGAGGTCATGAAGCTTTTTATTCTTTAAGACAGCAACGCGAAGCTCTTTAGTTTCCACATTGATCAAAATTTCTTTCATGTTAAGTCTATATGATAAAGGTTTATTATCGTCCTATCTTAAAACATCTTTGTGTTTAAAGCTATAAGTTGTTTTTTCAAAAGGGCAAAGTTGAATTATAAAGAGGGTTTAAGCCACTTCACTTTTCTTGTAGGATCTTCCTTTATAATATCCGCATGCTTGGCAAATATGGTGAGAAAGAACAATTGCATCACAATTTGAGCATGTGTTCATCGTTTTTGGTGTTAGGAAATCGTGAGCACGACGTCTATTTCTTCTTCCTTTTGATACTTTACGTTTTGGAACTGCCATGTTTACTCCTTGTTATCCTTGAGAATTTTCTCTGGGATGATCTCTATTGATTAAATATTTTTCTATTGCGGCTCTTTCTGGGCATTTACCTTCACATTCACTAAAACGAGGAAGGTTCAAAAAAACCAATTCACGAACGGTACTTTTTAGTGAAAACACACCGCTTTTCATCTTACTTAGGGAAAAAGCCATGTGTTTTTCCTCTATATGGAGAGGGTGAGAGATTGGTTCATTACAGATTGTGCAGTAATTAATTACCTGTGTGTCTATTGCTATATTTAGAATTAGATGATCAGTTGATAAGGTTGCAGCTCCTGTGATAAGAAGGTCTTCTTTAAAAGAAGCCTCATTGTCAGGGCTCTCCATAATGCAAGGGGAAGCGGTTAAAGAAAAGTCTTTATATTCAGCTGCCTTTAATCTATCAATGTACAGGTCTAATTCTTCCATAATGGAAAGAAGTATACAAAAAATCCTATTTCTCTTCAACCCTATAGTAAACTTTCTATAAGCTTTTTAGGATCTGCAGTAGATTGTTTTTTAAGATAGGTAGAAAGCTGAGCATAATCTTGTAGCATTGAGTGCGAAATATAAGGATCATTGATTAAATTCGTGATTTCGATTTGGACATTTTTGAGCAGGCAAAATGGGCCAATTAGTTCTGGGACGGCTCTTTTTTTCAATAAAATATTTGGAAGGCTATAATGGGGGAGTTTTAGTGAAAAGCAGTATTCATAAATATATCGCTCTAGTTTGGAAATGCTATAGCAAGTGATTTGGGGCACATGATGGAGAGCAAGTTCTAAATTAATGGTGCCGTTTTTAGCAAGAGCAAAAGAGGTCTCTTCAATGAGTGAGTCCTTCTCGTGTGGCGATCTTAGTGTAACATTAAACCCCTTTGTAATCTCTTTTATTGATGAAAGAAGGGAGTCTTTGGCAACACTTACGTGGATGGAAAAATCGGTTAAATCTTTACAGGCTGCAAGGAAAAGAGGGAGGAGTCTGAGCACCTCCTGCTTACGCGAGCCGGGAAATAAGGCAAGGATCTTATTTTTAGCAGCAGCCTTGGAAGGGGTGATGTTGTTCAAAGGATGGCCAATATAAGAGACTTTTAGGTTTGAGTTTTTAAAAAGGTCTCTTTCAAAAGGGAAGAGACAAAAAAGGTGGTCATAATACTTTTCAAGGGTTTGCTTTCTCTTTGGTCTCCAGGCCCAGATTGTGGGGCAGACTACTTGAATGATCTTGCCAGAATAACCAGCCGCTTTTAGCCTTTTAGCCAATCGGAGGTTAATGTCAGGAAGGTCGATGAGTAGAACGATTTTAGGGTTTAGTTCAAGGATCCTGTTTTGAATTTTTTTTACTGCCCGAAAGATTTTTCGTAAAGAGGAGATGGGGCGTAAAATCCCCATGAAATTTAAGGCGTCCATCTCTAATAGCTGGGAGATTCCAAGGCTTTTTAGATGGGGTCCAAGTACCCCTTCAATGCCGACAGTTGGAGCTAAATCCTTTAAAATTTCAAACCCGAGCTTGTCACCGCTTAATTCTCCGGTAAGAACAAAGATTTCTACAGATTTTTGATCATCCATAAGGCTCCTTTGTGGAAGATTTCATCACTTGTTCCATGACCGCCCCTGCCGATAGAAGGGGAGACTAAAATTTCAGAATTTGTTTGAAGGGAATGTTGCATTCTTACCACATTTTCTGTGCCTACTATAATATCATTATCCCCGATAAAAAAATGAATTTTTTTGTTTTCAAGTTTTGAAAGGAGATTCCCTGCTGAAAGTTCTTGATTTGTTCCTATTGATAGCATGGGAGCAAAGCACACAGCGGTTGTAACTTCGTCGAGCATGCTGCACATGTGAAGTGCGATAAATGCTCCGCGGGATATGCCCATCACACCAAAGGGAGGGGGAAATTGTTCTTTGAGTTCTTTTATACCAAGAGAAAGATGTGAGATAAAGGAGCTTAATCCTAAAAGGTCATTTTGCCAAATTTCTTGAATGTTGTAGGGGCGAGCATTGTTTTCATGGCCCGGAAGGGTTGTTGAAATTACGCAAATACCCTCTGCAACAAGGGTGTCCACAGGGTGGCAAAATGGAGGAAGAGAGAGAGAATCTTGATCAGATAAGGAAAAAAAGAAAACAGTTTTTTTAGCGGCAGAGACGGGTTCTTTACAAAGGAAAGATAGATGGCTTGTCTTAAGGGTTTTCATCTGGATCGTTTGCGGGTTGGTGGGGCTCTTTTTGGTTTGGGATTGTCTGTTTTTTCTTTATCGTAGTAATACCTCCATTCATTATAAATATCGGTAAAGCCTGGCTCAAGAGCTGCTCTTAAATAAAAAAATTTCAAGGCAGAGCTAAAGTCAGGGGTTCTTGGAATTTTACATACCATCCGTTTTTTCTTTTGCAATGGGGTAAATCTATACTGAGTTGTTAAGATGCTTGCAACTTCAGAGAGAATTTTTTTTGTAATACGAAGAGTGGGCTCAAAAAGATTAGAGGTGATTCCAAAGGCTTCATCTTGAATTCTCCCCAGGTGGGCCTTTTTCGGATTGCTTTTGTAAATCTCTTGGATTCTTTGATCAAATACAGGAAAAACAATACAGGCCACTAAAACAGACCGGTAAGGAATTTTTGCATTTTCAACAAGAATTGATCTGTCTACTTCTCCAAGAAAGCTATAAATTTCATGTTCAATAGGGGTTTCAAAATGGTTAGCAAGATTAGGAAGTAACGTCTCTAAAAATCCATGTTTTTGAAGGTTTTTAAAAAATGCAACAGAACTTCCTGATTCAAGCATTCTTAAAATTTCTTCTAAGATCCGAATGGGGGAGCTTTTTAAAATCTCATAACGAAGGGCAAATAGCGCCTCAATCATCTCCTCATCTGGTGTTAGACCAAATCTTGCCCTAAATTTTAAGAGTCTAATCATCCGAACAGGATCTTGCTTAAATCGGATGTAGGGATTTCCAATGCAGCGTAAAAGGCCCTTTTTGGCATCTTCTACCCCTCCAACATAATCAATAATTGTTTCAGATTCACTGCAATAGAATAAACCATTTACAGTAAAATCTCGGCGAGTGACATCCTCAAACTCTGTTCCCCACTCATTATCATTATAAATAAGGGCGTCATCTTCGTTATCTCCTTTACGAAAGGTGGATACTTCAAATGTTTTGTGGTTGAGTCGAACGTGTGCTAGTCGAAATCGTTTGCCCACAAGAAAGCAGTTAGAAAAGCACCTTTTTACCTGTTCAGGCAGTGCACTTGTGGAGATATCATAATCTTTTGGCTGGTAGTTTAGCAATAAGTCTCGAACACTTCCCCCCACAAGGTAGGCGATGTATCCATTTTTTCTTAAAGTATCTAAAACAACAAGAGCGTCCGCATCGATGAGATTGATGGCTATTTTATGTTCTTTTTTTGTATATTTTTTCATTGCTGATATTTGCGTTAGATTCGCTATGATAGCAGAGGGTGAAAAAAAAAGATAGCAAGCTTTTGATTTTCTTGGTATCCTTTACCCATGTATAAAAAAATTGAAAGTATTTTAAGCAAAACCTTTCTTGGTGCGTTATTAATTGGAGGAACAGCCCTTGGAGCTGCAATGCTTGCAAATCCTGTAGCAACCGCCGGTTCTGGAATTTTACCTGCCTATTTTGTCTACACGTTGTGCTGGCTTTTTTCTGTAGCAACAGGATGTCTTTTTATTGAGCTTTCATCATGGCTCCCTAAAGGGGCTAACCTCACTACTATGGCAGAGGCCTTTTTGGGCAAGACAGGTAAGTGGATTGTCCTTCTATTATATATATTTCAGTTTTATTTTATTCTCATTGCATATGTCGCCTTGGGCGGCCATCTGGTTATTAATTTTATTTGTGAACATATTCCCTATATTTATGGGATTTTAGCCTTTACCATCTTTTTTGGCGGTTTTGTTTTTAAAGGGACAAAAGCTGCCTCACGTCTTAATGCGATTTTAATGCTTGGTTTGATCCTTTCTTTTTTTATATTTGTCACCCTTGCCGGAGAGCATGCACAGCTTTCTCAGGCAAATTATATGGGGTGGGGTTATGCATTTATGGGTCTTCCTGTAATTTTTATTTCCTTTAGTTATCAAGGGACTATTCCCACTTTGTATAACTATTTAAATCAAGATGCAAGACGGTCAAGAATTGCTGTGGTCTTTGGAACGCTCATTCCCTTTTTAGCATACCTGATTTGGGATTACCTGATTAAGGGAATTGTCCCTGTGGGAGGGGATTTTGGATTGATGGCTGCAAAGCGTGCAGGAGATAGTGCTATTGCACCCCTTGCCTATTTTACAAAGGACTCAAGGATCTACCTTTTAGGCAGTATCTTTGCTTTTTTTGCAATTACTACCTCATTTATTGGGGTCGGACTTGCTATGATAGATTTTTTTGCTGATGTTTTTAAAGTAAAGGCTGTAAAATGGAATAGATTCTATATTACTTTACTCATTTTGGTCCCTGTAATTTCAATTGTTGCTGTCAATCCCACCATTTTCTTAATGGCACTTACTGTTGCAGGCGGTTTTGGATCAGCCCTTCTTTTGGGGGTATTTCCAATAGTTCTAGTTTGGATGGGGCGCAGACACAAAACATATCGATTGAAAACAAGATACTTAATTGGGGGGAATGCATTGCTGCTGCTGATGTTTTTAGCCGTTCTTGCAGAACTTGCAGTGAGTGTTGCTGTGATTAGAAGGTAAAGCTAATTGCACAATAGTTTTTTTAAGAATTCATCCTTAAAATGGTAGTGATCGAGAAGTAAAGATGTGTCCCAACCAAGGATAGTGTAGGCAATATAGAGCGCCTCGACACTTGCAAGACCCGTATTTGGGTCTTTGCAACCGGTTTGTTTTCTTGGATATGCTGTTTTAGAAGGGGGAAGGGATCTTTTTTCTACCGCGAAGGGGAGGGTAGACTCCATTTTGGAAGCAAGCTTCCAAGTGCCATCAATCAAATAGATTCCCTTTTCATTGCCTTTTAAAACAGGTGCATCGGGAGTGAGTAGAACAAAACCTTCAACTTGCGGCAAATGTTGCTTTGGATAGGTGTAAAACTCCATGTCTGTACGCGTTTCAAGGCCAGAGAGGGAACATTTTTTTAAATTTTCCTTTCTATGGCGTAAAATGATGGTTTTTATTTGGCTCATAGCGTGAGTTTCACTAAAATATTAGAGAAGAAACTATCTCATAACTGTCAATAAACAGCAACTGTAAACAGATTAGAAAAGAAATCCTAACCCTCCGCCAGTACGGAAACCTCCAATATCGATAAGACTTTGACCAAAGGATGCACGGATCTCTTGTGTGGTTGGCTGTAGATAGTAATCAAAAAAAATGTCTGCGATAAAGTTAATCATTTTCCTGGAGATTCTTGTTCTTGGAATCACTAAAAAACCTGATTTGAACACAAGACCTGGGCTAAATCTAACCATGTCAGCCGGGGCATATTCATAATAATTATGTGAGTAAGGAAGAGCAAAGCTTAGCCCTATCCCTAGGTAAGCAGAAAATTCACTTCCAGGAACGTAAAAAAACTCTTTTACCCCTAAGCTAAGGGTAGGGATAATCATGTCTGTTCTTGTATTAAAAAAAAGAGTTGATCCATCTGCCCACGTCATATTTGCATTGACAAAGACAGATGTTGTGTCCTTAAACCAATAATTGTCCTCAAGTTCTACTGAGTACAAAGAGGTTCCGAATATATTTCTTGGATTTTGTTGGGTAAAGAAAAAGTAACTGCCTCTTGCCTCAAACAGATTAAGGCTTTTAAGTTCTGGTGAGCAATCACACACGCAGCAATCCTCTTCTGCGTATAAGGAAAACAAAGAGGTGGATAAGAGAAATAGATAGAATGTTATTTTAAAGATAATTGTACTCCTGAGCTTTCCCGGCCGTCGGAATTAACAGCGTATAACTGGTAAAAAATAATAGAGTTCGGGCTTGTATTATGAGCCTGGTAGATAAACGGGTCAGAGAGAGAGTATGTTGCAAGAAGGGTCCTTGCGCTATAAAGCCTGTACCCGATTACAGAGGAGGTAACACTTGGGCTCCAAGTAATTTGATGAATTCGATCAGAGTAAAGAAAAAAATTGTTTACAAGTACGGATCCAACCACTTGTTGAGGAGGGGAGTCTACTGGATCAAGAGCGATATTGCTCTCGGATACAAATCCAGTGGAGGCAGTAACATAGTCAGGTTCAGAACCTGTGATAGAAAAAACCCCAGAAGGGACCCCTAAAAGGGAGTAGTTTCCCTCCGGGTCGGTAAATGTGGATTCAAAGTAGGCACTTGAACTAATATTAATTAGAGCTAGCGCTCCGGAAAGGCCATCGGAAGTAATTTGATCTGAAATGAGTCCAGAAATGGTATTTACTCCGCTTTGTAGGGTAAAATTAACTGTTGTTGTGCCTGTAGTCACTGTTGCAGGTAATACTTGAGATATGTAGCCATCTTGCTTTACTTGAACAAAATATTCTCCTGGAGCTAGATTGGGGATAGAATAGTTACCAGTTGAATTTGTTAAGGATTGGCTGACTACATGACCATCCTGAGTAATTAGGATCAATGCATCATCAACGGCTGTTGCGCCACTATTTACGACATTTCCTGCGATTGTTCCCGATGAGCTTGCTTGAGTTAAGGATAAAGAAAGGGTGTTTGTCCCTGTAACGATGGATTGTACCTGGGCCTTTGTAATATAGGATGGATCGGTTACAACTACAGTATAATTGCCGGTGCTTAAACCACCTATGAAATAGCTTCCATTAGATCCAGTGATTGCTGATGCAACTTGCCCAGTTCCTTTATAGAGAACTACCGATGCAGAAACTATACCCATTGTTGTTGAGCTGTCAGTAATGTAACCGGACAAAGAGTCAGCCCCTTCATCAAGACTAAAATTATTAGTCACTGATTCAAGTGCAGCGATAATAAAGGAGTTTGCTCGTGTACTGTAACCGGTTTCAGAGGCTTGAACGGTAACCTGACCGGGAGCCACTCCAAAAAATGTATATGTTCCTAAACTACTAGTGAGGGTATTTTGAATTTGCCTTCCATCCTCTATTAGTACAACAATGGCCCCTTCTAAGGGTAGGTTTGATAGACTATCTAAGACTGTGCCTAAGATGGATGCAGAATCTGGCTCAAGGTCAAAATTGATTGTAGATGTGACCCCTGCGGTCGTGGTTACTGTTTTTTTATCTCCTTGATAGGAGGCTTCTGCGACGGCGACAGTGTATGTATTTGCTCCAAGGCCTGTGAAGGAATAGTTCCCCGATGAATCGGTGGTTGTTTGAGATATAATGGTGCCATTTAACGATAGGCTGAGCAAAGCCCCATCGATAGGATCGGTTGTTGCTGCATCAGTTACAGTGCCGCTAATAGTTGCTGGAGCTGCGGTCAAAGAGAAATCAAAATCTGTAGAGAATCCACCTGGTATAACTGAAAGTCCTTTTGATTGATCAGTTCTTCCTGTGTATGAGGCAGTGACAGAGTAAATATCAGGTGGTAGGGTGAAGATTCCGTAATCCCCCGTTGAAGAACAATTTGCTGTTGCGACAACAATGCCATTTGTGCGAAATGTTACAGTAGCAGCAAGGCCCGTCCCTTCCGGATCTGCTGTTACTCTCCCTTGCACAGAACCTGGTTTGTCTAATAAAGCGGCATTTTGTGTAGTTGTAGCCCCAGAACTAATTGTCACATTAGTCTGGAAAATCTGATACTCTGTGCTTCCAGAAGGGCCTCCTGCTGCAAAGGTATAAGAGTCTGGGTCTAAATTTCCCAAAAGATACACCCCACTTGAGTTTGCAGAGGTGCTTATACTGGTTCCTCCAGCTGTGGTCATAGTTACTCCAGCATAGGGGATCACCTCTCCAGTACTTGCTGATGTGATTGTTCCTGTAATTGTTCCTACAGCTCCTTGAATAAAAATGGGAAGGAGAAAAAAAAGAAGAAAAAGTTTTTTTAAGGGGGTTTTCAGCAAAATACATCCCAAAATGTAATATTTAAAAAAACTATTTATATAATAAATGGATTTATCTGAGAAGGCTTTTATTCTAAGGGCTGAAAATTATTACAAGCTTCAAATTCTAGCAGTTGCTTGGGGATTTCAAAAAGAAATCTGCAAGCTGTGCGGGTCATAGGCTTGCCTCTAAAGAGGCGCTTTCTTGCCATCGAGAGGTAGAGAAACTCTTTTGCCCTTGTGATTGCAACGTAAAAAAGACGCCGTTCTTCTTCTAAGCCGCCCTCCTCTATACTTTTTTCATGAGGCATGGTGCCATCTTCGAGGCAAACAATAAAGCATGCTTTGAATTCAAGGCCTTTTGCGCTATGAAACGTTAGTAGGTTTACCCCCTTACCCCGTTTATCTTTAGAATGCATGTGATCATCGATGAGAGATCCGTTAATAAAATCCCCAAGAGTTGCCCGGTCGATGTCAGCTTGGACAGCCATTTGAAGGCAGGTATTGATATTGTCGAGTTTGTACATTTGAGCTTGCTCACTCTTTACCTCTTTTTTGATCTCTTCTTTTAGGTTTAGCTCATCAATGAGAAATTGTACTTTTTCTGTAAGGGTAGGTTTTTCTTTGGCTTTTGCAAGGATGGAGTTGAAAATGGAGATCCCCACTTTTCCTTGGGAAGAAATATCTAGATGATCATAATGTTCTAATGCTTGGTATAGATCTAGGGTTAGTCGTGAGGCTTCCTTGTTTAAGGATTCGATGGATGCTGTTGAAATGCCTCTTTTTGGATAGTTAAGGATTCTAAGAAGGGCTGTTGTATCTTTTGGATTGTGCAATACTTTTAAGTAGGCAAAAAGATCTTTTACTTCTGTTCTTTGATAAAAAGACATCCCTTGAACAACATGGTAGGGGATCCCCCTCACATATTGGTTATTATCCCTCCAAGAAGCTTGCATGAGTGCTACTTCAAATGGTTTGGTTAGGTTGTTAGATCGGTAAAGAATAGCAATATCACTCCATTCAAGTTTTTTTTCATTCTTTAAATAGAGCAATCGATGAATAATTGTTTCTGCCTCTTCAGCTTCAGTAGGTGCGTGAAAAAGCCTAGGGAGATTTTTACTCTTTTTTGTGGAGAAAAGGACCTTGTCGTGTCTTTTGGAATTTTTGGCGATAACGGAATTGGCAATATCAAGAATGGGTTGGGTGGAGCGGTAGTTTTCTTCAAGCTTTACAACAGTATCATGTGGAAAATTTAAGATATGATCTACTTGAGCGCCCCTAAAACCATAGATTGATTGGTCATCATCACCAACAACGAAAAGGTTGCCGTGCTCTTTTGTAAGCAAGTCGATGAGTTCATATTGCACTTGATTGGTATCTTGGTACTCATCAATCATTACATAATGGTACTGATTTTGATATTTTTTTAAGATTTCTGGATGATTTTTGAACAATTCCACTGTTAATTCTAATAGTCCGTCAAAATCTACAGCATTATAGGCTTTTAGTACCCCAGCCATCCCTTTTCGAAAGTCTTGCTCGGTAACTGTTTTTCCCTCCTGGCCAGAAAGATCTGTATAAACTTCATCCTCTAGCCTTTGCTTATCCTTTTCATCATATAGAGAAAAATTGGTTGTATAACCAAGGTGATGAATTTCCTCTTTTAAAATGGCCAAACAAAAGCTATGAAAGGTAAGAAGGGGGATGTTTTGCCCTATAGTTTTCCCAATTCTCTTACAAATTCTATCGCGCATCTGCGCAGCTGCTTTATTTGTAAAAGTTAGCCCTAAAATTGACTCAGGCTTGACCCCGTGATCATTAATAAGATGGAGAATGCGCTCAGTTAGAACTGTTGTCTTGCCCGATCCAGCTCCTGCTAAAACTAAAACCTTTCCATTGATGCTTGTGCACGCCTGTAACTGAGAAGGATTAAGTCTGCCTTGCATCTGTATCATCCTTTGCTAAATACAATCTGTAGTTATTCCAATCAAGGGATAATTCATCAAACGAAGCTGTTTTGCATCCTTGAAGAGGAAGAATATTGACGTGTACAGATTGAGCAAAGTTTGGAACTAGTTGTCTGAACAGCTCTCTCATTCTTCTTTTAAAGAGGTTTCTTCTCGTTGCATCGCCGAATTTTCTTGAAACAGTAAGTCCAATTTTTGTTTGATTCTTAGGGTCGATCAAGTACTGGAAACAGATATATTTTCCATAATACTTGAGTCCAAAGCCTCGAATCTTTCCAAATTCCCACTTTTTTCTCACATGCATTTCCTTTTTAAAAGGAAATTTTATACAGTCAGCTGCCAACGTCCTCGTTGTCTTCTCCTGCTGAGAACTCTGCGTCCGCCTGGGGTCGCCATTCTCGCACGGAAGCCGTGAGATCTTTTTCTTCTTATTTTGCTTGGTTGGTAAGTTCTTTTCATAAATCATGACTCTCAAATTTTTTGTAACTATAATGACAGAAATGATAGCAGGGTAGAATATATTTGTCAATAATTCTGCAAAATGATATTATTCTGCCTATATTTAACAAATGTACAGGAAATAGGATATCTATGAAAGTTCGAGCATCTGTAAAAGCAGACCAAAGTAAGGGTGATAAACTTGTTCGTCGTAAGGGCAGGCTATATGTAATTAACAAACTTGATCCAAGGCGTAAGCAACGTCAAACTGGACCTGCAAGAAAAAAATAGAAAGGAGATCATATGGCTAGAAAAGCACTTATTGAAAAAGAAAAAAAACGAGTAAAGATGGTAAAAAATTCTGCTGTAAAAAGAGCGAATTTGAAAAAGATCATCAAATCATTTGAGACATCGGATGAGGATAGAGTTAAAGCGATGGATAATTTAAATAAAATGAAGAAGAGCTCTTCAAAAGTTCGTTTGCACAATAGATGTCAACTTACTGGAAGACCTAGAGGATACATGAGAAAATTTGGTGTATCAAGGTTATGTTTTAGAGAGATGGCTTTAGAGGGACTGATTCCTGGAATTACAAAATCATCCTGGTAAGTGTTTTAAATTACATTTTCAAAGAATTAACCATAAGTCTAATCGATTTATGGTTTTTTTATTCGATAAAATCTGGGTCTAAAATAAGACTAGAGTTAGAGAAATCAGAAACAACAGTCCAATCTTCAAATTCTTCGCACCAAATGTAGCAATTGCAGTCGAGTTTATTTCTGTTAATCTCTTCTCTAAGGTCTTTAATCTTATAAGGGCCTTTGATAGCATTATTCTCCGAAGGATCAATATAGTACCAGTCAAGACTTCTGTTTGCTGAAAGGCGCTTTTGTCTGGGAACTTCAAAATTTTCATCATCAAAAGATGCCGCTGATTCATTGTGGATCACAGATAATTGCCCTGCCTGCTCCTTGATAGGGGCTGCAGAAGAGGGCTGTTTTTTTGGAATAAGGTAGAGGGCAATTAGAGCAAATTGGCAGAAGAAAAAGCCAAGCACTGCCCAAAGAGCTTCGTTGTGACCTCTTTTTCGAGCGATTGTAAAGCATAGTCTAGCAAAAAGTGTGGGTATAAGGAATAATAAAATAGTTAAAAGGGTGCTAGATTCGTTCATGTTTTGATCCTTGTGTTTTAATTGTATCCTATATTTTTTTTGCCTTTTAGGAAACAATTTGTTGATTTTACCTTATATTGTGTTTATTAACAATTGAAGATCAATGGTTCTTCAAAAAAAAATTCACTTTAAATCGTATTTAGAGGTTGCGAAAAAGGGGGAAATGGATGAATATTAGAGTAATCTACAAGCTTAAGGAGATAAAATGAGCCTTCATGATGAAACAGATCCATTTGAAGATATTGATACAAAAGAAATTGATGCACCTGAAACAATTTATATAAGAGATATAGAAACTCGTGTGTTTCAGTCTATTACGATCAAGTGTCTTTCTGGCATAGAGGGGATTGCCTTGCTTGAGGGAACTTTAATGGATAATCTTCTTGGTAGAGAAGGGATTGAAAGGATCAAAGGGATCTACGTAGAGCAAGATGTTAAAAATAGATCAGTTAGTATAAAAGTAGAGTTAAATATTTACTACGGTATTTCCCTCCCTGAAAAATCTGAAGAAATTCAAGAAAAAATAGTAAAGGAAGTATCAAGGCTTACTGGATTGCATGTTTCTTCTGTACATGTTGTTTTTAAGAATCTTCTTCTTGAAAGACAAAAAGTGGAAGATCGCTTTGCTGATAGTGAGGATGAATCAACCCTTGATGATGAGATGGAAGAGTTTATCACTTCTTAAAGGTCTACAGTTGCATCTATTTTAGTGTAAAAAAGACACCTTGCCTCACTCATGTTAACTTCCTTAGTTACCTGCTTGTCATCGTAGGTAACCCCTAATTCTGGATCGATGTTTTCAAAAAAGGTATAATGGCAGCCCCTTGGTCTTCTAATCACCCCCTCTAGCTTGAAAGTATTGCCCTCGATAGTGATCGCTTGATCAGGGATAAATGTTTTGCTTGGGTTTTCTATTGTTACGATGATCGCTCTAGAATCAGGGGATAAGGAAGCTTTTTCTTGTTTTGCACCGATATATACTTTATACCCTTCTGGAGGATTGGAATAGTAAACCGCCTTTAATGTGGCGTAGTCTCTTTGAAGAACGTCAAGAAGTTCCTTGTGAAGTGAGGACCCTTTCTTAAACCGATATGGAGGGGTATCTTGAAGCTCCTTGATAAATTCTCCTTCATGAAGTTTGCTATTGAAAAAGTAAAGAAATAGATCTTTTTCATCAATTTCAACTCCACCGGCTATTGAATCAGTTTCACATAGAGTCAAAGAAAGTTCCGATTCAGAATCGCGCATCTTTGACTGAATGTACTCTTGGATTGATCCTTTCGTTCCATCTAAAACTATTCTAAAAAACACTTCGGGTTCACCTATGATAACTCTTTCTGTTTGACCGTCTTGTAAAAAAGTAGTGGTGGTAGTGATCCTTGAAATATCGGTAAAAGATACTTCACATCGGTCTGCTAGAAAAAACAGTAAGTCAGTAGAATCATTCATTCGAGAAACACCCATTCTATCTGTAACATTCCACCCGCTTGTTTTGTTCATTAATTCTTTATAAAAATTTTCCAACAAAGGTTTTACTTTGGATTGTCCAGATTTGGAATTTTTTAAGGCCTCTAATAGCTTAAGTAGGGAATCCTTTAGTGAGGAATTAGCCTTGCTTGCTAAAAAAAGGGTATATAAAGGGGTGAAGCCAACAATTGCCTGAATGCAAGCATTGATGTAACAAGAGTTACCTAAATTATCCAAACCTTCTCGAAGTTGTAGTGGTCCAGAAGGAGCAGCTAGTTGGCTGATAGGTGCGGCTGGTTGGCTGATAGGTGCGGCTGGTTGGCTGATAGGTGCTGCTGTTAGTTGAAGAGAGTTAATTCCAAAAATCTTTGTTTTGGTATAACCAGAAAGCTTTTTCCCATTTAATAAATAGGTAGGTGCTGAAAGAGTACAGATCACTGGAAAAATGATAAAGGCAACAATTGCGAACAATACCCTTAAAAAAGCTGATTGGACAATAGCAAGGTTTTTGAATTCATCGATTTTAACCAAATCATTCCAGCGGGAGTGTAAAGGAGCAAAGGCAGCTAAACTGTAAATATTATTTTTAATTAAAAAAATTTCTCTATTATCCTTATATTCTAAAGTTCTATCCATATTCATATCTCCTTTAATAATTATACCTCAGGGTACCCAATTAAGTAAAAGATTATGTAAACTTTCAATATAAATCGAAGCTACAGAGCATCGCGAAGATTTTTAAGATTGGATTTAGATAGCCCTTTTACAGATAGTAGATCTTCATCGGAGGCTGCTTTGATCCCTGCTACAGAGCCAAACGTTTTTAACAAAAGGGTCTTCTTTTTTGGACCAACGCCCTCGATTGTGTCAAGGATAGAGGTGATCGAGGCTTTTACTTTTTTCTTTCGATGAAAAGAGATGGCTCTTCTGTGTGCTTCATCACGGATATTTTGCAAAAGAAATAACAATTCACTGTGCCTATCAAAGGTGATGGCATCTGACTTTTCTGGAATAAAAATTCTCTCTTTGGTTAGACCTTTGTCATGACGGCTCTGCTCTTTTGCAAGGGCGGCGATTTCTACATCGATAATATTAAGATCCGATAAGCAATTTTTTAAAACACCCAGTTGTCCTTTTCCTCCATCGATTAGAATAAGGTTTGGAAGGTCTTTAAGTTTACTGTATCGTTTGACAATGGTAGCTTTCATTAAGCTTAAGTCATCACCATAGCTGCCTGTGTCTACGTGGTAGTTTCTGTATAAAGAGCGTTCAGGACGGCCATTTTTAAATACCACCACTGCAGCTACGGAGTCTTTGCCCCCTAGACACGAGGTGTCAATGCATTCTATGATCACAGGAGTTTGTTTTAAATGGAGCTTACCTTTAAGTTCTAGTAAAATATTTTCTGAAGATGCACCTGTTTGACTCTCTTGTTCTAAAATTTCTTTTGCGTTTTCTAGAGCTAAAGAGAGGAGTTTATTGTTCTCTCCGATTTTTGGAGATTGGATTTTACAGCCAACAATGGCGCTAATATCGGCAGCATTAGGTAAGGTTTCTGGGGTATAGATATATTTTGGTTTGTCTGTGATTGATTCGTAATGCTGAAGAATGAAAGCTTCTAGGGTGGTTTTTGTGCTACTTGCAATATTTGAAAAAGAGAAATGGTTGCCATCAACTAGAAGGTTGTTTCTAAAGATGAGTTTGTAAATGATACAAAATCCATCTCTTTGAATCACTGCAAGCACATCGATATTTTCTTTAGAAGTGACAGTGACTGCATCTTTTTTTGTAATAGCAAGGAGCATTCGGTGATAGTGCCCTGCCTTTTCAAATAGGAGTTTTTTTGACGCAAGAGAGATTTCCTCTTTCAGAAAGCTTGCAACTTTAGCCCCGTCGCCAGACAAGTAAACTTTAGCCCCCCTTACAGCGTCATTATAATCTTTTTTTGTGCATTTTTGCATACAGGGGGCGCTACACTTGTCTATAGTATAGAGAATGCAAGGTCTTGTTCTGCTGTTAAACTCCTTATCCGAGCATGATCTAAGATGAAAAACCCGCCTGATAATTTCAAAATGGGTGCGTGCAGTTAAGCTGCTTGTATAAGGCTTAGAAAGAAAGTACCCCTGATCATTTTTCATAGGAAAACGCTGCATAGAAATCTGTGGATATTCACTATCTTTGTGTATGGCTAAACAGCTGTAGCTTTTATCGTCCTTTAAAAGGATGTTGTACTTTGGCTTATGCTTTTTGATTAGGGTGTTTTCTAAAATTAAAGCCTCTTTTTCAGTAAAAGTGATAAAGGTATCTATGGAGTGTACTTTTTCTAAGAGGTAGGGGATTTGTAGACGGGTGTCTTCACGTCCTGATTGATAGCTTTTCATTCTTGCCTTTATATCAATTGCCTTACCGATATAAAGGATTTGATCGTTCTTATCGCGCATGAGGTATACGCCACATTTACTGGGCATATTATTAAGAAAAGGGGAAATTATAGGAGTGTTTTTTTCCATTGGATCAATTTTTGTAACGCCTCAAAGGGTGTAAGATGATCAACATCTGTTGTTTCAAGTTCGGAAATAATAGGATCTTTGGGCTCTTCGTTAAATAGCGTATATTGTTTAGCGGCCGGTTTTTTCTTTTTAGGGGTGTCAACATTTCCTATCAGAGATGAAAGATGCTCTTTTGCATCAAGAATTACCCTGCGGGGAAGACCTGCAAGCTCTCCAACAAATATTCCATAACTTTGATCGGCCTTGCCCTCTTCGATTTTATGTAAGAAGGTGACCTTTTCACCGCTTTCTGATACAGCTGACCTGATGTTTTTTACAAGGTCAAATTCTTTGGCAAGGTCTGTAAGTTCAAGGTAGTGAGTGGCAAAAAGTGTTTTTGCTCGGATTTCCTTTACAATATAGGTAGCAATGCTTTTTGCAAGGGCAACGCCATCAAAAGTACTTGTTCCCCTTCCAATTTCGTCAAGGATGATCAAAGATTTGGATGTTGCATTGCGTAAGATGTTTGCCGTTTCAGTCATTTCAACCATAAAAGTGGATTGCCCTCTTTGTAAGTCATCAAAAGCGCCTATTCTTGTAAAGATTTTATCTACAATTCCGATGGTTGCAGATTTTGCAGGGATAAACGATCCAATTTGAGCAAGAATGACAAGCAGTGCAACCGATTTAATATAGGTTGATTTACCAGCCATATTTGGCCCTGTTAAAAGTAAAAGGGCTCTTTCTTGATTGAAGTGAATGTCGTTTGGAATAAACTGTTCACGGCGCATTGCTCTTTTTAAAATTGGATGTGCCCCTTCGAGGATATCAATCCCATATTGAGTTGTGATTGTAGGACAAATATATCCCCTTGAAAGGGCTAATGTTTTCAAACAATGGATAAAATCAATTTGAGCAATCAATGAAGCTGCGTGTAAAATTTCAGGTCTATAGGAAATAATCATTGCGGTGAGCCTCTCTAGTTCCTCCTGCTCGATGGACAAAGCCTGCGATTTTGCTGTTTGAATGTCATGTTCAAGTTTTGCAAGCTCCTTTGTTACAAAACGCTCTCCATTAACAAGAGTTTGCTTTCGATGATAGGAGTCTGGAACTAGGTGAGAGGCTTTGCTTGAAACTTCAATATAATAGCCAAAAGATCTGTTTTGCCCCACTTTTAGGGTCTTAATTCCGAGGGTTTCTCTGCACTGGGCTTCATAATTTTTAAGCAAAGAGACGGAGTCATTTTCTATTGCTTTAAGTTGATCAAGCTTCTCATTAATTCCTTTTGCGATAAAGTATTCAGTGTCGTCTAACCGGATAGTGTGTAAAATTTGCTCGGTTATTTCCAGTTCTTTGTATGAGTGGGTAAGAGAGGATAGCGATCCTTTTAAGGCAAGGATGATTTTTGAGAGCCTTTCTAGAGAATTAGCTAGCAGGATCAAATCAATGGGGAAGGCTTTTTTTCGAGCAATTTTTCCCATCAATCTTTCAATGTCTTTGATGTGCTGGAGAGGTTCAGAAAGATCAATTTCATTCTCTAGTAGCTCTTTTAGGTAGTTTTGCCTTATAAGGATTCCCTCTTTGTTTGTAAGAGGGTATAATAAGCTTGTTTTTAAAAGGCGCTCTCCCATTGCTGTTACAGTAAAATTGATTGTTTTAAATAGGGAGGTTCCTGAGGGGCTGTTAAAGATTTCAAGATGTGATAATGTGTTATGGTCTAGAAGGAGGCTTGTGCTAGTGTCTTGCTTTTTTATCTGGACAATTACGCTTGTATCAAAAAAAATATTATTTTCTAAATAGGTGAGCAATGAACCGCATGCATTGATGGAGGAGGTTTCCCCTTTTAGGCCAAAGCCGTCTAATGATGCAACTTTTAGATGTTTGTGTAGTTTTTCTACACACATTTGGTGATCAAAGTAGAGGGGGTCAATTGTGATGTATTTTGCGCCGATCTGCTCTTGAATCCGTTTTAAAAAGTAAGGGGCACTTTCAGAAAGCTTTGAGTTGATTAAAATCTCCTTGGGAGCAATTCTTAAGATTTCCTCGGTCATTTTCCCGCTTTCAGAGAAGCTTGAGAAAAAAAATTCTGCCGTAGAGGTGTCTGTATAGGCAATGGAATAGGATTGATTTAAAACGGAAATGGATAGAAGAAAGTTGTTGGATCCAGAATTTTGGTCCCTTCTGCTGGTAAAAGTTGCAAGTGTCTCTACTCTTGTTACTTTTCTAGAAACAATTCCTTTGTACCCTTCTTCAACGTCCATTTGTTCGGCAATTGCCACACAAATTCCACTTTCAATACATTTTTCTATAGAGTTTTCTAAGGATTGTGCAGGAATACCAGCCATGGGAGTGTTTCCGCGCTTTGTATAGGCGATCATGAGTGTTTCCGATAGTAGGCTTGCATCTTCATAAAATGCTTCGTAAAAATCTCCTAGTCGAAAAAGTAGTAAAGCGCTGCCTGCCTGTTTTTTACATTCGCTCCATTGTTTCATCATGGGAGTGAGTTCTATGGAAGAATTTGTCATGAGCCTTTGACCTTATTGATAAGGGTTTTTAGTGCAGGGTTTGCTGGTTGGCTTGCGCTGTTGCTGGAGCGCTGCTGAATATTTTTTATGGTTTTTTCTAGCCACACTTTTCGTTTATCAGGGGTTTCTGAAGTGGATGCTTGCTTAAGATCTTGAAGTAAATCAATTAGGGGAAGCATTTTTGTCATCCACTTTCGAATTTCGTAGTCGTTATTAGTGGCGTGTAATGTTTGTAAATCTGCTAAAATTTCAGAGAGGATCTTTTCAGGGCTTAAAGGGTGCTCTTCGGGAAATGAAACTCTTTTATCTAAAGGGCAGGGGTCCTTTTTTGGAATTGCATATACGTATTTTTTAAAACCATTTGAATCCATAGTGCCCATAACATCTTATTGTATAAGAATATTAGTTTTTCTTAAAGAAAAATCGGATAGACTTCCTCTGATTTTTTTGGTAATATGAGCTCATGCCTTTATTGACAAAAGATTGCTTAGAAAGATTAAGAGAGAGAATTGACCTTGCAGAAATTGTAGGGTCCCATCTGGAGCTTAAAAGAGCTGGGGGGAAGATTAAAGCGTTGTGCCCTTTTCACAATGAGAAATCGCCCTCATTTACGGTAACGGCAGGGGATAGTCACTATCATTGCTTTGGATGTGGCGCCCATGGGGATGCAATTTCCTTTTTGATGAACTTTTTGGGTTTATCCTTTAATGAGGCCATTGAATACTTAGCAAATAAGTACGCTGTAACCCTTGAGTATACGGGGGTAAAAGAGGTTGCTCAAGAAAATAAAAGAGAGTTATTTGAAATCAATAGAGTCACTATGGATTTTTTTCATTTTCATTTACTTCACAGTGAAGAAGGAAAGGGTGCTTTAGAGTATTTATTCAAACGGGGAATTTCGGAAGATTTTATCAAGCAGTTTAAAATTGGTTATGCCCCAAAAGGGGAACAGTTTCAAAAGATGTTCTATCAAAGTGAAAAATTTTCTGAAGAGAATTTAGTCAAGGGAGGAATTTACTCCGAAAGCACAAAACGGCCATTTTTTTCTGAGAGAATTATGTTTCCTATCCATGATGGGGTGGGCAATGTTATTGGATTTTCAGGGAGAAAGATTGATGAGGCGGTTTTTGGCGGCAAGTATGTGAATACAAGAGAGACTGTGATTTTTAAAAAATCACGTACTTTGTATGGGTTAAATTATTCTCGCAGAAGGATTGCACGAACTGGAAAAGTGATTATTGTAGAGGGGCAAATTGATGCCTTGCGATTGATTTTTGAAGGATTTGATTATGCTGTTGCCTCACAAGGAACAGCATTTGGCAAAGAGCATCTTGATGAGCTTGTCAAGCTTGGAGTAGAGGATGTGACAATTTGCTTTGATAGTGACCAGGCGGGCAACACCTCGGCAATGAAGGTAGGGCAGTTGTTTCAAGTTGAGGGAGTGGAGGTCTTTGTTTGCAGCTTTGCTCAAGGAATTGACCCAGATACCTTTCTTTTAAAGCATGGGAGGGATGCATTTGATAAGTTGCTTGCTCAGCGAACTGATTACCTTACTTTTTTAGTAAGAATGCTTGCACAAGATGGCAAAGCAGAGACACCTGCTGGAAAAAATGCACTGGTAGCAAATGTAAAGAAGAAAATTCTTGAATGGAAACATCCTTTGATGATCCATGAGGGAGAAAAATTACTTGCTCGTTTGTTAAGCGTGCCGGTTAAATATATTGTTACATCTGTAAAACCCGTCGAGGAGATTGTACCAGCTCCTGTAAAGAGGCCTACTGATCCTTTAGAAGGGGATATGATTCGGTGGCTACTGCTGCTTAAAGAGCCTGTTTTGATTGATTTGATCATGGAACATGTACAGGTATCATTTATTCATGACCTAAAAATAGCTCGCCTGTATGAACTTGCAAAAATGCTCCATGAGGAGAAAAAACGGATTGATTTACTCAATTTAGGGGTCTATTTAGAGGAGAGGGACCTTTCTTTTTTAAAAGAAATCCAATCAAAAAGGATGAACATTTTGCAGGCAGAAGATGGGGTAAGAGTTCTTTGCCAGAGACTAATTGATAGAGAATCGATTGAGCAAACAAATGCAATTAAACGAAGAATTCAGGCAGGAAATCTCTCAGAAGAGGAGACATTTGCTTTGGCTAAAGAATTTGATGATATTAAAAAGAATAAAAAGAATATACTCAAACCAACGGAGAAACGATGAAACGATTATTTTATGATACCAGTTGCCCAGCTTGTAAACAGGTGGTGCGAAAAATTGAAGCGCTTAATGCAAAAAAAATGTTTATGATTTCATCCCTTGATGGGAAAAAAGCAAAATTAATTTTTCAAGGAAACTATGCTTTTTTGAGAAAAAAGAAAACCAAGATGATCATTTTAGAAGGGCAAAGGGTGTGGATTAAAGGAAATGCAATGCTTAGGCCATTTTGGATAATGGGGGGCGCCTGGAAAATGATTGGTATTTTTTCCTTTGTGCCGGGTTTTATTCTAACACCATTTATTGCGCTTTGGTCTAAAACGCTAATGCTTTTTGGAAAAAGAGTCAAAAATTAGTTTTGAAGTTTTATAGATTGCATCTGTTCTATACTTGAAATATTAAAGCCTTTACTTCTATTGTTTTTCTTTAATAGGGCTATTAATTCATTTATATCGTAGATCGTTTTTTCATCAATAGGATCATCGGTAAAGTTTAAATAGCTTTCTATGTATATTCTTGCCGAAGAAAAAGTATCAAAGGATGTGCAATTGACCATCTTTTTTAAAAGATCGATTTGTTCATGAATAGTTGCATCGATGAAGTTCGCAATATCAAATGGGTCTCTTGTGTATTCTTCTACTATACTGAGAGACTCAAAGGTTTGAGGGGAAAGTTTTTTGCAAGAATCACTGCATAAGAGCTCATTATTAAGAGTTTGGCGCATGATCGTTACTAATTCATTTAAATTCATAATATCGGAGAGGGGTGGAGCTACACCCTCTTTAGCTGTAATCATGGTTCTTATGTCTTCGAAAACATCTAATATGATTGATGCGCAAAGTTCATTGTCCTTAAGGGTCTGATGGTGAATTACCAAACAAGTTAAATTTTTTCGAAATCCTGGGTCTTTAAAATGAGTGTATGCAGATTCTGATCGATCCGTTAAGTTATGTGCAATATTAATGAGGGGTTCCATTTCCAATGGAGCAAGTTTCGAAAGCTTTGCCCTGCCTACCTCACGAATGATGAGAAAAATAAGGGTAACAATAGAGGCAAAGATCAAGCCAATGACATGTAATACCTTAATAATATTTTCTTTATTTTTATCGACTGAGCTATTAACCATGAGATCGTGATGAAAATGGATGTAAGTTCGTCCAAAACCTACATTTAAAAAATTTTCTGATACTTTTTGGCAACCTGAATAAGATAACACATAATCATATAGTTTCATAAATTATAAGATCTATTTAATATTACATAATTATAACATAATTTATTTATATATTAAATGATTATTTTTCAATTGATAATCGGTTGTTTATCAATGATTTGAGAATTTATGATCGTTTAAGTTGGTTGAATGGAGGCTTTGATATCATTTCTATGGATATAAAGGTATTCAAGTCCTGATAAGATGGTGTAGGTGGCTGTGATTGTAACAATCCATAAAGAGGCAGTTTGCAGGACGGCAAGGCTTATGTAACCGAGGGAATAGGGGATCATCATCAAAATAATGATTATTGTGGCAATGGCTTGAAGGATGGCCTTAAGTTTACCAGAAAGTCTTGCAGCTAAGGCGTGTCCGTTGAGAGCGCAGAGTGTACGGAGAGTGGAGATGATGATTTCTCTCAAGACAAAAAGGAGAGTTAGGAGCATGGGGAGTTGAATTAACCCTTGAGTAAAGGTTAAAAGTACAGATAATCGTACGATACTATCAGCCATTGGATCGAGAATTTTTCCAAGATTTGTCACCTGGTTGGTTTTTCGGGCAACAAGGCCGTCGAATATGTCGGTAAGTTCAAGTACTGTGACTAAGCTTAGCAAAATGTAGGGGAGGGCAATAAGAGGGATGCCCATTGGCTCATAGAATAGGTAGATAACAAGAAATACAGGGCAAAGGGCAACTCTGCTGAGGGTAATGATTAGTGGGGCTTGTCGTACCATAGTTTGCAAAAATGTTTTTTACTTGATCATACTCTGGAGAGGTATTAATTTCAAGATCGGATCTTTTAGGGAGGGGTCTTTAGTTTATTAGTCTGAATTAATTTATTTGCTATTTAACTGTTCTTGATGTTACAATTATGTAAAATTAAAATTAAAAGGAGAAAAATATGTCAGTAGAACTAGGAATTCAAGCAGAATTGCAAGTAGCAGCCCCAACAACGGGTAATCGACCTTTGGCGGTGCAATATGTAGATGATGCGGCCGGTAAAGGGGCAGTGCTAGTTGGTTTGTCAGTGATTTGTGCAGTGACAGCTGTGGTCACTCTAATTTTTCTAACTGCTGCATTAGCTACGATGGCAGCGGCTTTAGTGATCCCCTTAACGCTTGGAGTAATCGCGGGAGTGTTTTTTGTACCTACTGTAATAGTAGCTGTGAGGTTAGGAATTGAATTTAAGAATGAGAGAAAACTCAATGAAAAAAGAGAGCAGCAAATAGCAAAAATCAAAGCTGCTCCTATATATGCGCTTGAGTTTCTTATGAATGAAAAAGCTGATAAAGTCCAACAAAGGTTTACTGATTTAGGAATGGACGAATCGTCTGCTTACGAAATAGGTCAAGTTTATCAAGAAGTTAAAGGTGGAGCGTTGATATGGCGTGCTTTTAGCAATAGGGCTGTCCATATGGGGGACTTCCGAGAAGTAATAAAACGGGAGTTATGGTTAATCAAATTTCAAGATGATAAAGAAGGATTGATGCTACAAAATGAATTAAAGGAATATTTTAACGATGAATCTGAAGTTAGAAATCGCGCGTCTGCCTATACAACATTAGCTGAATATTATAGTGGACATCCGGATTTCAAGAAGTTGTTTGATCTTGAATTTCTTAAGAAAGAAAGCACTGAGCAAGTGAAAGAAAGGTTTATTAGATTAGGAATGCACGAAGAGTCTGCTAGCAAAATAGCTAAAGTTTATCAAGAAGTGAAAGATGGAAATTTCATATGGCGTGCTTTTGGCAAAAATGATGTCATTATGGGGAGTCTCCGAGAAATAATAAAACCGGAGTTATGGTTAATCAAATCTGAACGTGAGACAGAAAAATCGATGCTAGAAAAAGAATTAAAGGGATATTTTAAGGAATATTTTGACGATGAATCTCAAACTAGACCTTCCATCTCTGCCTATATGAAATTAGCTAAATATTATAGTGGACATCCGGATTTCAAGAGGTTGTTTGATCAGGAGTATAAGGTTTATTCAGAAACTCAAGAAAACGAATAAAAATAGGTGATTTAATATGGATGTATTTCAAAGATTAGAAGAGGGTAAACAAACACTAGCCGAGTATAACGCTCTGTCGAATAATCAAAGTAATGCGCCTGCTGGAGCGGGAAATCGTTTGATTTTTACCATCATGTGTGTGGCTTGTGTTGTGGGGTTTATATTTTTTTTCGCTGCAGCATTAGGTACGATGGGAGGGGCTTTAGTTCTTCCATTAACGCTTGGAATAATAGCGGGAGTGCATTTTGTAGGTGCTGTAAGTTTCTTTGTGAAACAAGTAGTAGAGGAAGAGAAAATAAGAGTCGAAGATAGAAGCCTCCAGGAGTGGAGAGTAAAGTATCAATCACAATCTACATTAACATACCAACAGCTTGTAAGTGAACCTTCGCAAGAGGTAGCACAAAGATTGACGACTACATTTGGAGCCAGCCAAGATTATGCTAAAAAAATAGCCTTAGTTTATCTTTGTGTTAAAAGTGGAGATCCAATATGGCGTGCTTTCGAGAGCTGTTCTGTCGTTATGGAGAAGTTAGATGATTTAATTTTACGTGATTTATTCTGCATCAAGTCTTTAGGTGGGTCTAAAACGGATTGGCTAGAAGAAGAATTGAATGTGTATTTTCAAGATGAGAGCACAGAGAAAGAATACTTTAAAGCCCTTGTTTTTTTACTTCCATATTATCGTTGGTGTCCTAATTTCAGAGATATTCTTAATAAAAGGTTCAATCCAAATCAATTTTAGCATAAGGAGTCTTATATGGCTGGTCCGATAGTTGCGCCTACTCAACAAGAGCGCCCTTGTCCAGGGCCAGGTTTAAACTTGTTTCTCATGGAATCGAAAAAGTCTGAAGAGCGGTATGCTTTAATAAGCTGTCTAGTTATTTCAATTTTCGCAACTATACTATTTTTAGGCATAACTTTAGCTTTGATTGCAGCCCCTTTATGGGCTCCATTAATGTTAGGAGTGATCGCAGGAGGGGGCTTGATTAGTGCAGTTGTATTTGGAGTCTTGCTCGCAAATTTTGATAAGAAGCTAAAAGAAGAGAAGGAGAGAACTAATCCAAATCTACTCTGTAACCATTGTAAATGTTCTTGTTGGGCTTTTGGTATGAAATATATTGGGTTTTCTGATAAAGAATTTTCTACAATAGTAAGAGAACGGCTCACCCATTTGGGTGCCTCTGTTGAGGCAATGGATCGTCTTTTGCCAATATATATTAGCGTGAAAAACGGTATGGCTTATGCCGATAGTGCTTCAAAATTTCTTGATCAAGGTGATTTGAAAAGTATGGTTAGGGGAGAGTTAATATCTTTATCTGTGGCTTATAGAGACCATTACCCAGAATCTGGACAAGTTACCATTACTTCTTTGATGAAGATGGGAGCCTCTTAATCTGCGCTTGTCTTTTTTTATCTAATACATGATACTTATCCCTTATGTCGACATTTCAAAAAATAATTTTAAATCTTCAAAGTTTTTGGTCAGAAAAAGGGTGTCTCTTTCAACAGAGCCACGATCTACAAACCGGCGCCGGAACATTCAATCCAGAAACCTTTTTAAGAGCTCTTGGGCCCGAACCCTATAAAGTTTGCCATGTGGAAATATCTAGACGGCCGGCAGATGGTAGATACGGAGAAAATCCCAACCGACTACAAAGATTTCATCAATTCCAAGTAATGATGAAACCCACCCCAAACAATATGCAGCAACTCTACCTAGAATCGCTCGAGGCTATCGGCTTTGATCTTTCTAAACATGACATCCGATTCGTCCACGATGATTGGGAATCTCCAACTCAAGGAGCTGCAGGACTTGGTTGGGAGGTTTGGTGCGACGGGATGGAGATTACACAGTTTACCTACTTTCAACAAATTGGGGGGCTTGCTCTTACTGAAATACCTGCTGAACTTGCCTATGGTTTGGAAAGAATCGCTCTATTCCTGCAAAAACAAGAAAATGTTTATGATCTTGCCTACAATGATTTTTTAACATATGGAGATGTCTTCTTAAACGCGGAAAAGCAGTATAGCCGGTATAATTTTGAAGAAGCCTCTATCCAGCTGTGGGAGAAAAAATTCAATCAGTGCGAAAATGAATCACAGAAAATGATCGAAAAAGGGCTTCCAATCATCGCCTACGATATGGCTATTGAAGCATCCCATAGCTTTAATATGCTCCAAGCAAGGGGGGCTATTTCTACAACAGCTCGTGTTGCTATGATCCATAGAGTGAGAGATCTTTGTTGCAATGCTGCAAAATGCTACCTTGAGCAAAGAGAACAATCAGGATTTCCCCTTCTGCAACAACTTCCAAGTAAAGAACCAAGATCTCTTGCCCCTGTTGAAATCATCCCTGCAGAGGTTGCAGACTTTTTGCTCGAAGTGGGCACTGAACACCTACCTGCAAATGCAATTGCTGCAGCAATTGATTCTTTAAAATCTCAGTTTGAAACATTTTTACAAGAACAAAACATCTCCTACGAAAGTATAGAGAGCTTTGCTACTGCCAGACGTTTGGCAATTATTGTTCACAAAATGACAACCTACACCCAGGCGGTTATCATAGAGAAAAAGGGGCCATCACTTGACGCCGTATTCGACGATAAAGGGGCTCTTACAAAACAAGGATTAGGATTTTTTCATGCAACCGGCCTTGCAATAGCAACAAGGGAGCAATTGGAGTCAAGCCCAAAAATCCAAATTGTAAATGGGCGTTTGCTTTTTAGATATGCTAAAGAAAGACTCTATGTAGGGGCTCTTCTGCAGGGGCACCTTAAAGCAATGATCCTTGCTGTCACTTTTCCAAAAAAAATGCGCTGGGGTAAAGAGGGCGTCTTATTCTCAAGACCGATTACTTCTTTAACAGTGCTTTTAGATAAAACCCTAATCGATCTTGAAATAGAAGGGGTCATCTCTTCAAAAAATGTCCAATTGAATGCTCAAACTGTTGGAAAAAAGACCTGCGTATCTCATCCAGGTGAGTATGTACACTTGCTTGCAAAAGGGTACGTCCTTGTTGACATCAATCAGCGAAAAGCCTTTATTGACAGCCAGCTAAAAGAAATTTCTTCCACCCTTAATTGTGACATTGTCTCTTCTGATGAAGTTACCCAAGAGGTACTTTTTTTAAGTGAATATCCGATGCTTGCTGTAGGGCAATTCGAAAAGAAATTTTTAATTCTTCCAGAGGAATTGATCTGCTCTGAAATGATTGATCACCAAAAATATTACCCCTTGCGAGAGAAAGATGGGAAAATTTCTACAAAGTTTGTTGTTGCAGTAGATAAACAGCCAACAGATGAGATCATCTCTAATTATGAAAACGTCCTTACTGCAAGGCTTTCTGATGGGCTATTCTTGTTTGAAAAAGATTTGAAAGGGTCATTAGAGCAATGGAATGAAAAACTTAAATTTGTAGTGCTACATCCAAAACTTGGCTCTTTGTTTAATAAAGTAGAGCGCATCGTTGCATTATCTGATAAAATCGCCGGTTTTCTAAACCTAAAAGTAGAAAAAAATGCTCCGTTGTATTGCAAAGCCGACCTTGTCTCGGAAGTGGTCTATGAATTTCCAGACCTTCAGGGTGCCATGGGTAAATACTATTGCCGCGCCTTCGGAGAGTCTGAAGAGACAGCCTGTGCAATGCAAGAGCATTATTACCCTAAATCAGAAGGGGGAAAGCTCCCAGTTACCAGTAGCGGAATAGTTGTAGCACTTTCTGATCGCATTGACAACCTATTAAGTTATATAGGCACCGGCCTTATGCCCACCTCCTCCAAAGATCCTTATGCACTTCGACGATCTGCCGTAGGGGTCTTACGAATTTTAATCGAGCACAAGCTCTCTTTTGATTTAAGACTTGTGATTGATGATGAAAAGATTTGTGAATTTATTGTAGGAAGGATGAATTCGCTATTAAAGGACTACGGTTTTACAAATGCAGACATAGAAATGTGTGGGGTCTACGACAGCTTTAACCCATATTACATCTACAAGTGTGTAATGGCTATTTCAGATATTAGAGCAACATCTGCCACTTTTCTTAGGTTGATGGAGGTCTATAAACGGCTAAAGGGATCTGTTGGCGAGCAACGGGAAAAATCAATCCTTGAAGAGGCTTTTGTAGAGACTCAAGAGAGAGATCTTTATCACGCAGTCCAAAGGGTAAAAGCCTCCTATCAAGCATCAATTGAAAGAGGGCAGTACGAGCAGGCATTTCACTCTTTAATCGAGCTTGTCGCTCCTTTAGAAGCTTTTTTTGAAAATGTAAGAGTGCTCTCAGAGGATGAAAAGCTAAGAGCTAATCGAGTGGCTCTTCTCATTGTTCCCTATGAACTGATTTCTTCTACGTTACGCTTTTAGAAAGGTAGATATTTTCATACAAATGAGAAGGGAAATTCCAGCTAGAGTCCCTGTTCATCCCATTTTGTATAAGTGTTTGCCATTTTTTTTGATCGTTTTTATAAACTGCAAAAACAAGGGCTAATGTTTTATCAATGGCATCAGTTGTTGCATCATTAAAAACAAACCCTGTAGGGGGTAAATTGCTCGATAAGATGTCTGTTACAGTGTCTTTTAACCCGCCTGTATTTCTAACAATCGGAACAGTTCCATATCTCATAGAAATCAGTTGGGTAAGGCCGCAAGGTTCGAATTTTGAGGGAATAATAATAGCATCTGCTGCCGCATAAAGTCTGTGTGCTAATTCTTCAGAATAAGTAAAATTTAAATGAACATTACCGGTGTGTTCATGGCTTTGTTTGAAATGAAAGAATTTTTTTTCCAAAGAAATGTCAGAGATATTGCCTAAAAGAACAAAGGATCCTCCCTTTTCAACCGTTTTTTCCATTGCTCGAAGGATGAGTTCAGGCCCTTTTTGTTTTACAATTCTAGTCACAGAGACAATCAGTGGACCTTTTAACTCACGATGAAAACCAAGTTCTTTAAAAAGCTTTTCTTTGTTGATCCGCTTTTGCTCCATGATTTCGTTGATAAATGTAGGGTTGGACGGAAACTTTGCATAAAGATATGGGTCGGTTGATGGATTCCACGTGGTTGTCTCTATCCCATTTAAAACTCCATGAAGTTTGTCTTTGAATTTTATCATAGTAAGGTGAAGTCCAAAACCATATTCAGAGGTCAAAATTTCCTTAGCATAGGTGGGAGAGACTGTGACCACCTGATCGCAATAGGTGATAGCCCCCTTCATAAGGTTAATCAAATCAAGGTGAATCGGGTCTTGCATCCTATCTTTTGTAAGAAAATGTGCACCATTTAGCCCTATTCTTGATAGATGCTTAGGATGAATCTTCCCTTGATGTTCAATATTGTGAATATTAAAAACAATCGATCTAATACTACCTGAAAGCTTTGGGCTTAAACAGCGAATTAATGGTGCAACAGCAGCTGTAGGCCAATCATGAAGATGGAGAACCTCCGGCGTGGCCCCCCGAGTATTTAATAATTGTATGCAAGTGCGGCAAAAATAAAGAAACCTTTCTGCATCATTGATTGCACCATAAATGCACCCTCTATTGAAATAATAACTATTATGGTGCGGCTCTATCAATAAAATCTCAATCTCTTCAAACATTCCCCTATAGACACTGTTGTGATACTCCACCCCATCCTCATAGCTCCATAAATCTTGTATGTACATCTCAAGTGAGCTAAACACTTGGAGGTTAATAATATCGTATTTAGGGAGAATAACCTGCACTTTATGACCGTCAAGCACTTGTTGCTTTGAAAGACCATGCAAAACATCGCCTAAACCACCAACTTTTGCAAAAGGGCTAAACTCAGATGAAATATGGGTAATATACATTCTTTTCTATATATATTTTTATTTAATAAAAAAAAACTAGAATGAGAGCTTGCGAAAAAACTGCTAAAGTTTTATGATGTTACGCAAAATAGATTGGGGCGTGGCCAAGCGGTAAGGCAGCGGTTTTTGGTACCGCCATGCGTAGGTTCGAATCCTGCCGCCCCAAAAATACACTCAAATGATCGCTAGATAGGCGGGGACTATAGATCCTAATTTTTTGAGTTAGAAAAACAGAGGATAAGTATTCTGGAAACAGAAGGACCCATGGTTGTAATCAATACAGCTCTTATCTTTGAAATTCTCCTAGTAGGAATACGCTTCCGCTATTGATTTCAATTGGTCCTACTTTTTTTAGAGCATTTATTCAAAACAAATGAGTAGAATAAAAGGTGGTTTATGAACATTACTTTAAGTAAAAGAGAGAGCGGAAAAGGGGTTAATCTTCTTAGAAGAGAAGGGTATATTCTAGCAGTTGTGTATGACAAAACTGGAAAAAGCGTTCCTGTAAAATTAGAAAAAAAAATATTTGAGACACATCTGCGCAATATAGATGCAGGTGGTCTTGCAACGGTACGTTTTACCCTTACATTGGATAATGAAACATTTATCGCCTATGTAAAAGACATAAGCTATCATAAAACAACGTATGCAATCCAGCATATCGACTTTATGAGGGTGGAAGAAACAGACCAAATTACTTTGTACATTCCTGTGATTTTAAAAGGTGCAGAAGCTTGTGCAGGACTTGTTCAAGGTGGACAGCTTAAAAAGGTAAAAAGATCTGTTAAAACAACATGTCTTGTAAGTGAGATTCCAAAAAACTTTATTGTAGATGTAACATCTTCGAAACTTGGCGACCAAGTGAGAGTCTCAGATGTTGTGTTATCACCTAGCATGAAGCTTCGTATTCACGAAAAACAAGTGCTTGTATCGGTGACGAAGAAGTAGTATGGACTCCTGTTTTCCTCTATTAATCGTAGGTCTTGGGAATCCTGGAAAAGAATATGAGCAGACAAGGCATAATATAGGTGCCCTAGTTGCATATTTTTTTGCAGAGAGTAACCATATCACTTTTAAACAGGTGAAAAAATTAGATGGGTTTGTAGGGTCTGGAGTAGTGGAAGGAATAAAAGTGATTGTTTTACTTCCAACAACCTACATGAATCTATCGGGAACGGCAGTTAAAAAATGTATGGAATACTACAATATTCCCCTTACAAATTTACTTGTCCTTTCCGATGATACTTATCTAGCATTTGGGAGTATAAAGAGTAAGATAGCAAGTTCCTCAGGGGGGCATAACGGTCTTAAAGATATAGAAAATACGCTTGGGTCTAAAGATTATTTAAGATTCCGTATTGGGATAGGAGAGAAGACCACAGAAGATTTAGCTGAGTATGTGTTACAGAAATTTACAAAAGATGAGCTTTTGAAATTAGATGAGATCA
>CAMBZN010000004.1 GCA_945872565.1 Chlamydia trachomatis | reverse complement strand
CTAGACAAAAGGCCATCCTATTTATAAGCGTAGATCTCTATAAATTTTAAGGCACCCAGGAGCTTCCATTATGATCAATAGCAAAGCATATTTTTTGAATATTAAAAAACTCTATTTTTGTTTTAGGAATGCCTCTATTTTGACATTCGACAGGTTGAAAATACTGGTGCGGAAGAATAACATTAAAACGAACGTCCGTTGATGGTAATGACTCTTCTATTATTTTTGTGAAAAACAGAGGGCCAGTTGCTTCCATTATAACGTCGGCATCAAATACATCGAAATTATAACGCCCTATTGATTCTCTAAGACTTTCAATCGCATTATTCAGAATCGGAGAGTCAGGTTTTGAGGCAAAAATGCCACATGATACAAAATTACCAAACATGTAGCCGGCATAAAACTCTAAACGAGAATGAATAGGTTCAAAAGAACGGCAAGCTTGCATGTCTGCGTCCACATAAAGACCTCCATAGTGGTTCACTATTTCATATCTCCAAATGTCGGATTTCATCCCTGGATTTTCTGCCTGAAGAAATAAATCTTTATTTCTCCATGGAAAATCATCCACATCTTCGTCGGTCCAAAGACGATATTCCCAATCAGGATGAAAAGCAATCCAGGTCTCCATGTATTGCTTGTACTTTTCTGGTATTGGCTTATTTCCTACCCAAATTTGATGAATGATTTTTGGGATAGTATTTGTTATAGTTAGAGAGAAGACTTTTTTATATAAATAAGATGTATGACTAAAAAGAGAAGACACTAAGAATAAAGAGGAGAAAAATATTTTTTTGTTCATGTGAAGCTCCCTTGTATAGAACAAATAGATTTTAGTTTTCTGTTAGAAAGAAGTCAATGATCTTTAGGTGGATTAAATATAATTATTTTGTTAAATTAATTCCTTATATAGTCTATCAACTAGTAGGGGTATGTGAATTGAAAATACATTTTTCTTTGATAAATCTTTTGATCGTAATTGGTGTGTATGGAAACAGTAGAGATCCTATTCATGATTATATTTCTGGCGATGCCTTTAGGTCTATTGCAAAATATATCTACGAAGAAAACGGATCGTACGGAAAAAATAGTGGCGTAAAACTTGATCGACGAATTTTTAAGAATTCACCAGGAGATATTGTTTTTGTTCAAATCGCTTCTTTAGGTGCTTTTTTAGAAAACATTCATCCGAACATTCCCAATCCCTATATTCTTATAACGCACAACGGTGACGACATTGTTGATCAAAGGTACTTAAGCTTCTTACTAGATCCAAAAATCATTCGCTGGTACAGCCAAAATGTAGATATTGACCATGAAAAAATTGTTCCCATCCCTATCGGAATAGAAAATAGATTCTGGTACTTCAAAAGAACAGATGACGATAACTTGATCGCACAGATCAATGTAAAAAACGTTACAAGAAACGCTCTTACATATTTAAATATTACTCCCGGTACTTTTCAAGAGGAAAGGCAATATGTTTTAGATTTTTTTCAAAATAGACCCTTTGTAAATCAACTTCAGAGCAGAGATTATAAGGATTATTTACTCGATCTAAAAAGTCATACATTTTGTCTTTCACCAAGCGGCAACGGCCTTGATTGCCATAGAACATGGGAATCTTTATATTTGGGGTGCATCCCTATTGTAAGGCCCTTTGTAAAGCCCACAATGAAACTAGCTGTGGGAAATGATTCAATGTACAAAGATCTCCCAGTAATTGTAGTGGACCATTGGTCTGAGGTCACAGCAGATTTTTTAGAAGAAAAGTTTTTAGAATTTAGAGAAAAAAAGTTTGACTATTCTAAGCTATATTTTTCCTACTGGAAAACGATGATTCTAAAAGAAGCAAACAAAGTTAAAAATCATTAATTGGGTATATTGTAATAGCGTTTACTTTTGGTTAAGCTTTACAAGCAGTAGTGTGATGTTATCATGACCCCCGCGACTTTTAGCAAGCTCTATTAAAAACTTACTTACCCCCTCCAAAGATGTGTGGCTTTGAAGAATTTTTTCAAGTTCCTCATCTTTCACAAGATCAGATAATCCATCACTGCACATTAAAAAAATGTCCCCTGCCTTAGCCTCCGCTTTTAATAGAGATGGTTTTACTTCAACGCTTGTACCAATTGCCTGCGTAAGAGAGCTTTTCTTTTTAGATTCTTTTGTGCTCAAAGGCTCCCTGTTCTTATTCCCAGTAAGATGATCAGAGGTGATTTTAATAAGCAATCCATCCCTCAACCTGTATATCCTGCTATCTCCCACATGAGAGGAAAGCATATAATCCCTAAAAAACAGAAGAGAACAAAGCGTTGTCCCCATCCCAAATAATTCAGGAGTCTTGTGGCTTAAATGATGAACCCAAAGATTTGTCTTGTGCATCAACGATAAAAGTTGCTCACCAAGGGCCGGAATGTCTTTTACTGTAAGATTTTCAAGCGGTAAACTTTCAATGAGATGGCACATATATTCACAAGCCTTTTCCGCCGCAATCTCCCCAGCATTATGCCCCCCCATCCCATCAGCTAAAATATAAAAATGATGCTTCTCAAGCATTTTAAAGGCATCTTCGTTATTAGATCGAACAAGACCCACATCAGAAGTAGCAAAACTCTTAATCTCAAAAGTGGAATGCAAAAAAATACCTAAAATCAACTACTGTAAAATATTATTTTTATAGCATTAATTAGATTGAATGTCACGTGTAAAGTTAAGGGAGAGAAAAGAGATCTTGTTTTTTCATAAATAAAGCCTAGATATAAACTTAAGATAAACAAACTAATGATAATGGGAATATTTTGAATTCCTTGACCGAGGGAAAAATGAAAAAGACTAAAAAAAGCTGATGTCAATACAATCGATGCTATCGAGCCTGCTTTTTTTCTTAAGTAAGATTGAATCACCCCCCGAAACAAAAATTCTTCGATAATTGGCGATCCAATAACAATACAAATCAATGCTATAAATAGATTAATAGGGTCTTGCTTTGCTTGCATAAGAAAGGCTACAGCATCTTGATCTGTAGCTTGTTGCGTGTTCATCCAAAGCGAAAAAGCCTCTAAAGCACTTATAAATGCAAAAAGAGGAGGGAACGATAGAAGTAAAGCTACGAAACCATCTCTTATATCAGTAACTATATTCTTTTTCCCAGGGTATAGGTCGTCCTTAATCAATTTTTTAAGTCTAAATTTTGAATTGATCCATGTATACACACCGACGAGAGCAATATTAATTACAAAAGGAGAGAGCGGGATTAGAATTTTATGTAGCAATGATGGGTGAGCGCTCTTTGAAGCAAACAAGGCCATAAAAAAACCAGTAGATCCAAACGAGAGGATAAAAAAAAGGCTTATAAAGAAAACGTCAGAACCCGTGGCACAGACTCCTGAAAATCGTCTAAATG
The DNA here is from genome assembly GCA_945872565.1 of Chlamydia trachomatis. Taxonomy (GTDB): domain Bacteria; phylum Chlamydiota; class Chlamydiia; order Chlamydiales; family 2-12-FULL-49-11; genus JAJACQ01. The sequence continues at coordinate 89,973 of CAMBZN010000004.1, read as the reverse complement.
GAAGAGATAAAAACCCTTTCATCTTAGCAATATAGGTTGTAACTAAAAATAGGAGGAAATAAAAAAGTGACCCCAATAGGTAGTAAGCAAAAATCTCTAGGTTCACTTCAGTCATATACCCTCATTCTAGCTGAATTTCCGAATTTAAAGCACTAGATAGTATGAACAAAGTTTTAATGGTTAAAAAAGAAGATTTTAGGAAAAAATTCTAAGATCAATATAGATTTGATTGGGCTATTAATATATAGTCTTCGGCCTCTTTTACAATCTCTGCTAGAATGTTTTTATGAGCTAATCCAAGAGGGGAGAGCGCAAAAGTGTTTTTGCTTAAAGCCGAGCCATCCTCGCTATAGGATCCTAAATTAAAGGCGATGGTGTATTGTTTCGAAATGATTTCTTGAAGAACAACCTTTGGTGTGTTTTTTCTAATATCTAAAACACAAACCCTTAAAGAGATGTTAAGGGTCTTAAGAGATTTAAGGGGGTTATAATTTGAGTGGGGTTGCGATTCTATCTTATGATCTAAAATTTCAGTAAACAAAACAAATTCAGCATTACTATTCATCTCAAGCAACCATCTCATATCTTCAGAAAAAGGAGAAAGCTCTAATTTCTTCAGCTGGTCCTTTGTAATCATCTGAAAATCATCAGTTAAATAAAATTTGGATCTAGCAAATAACTGCTCGAATAAATATTCAGTGAATTCCGACGAAAGATCCCAGTCCAAATTGTGAGGGCATGTGTCGATCACTTTTATCACAGCAACCTTTGGTTTTACCACCCCATCATCATGGAACCGAACCTGATCACTAATAGAGGTGATTTTTGAACAACCTGCAAAAAATATGAGTAAAAGAAGGTATGATTGTTTCATTAGATCCTTAAAGCTAGGGTTATTTCATAATAACACACGCTCAAAGCGAAGTCAATTTAGATTCTTATATATCGCCGCCTGACTAGGGTTAATCTTAAATACATGTAACCCAGATGTGTATGAATATTATCAATGGAACGTGGTTTTTTTCTTGCCCTTTTTTCATAATTGTGTGGAATTAGATTTGTGGTATAGGAAAGAGTTTTTCTTCGCGCTGATTGAATTTCTCTTTTTTTACACTAAACAGATAGCCAGAAGAAATGCAGATGAAAAAAATAGGAAATAATTAATAGAAGTGATATATTACGTCAAAAGTTCGCTAAAAAGAATGAATAGAACAATATATAAAGAAGTATCTCGTAAGGAGGATCAATGTCGTTAGAAAATGCTGAACAAAATTTGATAGAATTTGGTAAGGAATTGAATTTAGAAGGATTAGCGTTTGATGAAAATCAAACATGCATTTTAGGAATTGATAACACTTTTTCTTTACATTTAACATATGAACCTCATTCTGATCGCTTATATTTATACTCACCAATTTTAGATGGTCTCCCAGGGGATATGAAATCTAAATTGCTGTTATATGAAACTTTACTCGAAGGCTCAATGCTAGGAGGGTTAATGGCAGGCGGTGGAGTGGGAGTTGCTACTAAAGAAGAGTTAATTTTGATGCACGCAGTGCTTGAAATGGCTCATGCTCCTGTTGATGGCTTGAAAAAGTTTGCCCCAGCGTTTGTTGAATCTGTAGAAACATGGAGATCTGTTGCGGCTAAAATTTATGCTGGAACCTATGATAAGGATCGTGATGGTCCTAAACTTCCAACAGCACCTGGTGGTCGTCCTGGTATTGGTCCTGGTGGCATTGGTCCACGTGGTTCAGCAGGTCCAAAAAGCGGTCCATCAACCGGTGGTGCTAAACCTGGTGATTCATACATCAAAATCTAAAATGTGTAATGTTTAACATTAACTATTATAAAGAAGCGGCTTCTAAGCCGCTTCTTATTTTTACTAGCGCTGTGGAAATTGCGTTAATATAATACATTGTCTCTTCGTGATTTTTAGTAACGTTATTTTCGATATGCTTGATGCTTGTCATTACCGTCGAATGGTCTTTCTTGAAGATAAACCCAATTTTCATAAAAGGCATCTTAAGTTCTAGACGTAAGAAATACATAGCAAATTGCCTTGGAAGAACACAATCCCTTGTTTGAGCCTTACTTTGAATATCAATAACCCTTATCCCAAATATTTTTGCAATTTCTTCTAAAATTTTTTCGGCGTTAAGACCGTCTCGAATTTTTTGCTTAACAAGTTTTTCTAAAATGGGTCTTGCACCACCAATAGAGATGGAGTCTGAAATAGAAGTTCTTGAAAGGGTCTCGATAGCAACAGCTAGTGCATCGCAAGATTGAAAGTGTTCTAATAAAAAGTCTTTTGTTTCCTTGTCTATAATAAGGTGAAGAAAATGCAAGCGCTCCTCTAAAAGACGGATTCTAATCGATTTGTCTTTTGTAGGTTCAATGTTCAATAAAATTCCCCACTCAAATCGACTCACTAACCGCTCTTCTATCCCCTCAAGTTTTCTTGGACTAAACATTGAGCTTAAGATAATAGTTCTTCCAGTTGTTTGAAGTGTGTTAAATGTATGAAAGAATTCTTCTTGAGTAGCATTTTTTCTGCTGAACACTTCAATATCATCAATGATCAAGGCGTCGATATTTCTGTAGGTTTTTCTAAATGTATCCATTTTTCCAAAACGAATGGCATGAACAACATGATCTGTAAAGGTGTCTGCATTGACAAAAAAAACATTTAAGCCATGACGTTCTAAAATGGTCTTTATGGACATTAACAAATGAGTTTTCCCAGAGCCTTTTGGTCCGTAGATGTACATTGGATTTGGGGAGTCTTCTGGAAGGGAAGTCAGACGTGCATTTTCAAGGTCATATCCAAAAATTTTTGCGATAGCTTTATGTGAAAAAGAGTTTTCTTGAGATGGGTAATATGAGTCTAATGTAGCCGATGGATAGCTCAGCTCTGAGGTAAAGTTTACTAGTACTTCTTTAGGAATCTCTTTTGGCTTGCTTCGTTTCTCATCAGATTCAATGTGGATTCGGATAGACTTACCGTTGCTGTCAAGGAAGTTTTCCTTGGCAAGGGGGAGGATGTACTCTTGAATCCACTGAGTTTGAAAAAAATCATTGGATTTAATAAAGATATTACAAGCATCAAATCGCACAACGCTTAGATTACGAGCCCATTTATCCGTTGTGGCTTTACCGTATTTTGTCTCCAAGAAGTCAATGAATGAATCCCATGCTTCCAACTTAAATTCCGCCCTATTAGTTTAAAACATTGCTATTTTCACTAAGTTCTATTTATCTGTAAATGAGCATTTTCATTTTAGAGAACTTTTTTAATGCTTACCCCTTTAACACAGAAATCCCAGCTCTTTTTTCGCCAAATTTTTTATTCACATACCATTGTTGTAGTACACCAAGCAATGAGGATAAAATAAGGTATATGTTTAATCCAGAGGCTAAATTATAGAATGCAAATAGGAAGACTAAGGTTAATATAGGCCCCATCGATTGCATTTGCTTTTCCATGTCAGTAGGATTTTTCTTCGGACCTTGCATACTAGTTGTTAACTTTTGTGAAAAATGCATGGCTATAGCACCAAGAATTGGAAGGAGGTGAAACTCATTTCCCAAAAATGGGATGTTTATTCCCCATGAGAAAAGAGAATCTGGTGCTGTAAGGTTATCAATCCATCCGGGAATAAAGATCGCACCACGAAGAGCAAATTTTGTTTTTAAAAGATCAAACATCCCAATAAAGAAAGGAATTTGTAAAAACATTGGTAAAATACTAGCAAGTGGATTTACCCCTTCATTTCTAAAGAGCATTGAAAGCTCCATTCGCAGCCTTTGAGGATCGTTTTTATACTTTGCTTCAATCTCTTTTTGCTTTGGAGCAAGCTTCTTCATTTTCATCATTGATTTAAACGCCTTAGCATTGAAAGGGTAGAGCAGCAGGCGTAGTGTGATTGTTAATAAGATGATGGAAATTCCCCAAGAATGAGTGATCATATAAAAAAAGTCTAAAATGATGTTCATAAACTTAGCAAATGGATCTGAAATAAATGTTAACCATCCCCTTACTGTGATTGCTTTTACAAACTCTGGATTAGATCCGGTGATGTCATTGGTTAAAGCACTATCTACTGCTGAAAGGGTGTTTTTATCAAGTGGTCCTGCATAAAAATAATAAAGAGAGGGTAGTACTGCGCTCTCATAAGGAGTTAAAATCTCATAGCCTGGAAACTTTTCTTTAGGATTTAGATTTAAGTTTACATCCACTAATGTTGCTCTTGAAGGGCAGTTATTTCCTTCAATGAATGCAGTGGTGACTCCTTTTGGATTTTCACCTTTTGGATTAAGGATAGTTGTAAAAAAGCCATTTCCATTTGCAGTCCAGTTTGGCGAAATGTTATCCACAGTAAGTGTTTGTTTAGGAAGTTTAAAAACATCAAGCTTCATCTTCTTGCCGGTGAAATTGTAGTACAATAATGATGGTGCAAAACTTCCAGAGTCAATCTCTACTTCAGTAATTCCTGAGGAAATCATAAGGTCAGGAACATGTCCATTTACAGAGTTTTTCATTTCAAGAGTAAAAGGTGCATTATCTACAAGCTGGTAGGTTCTTGTGACTTCTTTACCTTCAATTTTTCCCTTAAATTGAATGGAATTTTTAGTGAATTTTGTAACTGAGTAGGTGGGGATCAAATCACGCTTAGACTGTCTAAGAGCTAGTGCATAGTGCTGGGCCGGAACTTTGAACAGAACTTTTCCATTTTCGCCGATAATATCTCTTCTTAAAAGGGGTGTGTACCCTCCGATTTGGCTCTCTTTATGAGTGGCATTGCCCTGAGGATCTGCAACGTATGTCATGTGAAGAGGAAACCGGTCATTTTGAGGGGACTGCTTGCGCATTTTTTTGTCGATTGCAACAGGGTAAATGATTGAGGCTGGGCTTGCTTTAGAATGAAGTTTAAGATTCATCTCAGCAACAGCTCCCCCCCTGTCAGAAAACACTACTTGCATATGTTCATTTTCTAAAAGGTAATACTTTTCTGAATCATTTATATAAGAGATCCCTTTTTCAGAGATTAGATCCTTTAGGTCGATTAATTCATCAACGTTTGTTAAAACAGAAAGTTCACTGTTCCAAAGGCCAGCAAGGCAGAGCCCATCAACTGTTTCGATCACTGCTAATGCATTTGAAGTAGGGGTATCAGATAAAAAAGAAACCGCATTATTTGTGTACACAGCGGGAAAAGTTTTAGGAGTTTGCGTTGAAAGGTCTGAAATGATTAAAAATTCATCCCCCTCTTTCAAAGGGGCGTAGCTTTCTATTAACGGTGAAATTTTATCAGAATAAATTAAAATCCCGTTTGCATTTTTCTTTACCAAATGAACCGTATCATTATCGCGAAGTAATGTTTTAGGGTAATTATCTAAGGATAAGGTTACAAAGGCATCTCCCAGAGATACTGTAGAACATATTGCATATCCAAGGGTGTTTTTTAAAGCTGTTATGGGAAGATCTGAAATAGTAATATTTGTAATTGATTCTTTTTGCTTCTGTTCCTTGGGCAAAGTGTTGGGTAGAAATGTATTGATAAGTAGAAATGTGCTTAACATTAAAGTGAAATACCAGATCGAACGCTTTGTCATAAAAATATTCCTTTTTTAGATAGGTAGATAAAGTGTAGGGATTTTTTCTTTAAATGTCTATGATATAGTCATGGCTTTAAGGTTTAGTGAGCTTTTATCTGCTCAATAAAATCTTTAAAAAGCTCAGTATGGCGCAAGTTTTCTAGCCACTCATCCTCTAAAACATCATCAAGCGTTGGAAGTGCATCGTAGGTAATGCATTTTTTCAAAAACACGATAGATTTTTCATACTCGCAAGAAAGGGAGTACAGGGCTGCTAAATGGTAGTAACTTTCGGTAAATCCAAGTTTTGCAGATTGCATTAATTTATACTCAGCCTCTTTATACAGGTTGTATCTTTCTTCTGAAGAAAGGGAAATTTCAGCTACATGGATTTTTGTGATCGCATGGTCGGCAAATAGGGCAGCATTTTCAAAAGTGCTTTTCTCTGCGATTTTGTAATGAATTAGCGATTTTTCTAAAATTTCTTTGTCTTCTAAAAGCTCCCCTAGATGATCGTAGACAATTCCAAGCTTATGGTGGATGTTGGGGTAGGTAGGGTCTACAAGTAGTATTTTTTTTAAGACGTCTATTGATTCTACATAGAAAGATTTATCTGTCTTAAAATCACCATACAAATCTAAAGCTCTTGCGTACTGATATAAAGACTCTGTTTCAATAAATATTGCATTTTTATTCAGTGAAATTGCTTGTTGGAAGTGAGTGATCGAATCGGATAAAAGACTTTCATCATTTTGGAATTCTGCTATCTCTAACAGAGTGCGAGCATAGGCAAATAAATAGGAGCTTTTCATGTTTAGGTGAATGGCTCTTGTGAAGAATTTGACTGCTCTTTCGTAGTAAGAGGGGTCTTGCTCTAATTTAGCAAGGATAGAGTAGGTGTAGCCTAAATGGTACCAGAGCTTATGGCAAGTTCTGTCGATAGATAGCCCCTCTTGGAATTTTTCAATGGCTTGATGGTAAAGATCGGTATCATCAAAATAATTTCCTTGAGCAAATAAGGAATATCCCTTAGCAAAATAGAGGTCTGTTGCGACAAGTGCATGAGCAAAGCCCTCATGAGCCTTGTTTTCTGCGTCGTAGAGAAGGGAGAGTTCTTCCTTGATGCATCCAATCTCAGAAAGTGCGATGGACCAAATAGAATAGGTTTTAGGATTTTTAGCGTTAAGGGTATGGGCAAAGCTACATTTTTCAATAGCTGAGTAGAGCCTTTTGACCTCCTTGGTCTTTTTTCCTGAGGTGAATAGTAATTTTGCCCAAGCTAAGTAGAATGCGTCACCTGTAGGATTTAATTTAGCAGCAGTAATAAAAGATTCATTTGCTTGGAGGAAGTGATCTTCGTCAGAGGATGTGAAAAAAAGTTTTGAAAGACATCTTGCTAATTGATACCAATGCTTCCAGTTGGAAGATTCTTTAGAAATAGCCTTTTTTTGAAATTTAATAGCCTCAAGGTAGAGTTTTGAATCATTGATTTGCTCTCCCAAGGAAAGGGCACATGTACTGTAGCTGCTCCAAAAGCTAGGGCCTAAATTTTCATTTAGTGTGCAGGCTGTTTGGTGAGCGTTCAATGCAATGCTTAAATCAGAGACTTCTTCAGATCGTTTAGCCAATAAAATATTTACCCTTCCATAATCCCAATAAGTTTCAGCAAGAATTTCTGTTGGTGCATCTTGGAATGTATCTATAGCTTGTTTATAGGCATCTTTTGCCTCAAGAATAAAATGGTGCCCCCCTGTTAACCTTCCTAAAAGATGCAGTGAAGCTCCAAGAGCCTTTAAACATAAAAAGTCGTTTTCTTTTAAAGTGAGAGCTCTTTTAAATTTTTTATTTGCAAGAAGGAGGTATTTTTTTGTTTTTGTAGAATCCCCATGAGAAAATAAAGATATTCCTTGTTGGTACAGAATATAATGATTTTTTGGATCCAAGTTAGCAGCTTGCTCGAAAAGGTCTCCACCTGTTGGATCTCCATTTTTTAACTTGGAAATTCCTTCCTCTTGAAGTAGCGTTGCATGGGAACCTTCCCCTTTTTTTTCAAAAAAAAAGTTATTATGCAGCTCTGTATCTTCATTGAGACGTTCTTTGGAGAAAAGATTAGGCGTAGTTTTTTTCTGGCTCATAATGGATGGGTTTTCTTACCGTTTAAGGTTTGTTATTCTAGAGGAATTATCTTTTTGATTCAAGCCATAGAAATTGTTTCAAGCACTTAGGAAAAAGATTTTTTTAAGCAGAAGAGGTGGTTAAATTTGTTTTTTAAGGTGTTAAGAAAATCTATGTTAATATAAAATTTACTAAAAAATATATTTTAGGATTTTTTTATGTCGATTGTCAAAAGAGTGGTAAGTATATCCGATACCGATTGCACTAAAGCTTTGTACTTTACAAGTGTATTAAAATTTGTACAAGAAGCTTTTGAGGGGTTATTAAGAGAAAAGTATCAACCAGTGCAAAGGATGTTTTTAGAAGAAAAGCTCAGCATGCCCATTGTGGTGGCCTCTGCAGAATTTTTTGCGCCGATTTATGCAGGGGACGTCCTTGAAATTCATCTTGATGTAGAGTGTTTTAATACCTCATTTCAAGTGAAGGGGGAAGTGTTTCATCTAAATGAGCTAAAAGCAAGCGCCCGGATTAAACATGTGTGTATTGATCTTACTTCAGGTCTTGGGATAAAGAGTAAAGAGCTATTTCATGATCTTTAGGAATTTTAAAATGCTCCAGATTTTGGGATAGATGTTTTTTAATTGCACCAAGGGAGGTTAAGGCATCTGTGTAGATCGACACAAACGGTCTATTTCCCCATTTAAAGTGCTCTTTAATTTCAATCTCAACCCTCCTAATCCCAGGAATTTTCATTAGAGCGTTTTTAATTTCATTAGGATAAATATTTTCTCCGCCAGAAATAAACATACTATCGGAACGTCCAAGAAATCGATACCGACCATCTTCAAAAGAGAACCGATCCTTTGTGTTGTGGTAGGTTTTCATCCACGAGGTCTTAACAAGTAAAATCCCGCGATTGTTGATTGTAATTTTTCGACCCCGCAATGGGCGTGTAAAATAGACACCTTCCCCCTGTTGGTACTTTTCGACAAACACATGAGAGCATGTTTCTGTCATTCCGTATGTTACGTAAAGAGGGTAGCCTCTTTTACTTAAAAAATCGGCCAAAGAAGTTGGTATTGCAGAGCCTCCCAAAAGGAGCGCTTTAAGGTTGGGAAACGGGTTTTGATCCCTTAGTATGTCTGTTTGAGCTGGGACCATGGACACATGTGTGATCAAAGAAGTGAGGGTAGGATCAATAGCAATCGATGCCCCCCGAAGAAAAGCTCTAAAAAGGATGCATAACCCCGCTACATGGTAAAGGGGGAGGTTAAGAAGATACACATCACCGGCCGATAACATAAAAGCGGGGTGAGTATTCATGCACGATTCTATCAGTGCCTTTTTAGTAAAGGATGGAAACTTCATTTTAGAAGATCCAGATGTATGTAAAATTAGATCACAGCCGACTGGGATGGTGATATTTGGTTTGGTTAAAAGAAGGGGTGAGTAAGGGAGGAAGGGGATCCCTTTTATTAAACAGGTAAGAACGTTGATCACACAATCTAAAGAGTGTGTGACAGGAAAGATTGGATCTGGAATTTGCCTTTGATCTATTGCATCAAGTAGCTCCCTGTAGCTGATTTTTTGGTCTTTATAGTAGATTGCAGTCATATTTATTTAAGGAATTTCAAGGTATCAACCCCTACTGGGCTTTGTCCGCAAAGGATGGATGAGATCACTTTTATGTGATTAATTCCAACACTTGTTTCAAACAGACTACTTAAAGAAATGGGGATGGGGAAGAAGGCTTGCTGCAGGGCTCGACACTCATTAAGACCGCCGGTAAGGGATGGTTTTACAATGATTGAATGGAGCCCCTCTAAAAGTTTAATTTTTTCTACGGGCTGAAAGGGGAGAAACATATCGATTGCATATTGCACGTTTGTTTCTTTGTAAAAAGCCTCTAGATCAATATAATTTGTTACGGGGTCTTCAATGTAAAGAAGGGAGGAGGGATTGATTTGTTTGCAAAAAGCGACGCTTTTTTCTAGATCCCACTTTCTTTCTAGATCAATACGAATTGTCCTATCCTTTCTGGAAAACTTGTTATAAAAGATGAGGGCATCATCTAAAGAATAATTTCCAAGTTTTAATTTCACAGGCCCCCTTGATGGAATGATAGGGGCTTTCATATAGAGCTTGGTAATTGGAGGGAAAAATATTGGATCATCATTTTGTAGGGAGTATAAAGCCATCTGAAGGCCAAACATCACAGAAGGATGGAGAGCAAATGGGACGAGGGTGTTTTCCAAAAAGTTGTTTTTAAACTTATTTAAGTCGAGCAAAACCATGTCTAAAGTTTCTAAACTTCTTCCAGGTAGTGGAGAAACTTCCCCTACTGATTTTCTACCGCTTGTATCTTGCAAATGAATGTAAATACCCTCTGCAATTCCGCCGAAAGTAAAACGTTTGGTATATTTTTCTAATTCAAAACTACAAATTTTTTCAAGGGTGTTCATAAGCTTGCAATTCTCCACCCAACAATATACAAAAGTGCGTATAAAGTGTTAAATTTGGCAGTCTGCTCAAAAAGCGGCACAATTGCAGCGCTTGTTTTTGCATCCCAAACTGCCCTATAAAGATTCATCCCCTTTGCAATAAGGGTTAGTGGAAGAAGAGTCACCATGGGAGCGCCATAAATCATCATCGTAATAGGTGGAAGTAGTAAAGCTAAGAATAACGATAGGGAGTATTCTATTTTGCCAAAACGAAATCCAAATCTTACCACCAAAGTTCTTTTGTTGGATTTTCTATCCTCTTCAACATCACGAAGGTTATTCATAGCAAAAAGCATTAATGAGAGGGCTCCCGGAAGAAGTCCGAAAAAAGCAGCCTTAAGAGAGTAAAGGTGAGATTGTAGATAGTAAGTCATCATTGTACCAACAGGTCCAAAGACAAAGAACACAACTATATTAGAGAGCCCAGTATTAGCAAGAGAATACTTCCCCCAAGAATAGGCAACCCCTAAAAAAATTGCGAAGGCAATTAGATAGAGGATGATATTTCCCCCTTGCTGAATTAATGGGATGGTGAGAATTGTTGCAACAAGAAAAGAGGTAATGGATAGAGATAGAAGACTCTCTTTTGAAACAAGTCCCAAAGCGCCTAATCGAGGAGGGCCAAGGCGCTTTGAGGTATCTCTTCCTGCTTTACTATCGAAATAATCGTTGGCATAATTTGTTCCAATTTGCAAAAAAATTGCCGCAAAGAGTGTGTATAAATAAATTGTGATGGAATAGTTACCATCAAATCTTGCTAATAACATCCCTAAAATCACAGGAAAAAAAGAGGCTACTAGAGTTTTAGGTCTTGTGCCATATAGAATAAGACTAAAAAAGCTCCTTTGATGTAAGGATTGAGCAAACATTGTTAGCCTCGCTTTGGAAATTTACTAAAATCAGGCTTTCTTTTTTCAACAAATGCATCGCGCCCTTCTTGTGCTTCTTTGGACATGTAGTAAAGAAGAGTTGCGTTCCCAGAGAGCTCTTGGATACCGGCTTGGCCATCGAGCTCTGCATTGAATGCAGACTTTAAACATCGCAAAGCAAGGGGGGAATGTCTTAGTATTTCTTTACACCATTTTACCGTTTCAGCCTCTAAATTACAAAGAGGGACAACAGCGTTGACCATACCCATTTCCAGTGCTTCTTGAGCACTGTACTGCCTGCAAAGATACCAAATTTCGCGGGCTTTTTTCTGACCTACTATCCTTGCTAAATAACTTGCGCCAAACCCTCCGTCGAAAGAACCAACTTTAGGACCAGTTTGCCCAAAAACAGCATTTTCAGAGGCAATAGTTAGATCACACATTACATGTAGAACATGACCTCCACCGATTGCGTAGCCGTTGACCATGGCTATGATCGGTTTTGGACATGTGCGGAGAAGTCTTTGAAATTCGAGCACATTGAGCATCTCACAACCCTCCTCATCGCTATAGCCGGCATCGCCACGAATTTTTTGATCGCCACCACTGCAAAAGGCTCGATCTCCAGCGCCTGTGAGGATAATAACACCGATGCGTTCATCATTTTTAGCATCGGTAAGGGCAAAGATCATTTCATTTACTGTTCTTGGTCTAAAGGCATTGTGAATATGGGGTCTGTTCATGGTGATTTTTGCAATGCAAGACCCTTTGTGGTACTCAATATCCTCAAAGTCCATCATTTTTTCCCAGCATACAGGTAGAGTTACTGTGCTCATATAAAGCCCCTAAAGGTAATTTTTTTGGTACAGCATAAAGAAAACTTTCCAAACATGCAATACTTTTTAGAGGTCTATTGGGCTATTTCAGATCAAGAGAGGTTCGCTCCTGCCAATACTCATGACCATAGTTGTAGAGGAGCTGCTCGCCCTTTTTGATCCCTTTTCGGCCTGCAGTAAATACAATATAGGGAGATTTTTCTGTGTAGTACTCCCAAACAACTACGTTGTTAGATGGCTTGCCCGCGTCAGCATGATTCATAAACCTTGCCCAGTTTCCCATTTTCATTGCATCGATGGAAAAGCCTGGAAAATGCTCAAAGGAGAAAGAGCAATCATGATTTACTTTTAGCAGTTTTGTGGGAATCATTTCCCCGACATAGTGGGTGAGTGTGGAATAGGGGGCAATAGTCTCTTTGGCAAAAACACCGTACCTAACCTTTGGGTTGATGTAGCGTAACTGTATTCGCTTGCAGTAACTATGGTCGTTTCCGGCTCTTTCTAAGTTTCGAAAATACGCCTCGAATTTTTTTTTTCGAGTTAAGGAGAGCTTGGCTTTGCATTTTTTATAGCATTTTTCGTACTGTTTTTTAAAAGAGGGTAAGTAGCACTTTTTTAATGCAATGGTGTCGATATAAGTAACTGGAGGTTTTACTCCAAAAAGCTCTTTAAATCCCATAAAGCGTATCTTAATCATCGGTTGATTTATTGCAAGAGAAAGAAGTTTGCTTAGAAAAATATGAAATTTCACTAGCATGTTTTATTTATAATTCTTCAGAGACCATAAGTGCTCTTTGAGCCCACCCTGAAAAATCAAATTCTTTTTTCCCTTTTCTATGTCCGTTAGAAACTACTATCGGCCCCTCTTTTGTAAATCGACAAGTTTCATTGCGCCTGTCATCTTTATCCCTTTGGTAAGAGTCAGAATGGGAGCTTAAAGGAGCCTCTATGATCACTGTAGGGAATTCTTGCGGAAAATTAAGATCCCTGACTATAAACTCCATTGTAGAGCCAAACACACGTTCACCGTCAATGCGTTTGAAGGCAGGAACTCGATCCCCTGAGGGTATAGTTTTTTGCATGTTAATTAAACGATCTAGATTATCTATTAGTATGGTTTTATACAGGGCTTGGTAGCGGGGATTTTTTACATCAAATATCATGAAGCTATTTTCAAAACTCAGTTCATTTCCTCTGTACTGACCAAACACATAGCCGATTTTTTCTAAGGATGCCAAAGTCTTAGCGTTATAAACAGCACCTAGTGTGTTTTGCTTAATATCTATATCTCTAACCTCACAAAATCTTGGATGAGACTCATCTTTCATGGCACAGTAGGGAATAAGCGCTTTTAAAAGATCAACTCTAAAATAAACGGGCGTTGCCGGATGGAAACATTCCATTATGTTTGATGGGATCTCTAATTTGCGCAGGTCACAAAGCTTAAGATCTATTTGCGATTCTTTTTTAAATTTAAGAATAGTTTCCACTGTTTTATTGAAAGCAGCTCTTGTAACTTGGGCACTATCAAACCAAATTTGAACAGAAGTATCTGGTCTTTTTGATGAAATTTCAGTTATTCTAGTAAGGTAGTGATTAAGATTTTTATTTCCGGCTCCATTATCAAAAATACTTTCAGTGCCTGTAAAGGGATTTTCCTGAATCCAAAGTACATTGACTTTAACATCGGTTGATTTTACAGCAAATGGGCAAGGGGTATAGATGCCTGGATGGCACCATTTTATTGCTAGGTGGCGTAAATACTCGAGATTTTCCTCCGTATGAGAGAGCTGTTTTTCTTCCATAAGGGTTAATAAGCTCTCGTTATTTAACATAAATTGTGATTTTTCTTCGGTGTAAGGGGGGTTAAAATCATTTAAAATGCAAAAAGCAACTGCCTGTTTTGGGTTGAGTGTGTATTGAAAAGTTGTTTGAAAAACTTCAATATACCTTTTCAATTCACATGATTTGCAAAAGTCTAATAGTGCGCTACAAGCTTCTTCTAAATTGAGTAAAGGATTCAATTTTATAAATAATTTTTCTGGGGCATCATGATACTCGTGAAGGGGGTAATTCAATATGTGAGATCTGAGGGTTTGCTTAAATTCAACTAAAGCTATCCATGGAGTGAGCACTCCGTGAAAATTAGGGTCTTGTGGGACAACGGTTGTAGGTGACATAATAATTCCATAATAAAAAAAGAGGATTTATAGCACAAATCAGGTATTTCATAAATAGAAAACACACTACTGTAGGCATTATTTAGAAATGTCACATTTCCCTTAAATAGAAGCGTTCTCTTTTGGTACAACAAAGATTGCAACGCATTACAGGTGATAAAAGCTCTTCAACTAGCTAGAAGTCACTGATGTTCATGCTGTTGCCTCAAGAAAGGTGAAGTAACGAGTTAAAAATGTGCAATAAACTGCTCTCCTTTTATTATTAAATTATAAATATAATTAAAAAATTGAATAAAAATCTGATTTTTGTTATAATTTGATCTTAGTTAAATTTATTATTGAGAGCACAGAGCTAAAAAGGTGGTAAAGTGGTTACAGGTACTAATGATTTTTCTGGAAAACACAGTGTAGTTGATTACATACCAATTGTTAGTACAATTGTTGCACTCGGAAATTTAATTGAAAAATATGTAGTTCTTCCATCTAAAAAAATGAAAGACCTGAGCACAACTACTGATTGGATGGGTCGAAATTGGAAACATTTAACATACACACACCCTGTACGATCTGTAATTCTTATGATTCCAATTATTGGAAATTTAATCATCGGTATTTACGATTTTATAAATATAAAAAATAACGATAGAGAAACCATTCTTAAAGCTATAAAAGAGGATGAAACCGGGCTGGAGCGACCCTTCAAACATGGGTATTATGGTGCACTTAAGTTTGCTACAGCATGGCTTAAAGACGATAAAGCTGTCGTGCTTGCTGCAGTTGAAACTCACCCCGAAGCACTTCAATATGCTAGCCCTCGTTTGAAAAATGATATTGATGTAGTACGTGCTGCAGTTGATGAAAATGGTCTTACACTTCAATTTGCTAGCCCTGATTTACAAAATAACTATGATATGGTTCTTGCTGCAGTTAATAAAAGTGGCTGCGCGCTTAAATATGCTCACCCTCGTTTACAAAATGAATATTGGATAGTGCTTGCTGCTGTTCAACAAGATGGTTTCGCATTTCATTATGCTAACCCTCTCTTACAAAATGAATATTCGATAGTGCTTGCTACTGTTAGTAAGAAGCCCTATATGCTTAAACAAGTGGATTCGTCTTTTCAAATCGATCGAAAAGTAGTGCTTGCTGCTGTTAAAAAAGAAGGTTACGCTCTTAAGTTTGCTCACCCCTTTTTTCAAAACGACGAAGAGGTAGTGCTCGTTGCGACTTCTAAATATGCAGATGCGCTAGATTTTGCAAGTCAGCACCTCCAACGCAGTAGAGAATTCTTGGAAAAAGTTGTTAGACAAAATCCTTATGCGCAAAGATATCTTGATAAAATCAACAATGAATATATAGAAAGATTACTCGAAGATTTTAATGGAAAAGATTGATCGGAGAATACTTCTGACAATGATTAGGATCTAAGGAAAGAGTTAGGGGACTTTATCAACCCCTCCTGACCCGTTGATGTTTGTACTTGCATATGATGAAGAGGGATGGATATTCTGGCAAAGAAATTCTTATTGAAAATATATCCTAATCAATTTGAATTTTAGTTATATACATTTTTAAAATAACAAAAAATATTTGTTTTGTTGCTGGTTTTTTGTTTCTTTCTTATAATTATTGAAATCTTAATAGAAGGAGATTTAAATGAGAGTGAGTGAATATATAACTGGAAGAAGCAGAGAACAGCTAAAAGAGGAAATAGAAGGAGAATTTGCAAACATACAAAGAAAAATCAGTATTATTAGGTCTTCGATAGGGTGCGGAAAGAGCCTTTTACAATACTTTAGAAATAATATGCATCCAATGTTTTACGATCAACATCGGAGTTCTCAGCTTGATATGCTTGAATTAATGAACAAAAATAAGGTCTCTTTTTCTGATATTCTAAGCAGAATTACAGTTTTAAATTCGGTTGTTGAAAACTGTAAAAAAATCTATATATCGCCCATCAGTTTGCCTATAGTAACTTTTTTTGCCGATAGCACAATGGAGCTGCTTAATCAAGAATATAAAATTCGTAAAGCTTTAGAGGGGTTTGTATTTTCATCATATGAAAATACTGAGAGCCCAGTGTCAGATCCATCTGGTTTTCTTAACTATTAGAAGAATCAGATTTTGTGCACTTCAAAAACCAATCGGCGATCCAAAAAAAACACAAACCGCTTGTAACAAGCAGTTTAACCTCCTAAGGTTTACATAATCCTAACAATATCAAAACTCAATTAAATGAGAGGAATCTCATAAAAATGCCTAAAATCAACAATATAAGTTTCTATTTATTTTATTATACTATATAATAGGTATATATAAATAATTATAGCATTGTTATGACCAGACTTTTAATTCAACCAAATACAGTGGAAAATCGAATTTTGATTTTCTTTACTACACCAAAAAAATTGGTGTCCAACACGGCTTTGGGTGCAAAAATTAAGAAAATTGTATTAGAAATTCTTTATTGGATTGTGAACGTCCTAACTTTAGGAATTATTGCAGGGTATTGCGCCGATAAAAGGTGGGTGCTTGAAAGTAAAATGCAAAACGATATGATCAAGCAATTGCCTGATTTAATCAAAGAGGCAGTCACAATAGCAATGACTACATTTATGAATACAATCTCCCCGGAGGTTGACTGTTTTGATGTGATTGAATGTGTTGAAAATGTATTAAAAGAAGTGGACGGCCTCTCTGATAATGTTCGGGAGTATATTTTGTCTTTAATCCCCATAGAAAGGTTGATTATCTATGCAGAAAAGAAATTATCTGAAAGTGAAATAAATCACCCTCTTACAAGCTATGAAATCCAAAGATATGTAAAAACTCTTGTAGAAGAGGTTCAAAAGGAAGTCATTTACGGAAGAACTTCTTTAGATAAGATCCGCCATCTTTGTCCTAAAACTGCAAAGGAAAAGGAGGAGCTGTATAAATTTGCGCATATGTCTGCAAATTTCCACAAAATAGAAAGTGACTACACTGAAAGGCAACCCATTTTAAAGAAACCTGATCACATCTTTGTTACAATCGAGGATCCAGTGGATCAAATTAAAGAAGTTTTAGACTGCTTTTGGTTTGAATTTCATTCAGCAAGACCAGAGGGTAGGGACGGAATTAAGCAAGACTATCTTGCTATTTTACCTCAAATAGAGGGAGTATCTGAAAAAAGAGCTGCTAGCCTCATTGATTTTATTACCGCTATTGGGGAAGTCCACAGGCAAGTGATTGTTAACAATTTTGAATTCTTGCCTGAAGAAAGTCTTTAATTAGGTCTATACATTCAAGGTGAATAGCGTGACTTTTACCATCAACAAAATAAGCACCGGTCACCTCTTTTGCTTTTGGATCACCCTTTCGATAGATATAATTGACAGCTAGGGGGGGCTTTTTTTTCAAGCATGGAGACTGTGTAATTGAGTACTCCTTTAAAACCTTCAACAGATCGTCCTTATTTTGCGTAAATCGAGATTCAGGCGGAGTGAACCCTTTAAAAATTTTTTGACTGTACCAGTAACGAACAAACTCCCCTGTGGACAGGGTGGTTAAGGCCTCTATCCAAACGTTTTCTTTCTTGATCCTTTCATTATAATCAAAGTCAACTGTAGTAGATAAAAGGGTGAGGGAAAGAAAACGTGCCCGGTAGTACAAAAGGGACTCTAAAGCAAGCCTTCCTCCCATAGAGTAAGCAACAACATGCTGGGGAGAAAGTTCTGCAAGGCTTTGCAAAAAATCCTCCTTTTTCATAAAAGGTCTATTTCCATGACCTGGAAGCGTCACTGCGGTTACTTTAAAGGGGTCTTTATAACCATCAAAGTCAGCGGCAGTGCCTAAAAATCCGTGAATGCAACAGATCTCTTTGCCGTTTCCATTTTTTTCGGGAATGAAAAGTACGATAATTTATCCTTTCTATTACTTTTTTCGATACTTACCCTTACCTGTTCATCAAGTAATTGATGAAGGAGGACATTTTCCCCTCTATTTGAGGGAATCTCAATGATACCACCAGTTTTTTCTTCCAAAAGATGTTCGATCATTTTACCGTAATCACCTTGAAATTCTCCCTTCCAGTAGGGAATACGAAAAGAAGAGGCAATTTTTCCAATGTCAAGATCAGTTGGAGGAGAGATCACCGTGTCTATCAAACCCTCTTGATTACTATAAGGTAAAAAGTCGAAAATACCGCCCCCATTATTGTTAATAACAACGATAATAAGGGGGATTTTCTTTTGCCCCATCAGAGCAAGGGCCCCCACATCATGAAGAAATGTACAGTCCCCAATCACAGCAACAAGAGGGGCTTTATTTTTTGCGCAAATACCAAGGGCTGTGGAAATATTGCCATCTATCCCACTAACTCCACGATTGCCATAAAATTTAGCGGTGACTTTTTTGGGAAATAAAAAATTATCACCATAGCGAACTGGCAAGCTTGATCCAAGAAAAATAGAGAAAGGTTTTTTTTCAAGCAAGGGGAGCAAGCAGGAAATTGCCATCGGCTCATAAAGTTTTTCTTTCTCTTCAAAAAAATTCTCAACAGTATCTTTTACGCAAAGAGAATATTGTTTCCACATTGATAGATAAAGGGTGGGATTTTTTTTCTTCACATGTTTATTTATTTCACTAATAAACGGTCCAATCTCAGACATCACAACGGTGCTGATTTTAAGCGTTGGATCAATAGGTCTATGCTTATTATTTACTAGAATTTGCTCGCAATCTGTTAGCGATTTTATCCACATTAAAATATTTTTAGAAATAATTTGTCCGCCCAGAAATACAATCACATCGGGTTTAAGGACACTTAGTTTTTTTGTATGATGAATTACTTGATTGTAGTAGTCAACACTTGCAAATGACGACCCTAATTCACGAATGCTTGAAAGGGGGTCGGCAAGAATAGGATAATGGATCTGTTCAGCAAGGGAGACAATCCCGCGGGCAGTTTCTTTGCAGTAGCTCCCCCCCACAACAATAATTCCCCGTTCATACGATGAAAGAAGATCAACAATATGCAGGATGGACTCTTCTGAAAGGGTTACATTTGTTGGAAGGTACTTAATGAGGGGGGAGCTTCCCCTTGAAAATGTACCATCAGTAATCAAGGGCTCGGTAAATGGAATGTTTAGATGAACAGGTGTTAGAGTTTGTTTGCAAATAGCGACAAGGTAAGCAATCGAGGAGGTGATGTATGCAGAATCAAAGCTGTGGGGGGCGGAAGGGAAATTTTTGGAGTAGGATACATACTCCCCAAACAAATTCTCCTGCTTACAAGTTTGATTGATTCCTCGATCAAGATCTTCAAAAGGACGATCACAAGAGAGAACGATCAATGGGATATTATCCATATAAGCCTCCATCACTGCAGGAAAGAGATTAGCAACAGCCGATCCAGAGGTGGTTACTATGCACACAGGTTTCAAAGATGCTTTAGCAACCCCCAAAGCATAAAAACCAAGGGAGCGCTCATCGTAGTGCAGCAGGAAGTTCACAGAAGGATTCTCTTTAAGGGCTTTTGCAATAGGTGCTGATCTACTTCCACTACCAATACAAAAATCAGTGACGCCAAGATTTGTCAGATCTGAAATGATAAGACTTGCAAAGTCATTGTTTGTTCGACACGGATCTTTCAAGAAAAACCTCCTCTAACGTTTTAAATTTATTTGCAATCTCATTGATTTCATCAACCGATGAAGAATCAAGTGTAATGCCAGCACCTGCAAACAATGAAAGGGTGTTACCTTCAACAAGGCCTGATCGAATGCACACTTTCAAACAGGTCTTTTCCTCCGACATCCATCCCAATACACCGCAATACATCCCTCGACCAAAAGGCTCATGGTCTTTTAAAAACTCCATTGCAGTTGAGGTGGGAGATCCAAGTGTTGCAGGTGTCGGATGAAGAGCATTAATTAATTGTTGATCTTGGACATGATCATAACAGATGCCAGAAACAGTTTGATAAAGATGCGATACATTTCCCGCAGATTTTACCCCAAGGTCAGAGGTTCTTTGGGCGGAAAGAAAGGGGATTGTCTTTTTTTTCACATACTCGGTAACAAAGGAGTGCTCTTTAACTAATTTTCGTGTAAATAAAGAGCCTTCATCACCGCAAACAACAGTGCCTGCAATACAGTCTACCGTGAGATTTTTTTTTGTTCGTGTAAATAGATTTTCCGGACTTGATCCAAAAAATAATGTCGAAGAATTGGGCATATAAGCAAAAGCTCTATCTTTTGGAAAGGCTTTTATTATAGCGGAGATCACCCCTTGCGGATCTAGTGATTCTTTAAAGGTGAAAGTTCTCTTGGTTGCAAGAACAACTTTTTCGAAAGAAGCGTCGTTCAAAAAAAGATCTATCAAAGGAGCGAGGGTACTTGGTGTGTCAAAATAGGAGTGTAAACAACTAGATAGGGGAGAAAAGGGGAGCTCCTCTACAGGAAAAGTGTAAAGGGGCTGAAAATGTGAGACTGAAGGGAAGGATTTCCACAAGGGATCATCTGTCTTTGAAAACATTTCTGCATGAAAAAAAGGGGCCCCTTGTAAGGGCCTCTTTGATTTGCCAATCCCACAGATTCCGTTACAAATAACAAGTGGAAATTGGTGCTTTAACAATTTTTTTCACCTATATAGAGCGTTACCATTCCAAAGGTCATAGGATGGAAAGTGGTGTTTGTAAATCCTGATTTTTTCATATGATCAATAAATGCCTTTCCATGAGGGAATTCTAGTATCGTTTCGTTTAAGTAAGTATATGCATAACAATGATTTGAAAGCAAGTTTCCAATTTTAGGAAGGATATTTTTTAAATAGAAAAGTGAGAGTTTTTTTTGTAAAAACCCCTCCGGCTTGGAAAATTCAAGGATGAATAATTTTCCATCTTTTTCTAAAACACGGTAAGCTTCTGCAAGTGCTTTTTCAAAATCTTCCATGTTTCTTATTCCAAAGGAGATGGTAATTGCAGGAAAAGATCGGTCGGCAAAGGGGAGATTTAGCGCAGAACTTGTTAAAAGAGCGTCCAATTGCACATTTGTTCCAGATAGCTTTTTGCGCCCAATTTCTAACAGATTTTCAGCGATATCAACCCCTGTAAACCTACAATCAGGACGCTTTTTAGCAATAGCAGCAATTTGTGCGCAGCTTCCACATGCAATGTCTAAAATTTTTGCCCCTTTTTTTGCGGGAAGAAATGGAATAACTTTATTTCTCCAACCCCTATCCAAACCAAAGGAAAGAAGGTGATTAATACGGTCGTATTTTTCAGCGATCTCATTAAAAATTTTTGCTACAGAAATGGAATCTTTTTTAATATTGGTTTTCATGCCAAACACAATAGGGGAATCCCTCTTAGCAGGCAATATTTTTTTTAGAATGACAAGTCATTTTGAATGACTGAACTTCAACCATTTCCCTGAAAACGAACCCTTTTACGTAAACTGTTAAAAAGCAGCAGTTTAAGGTGAAGATTCAATCTTCTTTAATAAAATTCAATTTTATGTTATAATTAGAGTAAAACAAAAGGTTTATAATGGATACTACAAGACCTGCTTCAAATGCCCCAACAAGATTTATTTCAGAAGAAGAACCAATTTCTTGGACCTCAGATGGGAGAAAGGGTAAAGCTTTGACACTTGCAATTGTTGCAATTGCACTATTATTTTTGACTGTAGTAGGGGGGGTAATTACGTTTTTGATCATAAGATTTACTAAAAACAGCTCCGGTGAAAACATGTTATGGAAGGGGCTAAAATACCAGATGGGGATGCATTTTAATCTAAAAGATATGAGACAAAAAGACTTCTCAAAATGCGGTTTGACAGGAGATGGAGCAAGGGTAACTGATGATATAAAAACCCCTGCTCAATGGGCAAATACAGTTTTTAAACAAGGGGACTACTCCTTAATTCTTTCAGCACAACTTACAGAGGGGCAAGTGGAAAGTTTTGCTTTGCTTGGGGGAACTACCGTTATCGCAGCCCAAGAGAGGTGGGAGCAGAGAAATGAGCGCGGCCTTGTGCAATTTGCTGAAATAATTGAATATCAAAATGGAACATACAAAGATTTGCCTGTAAAAATTGGGGCGTACAAAAATCGCGATGATAATGACCTTCAAGTTAAGCAAGTGTTAGTTGATTTACCTGATCATCATGCCATCGGGGTAGAGAAGTTAGATGCTCTTGCTGACTTGATAAAAGAGGAAATAAAGATAGGTCATGTGAATGTCCACTGCAAGTCTGGTAGGGGAAGATCTGCTCAAATTATTGTTGCTTATTTAATAAAGCATCAAAATAAATCAGTGCAAGAAGCAGTAGATATAGTTTCAACAGCAAGACGGTTTGCAAGGGTGAAAAAAGCTAAACTTATTAAGTTGTTTAAAGAATTTAAAACATATCTAACAAACAAAATTTAGGCTTTGCGAGCTTTTTCTATTTTTTTTAATTTGTATCCTATTCTTTTTTAGGCGCGTATGATTACGTTGCCGGTTTCTAATATTATTTTATTGAATTTAACAGTTTAATAGGTTTACATTTTACTGTATATTAACAATACAGCAAAGGAATCTATATGAATGAAACATCGCCTTTAATAAGAGGGGCAAATGTAGCAAGGCTGCAAAATATGGTTAACGATGCAAATCAAAGAGCAAACACCAAAGGATGCTGTGGGTGCGTTCATGAATTTGCTATGGTTGTAGAGGTTGCGTTGATTGTTGCCGCTGTTGTTTTAGTTATTTTAGGAGCAACAGCTGTTGTACCATGGTTATACGCCGGAATTGCTTTAGTGATTACTATTGCAATAGCAGCTTCGGTGGGAATTGCTTATAACAGAGCGTACATTATTTTAGGAACTTTAAAAGCAGTAGTAGATGAATTGCAAGAGGAGATAACTAACCTTAACGGGCTTGTTACAAATCTTGAGCAAACAGCAAATGATTTGCGCGGAGAAAATGCAAGGTATGTGGAAGCAAATGTAAACCATGAAAAAATTGTTGATCAATTAAAAATGGAAGTTGAAAAACAAGTGACAGCAAATCAACAATTACAAGAAGCTTTGCAAGGCTACCAATCAGCGCTTAAAAAATATGAATCTCTTGTTGAAATATTTGAAGGTAAGATCCAAATGACAGCAAAAGATCTTTCAGAGCAACACGGCCGGGTGGAAAAATCGGCAGGAGAATTAGAGTCGCTTGAAAGTCGGTTAGAAAGGTGCTTAACTCTCTATGAAAAAAAATTAGAGGAGAATCGGGGAATTGCCCACAGAGCTGAAATTTTGGTGCGACAATTTGTTCATCAGATCGACTTGGGTGCGCAAAATCTAAAGGATGCCGATGCCAACCTAGAAAAGGAAAAGGAATTAAATGAGATGCAACAGAAGTCCCTTATTACTCATCAGAAATTATCCAACCGTTTAATGAAAGTAAGTGATGAGTTAGAGGAAAACATTAAACAATTCGCTCTTTTAAATGCTGATTTTGATCTAACCAAAGAGGAATTAGAAGAGTTTAGGCGACAAATTTCCACCCTCTCAGATCGTTGTGATCTCCAAAAAAAGGTTATGGAAGGGGCGTTGAAAAAAGTTCAAACTGTAATAGACGATGGTTTAAAGTCTGCAGATTCTACAACAAGGCAAAAAATACTGGAATTAGGTGAGAGGATTTTAAGGGCGCTTCGAGGGGAGTATGCAAAAGTTGATGATCCAGATCAAGATCTAGAATCACCAACGGTTGCTATCTAATTTCTTGAAAAGAAAAGGTAGCTTTTTAGATCGCATTTTACTATACTGCGAGTTTGGTATGAAAGCAAATGGACGTATTGTTTGACCAGGCGAATTAAAAAAAGTGCAATCGAAACACCTTGGACGAATCTAGGGGATGTATTGGGTTCAGTTTTAGGTAAAATTGTAAAAACTCGAAATGCCCGTCCAAAAAATATTGATGCGATCTGGAATGCAGTTATCGATCCAAAGTTTGCTAAATATACACGAGTTGAAAAAATTTTAGGGGACACTTTATATGTGAAGGTTCTGTCTGGCGCGATATACGCCGACTTAGCGATGATTGGGACAGGTGAGATGATCTCAATGTTGCAAAGGCAAGGCAGCTTTCCTTCTATTAAAAAGATTGTTTACCGGAGGTAATGAACAAAGGCAATGACAAGCATGACTGAAGATAAAGAAAAAAAGAATAAAGACTATGATGCAAGTAGCATTACAGTTTTAGAAGGTTTAGAGGCAGTTAGAGAAAGGCCTGGTATGTACATAGGGGACACCTCTTCTGGCGGTCTTCATCAATGTGTGTATGAAGTGGTGGATAACTGTATAGATGAGGCAATGGCCGGTTACTGTACAGATATTTATGTAACCCTTCATGAAGATGGATCCTGTTCAGTGCGAGATAATGGAAGGGGAATTCCTGTTGGCAAGCACTTGGATCAATCTAAAAAACAAGGAAGAGATGTTTCAGCTGCAGAGGTTGTAATGACAATTCTTCATGCAGGTGGTAAGTTTGACAAAGATACATATAAAGTTTCAGGCGGTCTCCACGGTGTTGGTGTTTCTTGCGTAAACGCTGTATCGAAAAAACTTGCTTTGAATGTTTATAAAGATGGCGTTGAATATGACATGGAATTTTCTCGTGGTAAAGTGTCAAAGCTTTTAAAAGAGAAGAAGTCTGATGAGCTAAGAGGAACAAAAGTTCATTTTTGGCCCGATGAGCAAATCTTTTCTGTGTTAGAATTTGATTACGTCACAGTGCGCAATCGTTTAAGGGAATTGTCTTTTTTAAACAAGGGTTTAACCATCCACCTAGTGGATAAAAGAAGTAACGATCATGAGGATGTAACTTTTAATTATAAAGGTGGTATAGCTTCCTTTGTAGAATATCTAAATGAAAATAAAGCGCCCCTATTTACTCCCCCTATCTATATTTCAGGATCTAGAGAAGTGCATGATGGGGTGATTGAGCTTGAAGTTGCAATGCAATGGAATGAAACTTATACTGAAAGTGTTTTTTCTTACGTGAATAATATTTCCACAAGACAAGGCGGAACTCATTTAACTGGATTTTCCACTGCAGTAACGCGTGTTTTAAATAGTTATATTAAAAATCATAATTTGCTAAAAAACTTCAAAACTTCTATCACGGGAGAAGATGTTAGAGAGGGGATGACAGCAATTATTTCCGCAAGGGTCCCAAACCCTCAATTTGAAGGACAAACTAAACAGCGCCTAGGAAACAGCGATGTTGGAACTGCAGCTCAGCAAATTATTGGCGAGGTTTTCACCACTTTCTTAGAAGAAAATCCGCAAATAGCAAAAGTGATTGTGGATAAAGCAGCAGTTGCTTCAGAAGCAAGAGAGGCAGCAAGAAAAGCAAGGGAGCTTACCCAAAGAAAGTCTGCCCTAGATACACTAAGATTGCCTGGTAAATTGTCTGATTGTTCAGAAAAAGATCCAGCTCTTTGTGAGATTTATATTGTTGAGGGGGATTCTGCTGGCGGTTCAGCCAAAGGCGGTCGCGATCGAAGAAATCAAGCAATTTTGCCAATTCGAGGCAAGATCTTAAATGTAGAAAAATCTCGTCTTCAAAAGATATTACAAAATACGGAAGTGGGTGCAATGATTGCAGCTTTTGGCTGCGGAATTGGAAAGGATAATTTCAACCCTGAAAAACTTCGCTATCACAAAATTATCATCATGACCGATGCTGACGTTGATGGATCCCATATTAGAACTCTTTTATTAACTTTCTTCTTCAGACATATGCTTTCATTAATAGAAAATGGGCATATCTATATTGCAAGACCTCCATTGTTTAGGGTCGCAAAGAAAAAAGAATTTCAGTACATTCACTCCGAAAGGGAGATGGATGAGTATCTACTTTCTCTTGGAGCAAAAGATTTATCCTTTAAATTAGCAGCTTCAGAAAAAATTCTCGATTCGCACGGAGTCAAAGGATTAATTAATATGATCATCAGTATCGAAGATCTTATTACAAGCTTAGAGAGAAAAGGTGTGGTATTTAGAGAGTTTTTAGCGGCAAGAAATGAGGAGGGTCTATACCCACATTTTCAAGTGCACGTAAACGGAAAGCCAAAATATGTCTACACAGTGGAAGAGTTTGCCCATCTTAAAGAAACCGATGCTGCTGCTCAAAAAACAACATTTCTCAATTCATTAACAGACGATGATACAGAAAGAGAGAAAAAAATTGAAAGGTTTGTTGTAAAACCTCTTTCTTACTTAGATCTATACAAAAAAGAGAAATTAGATGAATTGAAAAAACTACTCCTAGAGCAGAGTTTAACAATTTCTCAATATTTCAATGATGAAGGAAAGATTTTAGATATTATCAACGAAGAGGGGGTCTCTCTCCCATTTCATAATTTAAAAGAAATTATTAATGAAATTCGAGTGAACGGTCGTCGCGGCATTGAAATCCAAAGATACAAAGGTCTTGGAGAGATGAACGCAGATCAGCTTTGGGAAACAACTATGGACCCAACCAAGCGGACTTTAGTAAGAGTTACAATTCAAGATGCAGCAGATGCTGATCAAATGTTTACAGTATTAATGGGGGATGAAGTGCCTCCAAGAAGAGCGTTTATTGAACATCATGCGCTATCAGTGAAAGATTTAGATATTTAAGGAAAAATGAGATTATGAGTGATGAAGAACAAGCTTCAGGATTGGTAGTAGATAGAAATATTGAAGAGGAGATGAAAGAAAGTTATCTCCGTTACTCAATGTCAGTAATTATATCTCGAGCACTTCCAGATGTTCGTGATGGATTAAAGCCTTCGCAAAGAAGAATTCTTTATGCAATGAGGCTGCTTAATCTCTCCCCTGGCGGAAAACACAGAAAGTGCGCAAAAATCGCCGGTGATACATCAGGAGATTTTCACCCTCACGGTGAGGGTGTAATTTACCCAACCCTTGTTCGTATGGCGCAAGAATGGATTATGCGTTACTCTCTTGTCAACGGGCAGGGAAACTTTGGTTCAGTAGATGGTGATCCACCAGCTGCAATGCGGTACACTGAAGCAAGGCTTACAGGGCCATCCATGGCCTTGATGGATGATTTAGATAAAGAAACCGTTGACTATGTCCCCAACTATGATGAGACGAAAAAAGAACCAGTAGTCTTCCCTTCTAAATTTCCAAACTTATTAGCAAACGGATCAACAGGAATTGCAGTGGGAATGGCAACAAACATTCCTCCCCATAATCTTACTGAGTTAATAGATGCAACAATTTTAATCATCAATAATCCTGATACAACCATTGATGAAATTATGGATGTAATGCCAGGGCCTGATTTTCCAACAGGGGGTATCATCTGTGGAAGAAAAGGAATTAAAGAGGCCTATCATACAGGGCGTGGTAAATTACGTGTACGTGGAATATTTCATGTCGAAGAATTAAAAGGGGATCGATCTGCAGTGATCATCGATCAGCTTCCCTATGGTGTAAATAAGGCGCAATTGATCATTAAAATTGCCGAACTTGTGAATAACAAGGTAATGACTGGACTTTCTGATATTCGTGACGAATCAGACAGGGAAGGATTGCGTGTTGTTTTAGATCTAAAAAGGGGAGAAATTCCTGACGTAATTGTAAATCAATTATATAATTATACCGATTTTCAGGTGACATTTGGGTGCAATATGTTGGCGCTTGACAATGGCCTTCCAAGACTTATGAACGTTAAACATATGATCACTTGTTGGATCGATCATAGAAATGAAGTGGTTCGACGTCGTACCCGTTTTGAGTTGAAAAAGGCAGAGTCTCGTGCTCATGTGTTAGAGGGGTATTTAAAGGCGCTTGATAAACTTGATGATATTGTTACACTCATCAAAAAAAGTTCCGACAAACAGGAAGCAAAGATTGCTCTGATTGCAAAATATGAATTTTCCGAAAGACAAGCTGATGCAGTGTTAGAGCTCCGTTTATACCAACTTACAGGTCTTGAAAGAGACAAGTTAGAAAAAGAGTATGAAGAACTTTTAGCAAAAATTAGACATTATATTGCTGTTTTAGCTTCTCAACAGATGGTTTTTGATATTATAAAAGCAGAACTTGAAGAGATGCGCAAGCATGATAAAACAAAGAGAATGACAACCATTGCACCTTCAGAAGAAGAGGGTCTTGAAATGGAAGATCTTATCGCAAATGAGCCAATCATTATCACTATTTCAACAGATGATTATATCAAAAGAATGCCAATAGACACCTTCCGTGAACAAAAACGTGGTGGTCATGGTGTAATCGGAATTGATATGAGAAAAGATACTGATGGAGTTAAAAATGCCTACGTAGCAAGCACTCATGATCATTTACTTGTGTTTACAAGTTTTGGTAGATGCTATTGGCTTAAAGCATGGCAAATTCCAGAAGGGTCTAGAAAGTCTAAAGGTAAGGCTTTAGTAAACCTTCTTGAAGGAATTGCAAAAGATGAGCAAATTGCAGCGGTACTTCGAGTTGCAAGCTTTGATCAAGAGGCATCGATTTTACTTTCTACCAAAAAGGGTGTGATCAAAAAGACCTTATTGGATAGTTTTTCCAATCCTAGAAAAAAAGGTGTTTATGCAATCTCTATTGACGAGGGCGATAAAGTGATTTCTGCAGAACTTGTAAATGAAAAGGATCAAATTATGCTCTTTACAAGACACGGAATGGCTGTAAGATTTGATCAGACTCTTGTAAGAGCAATTGGAAGAACAGCCCGTGGAGTAAGGGGTGTATCTTTAAAAAATGAGGAAGATTACGTTGTATCTTGTGTGGTTGTTAAAGAAGGGCAGTCATTGCTTGTAGTCTGTGAACACGGACACGGAAAGCGATCAAAAGTAATAGACTTTAGACAAACAAACCGCGGTGGTAAGGGAGTTAGATCCATTATCACAAATAAACGAAATGGTTTGGTAGTTGGAGCAATCACTGTGACTGATGAAGACAGTGCTTTGATGATGTCAAACTCTGGGCAAACTTTGAGAACTTCTATGAAGGATATTCGCATCATGGGCAGAACCACTCAAGGAGTAAAAATTGTTCAGTTGGGAAGTGATGATCATTTGGTGGCAGTACAAAGGATAGAAAACATCGTAGCAGAAGTTGAGTGAAAATGAGAACATCTGGTTTTTTTATCACGTTAGAAGGGGGTGAAGGTGCGGGAAAATCAACCCTTATCAAAGGATTGGAAAAGCACCTACTTTCTAAACAAAAAAAACTATGTGTCACCTTTGAACCAGGTGCCACAGAATTTGGTAAAACCATTCGTTCTATATTACTAGATCCAAAAAATACGATGCCTTCAGAGGCTGAGTTTTTTCTCTACCTTACCGATAGAGCTTACCATGTAGAAAATGTAATCATCCCAGCTCTTCAAGAGGGTAAGGTTGTGATCTGTGATCGATTTACAGACTCCTCTGTAGCTTATCAAGGCGCTGGTAGAGACTTTGTTCCGATGAAAGACATCGAACAAATGAGTCTTGTTGCAACAAAGGGGCTCTGTCCTGATTTAACATTTTATTTAGATGTCTCTCCAGAAAAAGCATTGGATAGAATCAAGCGCCCAAAAGATCGATTAGAAAGCGAAACCATCGCTTTTCACCAAAAGGTTAGAAAAGGCTACCTATTGCTTGCCGAAGAAAATCCTCATAGAATTGTAGTGATTAATGCTGACGAATCTATTGAAAATGTGTTACACTCTGCAATAGGCCATGTAGATACTTGGTTGCAGTCAAAATTACTAAAGATATAAATATTAAGGATGCTATGGCTTCGGGAATAGTATTTCATGGTGAAGATCATGATTTAGTGGTTAAGCGAATGCAAAGTCACGCGATGGAGATCCTTGGGGTAAATTCACTAGAAGCCTTAATGAATCATGGGGACTATCAACAAGTAGCACCCACATCCAAAAGCTACCTCTATTCAATGGATACAATTCAACTTGTGGTAGCCGAAGCATCTCTCCCCCCGTTTCGGGCAAAAAAGCGGGTGATTGCGTTGCTTGCAATCGATAGAATGCAAAAAGTCCACGCAAATGCTTTGCTAAAGACATTAGAGGATGCACCTTCAAACTTTGTCCTTTTGTTAACAACTGTTTGTTATGATGATATTCTTCCAACGATCCTATCTCGCGTCCAAAAGGAGTATGTCAGTGGCCTTGGCCAGCTTGTAAGTTACACTACCAAGATACAAGAGCTAATGTTGTTATTATCAACAAGAAAGTATGATTCTTTTTTTAAAATAATTATTGAGATAGAAAAGTCCATCACCGAAAATAGTGAATTGTCAGAAAAAAACCTTCGGATATTTCTAGAAGATTTTATGTCTGTGTTTATCCAAATGAAAAAAGCCCCCCATTTAACCAGCGCAAACGCCTTGAAGATTGAACAATTAATACAAGTTTCTTTGCAAGGATTTCAAACTAACATTTCAATTAAACACATTTTGGAGAATCTTTTCCTGGAAAGCCAACAACAGCTCTATAGCACGTAACTAAGTGATTCACCCCCGCCTCTGCGCGGTGGGGCTTTGCCTCTTCAGCAAGTCCATAATTTTTAGCTATTGCATCTTTTGAGATACATAGGTTTTCTATTTTTGTCCCTTCTAATATCCGTCTACTCCAATACATTGATGCAAGATCAAGCCAGTAATAGGGTAAGTTGAATCGTTCCTGGGTTATCACATCAATAATACCTGAGAAAAAAATACGATCAAAGCTTGGGTTTTGGCAAATAAATACAGCATTTCCCCGTTTAATATTATTATTTTCAAAAATTTCAAGAATCTCTTTTTTCACAAAAAGTCTCTCCTTTCCAAATTTTTCCAAAGATTCTTTCGAAATTCCTGTAAACTCTAAACTGTCCCGGTTGCTACTTGCCCACTGTTCATTGCTTGGTCGAATCAAAGTGTTGTATGAAAGGATTTTTTCGCCTGTGATTAAGTTTTTAATAATAAAGGAAATCTCTAAAATAACATGTGTAGTCCAATCTAAACCGTTTGTTTCAGAGTCTAAAAATACACCAAGCAAAACTATCACCTCATTTTATGAAAAAGAAAGAATTTTAAATCATAGAGTAAAAACTTTTTTAAATAAAGGGGGAAATGCGCATGAGAAAAAGGCACTAGAAGGCCACTTTTTAGTTTATTTCTTGCTTCAAGCTAAAAGGGAAGCTTGCGATATTATGTAAAGCAGCCTTTACAATCTCAGCAACCAATAAGACTTCACTTTCTGGGACATTCCCTAAAACGTTATTCAAATCTTCACCTGTCAAGGACCTATCATTCACGATAATCTCAATCTGTATAGTGACTATAATAGCAATATTCTTAATAATATTTTCATTTTCAAGTAATGTAAACGGTTTATCACCAAAAAATGTAGACGCAAAATGAATAATTTTATTTTTTTTAGCGTCTGTGGTAGTGTTGGGGATAACTTCATCTAATAAACGTGCAAGTTCAGATACTGTTGGAAAGTGTAATGATCCTGATACAGGTGTTGTGCTCATAAAGAGATTCCTTTGTTTAAAAAGCAGTTGTTTACAACTTTATCTAAAAATAAAGACAAGGTCAACGAAAAAAGATTTCTTTAAGAAAATAAAAAGGGTTGACCTTTATTTTTAAATAATGCGATCATCTTTTTTTGAAAAAAACAGGAGGAAATTATGAGTCAAAGCATATCCCCAATTCAGAATTCACGAATACAGTTAGAAAAAGGCAAGGAGCTGCTCCCGCTCAACTACCTGAGGGAGATCTAAAAACAAATGGGGTGGCAGCAAAGTTTTTTGCTAATTTAGGTGCTCAAGCAGCTTCTGCATTACCCATTTCTTTGCCTATTAGCAAAAATACTTTTAGATGTCACGAGGATGAAGTTTGTACAAAGATTCTTCATTTTGGTGAATTAACATTACAAGTCACATTTAGGTTTGAAGATATTGAAGAAGGAGAAAATTCTCACTATATTTACGAGCAAGAAAATGAAGACCCCCTAGAAATTATCAATATTAATACCGGGGAGCCTTGGAAGAGAGGTCCAAGAGAATGTGTTTTCGCAAAGATATTAGGTTTTGATGAAGATGATTATCTAGTGACATGGCATCACCTAACATTTAATAGGTTTAAGTTTGACCGGAATCGGACTCCTGCAGGTATAGAAGATGGCGATTACGAAGACACGCGATCGGGTTTTCAGAATGATGAAGATATTCAATATGGCAGGTTTCTTATACCAGGTGAATTAGACTGTAGTCCTTGTAAATTAGCAATGCCTTTCACGCATACCTCTGGATGGAATGATTTAGATGAAGAAGATTACGATTGCGTTCAAGAGGACTCCGATAATGTTACAATTCTCGGCTCTTCATTGGAAGTTTGTCGTTTATTTGACTACAATGAAGACGATGGCTTAGTAGTGAGGAAAAGTTGAAAATCTGTGCTATTAAAAAAACTGCTTAGTATGTTACACTCTTTGAAACAACTGTGTAGAGATGCAAAAAATGGAAGCAAACCCAAGAAAAACTCGTGAAATCTATGTACAATTACTGTATGTATTCAATGAAGTTGGAGAAATTAATATTGATTCTGTAGAATTTTTTATGTCCATTTTTCAGGTGAGCAGAAAAAATATGTTGGTTTTTATCAAGCATGCCGAAAAAATTTTTCATAGTAAAAAAACTTTTGATTGTTATCTGTCGAATATATCAGTAGAATATTCATTGGATAGAATAGCAAAAGTTGATTTAGCAATTTTAAGGGTTGTGCTCTATGAATTGATTCAAGAAAGCATCCCCGTAGAAATTGCAATAGCAGAGGCAATTAGAATAGCAAAAAAATTCAGTAGTTATGGAGCTCCAAAATACCTTCATGCTATGATAGACGCTATTTATAAAGAGATGAAGCATGGAGCAGCGCTTTAAAGAAGAGCAAAATATAAGCAAGTATCACAGTTATGGAATTAATGCCAAGGCAAGGTTTTTAACCTCTATAACATCTGAGGGTGAATTACAAGTTGCTATAGCGTTTGCAAAAGAAAGAAAACTAGAATATTTGTTTTTAGGCAAAGGGTCTAATCTTCTTTTTCGTAATGATTATTACCCTGGCCTAATCATTGTTAATAAAATGACTGCATACCAAATTACAGGGACAACTGTTTATGCAGAATCAGGGGTGTCCCTTCCGCTACTTTGTAGAAAGACAGCAAAAAACGATCTTTCAGGATTAGAGGCTTTAGTGGGGGTTCCAGGAACTGTTGGCGGAAGTGTATTCATGAATGCGGGAGTTTCTGGAAATGAAATATCAAAACATTTGATTTCAGTAAGAGTTTTAAAAGAGGATGGAAAAATCATTATAATGGATAAAAATCAGTGCGCATTTGCCTATCGAAAATCCATTTTTCATGAAGGAACAGACCTACTGCTTGGGGCTACTTTTTCATTAAGCCACTCGGCAGAGGCAAAACAAATGATCAACCAATATTTAAAGCAAAGGGTAAAAACCCAGCCCATAGAAATGAAAAATTCAGGGTGTGTTTTTAAAAA
This sequence comes from Chlamydia trachomatis, assembly GCA_945872565.1. Lineage (GTDB taxonomy): Bacteria > Chlamydiota > Chlamydiia > Chlamydiales > 2-12-FULL-49-11 > JAJACQ01. The sequence continues at coordinate 56,324 of CAMBZN010000004.1, read as the reverse complement.
TCCTGTGCATGAATTTGCTGCAGGGCAGTTGATTGATCAATGTGGCCTTAAAGGGCTAACATGTGGGGGAGCAGAGGTAAGTACCAAGCATGCAAATTTTATTAACAATCAAAACAATGCAACATTTGCCGATGTATTTAATCTAATGAACAAGGTTCAAGAGAGGGTTTTGGAAGAAGTGGGGGTAAAGCTTGAGTGCGAAGTTAGGATCATTTGATTTACACACCCACAGTACATTTTCTGATGGGACAAAGACCCCTTTTGAGTTGATAGATATGTGTAAAAATCAAGGTCTAAAGGGATTTTCTATTACAGACCACGACACAGTATCTGCCTACTCAGATGATGTGTTTGCTTATGCAAACCAATTAGAGGTGGAGCTTATTTCCGGGGTAGAGTTTTCTACAGCTTATGAAAAAAAGGATTTATTTGAGTCAGTGCACATCTTAGGGTATGGGATAGATGTAAAAAATGATCAGCTTATAAAATTTTGTAACAAGCATCGATTGCGCAGACATGTTAGGATAAAAGAGATGATCAATAAGTTACAAGCTAGTGGATTCTCCCTTCTAGCAGAGGAGGTGTTTATTTTGGGTAAAGAGTCAGTAGGAAGACCTCACATTGCTTTGTGTCTGATTGAAAAGGGGTATGCAACGGATATGAAAGATGCCTTTAAAAGATTTTTAGGGGAAAAAGCGCCGTATTATGTCAAATCTGTAATGCCTTCAATAGATGAAACAATCGCTGTGATTAGAAAGGCAGGGGGAAAAGTTGTTCTTGCTCATCCAATTCTTATTAAGGGTCAGAAGGTGCTAAGAAAACTTTTGGACACCTATCGATTTGATGGATTAGAATGCTATTACGGAAACTTCAAGCTATCTGAAATTGAGTATTTATTAAAAATGGCAGACCAGAGAAACTTGAAAAAAACAGGGGGGTCGGATTACCATGGAGAGCATCGGGTGTTTGTATCGATGGGATCTTCATTCACAACAGAAAGTGGGGTAAGATCGCTTTTATGAACTTTTCAGAATGTTATAAAAATTTCAAGCGTGGGAATTTTAATTCGAGAGATTTTTCAGAATTATTGGATATTTTCAAAGCTCTTGGGTCTCCAAGTGACAGATATAAAACAGTGCATGTTGCCGGAACAAATGGAAAGGGAACAGTTTCGCTCAATATTGCTAAAGGTATCGAAGCTTCAGGCTATAAAACAGGGCTTTTAACTTCCCCACATTTTGAATGCAAAACAGAGCGAATCTCGGTGAATGGAATAAACATTTCCAACAAGAGACTAGAGGCAATCTATGCGGAGAATAAAGAAATTTTAGCGGGACTTGCTTTTTTTGAGCTGTTGACATTTATTGCATTTTTGTACTTTAAAGAACAGGAGGTTGATTATGCAGTGATTGAGGTAGGCCTTGGAGGTTTAAAAGATCCAACAAATGTGATCAATCCAAACCTTTGTGTGATCACAAATCTTAGCTACGATCATGTGGAGCTTTTAGGACCAACTCTTGCCGATATTGCCTATAATAAAGCGGGGATTATTAAACCCAATACGCCTGTGGTACTAGGATATCATGCACAGCACCCAGAATGTTATAAAGCAGCAAAAGCCTTGGATGCTAATGTTTATGAAGTGAGGGCCTCAGATTGTGATTATATCCAAGAGAATAAAAATATCGCAGACACCTGTTTAGAAATCCTAAAAATGAAACAACTTTCTGAGGTATTTAAACTGCCAGCTCGTTTTGAAACTCATGGAAACATCATCTTTGATATGGCGCATAATGAGGATGGATTTTTAGCCTTAAAAAGAAAGATACAAAAGCAGTATCCAGGTCAAAAGGTCATTTCATTGTGGAATATGTCTAAGAATAAATCCATACACACCTGTCTAGAAATATTGCGATCCTATTGTGAGGAGGTTTTTTTCTTTCCTCATGAGCTTGATTGGCTTATTTCCAAGGAGGAGGCTGCCATATTAGGTATTAAGGAATATTCAGGACAGAGCTCTGATATTATCCTTGTCTGCGGGAGTATATTTTTTTTAGCAGAAGCAAAAAAACTGCTTCTTAATCTATAGGGCTATTGCAGTAGCTGTAGCGTACTGTTTACAATGGGACAAGGAAAGATGGATTTTTGGGTGATTAAATCTTTCTGAAGCTGTTTTGGAGAGAATTACATGGGGCTTGCCGGCTGCATCTTTAACTATTTCCATATCAAGAAACGTAAGTTTTTCTCCTAAACCACAACCTAGGGCTTTTGAAATTGCCTCCTTAGCGCTGAAGCGTGCAGCAAAAAAGGGGATTGGATCAGAGTGTCTATTGCAGTAATCCTGCTCTTGTCTTGTGAAAATTTTATCAAGAAATTTCTGATCATGTTTAGCAACAGTTTTTGCAAATCGATCGATTGCAATAATATCAGTACCAATTCCGAGGATGCTCATTTTATTCTCCATCATCTAGTTATGACCGTGGTCATAAACATGGCTACTTTCATAAGCATACTCACCCTCGTGACTCTCAATTAATGCATTAGTGAAAATAATCCGTCCTGCAGAAGTTTGCTTTACTGAGATCACTTGAGTTTCTATTGTTTCTCCAATAAATTCGCCCCCATTATTGATCACAACCATTGTCCCATCTTCAAGGTAACCAACTCCCTGCTTAGGCTCTTTGCCGTACCTTTGGACTTTTATTTCTATGGTTTCACCAGTTGACATGACATTTTTTAGAGAATTTGCAATATTGTTTAAATTTAAGTACTGCACTTCGCCGTTTTCAAGGTCGAGTTTTGAGCTATCGCCCACTAAAACATTAGATTTAGTCATTTTCGCAAGTCTTAATATCTTTTTTTGCACATCAAATAAGTCAGAAAAATCTGTTTTGCTCTCTTTTAGCTCAAGGTTTTTCATCGCTTTTAGTTTATCAATCACACAAAGAAGTTTTCTAGCATTAGCCTTAACATGTTCCTCTGAATTTTCAGTTTTGTCTTGAAGATGCTTTAAAACAAAAGAGGGGAGAATCAATCGATTATTTAAAATTCCTGTAGAGAGAAAATCTAAAATTCTAGGATCGGATAATATTGTCTCATCTAAAACAATATCTTTTTTACTTTGGGCCCCTTCGCTAAATCGAACAAACGGAATGGAAAGGTGCAAACTCTCCTGATAGTGTTGAGTAAGGGCAATTCCAAGATGAACGCCTGTAAAATAGAAAAAAACCTTAAATATGCCCGTCCACAAAACGGAAATGTCTGCAAAATTTGTGATTCTAATAATGGTCTCAAAAATATTTACTAAACTATTGCCGAAAAAAATTCCAATGCACAACCCAAGAACAATTGTATTGAAAATTTTAACGTCAAATTTTTTCACCAAAAGATCTAACCCAGCAAGAAACAAGGAAAACACGCCGCTTAAACAAGCGGCAAAAAGGATGTGAAGTAATAAGGATTCTTGAGGGAGGGGTCTACCAATAAGAACAAACATGCAGATAAAAAAGGATGCTATCAAAGAGGATGTAAGACGGGCAAAGGGTGCATGGAAATTCATTTTCAATCCTTAGGTTAGGGGTTAGTGTATATTAATCTTCAAGAACTTTTTTGTCGAGACTCTCTTTTAACCTCAGTGATTGATTGATAAGGAAGAACCCACAAATGATCATGGGCAGACTTAGCAATTGTCCCATTTGAAAAATGTCGCTTGTATCATAAATGGATTGTGGTTCTTTTAAAAATTCTAAAAAGAAACGTGCAGAAAAGGAAACTGTTAAAGCAAGCCCTAGAAACAGACCCCGCCGCTTCCGATAGGTGTTTTTATACCAAAGAATAAATAGTAGCGTAAAAACTCCCATATACAAAAAAAACTCATATAATTGAATTGGATGGCGCGGATAAAGAGGCCCTTTAATGGCCGGATTCATAAAAATGATAGCCCAGGGTAACGAGGTTACGTTCCCAAGAATTTCCTGATTGATAAAATTTCCAATTCGAATCCAGGCACATACAAACATTGTGGGGATACTTAGTAAATCCATAAAGGATAGAAAGGAAATCGTTTTGTTTTTTTTAGTAAATAGTAAGCTTGCAACAATAATGGCAAAAATGCCCCCATGGCTTGCAAGACCCCCCTCCCATGTTTTAATGATCAAAAGAGGGGATTGTATAAATGCCCCAATCTCTTCATAAAAAAGAATATGACCAAGACGTGCTCCAATGATGGTTGCTGTAATAATATAAAGAAGTGCCGAATCACTAAATTTTGTCCCAATAGATTGAATGGATTCAACCTCTTTTGGAAAGGTTTCCTCAATAAATAATTTTAATTTAAGCGTTTCTAAACAATCTTTATTAGAAGTTCGCTTGAGCAAGAAAGTGTAGAGCTTTTGGTTACGTTTATTTAAAATAAATGAACCAGGAACTTTAAGGCTTTTGTATTTTTCAGGGATTGCAACCTTAGGCAGGGATTGTCTAACATACATCCAAATAAAAATTTTATGCCCTAAATAGAAAGAGAGGGCAAATATACACCCATACCAAGCAATAGGATGATCAATAAACGGAATGGTAAATGCGATGGGATCACAATTAAATCGAATCCATAGTAAAAAAAAATCCATCATTCACCTCAGTAAACCTTTCCTTACTATAGATGTTTTTTCCTTTTAATGATACCCTTGTTTCATGGGATATAAAATCAAAATCTACTGTGTAGGAAGGCCTCACCCGCCGCACCTTAAGGAGGCTATTGAGTCTTATGCAAAAAGGCTTTCTGGCCACTGTTTGCTTGAGTGGATTATTTTAAAAAAAGACTTGGATTTAGAGAAAAAGCTCTCTAATCTCTCTTACACTTGTTTGGATGTTTTAGGGGTTGCGCACACAAGCGTTAGTTTTTCCAAAATGATAGAAGGGGCTCTTTCTTGGAATTTTGTTATCGGAGGGGCGGAGGGTTTACCTCAAGCAATTATTGATGGTGCAGACCGATTAATAAGCTTGTCTAACCTTACTTTTCCCCATGAGATGGTCAGATTAATGATAATAGAGCAAATTTACAGAGCTTTTGAGATCGCTAAAGGATCTCCCTATCATAAATAACGAGCTTGCGCTGGTTTAGAATCTTCAGTTTGTAAAATTTTTGTAACATAAGATTCTATAAATGGAATGTAAGGAAGAAGTGATTTTGTTATTGAACAAAGCTCTGCGATATAAAATTCTTTAAATACAGCCTGCTTATCGTGAGTGAGGTTATATAGGTGCCATTTTTGAAATCTATCAAATGGTGTTTCATTTTTTTCCTTCAAATAGGAAAAATAGTAGTAGAGGAAATAAAGCGACACACGCTTTTTGATGGAGGTCTTCCAGGGAATTAGTCCCGGATGTCTTTTTAAAAAAGTACCTGTGATGCTAGAGATCATTTCCTCATGAGATAGGTTTTGAAGAAGGGGTGATTTGACCTCTTCAAGGAGCACTTTAAAGATGGAGTGATCTTGAGAAAATTTTAAGTGAGAGGCAAGGGTTAAGTTCTGAACGCTCCAGTAATGGGTGCGCTCATTTAAATCGGCAGTTTTTAATTCACTTATACGTTTAAGATGCTTGATGCTAAGCTCTACAATTTCTGAAAACGGTAGTTTTGAGTGATCTAAATATAAAGAGGCAATTTCATCTTCGATAGTCTGGATAAGGTGAACGGGAATTTTCCAGCTATCTTGTAAATCATCCTTCATATTTTTCCAAAGGACAATTTCCAAAAGGTGAATATTTTCTACAGGAAAGGCGGGAAGAGTTTGCATTCTGTCAAACAATGAAATCAACCGATCAATAAGATAGGTTTTCACATTTTTGATCCCTTTTTTTTCAGCGAGTAAAATTTCTCCATTGATAAAATGAAAGATTTCTCTTCGAATGACAGGCTTGCCTAAATTGAAATCACTAGATCTAAGGGAGTAGATGTATTCAATAGCAGATTTAAGCCCCTGCACAGCCTCCTCCCTTGGGAGGGATTCTTTTAGACGAAGAGTAAATAAAAATTGCTTGGTAAATGCAAGTTGAGTGGATGGGGATATTTTTTTTTCTTTTTTTACAAGAAGGGCTCGCTCTTCTTGTATAAAATTTTCCACCAAAGATAAATCTTTTCTTGGGTATACGCTCATTAGGGGAGATACTGCGTACATTTTTTCTGCAAGAATCGATGAAATTTGAGGGGTTAGCTCTCGAAAGTTTCTTATTCTATTAATAGAGAGGAGAGCGTTGATTTTTTTTATTAGCTTCTCTTGAAGGGTCTGCTGACTTTGCAGGGGATTTTCCATGATAAGCTCTAATTGAAATCGGATAAGGAGCTTGTCTAGTGTATCAATAGATTCATAAGGGGATGAGGTTTTATCAAAAGAGGGAATCAATTGCTTTTGCATAGCCCAAATCACTTTTGTCAATTTGTTTTTTTCAATCGACTCACCATCAATTGCAGCAATACATTCAGAGATTTTCCCGGTAAGGTGGTGAGCAAAATGGAAGGAGGAGTGAGAGGGTAAGAGCCCTTTTTCAAAAAAAACAGAGAGGTTTTCTTTTATTAAATAAGAAATGTCGAGTTTCCCATTTTGATGATAAGCATAATGTTTCTCTAAGTACTTTACGTAGTAATGAATCTTTTCCCATGTTTTTTTAAGAGCAGAGATTCCTAATCGGTAGTGGGGAAAGTGCGCTCGAAATTCTGGAAGAACCTCTGCAAGGAGGGTTTTTTGAATATTTTGCGACCATGTTTTAGGAAGGCCCTCTTTAAGAATTTCCTTTTTAAGACGTTTGGCAAGAAATAAGGAAAGTTCAGAAAATGGATCGTGAAAATCATTTGCCTCTTCAACGGGATATAAAAATCCGTGTTTAGTCAGAGCTTGTTCATCCCCCTTGGAATAGATGCGGTTTAATGCATCTGGAAGGGTAGGTGATTTTTCATTATTATTTTCTGACATTTTTTTCTAAAATAATTTTTACGTTAAGCTTTGTTCTATAGTATATTTGCTTTTTTGTCTAACGTTATATTACTTATTTAATAAGAGGTTTTTTTAATTAATACCCCGACTTCTCTAACCCTTTACCTAGTTTATGTTACGAGATTTGTTCTTTTATAAAAGTTCCTTTTTATGAAAAGAAAAAAATGATAGACTAAGATGATTTCTAAAAAAAACAAAAAGAGGTTGTGAGATGAATTATACATGGATAGCAGGTCACTTGGGTTCTGATCCTGAAACAAGATTTACACCATCTGGAAAGAAAGTAACTTCCCTTAGAGTTGCTTGTAAATCAAGAAAAAATGGTAAAGATGAAACAATGTGGTGGAGAGTTACTGTTTGGGGTGACAGTTTTGATAAAATTATCCCTTATTTTAAAAAGGGAAGCCCAATTGTTGTATGTGGTGAGATGACACCTCCAGAAATGTACACAGGTAAAGATGGTCAGGGACGTCTATCTCTTTCACTTACAGCCAATCACATCTCATTTAGTCCATTTGGCAAACCAAAATCCAATGAAGAGGGAAACTTCTCTCAAGGGGGATCCTCTGGGTATTCACCTTCTGAGCCTTCTTATAATGAGCATTCATTTGAGCCAGCAGGTGGTGGATTTAGTGGGGAAATTTCTGACGAAGAAATTCCATTTTAGACAACACTCTGGGATATTTTTTACAAAAAAAGTGAAGAACACCTTTGCCGCATGTTTTTAATTATGTGGTAGATGTGTTCTTTTTTTATCTAATGTTTGCATTTAATAAGCCTGAGTAGTTTAGTGAAATTAGATCTCATGCAATTGAGGTAAGTATTTACCTTCAGTTTGTGGAGAATGAATAAAAACTAAATTTAGGGGAAAGTTATGAGAAAGTTCGCAACATTTGCTGTTTTTTCAATCATCGCTGTAATGACATTGTCTTGCCAAGATGAAAGAAACGAAGAAAAAAAATGCAAGAAACCAAAATGCAAAACATGCACATCTCTTGTGCAAGTTAGCTATGACAGAGTGTCTTAAAACAGCAGAGCCCTTTAATAGGGCTCATTTTTAATAAAAAATGAGGGTATTTATGAAAAAATTCGTAGTGTATAGTTTACTTAGCGCCTTTTGCTTATCTCTTGCATCTTGCTCAATGATGAGTAAAAAAGATGAGGATAAGAGAGAAGAGGGTAAGAAAAAACCTAGTGAGTCAAGATCAAGTCACAGAAGATATAATTCTTAAAACGCGATCAATTTAAAGCATTAGGGTTTTGCCGCTGCACTAGGAAGAAGGGCAGGGGCTATTATTTTATGTAAAATTGCTCCGCAAAATGCAGGATCTTTTATCAAATTAAGAAGTGCATCTGCCCAGGATTCAAATAGGTTGGTTGCAAAAGGGGCAGCGGCCCCTATTGCACGGGATGCAACATTTAGACCTCCTGTAAAAATTTGAACCGGAGGGGTTATTTTAACAAGGTGCAGCAGCTCTTTGATAGATTCTAATTTGTCTGTGCATTCATATGAGAATTGATTAAGGTTGATCACTTTCTTCCCCTCCGCAAGAAATGCAAGAAAATCTTCGGCATCCTCTTTGGAAGAGGTTAGCACCTGTTCTAATGTTTTGCTCCATGCCACCCGCTTTTCTAAAGCACATTTTTTTAAACGTTTGTATTGATCGACAAGTTGACAAAGCTCTTTTTTAAAAGTTTCTTTTTTAAAAGGCAAGTGTAGGAGTTTACTGTTAAGTTGATCGTAAATTTTCTCCTCGACAGGATTTTTTGTCTCAGGGAATGTTGCTAAATATTCTTTGATAGACAATCGGCTTGTTGAGTTTTCAAGCGTCGTTAAAGCTTGAGTATATAATTCAGCCTGCTCCTTCCATTCAATCTCTTTATGTTTTATTTTTTTCATTTTGTTTAAGGCGTCTAATAACTTATGATGTAGGTCGTGTCGTTTTGTAACCCCATCTGGTTCTATGTGTAACTTTTCTAAAAAACGCAAGTCATTTAAGTTCAGATTTTGAATTTTTTCAACTAAAAGGGAGCAAGAAGGGAGGGTAAGGTTTGCAGAATAAATCACCCTAGTTTGTGATATTATTTTTTTTAAGGCCATCATTTCTTTTAAAACAAAGGAGAGTGCTTTATTTAACTGAAAGTCTATTTCAGGAGCTTTAGCCCTTTCTTCAATCATTTCTTCTACATAATGATCAAGTAATAAGTCAATTACCCCAAGCTTTTCCTCCCTATCCTCGTTAGAGTAGGTGCTTTTCCTAATGTCGGTTAAATTGATTTCAATGCGGTCTTGTATTTTTGACAATTTTGTTAGAAGAAGTCCTCTTAAACGCTGGCTATGTTCTTGAATTAAGTTGTCTGCAGGTTCCTCTACTGTCTTTTTAAGCAATGTCAAAAGCCTCTGTCCGGTTGTTTTAAGGGAGTTTTTGATTGCAATTGATCTTGCCTGGGCTTTTTTATTTTTAACTTCCTGTTCAGCGTGCGACGTTGCAGTATCAAGCCCTTGAGCAAGGGATCGATTTAGGGCAACTAAAGAACTAGCAAGAGTTTTTTCAAGAAACTTTTTAGAGGTGATTTGTTTATATAAATTTACAAGCAAGGGGGCAACCTCCTCTAATCCTTTTTCAAAAGCAGATTCACCAATTCCAAAAGGCAGTTCTGATGCTTGTTCTTCAAATGTTTTAGAGGTTTTTTTGTGATGAAGACTTGCCACTTTAAATAAAGATCGAAGAAACTCCTTTACCTCCTGCTTTTCAGCGTGGCTTACCTCTTTTTGGGCTTTAGTTTCTGTTACAGAACTTTTTGCGCTTAGCTCCTTTTGTAGGGCTGTATTTGCCTTGTTTAAAATAATGAGAAAAATGTTATCTAATAATTTCGTCTCCCTTTCCCCATCTTTTCCGGAAAGAACAGCTAGAGTTTCCTCGGCGATATATCCAGCTAAATTGGTTTTTACTGCAAAATGCTTGATCATTTTAACTAGCACAAAATTTAAGAGGGCTTCAGTTGGTTTAACAATAATCATTTCAAAAAGAAAGATCACAGTGATTGCTACGTAATAAAAAGGGGTTAAAAACGTTCTAAGAGAGGTGTTAAATTTTGAGCCTTCGACGTCCTTTTTAAGGTTTTTTCTAATTTCTTTAAGTGTTGAACCAAGTCTTATTGGTTTAAACATGCATGAGTCGATAAATTTTACCGTTAGCTCCTTAAACTGCGCCCTCCTTTGTAAGGGGGTTCCATTTAATGCATCAAAAACATATTGAGGAAATGTTCGATTATCCATAGGATCGCAATGTTGCCGCTCTGCATTTTTTAAAACATGGGAATACTTGTCAAAAATCATGATTAATTTCTTTAGTAAGCTTGTATCTGAACTTGGATGATTTCCGTTTTTTTTATGTTCTATTACCCTTGCATCTAAGTGACCAAACAGTGCCCTTGTTGCGTATTTTGCATGACTAGATATTTGACTTACAGCACCTGGAAGAATGAGGTGAATGAGGGTAAATTTTTGAAACGATGAAGTGGAGGCGGCCTCTTTCATGCTTGCTATTAACACTTCTTTAAAGCTTATAATACTTGCATCTAAATTTCCGTTTAATTTGTGTCCCATTTTTGCCTGAGTTTTGAAGATAATCGCTTCAAAGGGGCTTGCAACACCCCCAAATAATGTGAACACACTATAGAGCCCTTTTAAAGTTAGCAGTTCTTCAAGGTGCTTAAGCTGGGATGAAATTTCAGCTCTGCTGTCTAGGTGCTCATCATCTTTATAAGAAAGTGGGTGGGGGGGTTGCTCTTTGTACCTTTGATAGAGCTCCTCTAAAGATTCTTGTTGGGAAGGGCCTGAAAACACTTGAGTGGGGAGAGAGAATCCATCTATGGTTACTGGATTTTGAGCGAGTAGATCCTTAATTACTCGAAGGGGGGCTTTTTGATTTGTTTGGATTTGTTCTATACACCTGTCAAGAAGAGCTTTTGCTTCAGATGATTTTTGCCCTGCCGAAATCCTTGCTAATACTTTTGTAAATAATTCGATAGAGAGAGCTGATGGGGGTTCACCATTTCCTTTTAGATCGCCTATTTTTGGAAAATCTTGCTCAAAAAAGGTTCCAGCACCTTCGACTACAAAGGAGTGTACTGCCCTTGCTTGTGTTACATATGTATTTACAGTTTTTAAAACGTCCTGTAAATAGAAGTATGCACCCATGCCTTTATACGCACCAAAAGCAATAAGTGGAGCCATTAAGAACAAAATATTTTTCCCTTTTTTCAAAGATTGTAAATGAAATAAGATATAAATAAAAGGATTTAGCATAGAAAAAACTATAAATTTACCGTGCAATTATTTACTGCTTCACATAATGTAAAATCGATGAAACAACTACTTTTTTTAACTATTTTTTGTGGAACTATTTTTGGTAATTCAGGGGTATTTTCTAAAGCGGGAGTAGGCTTATATTTTGATGCAGCATACGCACCTTCTTGGAGAGGTTGTTTTCCAGCCACCCCCCTTGTTTATAAAACAGAAATAAACAATTCAGGGGAGTTGGGCTTAAGGTTTGGAAAGACTTTGTTTGCAATGAATCAAGGGTGTGAAGAATTTGCTCCTGGCTTAAAAGTTCGTGCTGATTTATCTGCAAATAGAAAAGGTTCTGTGCAGGCGATTTTTTTTGGATTGTATCAATGGAACTTTAACCGATTGATAGAAGAGGCTAATGAAGAGAGGATAGGATTTTCAATTGCCCCTTTTGGGCAGGAGGCATTTGGGGTTTCTCATACATTTAAAACATTTAGGGAAGTAAATGTTCAATATCTTGAACACTTTAATTCTGCAGAAGCAAGTTATCTACAACACCCAACCCCCAGGTATTATGATTACTTTTCCGTTTCCATTCTCTATGGCGTTCGTGGGATGCAACAGGATAATAAAATAGAGCTCTCTGGATTGCCAGACCCCCTCCTTGGTGGTCCACGTAACGATGTTAATGCTTTGATGTCATTAAACAATGTAAATCGTTTAATTGGCCTCCAGCTTGGTGGAAATCTAAGGTATCGAATGACCAAACGAATTTACCTAGAAATTCCCCTTAAGTGTGGCGGATACGGTAATCTACTGGATTATTCAATAGCTGTGGGATATCCAGCTCTTGATCCTAACGATACAAATACTTATTTTTTAAAGACCCTCACAGATCAGAATAAAACAAGGGTGTTTGGAGCAGCAAGTGTAGAAACTGCGCCCCATATGGAGATTCATTTTGGTCGGATGTATGTCTACATTGGCGGAAGTTATTTGTATGTCTATGGTATCAGCCAGGGGATAGATCAAATTAAAAGAAACAACATCACTGCGGTCAATGCCTGTGATAATTTTACCCTAGCAAGCATTCTTGCAGGTGTAGGAGTTCATTTTTAATAAAATGCTGGGGAGTATTTATGACAAAAACTACTTCCTTAAGGCTGCTACCTTCCAGTCCTGACCTGATTCGCAAGGCTTATTCCACAAAGTCCCCAGCAAATAATAAGAGTATCACACAAGGTAGTTTGCTATCAATGCTTTCTTGTTTTTAATTATCTCAGTTGGGGTTCCAATGTCTACGATTTTGCCCCCCTCTTGCCCTCCAAATGGGCCCAGATCGATGATGGTGTCGGAGTTTGAAATAACATCTGTGTTGTGCTCAATAATCCACAGCCCATGCCCTTTTTTAAGCAAAGTGTCAAATAATTTTATTAAAAGTTCTACGTCGGAAAAATGCAGCCCTGTTGTGGGCTCATCAAAAATATAAAGGGTGTGCCCTATATCTTTTTTCATTAACTCTTGAGAGATTTTTAATCTAGATGATTCTCCCCCGGAAAGGGTTTTTACCCCTCTATTTAGTGAAAGATGATCTAATCCTGTGTCGATCATTAAAGATAGTGCCTTGTGTATTTTTGCAATCGGCGGGAAGATCTTTAAGGCGGTTTCAACATCAGATTGTAAAAGTTCAGAAATGGACAACCCTTTATATTTGATGGAAAGACTAAGTGGATTTAAACGGAGGCCATTACAGGATGTGCACTCGAGCATAACGGGGGGCAAAAAGTGTAGATCGACCAATTCAGACCCAAGACCTTTGCACCTTTTGCAGAATCCTGTTTGCGAATTAAAGCTAAAATGACCTGGCTTTAGCCCTCGTATTTTAGCTTCGGGTAATGCTGAATAAAATGTTCGAAGTGGAGTTAAGATGTCTAGGTATGTGGAGATATCGGATCTAGAGGAGTGGGAAAGCGGTGTTTGATCGATGTGAATCACTTTAGAGATCTTTTTGCAATTATCAATTTCGCAATTGCTTTTTTTAAGCGATGCTTGGGGCTTATTTCTCTTTAGATTTTCCTCTAAATGCTTGCACAACAGATCAATTACAAGAGAGGTTTTTCCAGCGCCAGAGAGGCCGGTAAATGAAGTGATTCCATTTAAAGGGATGTTGATGTTTAAGTTTTTGATGTTATGGATAGATGCTTTTTTTACCTCTAAAAAGTCAGTGGGGGTGATGGAAGGGGTGGAGCGCCGGATTTGTTTTTTTCCCGATAGGTACTGTCCTGTTACTGAGTTTTTGTTTGCTTTAATCTCCTCGTAGGTTCCTCTTGCAACAATTGTACCCCCATTTTTCCCACATCCTGGACCAAAGTCTAAAATGTCATCGGCAATTTTCATAGTCAGTGGATCATGTTCGACAATGATTAACGTATTTCCTCGATCGCGCATTTTTTTTAAAGAAAGGTGGAGAAGATCACTATTTGCGGGATGAAGACCTACTGTTGGCTCATCAAGGATGTAACAGGCACCGGTGAGTTCTTTGTGCAGTTCTTTTGCAAGACGGAGCCTTTGGAGCTCACCTGTACTTAGTGTTCTTGTCATCCGATTGATGGATAAATAGTGCAGGCCAATATCGATTAGAAACGTTAAAGTGGAGATGAGCCTTGCTAGAGGCTCTTTGATTACACTTGAGGGGGGCATTTTGAGCGCTACCTCAAGTGCGCCTTGTAAAGAAAGGGAGCAAAAGGCAGGAAGGCTTAAGTTGTTGATAAGAACGTTTGAGGCAAGGGGGTTTAATCTGCCGCCCTCACATCTGGGGCAAATTTCTTCGCTCCCACATCCAAAATAGGTGTACATTTCCTCATCAATATCAATTAAAATTCCAAGTCCATTGCAGTGAGTACACTGCCCTTCGATCTGGTTGAAGGAGAATGTATGGTGGGTGATCTTTGGGTAGGATTTTCCAGTTTCTTTTACAGAGAAAGAGAGGTTGTAGTATTGCTCTTGATGGTCGCATAAGATGATCACCTCTGCATTTGAATACATGGTGGCAAGGTCGATCCCTGAAATGATTCTCTCAATTGAGGCTGGGGTGAAAACAAGTCTATCTACAACAAGTTCTAAAGTATTTTTTCTAAGACGTCGAAAGGGAATCTCTTGATCTAGCTCATAAAACACTCCGTTGAGGCGTATGCGCAAAAAACCACTTGCAAGAGTTCTATTTTTCCATTCTTCAAAGTCGAGTATTTTATTTGTATTGATTGGGGCAAGGATGGTGATTTTTGCCCCTTGAGGGGTGTTTTTATACCCATTTGCGATGCGCTCACTAGTAATTTGTACAATGGGATATTTTGTCTCTGGACAAAAGGGGGTGCCGATTTGTGCATAGATCAACCTTAAATGATCATAGACCTCTGTCATTGTCCCCAAGGTGCTTCTGGGGTTCATGCTGCGGGTTTTTTGCTCGATTGCAATGGTTGGAGAGAGATTTTTCATCCGGCTATATTTAGGTTTTGGCAGAGCATGAACAAATCTTCTTGTAAAAGGGGGGAGGGTTTCAACAAAGCGCCTTTGAGCTTCTGCGTAAATAGTGTTGTATGCAAGGCTTGTTTTACCAGATCCAGAAGGACCGGTAAAGATGGTGATTTTTCCTTTGTTGATGTCTACATCGATGTTTTTTAAATTGTGTTCATGGGCATTTTCTATACTGATACATTTTTTTTCAAAGCTTTTTTTAGAAACCGAAGGAAAAGTTGCATGTGTTCCCTCTAAAGCAGCTTTGATAAATGGAGCAGTAGGGGAGGAAAGTTTTGCAACCTCTTCTACAGTACCTTTTGCGATGATCTCTCCACCACCTTTTCCACCAAAAGGGCCTAAGTCGATTACATAATCACATGTTTTTACAAGATCCATGTTATGTTCAATAACAACAATAGTGTTACCATTATCAACTAGCTCATGAAGGATGGTTAAGAGTTTTGCAATGTCATAAAAATGCAGCCCTGTTGTGGGTTCATCAAGAATATACAGTGTTTTTGTTCCCCGTTTTTTTAAAAGCTCACAGGTGAGTTTAATCCTTTGGGCCTCCCCACCAGAAATGGTTGTTGCAGATTGACCAAGGGTGATATACCCAAGGCCCATTTTGGAGAGCAGCTCTACTTTCTTGTGAATTTGTGGGATATTTTCAAAATAGGAGCACGCCTCATCTATAGACATGTCTAATACATCTGAAATGTGCTTGCCCTTATACATGATTGAAAGTGTCAAGTGGTCAAAACGCCTTCCCTTACACTCTTCACATGTAACCCACACATCTGCTAAAAAATCCATATCCACTTTTATTGAGCCAATTCCTGAGCAGTGGGGGCATGACCCTTCTTTTACATTAAAGCTAAATCTCCCTTCAGAAAATCCGGCAGCTTTTGCAGAGGGAAGTGATGCAAAAAACTTTCTTATATCGGTAAAAACCCCAACATACGTTGCAGGATTTGATCTTGGTGTTCTACCAATTGGTGATTGATCGATGTTGATTACCTTTTCAATTTGTTCTACACCTGTTATGGATGTATGCTCTCCTACTGGTAGTGATGTGTTGTGGAGGGTGTTATTCAAATAGGGGTAGAGAGTTTGACTGATTAGGGAAGATTTACCAGATCCAGAAATTCCAGTGATTGCAGTCATTACATGAAGTGGTATCACTGCACTTATGTTTTTAAGATTGTGATGGGAGGCGCCCTTGATGGTAATTGCTTTTTTAAGGTCGACCGGTCTTTTTTTAGGGATAAAAATTGTTTTTCTGCCGGATAGGTAACCAGCTGTTAAGGATCCCTCCTCTTTTAAAAAGTCCTTAGTGCTGCCATTATATAGGATGTTTCCCCCTTCAACGCCTGCTTTTGGTCCAATATCCACAACAGAGTCTGCAGCAAGGATGGTCTCCTCATCATGTTCAACAATGATGATGGTATTGCCAAGTTTTTGCAGTGCTTTTAAACTTTTGATCAGTTTTAAGTTATCACTTGGATGCAAACCAATAGAAGGTTCATCTAAAATATATAAGACGTCTGTTAGAGAGGATCCAATTAACCCCGAGAGCCGAACGCGCTGGGCCTCGCCGCCAGAAAGTGTAGGGCTGGTTCTGTTGATTGTAAGGTATGAGAGTCCCACATCGATTAAAAATTGGAGGCGAGAGATCATTTCCTTTAAAATTTCTTTGGCAAGAATTGCTTCATTTTTTGACAGTGTTATTTTGGATAACTCATCGAGTAGTTCCTGGGCAGAAAGTGCCGTCCACTCTTGGATGGTCTTGTTTTTAAATTTTGCTGCACTTGGATAGGGTTTTAAACAAGAACCCTTGCAATCTGGACAGGGGAAGATGTCCATAAGCTCTCTCATTCGTTCTTTGTAGGAGTCGGAGGTGGATTCACTAAGGCGACTTTTAGCAATGTTAATGACCCCCTTCCACTCCACTTGATCCATCCATGTGTATCCAGTGTCTGGGTGGGTAAATTTCATTTTAACCCACTTTTCTTCTGTTCCGTAAAGGTAGACTTCTTGTGCTTTTTTTGACAGCAGCTTCCAGGGGGTTGTAACCTTAAAGTTATAGAGTTTTGCTAGGTTTTTGTAGATATTTCCAAAAGAAACTGTATCAAAACTCGGCGCAATTAGACATAAGTCTTGGTTGATAGAGGCCTCTTTATTGATGATTTTATTCAAATCAAAATCTTCACATACCCCCAGCCCTTTACAACGGGTGCACATTCCCTTTGGATGGTTAAAAGAAAAATCTTCGCTCTCTAAGGTCTTGTAGTAGACACCCGATTTTGGAGAAAAACTGTATAAAGAGTAGACTTTTATCTCTTTTAAATGGGGGATCAACACTGAAAATACCCCCTCACCAACTTTTAGGGCTTGGTTGATTGCCTCATCCACCCTTGATGTCGATTGCTCAAGAGTGAGTCTGTCAATTACAATATCAATACTGTGAGCTTTTTCCTTGTCAAGATCGGGGATATTGTCACTTAGGTTGTAAAAATCACCATCTATATACAGGCGAGTAAAGCCCTTTTTTACAAGTGAAACAAGGTCATCTCTAAAGGCGCCTTTTCTCCCTTTTACAAACGAGGCTAAAAAAACCACTTTAGTCCCAGCTTCTATCTCATAGATGCTGTCACGGATCTCTTTTTCAGTGGCGGGGGTTACTTTTTCACCGCTAATTGGACAATAACAGACCGCAAGGTTTGAAAAAAGGAGCCTTAGGTGATCGTAAAGATGGGTAATTGTACCAACAGTAGATCTAGGATTATGGGAAAGGGTTTTTTGTTCAATGGCAATAGTGGGGGGAAGGCCTGTAATTTTTTCCGCCTGGGGGGATTGTAACTTTCCAATGCCCCGACGGGCACTTTTGGATAAGGATTCAATATATCGTTTTTGCCCTTCAATGAATAAAGTGTCGAAAGCAAGGGAGGATTTACCAGACCCAGAGACCCCAGTAAATGCAATCATTTCCCCTATTGTAAGGGAAAGATCTACATTTTTCAAATTGTGTACGCATACGCCCTTTAAAATGATTTTTCGACTCTTGCTCATAGAGGGATGAGTATGTATCAATTACTCTTTTTAGTAAACAGCTACAAATGCCCTTATCCTTAAAAATTGATAGTTAGTTGCTTAAGTCAAGTAAATGGAATGGTTGTTTCAAATTAAATGTATAAATGTTATAATTAAACTATAATTAAAACAATAAGGAGTTTTATCATGATAGATCCAAATAGACCAGAAGGCGATTACGGTGGAAGGGCTTGTGTTAAATTTATGGACTTTCACATGACAGAAGTTAAAAATCCCACCTTTGAATCGGTGAAAATAGATTTAAAGAATGCAAATCAAAGGATTGAGGAGTTAAGAAAAGAAAGTGTTGGTGAAAAATTAATCAGTTTTTTTCAAACAATTTTTAAATCGCTAGGAATGATTAAATTAGCAGAGTCTTGTGAGGGTGCTGTAAATAGATTGTCAAATGATCGCCTATTTAAACTTGGAAAGGTTAAAAACGATAAAGATTCATTCAAAAAATATATGACAAATTTTTGCTCAGCAAAGCAAAGATCTGCTGTTGTTTAGCAAGGTCTAACTCAAGTTGAGCTCGATCATAGTGGAGGTGCTGTGAGCTAATTCGTCCTAGCAGGTCTTTTGTGTATTTTGTGCTGAAGTCAAGAATCTCCCAAACAGAAAAGTCATATTCTCTCAACCAAGGATTGATTACTCTCCAGTATTGGGAGGTAATCCTTTCGACTTCTTCTATATTTAAAGATGCAACAGCACGGTAAAGGGCCGCATTAATAATAAAATTATTGTTAGGTAGAGCCCCTGTAGATGAGCCTAATGATTCCATGATTTACCTTCTTTTTTATTCCAAATAATATGAGCTAAATGATCCTTTTTTGTAAAGAAAAAGAGAAAAGTCTTTGCATAAAATCCATAATTCCAAAGCTGATGTAAGGGGTGCTCAGGTCTTATTTGTTAAAATATCTGATATTTGTTAAACAGGAATGCCTTGCAAAGTAATGTAACTCTAGTACACTAGAGTTATGAGAAAAACTAAGGTAATATGTACAATTGGGCCTGCTGTTGCCTCTAAAGAGGGGCTTAAATCATTAATAGATGCAGGGATGGACGTCTGCAGGTTAAATTTCAGTCATGGCTCGTACGATGACCACAGGCGAGTTATTCTTGATATTAAAGAACAGAGAAGATGCTTAGAAAGACCCCTTGCTATTTTATTAGATACCAAAGGACCTGAAGTTAGGACAAAAAACACCCATCCTCTACTTTTGAAGAAGGGGGATTTTTTTAAACTTCATGGGGGGGAATCTTCAGAAGGTATTTCGATTGCTCCAAAATCAATCATTAAAGATCTAAGTATAGGCAACGTGGTTCTTTTTGATGATGGGACGATCAAAGGGGAAATCACTGAGAAATCGGAAGCTTCAGTTACTGTTAAGATTATCAATCCAGGGACGTTAAAATCAAACAAGAGTGTTAATTTCCCTGGGGTAAAATTAAGCATTCCATTTCTTACAGAAAAAGATAAGGAAGACATTTTGTTTGGTGTCGCAATGGGGGTGGATGCAATTGCTGCCTCATTTGCCATGTCCGCAGAGCACATACTCAGTATAAAGGAGTTGCTACGGTCGGCAAATGCCCCGGAGTTATTAGTATTTGCAAAAATCGAAAGCTTACAAGGAATTGCTAATTTTGATGAGATATTAGAAGTTTCCGATGGAATTATGGTAGCTCGTGGTGATTTAGCTGTTGAGTGCAGTTTTGCCCAAGTCCCTCCCATGCAAAAAATGATGATCAATCAATGCAACATCAAGGGAAAGCCTGTAATTGTTGCCACACAAATGCTTGAAACGATGGTTTCAAATATGTCCCCAACAAGAGCGGAGGTTTCAGATGTGGCAAATAGCGTCTTTGATGGAACCTCCTGCACAATGCTTTCTGCAGAAACTGCCATGGGGGAACATCCAGCCCACACACTATCAATTATGTGCGAAATCATTGAAGAGGCTGAAAAAGTAGCAATTGAAAATAGAAGAGGTAGTGAAACAAATAAAACCGTTACATCAAAAATAGCTGCCTCTGCTGTGCAAACAGCAAATGATATCGATGCAGCAGCAATTTTAGTCTTTTCTAAATCAGGCAATACTGCACGAAGAATTGCCTCCCTTCGCCCTCGAGCAAAAGTGATCGTAGTTACCCCCCATGAAACCACTTTTCACCAATCGGCATTTCTTTATGGTGCAATCTCCATGAAAGAGACTCATGAATGCAACCATAACAACTTCAATCCGTTTATGTGTTTGATGCTTCAAAAGGGTTGGGCAAATTATGGAGATCTAATCGTAATTACCATGGGCGTTCCTTATGGCTTAAGTTACACTACAAACACCATTCGTATAGAAAGTATTGGCAATGCAATTGTTCGGGGATTACCTATGCAAGGGGGCGATAAGGCTGTTATCGGTCAGGTGATCTACTACTTTCCAAGGGGAAGTAGGGAGGTTTTTGACTTTAGAGGGAAAATTGTGATTACAACTGAATTTTTTATGGAGAGTGATCTATTAAAAGAGGCAAGTGGGATTATTTTACAAAACCCCTCCATAGATCATTTTTCAGAAGAGGCAATTGCACAGTTTTCAAAAAGATATCAAATCCCTTATATCACAAGGGCAGACGGAGCGATGTCACTGATAAAAGAGGCGGAGGTTGTTAGGTTAGAGCCTGCTTTAGGATTAGTGTTTAAAGAAGGGGAAATGTCTAAAAATCAGATGCTCTGTCTAAACAAAAAGTAACGTTGCGGCACAAATTGCCGCCGTCTCGGTTCTTAAGGTGTTTTTTGAAAGCAAAACTGAACTTGCTCGCAGCTTTGTTTTAAAAAACTCGATCTCACTGGGGGTAAATCCACTTTCAGGTCCAATAATAAATGTTGCAGAAGATGTAACTTTATTAAAACAAGCTCCATCAAAATCAGCAAGAAGATACGTCCCCTGGGGCAACTGCTCCTTACTTGAGAGGAAGTGGACGGTTGGAAGGTGGAGTCTTTTAGATTGTTTGATAGCCGATATTAAGATCTTGTGAATTCTTTCCTCTTTATTCTTGGAGAGATTGTTTAATTTACTTTTTGCTGAGGGGAAAATGTAGAATTGGTCAATTCCAAGTTCAGTTGCTTTTTCAATCACAAGTTCAAGATTCCTTGGCTCAGTAAGTGCTAGGGCAAGCCCCTTAACCTCTTTGCTAGGGGATTCATGCTCGAGGCTTTTTACAACGATCCTATCGCCAAAAGCTGCTTGAGCAAGATCACCACGCCCATTGATCACTTCAATGGTTGCTCCTTCTTTTGTTCTCATCACCTGTTTGATGTGGCGCCTTTCTTCTTCGTTTAAGTTAACTGTACCCCCCACCTCTAATGGGCCAGCATAAAAGTATCTATGGGGCATATTACCTCACTTCTTCAGTGTTTTCAGAGCTTAAGGAGGTGTAGTCTCTTGGTTTTGTAAATGAATCGTTTACGATAAACCAAATGATGATAGCGACAAAAAAAGAGATGATTTTGCGCAGCCAGTTATCGATAAAAATTTTTTTAAGTAAAAGGGTCATGTTTTCAACCACCAATTAAATCGTTTTTTCGGTTCGTCTGTGACCTCCTCCTCTGAGCTAAAAAGGCTGCGAATAATCACTTTGAAGCG
Organism: Chlamydia trachomatis; assembly: GCA_945872565.1. Lineage (GTDB taxonomy): Bacteria > Chlamydiota > Chlamydiia > Chlamydiales > 2-12-FULL-49-11 > JAJACQ01. The sequence goes on along the minus strand of CAMBZN010000004.1, from coordinate 34,797 downwards.
TTCAACTTTAATGCCCCTTGTGATAATCCCTTCTCTTGCGATAGATATTTTGCCACTTTCTTCAGAGGCAACAATCACAACAGCGTCTGTGGCAATAGATAAACCCACAGCAGCTCTATGTCTTGTTCCAAGATTTTTCTGTACATGGGGGGTGTCTGCAAGGGGGAGAATTGCTTGTGCTGCTGCAATTTTTTGGTCTCTAATGATGATTGCCCCATCATGCAGAGGGGAGTACCTGGAAAAAATAGCGTCGATAAGCTCTGCACTAAAATGTGCTCCGATAATGCTTGATTTATTGATGTACTCATCCAAAGAGTCCTCTTTTTCCAAAACGATCAAAGCACCAGTTTGCTTGGCCGCTAAGTTATATACAGAGGTGGTAAGCTCCTCTAAAAAAGCATCAAACTCACTTACCTGTTTAAAACGTTTATTTTTAAAGCTCAATTTAGATAGAGCAACTCGAAGTTCGGGCTGAAAAATGACAATTACAGCAATCACAGCGACATTTGCTACAAGAAGCATAATTCTATGCAGCACAGGAAAGGGTAGAAGGGAGGAGAATGCAAAGATAAAAATGAAGGCTAAAAAACCTAAGATGAGGTCCATAGACCTTGTATTCCAAAAAAAAGAAAGTAAGTAGTTGATCATTACCGTGATAATAACGATTTCAATAAGCGGATTAATGAACGAAAATATACTCAACGCTTAAACTTACCTCTCAATATATAGATCCCTTGTTACCTTTTCCATCAATAATTTCAAGCAAAATCTAACCCCGGAGCTACTTTGTCGCCAAGATGTAGAATTCTGTAATTTAAATAGTTCCCCACTTTAAGCCCATCCTCTCTAGTAATCTTACCTTTTTCCCCCATACAAATGCCGATGAACCTTAATCCTAAATTGGTTTGCTTGTGAATGAAATTTAGCATTCGGTAGGAATCAGATAACAGGTTAGAGGTAGTGCAAACTTTATAAGCATAAGCCTTTTTGTTCTGCATTTTTCTTAAAACCAAGTCTAAATTAGGTGTTCTTTCAAAATCATGAAAAGAGGCGATAATGTTTATCCCTGATAAAGAAGTAAATAGATCATCAGAAAGAGTATACTCAATGTCCATGTAATCGGGCATTGTAGTTGAGAGTTCATAGATTTCATTTTCTAGCGAGGAAATAGATCTTTTATACCCGCCTCCACCTTCTAGCGACCTCATTGTTAAGATGATTTTTTTTCCAGCCCCTTTACAAACGGAAACAATTTCCCTAACCTCCTCTTTTGTAATCCCATGAAACAAGTCAAGGCGAAGCTCTATTCCATCAAGCAGTTTAAGTGCTTTGAGGATTTTTTTTTGAGCGGTCTTGTAGGTAGGACCTGTGATTACAACAAATTCCATAGTCAAAATTATTTAGTTTGCGTATATTCTATACGAGTGAATAATAATTCACATCTTTTTATTTACATGGAACATCGAAACTTATGTCGAATTGTTGCTTTTTGTGAGGCGATAAAAAATAGAGGAAATAAAGTTCTCTTAATCACAGATGAAAACATCGCTTTAATATATTTTGAGTTTATTAAAGAACTGGGATTTCCTTATTTAATCATTCCTGCGGGAGAAAAAGAAAAATCAAGAGAGAGAAAAGCTGCTATCGAAGATCATTTACTAAAAAATGGATACAGTAGAGATACAGAGCTAATCGCTTTTGGCGGAGGGGTCATTTCAGACCTTGTAGGATTTGTAGCGGCAACTTTTATGAGGGGGGTGCCGTTTTCTATTATTCCCACAACCATTACCTGCTTTGTCGATGCAAGCATCGGGGGGAAAAATGGAATCAATACACACATGGGGAAAAATCTAATAGGGACCTTTTACGCACCAATTGATGTTTGCCTTGACCAGGTGTTTTTAAAGACTCTACCCAAAGATCTCTATGAGGAGCAATTTTCAGAGGTGATTAAAATCGCACTAACCTCAGATAGAGATTTGTTTTTTTCCATGGAAAATCCAATCTTAAGAGCAAGAGAGTTAAAAATACAGGTGGTGGAAAAGGATCCAATGGATACAAATGCAAGGGCAATCCTCAACTTTGGCCACACCTTTGCCCATGCCTATGAGAAAGTTTCAGATTACAAAGTAAGCCATGCAAAGGCGGTGCTTGTGGGGATCTATTTTGAATCGCTCTTAAGTTACTGTCTACATATTTTAAAGGAGGAGGAGTGGAGAATCATTCAAAGGTATTTACTAAGTTACCCACAGAAGATTTTCCCCTTAGATTTAGATAAAGAGGCAATTTACAGGGCAATGTGCCTAGATAAAAAAAATAAGGAGGGAAAGCCTTGCTTTATTTTACTCGGAAAAATAGGCTCTATACATCAAATTCAAGATAAAATAACTCACCAGGTGACAAGGGAGTTGATAATAGGAACCCTTGAGAAAATGTGTAAGGAGGAAGAATGCTTTGTAGGATAAAACCATCTTGTATAACTGGTGAAATGTTTATCCCCCCGTCAAAATCAGAGACAATGAGAGCTATAGTATTTGCAAGCATGGCAACTGGTGAATCCTTGATTAAAAATATCCTACTCTCTCCAGACTCTTTTGCTATGATAGAGGGGGTAAAGTCTTTTGGGGCGAAGGTAACCCAGGAGGGGACAACTTTAAAAATTGTTGGAGTGGGTGGAAAACCATCTTTGCCGGATCATCCTATCGATGTGGGAAATTCTGGCTTGGCCCTTAGATTTATGTTAGGATTTGCAGCCCTTGTAGAGGGGGAAGTTTTAATTACTGGGGATCACTCGATAAAAACTCGAAGACCTGTAAAACCCCTCTTAGATGTGTATAAAAAAAGCGGTATGGTCGCCCTCTCATTTGAAGAAAGGGAGGATCAAATGTTGTCGATAAAAGGAAAATTAGAGCCAGGATCTATGATGATCCATGGAGAGGATTCTCAGCCTGTATCATCAATGCTTTTTACCACATCCTTTTTAGATTCCCCTTCAGAAATATTTGTTTTAAACGCTGGGGAAAAACCTTGGGTAGATCTAACTATGCACTGGTTAGAATTTGTGGGAGCCCCTGTTTATCACGAAGGGTATCGTTTGTATGAAGTAGAAGGGGGGGCCTCTTATAGGGGGTTTTCTCTATCAATAGGGGGTGATTATTCCACAGCTTTGTTTCCAATTGCAGCGGCAATAATATCAGGGGGTGAAATCAAAATTCACGGACTAGAAGAGCAGAGTATGCAGGGTGATCAAAAGACTCTTGATATTTTTCGACAAATGGGGGCAAAGATTCATTTTGAAGGGGGAGTTCTTATTGCAAGGGGTGGGGATGGATTAAAGGGGGTGGAGGTAAACATCAATCATTGTATCGATTCACTACCCATTTTAGCAGTTGTTGCAGCTTTTGCGAAGACAAAGACAATAATTACAGGTGCAGGAATTGCCCGATTAAAAGAATGTGATCGGATAGAGGTAATGACAAATCGATTAAAACAGATGGGAGCAAACATCGAAAGCAACTGTGATGGAATGACTATCTACCCCTCTAAATTAACAGGAGCAAGATTAGATGGGGCCGATGATCATAGGGTTGTTCTTTCTTTAATGGTTGCAGCATCTGCCGCTAAAGGAGAAACAGTATTAACTGGGTCAGAGGCCTTAGTAAAAACTTTTCCAACAGCTATCTATGAATTTATCAACTGTGGGATGAATTTAGAGCTTGAAATGCACTAGATGAGAAATATTGTATTAATTGGCTATCAGGGGGTGGGTAAAACCTATTACGGAAAAAAACTAAGCAAGGTGCTTGATCGAACATTTATAGATACCGATGAACTACTAGAGAGTAAATTTGGAGAGAGTGTCAGAGAGCTCTATAAAAGGCTTGGAGAAGTGGCGTTTAGAAAAGAAGAGAAAACCGTGATCGAACAATTGTATGGAATGAATAATACTATAATAGCAACAGGCGGTGGAGTGGTAGAAATCAAGGGGGCTTTAACTTTACTCCAGGGGTTAGGGCATGTAGTATATTTGCATAACGATTTAGAGAGTTTAAAAAAAAGGTGGACGGGCAAGGGGAGCTTTTATCAAGCAGCTTCAATCGAGGGGGTGTTTGAAAGAAGATGTAAAATGTATAAAATTTGTTGTAACAGTCAAGTGGAGGGCAGATGGGATCAAATTCTTTTGGTAGGCAATTTGTGGTAACAACCTTTGGGGAATCTCATGGAAAGGGCGTAGGCTGCGTAATCGATGGGTGTCCATCGGGTGTATTGATAAACAAAGAGATGATTGAAAAGCAAATGGATAGAAGGCGGCCAGGATACAGCCCATTAACCTCCCCTCGAAAGGAAGAGGATAGGGTGGAAATTCTTTCTGGGGTGTTTGAAGGAAAATCAACAGGGGCTCCAATTACCCTTTGGATAAAAAATACCAATCACGACAGCGCATGCTATGCAGATGTAAAAGATATAATCAGGGTGGGGCATGCTAACTACTCCTATCTTAAAAAATATGGAAACTTTGATTACAGAGGCGGTGGAAGGGCATCAGCAAGAGAGACCGCAGCAAGAGTTGCAGCAGGAGCTATTGCAAAGCTAATCATCGATCCAATTTCAATTGAGGCCAAAGTGATAGAAATAGGGGGGTATAAGGAGGGATTTAATGAGCTTTTAGAGCATGTGATGGAGGAAAATGACTCGCTTGGTGGATTGATAGAGTGTGTTGTTAAAAATGTACCTGCGGGGCTTGGAGATCCAATCTATGAGAAGATAGAGGCAAATCTTGGCAAAGCGATCCTTTCCATTAATGCATGTAAAGGAATTGAATTTGGATCAGGCTTTAATTCTGCAAAAATGAGGGGGTCATTACACAATGACCAGATGGAGGATGGAAGGTTTATCACAAACCACCACGGCGGTATCTTAGCGGGAATAACAACTGGTGAGGACATTATTTTTAGGGCACCGTTTAAACCAACATCATCCATACGTCGTGAAATGAAGACAATCACACTTGATGGTAGAAACACAATTTCCAAATTAAAGGATGATACAAGGCATGATCCATGCATTGCGCTCAGGGCGACTGTAATTGTAGAGGCGATGACAGCACTTGTGCTAGTAGATCATCTCTTACTAAACAATTGTTCTAAAATAGAAAAAGCTTTATTGTAAAATTTTACTTTACTAAAGAGGGTTTTTTTATTTATGGACGTTACGATGCTATCTCGTATTCAGTTTGCGTTGAACATCTCTTTTCATTATTTATTCCCCCCTATGACTATAGGACTTGCTTGGGTGATTATGTTCATGGAAGGGATGTATGTAAAAACAAAAAACAAAGATTACTACAAAATCACCCGTTTTTTGGTAAATATTTTCGGTCTTTTTTTTGCAATGGGAGTGGCAACAGGTTTTGTGCAGCTGTTTGCTTTTGGAAATAACTGGTCGCAATTTTCAAAATTTGTTGGTAATGTTTTTGGTTCCATGCTTGCAGCAGAAGGTGTATTTGCATTTTTTATGGAGGCGGGGTTTTTAGGCATCATGATATTTGGCTGGACAAGGGTAAAGCCGCTTACTCACTATTTTGCGACAATCATGGTCTCTTTGGGGGCAACTTTTAGCGCTACGTGGATTGTTATGGCTAATTCATGGATGCAAACACCGGCTGGATATAAAATTGTAGGTGAGGGGATTTATAAAAGGGCTGTGATTACAGATTTGTGGCAGGTCTATTTTTCCCCATCATTTCTCACAAGGCTTGGCCATGTGCTTTTAGGATGCTTCTTAATAGGTATATTTTTTGTAATTAGTATTTGTGCCTATTATGTGCTCAAAAAAAGACATGATTTTTTTGCGAAAAAAATGCTCACGTCGATGCTTTGGGTAGCCCTTGTTACCCTTATGCTACAGCTTTGGTCAGCAGATAGTAGTGCAAGGGGGGTTGCAAAAGACCAACCTGTGAAATTTGCAGCACTTGAAGGGATTTTTGAGACAAAGCCAAACACTCCGATCACATTAATTGGTATTGTGGATATGAAAACAGAGAAAGTATATGGAATTTCCATCCCTTCAGGGCTTAGTATGCTAACATACCGTAATTTACACCAGGCAGTGCCCGGCTTAAATGAATTTCCAAAAGAGAATTGGCCGCATGTACCTACTGTCTTTTATTGTTACCATATGATGATTTATTGCTGGGGGGGGATGGTCCTTATAGCAATTTTAGGACTTTACTTTAGAAAGGATTTTCTTAAAAGAAAGTGGTTTCTTTGGTTTGCAATGGTGGGCATTGCGTTTCCATACATAGCAAACATGGCGGGATGGTTTACAGCAGAGGTGGGAAGGCAACCTTGGATTGTATATAATGTTATGAGAACAACCGAAGGGGTCTCAAGAGTGATCAGTCGATCTGATGTGATTGCCTCTTTGATTATGTTTGTTGTGATGTATAGCATGATGGGAACATTGTTTTTCTACCTTTTGAATAAGAAGATACAAAAAGGTCCGGTTTTTGATGATGAAAAAGACTTAATTTCAGAGTATAAAGATCCATATTTAGAATTAAATAAAAAATAAGGTGGGATATGTCAACACAAGTTTTGCAAATATTAGCGTATTTAATTGTCGGGGCATCGGTTGCTTTGTATGTTGTTTTAGACGGCTTTGATCTGGGTGTGGGAATTTTACAGGTTTTTGTAGGTAAGGATGAAAATCGTCGAATTCTTCTTAATTCTATCGGCCCTTTTTGGGATGGTAACGAGGTGTGGTTAATTGCTATTTTTGGGGCATTATTTGTAGCATTTCCAGATGTGTATGCAATTTTATTGTCAGGTTTTTATTTACTTATTATGCTTATGCTCCTTGGATTCATTATTAGGGGTGTTGCTATTGAATTTAGATCAAAAGAAAAGTCTTTGACTTGGAGATATTTTTGGGATGGAGCTTTTTGGCTGGCTTCAGTGATTATTACTTTTTCATTGGGTGTGATGCTGGGTAATCTTCTAGTGGGTGTTCCGGTGAATGCTGAAAGGGAGATGATTATTTCTTTTAGTGAAATTTTCCACCCTTACTCTATTTTTATGGGGATGTTTGCCATTTCCCTTTTTGCTACTCATGGTGCAATTTTTCTTCTTATGAAGACAGAAGGGGAGTTGCAAGAAAAACTGCATGGCTTTGCAAAATATCTGACTCCCTTGTTTTACTTTTTTTTCCTTACTGCAACTGTATGGACATGGGGATCGGTGCCAAGGATGACTGCGGCATTTATTACATATAAATTCTTTTTTCTTGTTCCACTTGTAATGCTGATCTTTATGGGTCTTTTGCCCTTTTCTCTTTCTAAACGACGTTATGGGTATAGCTTCATCTCTTCTATGGCAACAATTGTGTTTTTATTTTTACTTGTCTTGATAGGGACATTTCCAAATATGATTCCCTCATCCATTGACTATGCAAGCAATAGCCTTACAATCTACAACTCCTCAGCTCAAAGGATCACTTTAATAGTGACCATGTTTATAGCCGCAATGGGGTTACCGCTTGTTTTTTTATACGGAACGATTTTATACACAATATTTAAAGGGAAAACGCAACTAACAGACTCTTCTTATTAATAGACCTCTTTCGAAATTCGCTTTGCTCGAAAAAATTGATGGTAAAGGTGCGAAAATTGCTGTTTTAGTGAGCAAATGGAGTTTCGAAAAAGGTCTGATATTCCTTGGTTCAATAGTCTAATGCTTCGTTGAATAAAACAAGCCACTAATACTACAAATTAGTGGATTTAAAGAAATTATGAGGATGGAGCCGGTAAAAGAGGTAAACATTCAAATAGACATATTGGTACAAAGGGTGGATATAAAAGATAACATCCCCCTAGACAGATTGTGTAGGCCATAGGACTTACTTCGGCAAAGGTAGTGTTTGCATCTAGAATTAAAGAAGCAAGAGCAATTGCATGCTTACGCATATTTCCTGGAATGTTCCATAAAGAAAATGAGTACCCTTCTAAATATCCTGTTACATTTTTTTCTATTTGATTTAGTGCTTTTTCTACTACTGAAGTTACGTTCATAAAATAGCCTTTTGTAATTTTTTTGCTACGGACTGATAAACAATCTGAGTTAAATAATCTTATGCACTGCTGAATAAAATAAGCCACTAATAATACAAATTAGTGGCTTTAAAGAAATTATGGGGTTGGAGCTGCAAGAAGAGGTAAACACCCAACTACACAGATTGGTGTTAGAGGTGGAAATAAAAGAAAACATCCTTCTACACAGATACCGTATGCCATGGGACCTGCTGCTGCAAGAGAGATGTTTGCTTGTACAATTAAAGCAGTAAGGGCCACTGCATGTTTACGAATATTTCCTGGAATATTTGCTAAAGAAAAAGAATACCCACCCAGGTATCCTGTTTTGATTGGTTGTGGATTTGCATTTTGATTTGTTGTTACGCATGTTATCGCTGACATAAAGTCTCCTTTTGAAGTTTATAAAAGTTTGGTTGTTAAAAATATTATGGTGATGGGAAAAAAAGAATTATTCCACACAAAGTGAGACAAGCAGGAACAGCTGGAGGTAGGGATGCGGTGCATGCTAGGCAACAAGCAGCATAACTTAAAGGTCCGCTATCGACCTTTGGGATGTTTGCCATCACAATCATGGCAGTTAGGGGAATTGCATATTTACAAATATTTCCTGGAATATTCAATAGAGAAAATGAATATCCTCCTAAATATCCTGTTTTATTATGTGCTTGATTTACTGTTTGTTGTCCTATTGAGGTTACGTTCATATAATGCCCTTTTTTGTTAATTTTTTGCTAAACACTGATAAACAATACATTACGACAATATTGGAATTTGTAGCAACAAATTTCAAATTGATCCAATTGATATTAAAATCTACATATTAATGATAGCCCTTCTAGCCAAGCTTTTGCTGTAAAGTAGAGTAAAAAGAATTATCTTTGCCCGGAAAAAAAATCAGGTTGAAGGTGTAGGGGGACTTTTTTAGGGTGGTGATTTGATCTTTTTCAAGCTGATAGGAAGTTAACCCGTCCACGGTAGAGGTGATAGAGCTGTTTTTTGAAATGGATTTAATTTCTATGATGGAGGTGTCTGGGATGACAAATGGGCGGGTGGTGAGTCTATGAGGGCAGATGGGGATCGGTGCCAAGGATGACTGAGGCTTTTATTACATATAAATTCTTTTTTCTTGTTCCACTTGTAATGCAGATCTTTATAGGTCTTTTGCCCGTTACTCTTTCTAAACGACGTTATGGGTATAGCTTCATCTCTTCTATGGCAACAATTGTGTTTTTATTTCTACTTGTCTTGATAGGGACATTTCCAAATATGATCCCCTCATCTATTGACTATGCAAGCAATAGCCTTACAATCTACAACTCCTCAGCTCAAAGGATCACTTTAATAGTGACGATGTTTATAGCCGCAATGGGGCTACCGCTTGTTTTTTTATACGGAACGATTTTATACACAATATTTAAAGAGAAAACAAAACTAACAGACTCCTCTTAATAATATTAGTTATTACTATCATGGTTTCAATCATTTAATGACTGTTGAATAAAACAAGCCACTAATACTTCAAATTAGTAGCTTTGAAGAAATTATGGCGTTGGAACTGCTAGAAGAGGTAAACATTCAACTAGACATAGTGGTATCAAGGGTGGACATAAAACAAAACATCCCCCTACACAGATACCGTATGCCATGGGACCTGCTGCTGCAAGATCGATGTTTGCTTGTACAATTAAAGCAGTAAGAGCAATTGCATGTTTACGAATATTTCCTGGAATATTTGCTAAAGAAAAAGAATACCCACCTAGGTATCCTGTTTTATTTTGTGCTTGATTTACTGTTTGTTGTCCTATTGAGGTTACGTTCATATAATGCCCTTTTTTGTTAATTTTTTGCTAAACACTGATAAACAATACATTACGACAATATTAGAATTTGTAGCAACAAATTTCAAATCGATCCAATTGATATTAAAATCTACATTTTAATGATAGCCCTTCCAGCCAAGCTTTTGCCGTAAAGTAGAGTAAAAAGAATTATCTTTGCCCGGAAAAAAAATCAGGTTGAAGGTGGAGGGAGACTTTTTTAGGGTGGTGATTTGATCTTTTTCAAGCTGATAGGAAGTTAACCCATCCACGGTAGAGGTGATAGAGCTGTTTTTTGAAATGGATTTAATTTCTATGATGGAGGTGTCTGGGATGACAAAGGGTCTTGTGGTGAGTGTATGGGGGCAGATGGGGGTGATTACAAAAACGTTGAGGGTAGGAACTATAATTGGACCGCCCGCTGCTAAGGAATAGGCTGTTGATCCAGTTGGGGTTGAAATGATCAGTCCGTCAGACTGAAAAGTATTAAAGTACTCCCCATCAATAGTCACTTCAAGCTCTACCATTGATTTTGTTTCTCCCCTATGGAGAACAATGTCGTTAACAGCAAAATAAGTTCTCCCATCAGGAGAAACAGCGTCGAGCATAATTCGGTTGTGAATTTTCCACTTGCCGCTAATAATGTCGTCAAGATACCCTTCAAACTCTTCGATACGAATATCTGCCATAAATCCAAGGGACCCAAAGTTAATGGCTGTAAAGAGGGCGTTTTTATGGTTTTTGTATTTACTTACAAAATATAAAAGGGTTCCATCACCGCCAAGGGTGATAAAAAGGTCTATTTGCGTATCTTTTTCTATGAGAGGAAGAGGGAATAGTCCTTTGACCTCATCATCGATAAACACTTCAACATTATGTCGATGCAAATGCTCCATGATGGGGAAAACAAAGTTTTTTGCAGGAATTTTATCATAACTGGGGCAGATTCCAATGCGCATAGCTTATCTCTTTGTTTTCTTAACAACTAGCATGTTTAGTCTTTATCGTGAACAAAGTTTTTTTGAAGTGGATTTCCATCTTCATCAAGAACGAGTTCCTTTTCTCTGTTTTTCATTAAAGTGGTGATTTTTTTTTCAGCTAAATCAATTTTCTTATTGCAAGATTGAATGAGACTGTCAGCTTCTTCATAAAGGGAAAGTGAATTTTCAAGCGACACTTCACCGTGATTGATTTTTTCAAGGATTTCCTCAAGCCTTGCGTAAGATTTTTCAAATGTTTGTTCTTTTGTCATAGTGATATTTCCTTTAGGTTTTCTATGGTTGCTAAAGCCTCACCACCGCTCACTTTGATTTGCACCTTGTCTTGTGCTTGTAATTGAGATAATGAGGTGATTAGCTGTTTTGTTTGGTATTTAAAAAGTAGACAGTACCCCTTTTTTACTAAATTATTTGGATTTACTGAAATAAGATGCTCCCCTATTGCCGCAATTTTTTCTTTCAAAGCCTTGATTTTTGCCATAGGGGAAAAAAGAAGGAGAGTTTTTTTCTTCTCTTTGATAAAAGATCTTTTAATCTGTACTGACCTGACCATGCTTTTATCTATGTTTTGGGTGATTTGATCCACGTTTTGAATAAATATGGACAGCATCGAGTAAGGAGAGGCAAAAGCGCGGCAAGAAGCGATTTTATGCAAGGCTGTTTTGAAGTTTTTTAGGTGGGTAAATGCACCTTTAGAGATCGATTCTTTAAGTTTGCTCAGCTGATTTTGAACTAGTTGTTTATCAACTACCACAAGTTCTGCTGCAGAGGAGGGGGTTGGAGCTCTTACGTCAGCGCAAAAATCTGCTATTGTGAAATCTGTTTCATGACCACAGGCGGAAATAATTGGAATTTTTGATCTAAAAATTGCTTCGGCTACCACTCTTTCATTAAAGCAAAAAAGGTCTTCTAAGGAGCCACCACCACGACCAATTATCATCACATCAACCAATTGGTGTTTGTTAAAATCATCAATTGCTCTTGCAATTTCAAGCTCAGCCCCCACCCCTTGCACAGCAACAGGGTTTAAAATGAGTTGAAAATTTGGGTATCTTCTGGATAATACGTTGATGATATCTTTGATCACTGCCCCAGTAGGGGAGGTCACCACGCCGATTCTTTTTGGAAATTTTGGAAGGGGCTTTTTTATTTCTGGATTAAAATACCCAAGCTTTGAAAGCTCCTCTTTCAACATATGCAACTTGAGTAAAAGATCGCCCGTCCCTGTTTTAGAGATTTTTTGAGCGATGATTTGGTAACTTCCTCGAGGTGCATAAACAGAAATTTCTCCTTCAACAATGATCTCATCTCCATCTTTAGGAAGAAGTGTTTTACTTGCAAAACTCGAAAATAATGCGACAGAAATGGAGCTTGACTTGTCGCTTAAGGTAAAATAGATATGCCCACTAGATTGTTTTTTTAAATTCGACACCTCTCCTTTTACCTGTATTAGTTTAAAATTGACTTCAAAAAGATGTTTGATTTCGTAAGTAAGGGAGGATACTGTGTGAATATTTTTTAGAGTTTTTTCCATAGCCATGAGAATAAGCTATTGTAGCCAAATTTTCAACTTGAAAATGACCCTGACGATTTGCTATAATCAGCACCTATGAAAAAAACAATCGTTGCAAACTGGAAAATGAACAAGCTTCAGAGGGAAACTTCTGATTTTATCTGCAAGATGCCCTTACAAAACGATGTTAATATTGCTATTATTCCCCCTTTCCTTTCAATACGAGAGGCAAAAAATATGGCCATCTCAAAAAACATTCGCATAGGCTCTCAAAATATGTCTGAGTATAGCCACGGCCCCTATACAGGGGAGATTTCAGCTAGTATGCTCAAAGATGTGGGATGTGATTTTGTTCTTTTAGGTCACAGTGAAAGACGTAAGATTTTTTTTGAAAATAACCACTGTATTGGAAGAAAAGTTGAAAGGGCGGTTGTAGAAAATATGCCATTTATCTTGTGCGTTGGAGAAACTCTTGAAGAAAGAAATCTTGGGCAAACCGAAGAGGTGATCGATAGAATGCTTGATGAGCCATTGTCTGACTTATTTGGAAATCACTTTAAACTTCTCACTGTAGCCTATGAACCAGTCTGGGCAATTGGTACAGGAAAGGTTGCAGATTCCAGTTGTATAAGAACAGTACATGCGATGATTCGAGAAAAACTTATAGATTTTGATGCCGAAATGGGAGTAAACGTTCCCATCCTTTACGGAGGATCTGTCTCGATCTCTACTATTTCAGAAATTCTCTCTATTCAAAATGTCGATGGCGTACTAGTAGGCGGAGCCTCTCTAGATACTCTATCATTTAATCAGTTGATAAATAAGGCGGTAAGTTAATTATGTCATTAATGTTTTTTCTATTTATATTTTTATTTCTAGGCGTTGGGGTTGTATTATCTTTACTGATTTTAATACAAGAGAGTAAAAGCTTAGGTTTAGGTGCATCATTTGGAGGGGATAGTTCCTCTTCTTTATTTGGAGCCTCCACCGCAGAGGTTGTGAAAAAGATCACAGCATACCTAGCTGTTGCTTTTCTTGCCGGTTCATTGCTTTTAACTTATTGGTCCCACGCTCTTTCAAAGGCTCCAGTTCCCCCTGTGGTTGAAATTCAGTCGGAGTAAATTGAATGAGGAAACTATGTTATTTAGGTGAGCCTGTCTTGCGTGAAATGTGTAGGGAGGTGGGAGAAATCACCCCTTTAATCAAGAAAGTAGTGGAGGAGTTGATCCAAGTTGTAAGAGCACATAATGGTGCAGGCCTTGCTGCACCACAAATAGGATATCCTTTAAGAATTTTTGTTAATGCCTATTCGCATGAAGTTGATGAGGAGGGCTTTGCACTTTGCCTTGAGCAGCCTGAAATTTATATCAATCCTGTGATTACTAAATTTTCTAAAAAGAAATTCACCACTTCAGAGGGGTGTCTATCCATTCCTGGGGTCTCTGCAAGGGTGGAAAGAGCGTATGATATTGAGATAGAGTACTCAAATCTTAAGGGGGAAAGAATCAAAGGGGTCAAGGAAACAGGGTGGAGGGCTAAGTGCATTCAGCATGAAATAGATCACCTTAATGGAGTTCTTTATTTTGATCACCTTTCAGAAAAAGAGCTACAAAAAATTAAACCAGCCTTAATTAATGTCGAAAATAAAACCTTAACAACTAAACGACAGGTAATTAAACCTATAGACTTTTTTACTTAAACCTTAAATTACCTTATAAATAAAAAAATTCTTATTAACAATTGATTATAATTATGATATAATGATTATAAAGATTGTTGTAAATAGGAGTTTTTTTATGTCTGATTTAGGAGTGTCGCAAGCAGGTCAAGGGCCTAATTTGCCCGATGGCCCGGCTGGTAAAGATAATGAGCGTAAATGCGAGGTGGTTACAAACCCCAATCAATCTTTAACCGGGGTTTTCAATAAAGCTCATGGGAATGTTTCTTCTTCGGATAAGCCTTTACCACAAACAGCTAAAGGAGCAGATCTAAATCCAACAAAACTAAAAAATTTATTAGTCACTGATATTAAAGACCCGTTTAAATTAGCAAGACATATAGTACGTGTTAGAACAATGGATGTGCTTGAAATAGTAAAGCAATTAGACACCTCTACAATATCAGAAATCCGTGAAAAAGCCACTCCGCTGACTGGAAAGCAAGTCGATTCTATTCGGATCCCTTCTAAAAATGATCAAGTTATTCTTGATTTTATTATCGAAAATGACAGAAAAATTCCTTTATTATTAAAAAGTGACAACGTTCCTAAAGATGTAAAGGAGGAAATCATCGCTTATTTAGGCGTTACTACAAACTTAACTCCGGGAATAAGGGTGTCTAAAGAGAAGTTAGATCAGCACTTTGATTTGCTGTTAAAATTGAAAGATCTTCAAACCCCACCTAGCGAGCATCCTGAAACTGAAACCATTGAGGAGCGTGTATACACCCCCCTTGCAGAGGAAATAAAAGCTTTAGAATCTTTAGAACCACAAGCAGCTAAAACTTATAAAATGAAACCAGCTACAAAGCTTGCTTTAAAAGCAGTAGTTAAAATGAATAAAATAGCAAAAGATGTGGGAATTCAAAGAAAAGAAAAAGCGGAGAATTTGAAGAAAAAAGAATATATAGAGAGTGCGATCATCGCAATTAAAAATACGATCGATCAAGTTAATATTGATTTAGAAAGTAAAGTGAATGAAAAAAAGGAAGTCATTAAAAATCTTAAAGTTGAGCAGGGCGTGATCACATCAGGAATAGTAGTAGGTGCTGACCTTAAACAATTTAAGAAAATGGAAGCGGTTTACACTGAAAAGCTTAAAAATATTGAGACTGAAATCAATTTGATGAAAGAGCTTATAAGTCTAAACCGGCAAGAGATTTTAGCTTATGAAAAAAGCTTAGCTTTGATGAATACACAAGAATCAAAAGACCAAAAGTTAGAGGTCAAAGAGCAAAGAGTTGAGCAAATGGAAGTTTCATCGGAAAAAGTTCCTGTGACTTCGACCCCAATAGTTGAACTAGAATCAAAAATAACAGAGAATGTGACAGATAAGGTAGATCTTCACCCAACAGTTAGTGATGAAGTTGAGGTGGATTTACCTGTTCAACCCCTTGCGGTAAAACCTTCAGAGAGAGCTGTTATTTCTGAAGCTACTAAGAAGGAATTATTTGATTACTTAAATACTATCAATAAAACAGGCGAGATTGCGCTAAAAGGACGAGGAAAAGAGCTGGAAAAAAGAGCTAACGATTTGTCTGATAAATTAGATTTTTTTAATTATATGGGAGTTGTTTCCTCCGATTCGAAATGTAAAGATTCTTTTAAAGGTATACTAAAACAAAAGCTAAAAGCAAATGTAATGCTCGTACAACTTCAAAAAACACTTCAAAAAGAAATGGGTACTTATAATAAAGATTATGACAAAAAATTGATCAAGTCAGAAGAGAAGTTAAATGAGGAAATTGAATATTACGCAAAGAATAACAAATTAGATCCTGATCAATTGGCACAATTAATGTCCGAGGTCTCTATCGCAGACACAAAAACAAGGGTTGGAAAAACTACTAAGCTAATCTCTTATATGATTGGCGGTTAGAAGTTTACTTTGAATAAAAAAACAGGTGTAAAAATTAGACATGCGTTTTTTTTAGCTATTACTGTATTTATTTCATATTTTTAAATGATACGAAAAAAAAATGCTAGATTAAATCGAAGCTAAAACTGAATGCATTGTCTTTAGCACTGTTTGTTGCAAGGTAACTAAACTGGAGTCTGTAGCAATTACTTAAGATCATAGAAAGAGAGAACTTGGTTTGTATGTACAGGGGGGTGTTTGGTCTAATTTCTTGTCCAAATATATTTGTTAAAGCACCACGTTTCCCTAGGTTGTTTTCAACCTGAACAGTCCAAAGTGGGGCGATTTGTATTTGAGCCTTATTTACAAAACAGTATCTAGCGTCAGAAATAGGAGTCTGTTCTAAATCTTCAATGGTTCTATATAAATCCAAAACAAAGCTATTGTGGTTGTCCTTTCTCCACCAATAGGGTCCGCGATTTCTGTAGCTAGTAGAAAGTGCAATGTAGTCATTGATAGTCCATCCGTACTGAAAATCAAAATAATCATAGGAGTCGGTTTCAAAATTCCAAGCATACTTTGCGCCAAAATTCATTCGTGGGTAGTTCCAGATAAATTCAACATCTCCTTTGGAAAGTGGTTCTATAAAGGATGGAGTGGGATTAGTGAGAGTCTCAGACTCAGAGCTATTTGGATTATAACCTGTAAAAAACCTCATAGCGCTAATATTGATTCCTAAAGTGGGCTTATCAACTGAAAAACGATCAAAATAGAGCTCATTCTTTAATCCGAAAATTAATTGATTATACGTTGCATAACCATCGTCAATACTGAAAATGTAGTGGTTATCATTTTCTGAAGTTGGTTTAGTAAGTCCATTATACTGTAGATATGGTTTGATGTAGTGTGATAATGTGTCAAAATTTCCATGAAATTCCATAGAAGCATCTCCACCATAGCTACAAACAGCTTGCCCAGTTACTTCATTATTCTGGTTGTTAGAATAAAAAATTCCATTAAAACCAACTCTTGGCGTGATGTTTAACCCATATATATTAAAAGGTCTGTATAAATTATAGATGGAAGATAATCTGCCCGAATTAAAATTTGGTATAACGTCCCTAATTTGCTCAGCGTAGAGGTAATTAAGAAACGATGCATTGTATGTCTGCTCTAGAAATATCTTGGTATTAAAAAATTCAATGGGTTTAACAGCAATATTAAAACTTGGAAGTTCCTGTTTGAATCCTTGAAAGTCATTCAAACGAGGTCTTGCATATAAGCTTAAGTAAACTGGATCAATCATATACTTAATAAGAGCTTCATTTCTTTCAAGAGTCATCACTTCGAAAACATTTGTTTTAAAGTCTGTTCTCATGAAACGATCTGAAAGTTTATCCCATTGGACAAAAGTTTCCACCCTACCATCTTCAGTATCCCCTTTATACTTTCCTTGAATACGGTATCTAAGGGCAACTCTATTAGCATCAATGTTTAAAGGCCAGATGTTATAGGAGACAAAGCTTCTTGTTTCCATGGAAATTTTTTGGTTTGCTGACTTATAGTCAGTATCAATCGCTCCACCTAGACCTTCATACCACTTAGTAGGGCCAACTCTATCATCAAGGAACAATACTCGATACTCAAGTCTTGCAAAAGCCTGCAGGAAGTCATCATCATACATTTTGTATCTTCCAATAAAAATCGGCACCTGCATATTCTCTACTCTCATTGTGTAGGAAATAGGGGGAGCTTTTTTATATTTAGGGTCCAATGTCATTCCATAAGATGGTAGCCACATAAATGGAACATTATTGATACTACCAACCATTGTTTTTGTTGTAGCCTTAGTTTTTTCACTAACTGTCATTAATGGAGAGGTTACTTTAAAAAAAGGAGGGTCAGTAGGGGAGGCTGTAGCAAAAGCATCCTTTATTTCAATAGAGTGGTCTTCAAACAAGCAGATCTGTTTTCCGCCAGCAATAATGTTACCAACAGTTCCCACACCATTTACAATAACACCCCGTTTTTCATTGAAGTCATAGGTGATGCTATCTCCAATAATAAAATATCGACCAAATTCTATTAGCAGATTTTCAGATGCAACAACACTATGTTTGTCACCTTCATTAGTATATTGAAAATTTTTTGCATAGATTGTGATATCATCGGTTTTTATTACCCCTCCATGTTCACATTCAGCACTTTTTTTTCTGAAAATAGGTTTGTTTAGTTTAAGATTTATCTCATTAACTTCTGCAAGAAGTGAGGATAGTGTTACTAGGGTGGCAAAAAAAATTCTCATGAGGGCGATTATACAAGATCACTGAATTGTTTTCAAAAGAACTCCTGCAAGAGGGGTACGATTTTTTTCATGACCATAGATCATGGCATCGATAATACAATCCAGACCAGATTTCTCATGGGCTAGAGAAATATTTAGAAAAGCTTGAATAAGCAGGTGACTTTTTTCTTCAAGGGATAATTCATACCCTGTTACAGAGCCCTTTTTCTCTTGATTTGCTGTAGTTTTTTGCGCGATGTTAATCAATTGATGCTTTCCAAAATCTTTTATCCATGCCTTGATTGCCTCTTTATGAACTTCCTCTTTGGTGCTTTTCCAAAGAGATAAGTGACAGGATGCTCTAATAAATGGTGCCCCAGGCATTGCGGCTTTTACTTTTAAGTACTCCCTTGATTCTGCATCATCAATGTTTTCTAAAAGAGCAATGGCAGTTGGTACAAGATCGTTTCGTTTTGCAAGAAAAATTTCATCGACGATGGTCATGAATTTTTGTCTGGGGAGTTCAATACTTTTAGCAAGTAATTGGTTTTGTATCGTCATTGTTTGCTGCTGGACCCCTAAAGTCATTTGCTTGTGTTCAACACCAGCTAATGGTTTAATTTTTAGAGCTGAAAAGGCCCTTCCCGGGGAGTAGGAAACCTCTAAATAATTGACGTTTGTATCAAGGGTGATCAAGTCTTTTATGACAGGCATGCACAGTGGGTCTTTTTGATCTAATAATGAAAGGGCACTATTTAATCGAAGATTGTTATCATCGCTATAGTAAATTTCATGAAGGGTGGTCTCTGATTCAGAAATTCCTGCAGCAAGCCTTGTTGCATATAAGTTTCCATCCCTGGCTAAGGAGTAGATTTTTTTCTTACACTCGGTTTGTCCTAAAATATATAGAGCATAAAGTGCTGCAAGTTTTGTTTCAGTGTGTGGGGAGAGGGTTAGGGCTTCTAATTTAGAAATACTAAAGGCATCGTGAAAGAACCCAAGGGCGCTTGCCGCTGCTTCTTGAATACATGGACTTGTGTGTGTAAGAGAGTTTCTTAAATTGGGGATTAATTCCTCTAACGAGTAGTTTTTTGCTGCCATGATTGTAGCAAGATTTAAATTCAGATCTTTATCACTCATCATTTGCTTCATCATCGAAATGGCATATTTTGTTCCAGAAAGTGCAAAGAAATCGACAAAAATCGGATGATATTGTTTATGAACCATGTTCATCAAAGCTTCAACTTGACCAAGGGCTGTTTTATTATGCTTTTGAACTAATATAGAAAGTGCTTCGAGTCTGAGCATGATGAAATCTGAGGAAAGGCAGGATTTAATTAACATATCAGAGTGAATGTTATCGATCCCCTTTAAAAGGGATAGGGTTTTTGCTTGTACAGGAAAGAATTTACTCTTTATTAGTTTGCCTAAGTGGTGTGTAAAACAATCTTCTTGAGCAATCTCTATTGCAATCAGCGCAAGAAGGCAGTCTAGTTCAGATCCTTTAGAAATACCATCTTCTATAATACTCAAACCCATCTCTCTAAGAAGTTTGTAGTCGTGTTCAAGGGTCTGTTTGTAGTATTGCTGGTACATTTGCAGAGCCTTTACCTGCTCCCCTTTTGAAATGACGTAAAGAATCTGGCTTTTCAACATACTGTCGCCTGTGGCCACTTCAGAGGCAGGACCTATATGCTTGCTTAATTCTAAAATGTCTTCTGCTTTTACCCGTTTTTTTTCTTGCGGGGAAACCGATGCAATGGGGGTTGAAAAAAGAGAGAGGTGGTGGAAAAGGGTGATTAAGCAGAAGTAGCGGGTCTTTTTAAGTGTTGCCATAAATTGATTCCAATATTTCCAAAGAGTTTTTCAAGGAGCTTTACTTCGAACCCTACCACGTTATGGAAATTTCCCTCAATCTTTTGTATTAAAATTCCCCCGCCATCTTGAATGCCATAAGCGCCTGCCTTGTCGAAGGGCTTAAAAATTTTTATGTATTGCAGGATTTGCTCATCACTTAACTCTCGCAAAGTTACATAGGTGTTTTCATAAGCTGAGTGTACTTGATCTTCAAAGTGAATTACAATTGATGAGCTTACAATATGAAGTTGCCCAGAAAGAGTTTTTAGCATTTTAAATGCATCCTCTTCACTTTCAGGTTTACAAAGAAATTCCCCGTTATAAGCAACTGTCGTATCGGCTGTGATGATCACGGCATTTTTGTGTTTAGAAAGTAGGTAAGCACCCTTTGCGCGTGCAATTTCCTCTACATATATCTCTGGTATTTTTGATGAGGAAACAGCTTTTTCGTCAATATCAGCAATTTCAACGGAAAAATTCAAGTCAAAAAGGGATAAAATCTCTCTTCTTCTTGGGGACTTACTTCCAAGAATGATTTTAGTCATCAGTTTTCCTGTTGCATTTACGTTTGCATGAATTGCATTTTTCAGGGCTTCCACATCGACTGCGTATGTTTTTTTTTGCAAAGAACAAAAGACCTGCTGCACTGATAAGAATAACTAGGGCGGCTAAGAAGGTAAAAATATATTGCATCATTATTTCCCTTTAGACTTTCCTTTGCCTGTTGTTTCTGGAATATAATCAATCCATATAGGGGAGATGTAAGCGACATTTTCATCCTCTTCAGTGATTCTTAAATAATAGAAGACAAAATCAGGTCTATCATCTGTTGAAGGCGTAGTAACTGAAGAGATGTGTTCGCTGTCATCTAAAGTGAACTCATGAGAATTTTCCAAATCATTCAAAACATGGTACCTTTCGTTATTTCTAAAGAGGATGATTTCTTTGATTTTTGACGTTGCAGAGATTTTCACTCGAATGTGGCGATTGAATTCAAGTCCTGGTTTTTCTGAAGTATTTAACTCCCGGCCCATGGGCTGTCCGGCGATTGTAAAAAATACAACAATACGTTTTCCAGTTGTTGCATAGCAACTTCTGTTGTACAAAGCGGTAAATAAGTTTTCTCTTGAGTAGTCCTTACAAAAAATTGCCGTTAAGCCTTCGGTATATTCAATTTGATCATTTTGCACAGTCTCTTTGTATATCCCTCTCCGGTCAGACCCCCCTGCGACAAATCCAAATCTGCAGTTTTTAGAAAGAGCCTTTTGAATTGATCCCTCTTCAGTTTCACTCATTCCAGTTTTTCTCCCTTTTGTACGAATCGGAAAGGGATTGCCCTTTTTAATGCTACATTCAGAAGAACCAAAATGATTGAAAATCTCTACAACTCTTTCAAAGTCAGGGTTGAATTCTTTAAAATTAAAAGAGTACCCTTTTGCCATTGTGATACACGGTATAGAAAGTAATTCTTTGGGAGTGTGTGATCTATAGATTTTTTTTAAAGTATTAGATTTTGCATCTTTCAATCGTAAGATGGGTTTGCTGTCTTTAGGATAAATAAAGTGGCGAACACCTTCTTCAGAAGGCTCTCCGGACCATTGAAACCCAAGCATTGAAACAAAACGCTCCTCTTCATTGAATTGAGCAATTTGTTGTGAAATTTGCTTCCAATCAGCAGTGGAGGTTGTTTCTTCATCTTCAAATACCGAGGAGGCATAAAATTGTAGGGCATGATCATCGCGAAAGCAACGTAGGCAGTTTTCAACATCTTCAGCGGTCTTGTAACGTTTTGACTCAGCATGAAGTACACCCCAGAATAAGCTGTCAGAAGCCTCTGATGTGCATTCAATAGGGGATGAGTGATAGATGGTTCCGGTTGTTAGATTTTTCAGTTTGATTCTGTACGTTCCGGGATCATTAAAATAGAGGTTAGGGAGGGACAAGTAGCCGGTTTCAGGAATAAAAAGTTTCCAATTTAAATTTTCTCTTAATTGGTCATAAGAAAGTTCAATAAGTGTGTCTTCGGGCGCATAACCAGTAAGGTTTCCAAAAGCATCTTCAAATCGAAGCATCAAGTCAAATCGATCGTTGCGATTTACAATAGATGGACCAATAATACGAATGTTTTCTAATGTTCCCCCTTTTACGTCTAGGTGAAACACTTCTGGTTCTTTGGGAAATGCTTTTTTACCCTTAGGGTCCACATAAAGATTAAAGGCCCTTCTTCTTTGGGTGTATTCTTGAGCGGTGTTTTTCTTGTCGGTAGATTTTCCATATGACCCCATGGTTATGACAAGCTCTTCGCCAGCTTTCACAGCTCTATTAAGAGTAAAATCAAAAACAGTGCTATTATCGACAATCTCTTCTGTTGGAATGATTTTTTTCTCCTCACCAATTGTCATCCAAATGCAATTAAGTTTTACATTTGAAGCGGCGCTAGGAACTTGCCACGCTCCATTTTCACCATTGGAGAGAATGTCAAATCGAATGATTGTCTTTTCAGGAAGATTTGTTCCAGGGATAAATATAAAGTTCCAGTTTCCGCTGTGACCTGCTAATGTGACTGCGGGGTGTGTTTTACAAATTGATCGTGCCATGAGCCTTCCTTTTAGTATAGGGAGCATATAGAAAAAGAGGATAAAAGTCGAGATTATTTAGGTTGTTTAGAGCTTACCGTAATTTTTACTTTTAGAATTTTCCGCTCATTGCTTGAAAGAACTTTTATTTCATATTGATCAAAATGAATAACCGATCCTGGTTTTGGGATGATCCCCATTGTTGTGGATATGAATCCACCGATTGTCTCATACTCTGGGTTGTGAGGCAAGATAATGCCAAATTCCCTCTCAGCATCGATGATGCTGATGTTTGCTTCGACAATCCAACCCTCATCATGAGTTTTACGATATAAAAGATCATCCTCCTCATCGTGCTCGTCTAAAATCTCGCTACCAATTAACTCTTCAAAAATATCTTCAATGGTCACAAGTCCTTCTGTGCAACCATACTCGTTGACGATAATGGCGCCGTGAATTTTTCTTGAACGCATTACTTGAAGAAGATCTGAAATGTGCTTATTTTCAGGAGCATACAATATAGGAGAAATAAGGGAAGTAATTGGAGCTCTTTTTAAACTTTCAACGTCGTATAAACCCTTTTTAAAAGTGTACTCTAAGACATCTTTGTAGAGCAATACTCCAGTAATGTGATCAATTGATTTTTCAAAAATAGGAAGCCTGCTAAACCCCTCTTCAATAAATAATGCTA
Organism: Chlamydia trachomatis; assembly: GCA_945872565.1. Lineage (GTDB taxonomy): Bacteria > Chlamydiota > Chlamydiia > Chlamydiales > 2-12-FULL-49-11 > JAJACQ01. The sequence continues at coordinate 11,397 of CAMBZN010000004.1, read as the reverse complement.
TTGCTTCAAAAATAGAGGAGGTGCTTTGTAAACACTCAAGTTTAATCCGAGGAATCATGATTTCGCGACATGTTTTATCCTCAAAATGTGCAAAAGAATAAATCAGATGCTTTTTAGATGAATCAAGACCCTTTACTTGCTCAGAGTCAAGAATGTCAAGCAGTTGCTTTTTAAGCATAGACCCTCCTGTAAGCATCGGCTTGATTTTAGAGGTGAAACTCTTTTGAAAAAAAAGTATTGGGTAGGTCAGAGGAAGAAGTAGCAGTAGGGGGACGCTTCCCGGAAAGGCTGTTATTTTCAAGGTGGTTTTTTTTCCAAAGCTTGAGAGAAGGCTGCATAAAGCAAGAGCGCAGAGAGTTATCAATGCTAAAACAACGTTAGCAAATAAGAAATAGGGAAAAGGAATTGATAGATAAGTCCCTTTAGAAACCTCAGCTGCACGAGGAAGGGTATGAATGAGAACAAACAGCAGTCCACTTGTGTAAAAAGTAAATAAGGTAATTGCTTTTGTAAGGTTGATTAATTGTAGTAGAGATTCAACGGTATTTCCAGGAAGTAGGGATTTAGTAAATTTCAAGGATCTTAATGCGGTGTAGCTAAACACCTCATTTAGATCATCCTTGGGGTATGTGAAAATAGATCTTGCTAAAGCGTAGAGGGTAAGGGAGATTACTAAAAAAATCAATGAGAAGTAATAATAAGACATAATCATAATTCTTATGTATATAAAGGATGGGGATTAGAAAGAAGAACTTTTTTCTTTTCAGCATGAGCTAAAGCTTCATCTTCAAGCAGTCGCATTGTATCCTGCTCACTTTCAGTGCCGTCGCAATACCCCATGCAATGAAGGATGCAATGAATGATATATCGAGAGAGTTCTCTGTAAGGATCATCTGGAAGAAATTCTACCGCTTCTTGAGGATTGATGAAGCACTCTCCAAGAGTATGTAAAATGCCATCTTCCTTTTTTGAAGTCCCATCAATAGGGAAAGTCATGCAATCTGTAGTGCTTGTGTCATTAAAATAAAGACCGTGGAGTAATTTTGTCCTATCAACAGAAATAAAGTGAACAATAAGCTCATCTGTTGATAGATTGAAAAAACGGAGGATTTCAACACAAAAACACCTTACTGCATCAGAATCGATGTGTAAGGCGTTTTGACTATTATGTTGTGTGATTTGAAAATTCAAAATTTATAAGATCACTTTAGTCTTAGGAAGATTAAATACAGATTTATTATCTTTCCACTGATCACGAGATTTTAAAAGTTGAATACGCTCGAAACGCTTAAGGACATTTCTAACCTTTTCGCCTGACGATGCTTTTCCATAACTAGGATGTCTTGACATTACTTCACCTTTGGGATAAATGCTTTGTTATTACTGAGGGTATTGATGTGCTCTCTATACCCATTTTCTAAATTGTCTTTTTTAGGGCCTGTTTTAGGGGCCATGCTCACGCGTCTTTTTTTGTGAGATCTTGCTCTGTGTTCATCTTGCTTGCTTTGTCTGGTCATTTCTTACCTCTTATTAAAATAAAATGAGAATTATAATCGATATGGTTTTAAAAGACAAGAGGGTTTTTTTCTAAAGGGTCTTTTAACTTGTTACGTAATTTTCGAGATGATAATTTAAACTTAAAGAAAAGTGAGCCTGTTTTGGAATGAATTTTTTCATCCCCATCTCGAGTTTTTTCACCAATTCCTCGGTAAAAATCGGATCCCTATGAGGCTTTTTCATCATAGAAACGGTTATAAATACATGGGAGTATTTATAAGAAGGTGCTGGGTAAGCACGACTTTTGCATTGTCCAGAGGTAGGATCCATTGTATTAATAGTTTTTTCTATAAAATCAAATAAAAAATGGGTGTCTAGCTTAAGATCATCAGAGTACTTTATTTCAACTTGAGGCATAAGGTGCTCCTTATAGTGAATTTTTAGGCAAGCTTGGGGTATACACGCCGCAGGATATTAAATATTTGAAAGCGTCTTCCACAGTAAAATCTAATCGAATAAGGTGTTTTTCTTCGGTAAGGAGTAAAAATCCTGAAAGGGGGTGGGGGGAGGTTGGGACAAAAACTGTTTTTAATATATTTTCAGCAGGAATTGGTTTTGTTCCTTCAAGTGTTGATAATATTACAGGGGCGTTTCCGGTAACTAATCCAATGGATCTAGAGTGTTCACTTGGGAATGGAACAGCAACTACTCGGCTAAATAATTTTCTATCTTCAGAAAGAAGTGCCAAGACAATATCTCTTGATCCTTTGTAAATTTTATTAATTAAAGGAATTTTCATCATCCAAAGGTGAATTGTTTTAGCAACGTAATGAAAAACAATTCTTTTGCCTAAAATTCCTAAGAGTAAAACAGCAAAGAATAATAAGATTAAAATGGTCACCCTTGAAAAAAGGATTAAGGTTGTCTTGTGTTTTTCAAAATCGACGTAGTTTGCACCAAAAAACTTAACAACCTCCTTCATCTGTTCTAAAAAAGGAGTGGTTAATAAATCTACCAAGAAAATAAATATAAAAACAGTTACAGCAAGGGGAAGTAAAATTGCTAATCCTGAGAGGAGATTTTTTTTCATTTAGCCCCCTTTTTTTCAGGACTTTCTAAAGGTTGAACTTCATCAAGATTTACAATTCCACAAGAGACGATATATTTGATGGCAGTTTCTGGTTTCATTTTAAGGTAGTAGATGTCTTTTACATTGAACATAACGGTAAAGCCACTTGTGGGGTTTGGAGTGGTTGGAATAAATACTGAAATCATTTCATGTTTTAGTTCATCAGAAATTTCTTGTGGAGATCGCCCTGATAAAAATCCCAAAGCGTAAATACCCTCCCTTGGAAAGGGAACCAAGACCACTTGTTTGAATGATTTTTTATCCTCACCGAAAAGATGCGAAACTATTTCTTTGGATGTTTTATATATTTTATTTACCAAGGGAAGTTTATGAAGGATGTATTCACCTGCTCTAATAAGCCAGTGAATAAAAAACCATCTAGCAAACATGCCAAGGAGGAGGATGAATAGAAAAATACAAACTAAAATAACAAATTGGCTGGTGATTTCAAGTACCTTTTGATTGGTAAATAAAAACATTCCATTTTGTCCGCTAGAGTTAGCTGTAAAAAAATGAGACATAATTCCCATAAACGGATTGGTCAACGTTCTTACGATAAAAGCTATAATAACTATAGTTAATACAATCGGAAGTAGTAAAACTAAACCAGTTAAGAAATATTTTTTCATTCCCCCTATTATACAAAGGAATTCAATTAATTGGGAAGAGGAATTCTTTAATTACCTTTCAAAACTCGATTCATTTCCCTTTCTTGGTCTTTCTTTTTCAAGTCGGATCTTTTGTCGTAGAGTTTTTTTCCTTTACAAAGGCCGATTTTTACTTTAACAAACCCTGTTTTAGTAAGGTACATTCCCAAAGCGATTAAGGTAAGTCCCTTTTCCTCGTTTTGTTTTCGAAGTCTTGAAATTTCAGTTTTGTGTAGTAGAAGTTTCCTCTCTCTTCTTTCATCATGGTTAAAAAGATTGCCAAATTTGTACTTAGCAATGGAGCATTGCATTAGAAACGGCTCTCCTTTGATTATAGTGATATAATTATCCTGAAGTGAACCGCCGCCATCTCGAAGAGACTTTACTTCAGTTCCAAGAAGCTTAATTCCGCCCTCAAGGGTGTCTAAGACCTCATAATTATGGTAGGCGGCCCTATTTGAGACAAGGTCTCCTGATAGTATCTTTTTACCTTTCTTTGTCATAGAACTATTCTATCGCTTTAAACTCCATTTCGTCGAGAAAAAAGAAAAAATAATAATTAAAATGACCCCTGTTGAGAAAATGGAATCGAAATGGGGGATGTAGTGGGTGAGGGAGAATCCTATAAAGATAAGTTTAACCCCCAGCCATGCAATTAGGTAATAGCAGATTTTTTCAATAACGGGGTGCTTGTTTAAAAAACTAAGGAGGGTTGAGGCAAAGAATCGTAGGGTGATAACACCTAAAACGCCGCCTACATAGGCTACCCATATTTTGCTTTCCACCTCTGATTTAGAGTAAAAAAATGAGAGTAATCCAAGAACGATAAAAATAGAGTCAAGGGCAAATAGAATATCTGTAAGTTCAATTGAGATAATACCTCTAAGTAAAGAGATGGGTTTTACATTTCCACAGGTTTTCTTTTTAGTGTGAAAAATATGAGAGATAGAAATGTAAATCAGGTAGAGTCCGCCGATGATTTTTAAAGAGTCAAGCAAGAATAAGAAGGCGGCAAATAAAATGATAATTGCTCGAAAAATCAAAGAGGACCAAATTCCTAGCATCAGCGAAATACGGCGTTTGGATGATTCAATTCTGTCTAGAATTAATGAAATTCCTAAAATATTATCAGCGGATAAGAATATTTCAACAATAAAGAGTATAAGGATGATAAGGATGTCTTGAGGATTAAATGTCTGAGGTTTTAAAAAGCCTATCATGTTCTAGTGAGAATATATCGTTGTTTAATTTTCTTTGCGCTTTTTCCCATGAAAATCAAAAAGTCTATCTTTTTTAGAAGGATAGAATAATGACTATCCCAAACTGAGATAAAACACTTTATCTTACTATAGCCGGAAGGGTTTTTTTTTACGAGGCAATATATTGCAATTTTGCAGCGGAAGTGAAATTCTTCTTTTTAAAATTAGAACCACTACGTAATATATTTTTTTTGGAGGAAATATGTTAAGACTTTTATGTTCTTGTGTTTTTGTTTCTCTTTTTGCGGAGGTTAAAATTCTTTCGCTCGGTAATTTAGGTACGGTTTGCTACAAAAGTGATAATGAGAATCTTTTGCAAATAGATAGACATTCCCCATCAGGGGATCTGATGTATACGCATTTGTACCACTATGATGAGGAAGGAAAACTTTTTTCCGAAAGTCTAATTGGTGATTTAGGAAGGATTTTCTACAAGGATGGGGTTGTTACAAGCCCTTTTAGTGTAGAGATTTGTGAGTATAGCAAGCGTCATAATTTGATTAAATATTCATTGGATTCTATTTTTAAAGAGTATGAATACGATGCAAATGATCGGATGATTTTGGAAGACACAAATCAATACCAATATGATTTTTCAGGAAATGTGATCAGCTTTAGGGATAATAGGTATGTTTATGATCAGGCGGGTAATTTGATTCAAGTGAATAGTCCTACGAAAAAAATTGATTATACATATGATCATTACGGGAAGAGAGTAGCAAAAACGGTTGATAAGAAGACTGAGTATTATATCTATCAAGGGATTAATGAAATAGCGATTCTTAATACTTTTGGAGAGGTGGAGCAACTTCGAATACCTGGAAGATCAGCGCATAAGGACATTTTTAGAGCAATAGCAATTGAGACAAAAAATGGTATTTATGCACCGATTCATAATGTGCAGGGGAATATTATTCGATTGGTCAATATAGCGACAAAAGAGGTGATTAATATTGATGCGGTTGATCCATACGGAAGAGACCTTCCTGATAATTGCCCGGTTGCATGGATTTTTTCTGGAAAACACTATGATTTCGACACTAATTTAGTTTATTTTGGAAGTCGTTATTATTGTCCAGAACTGAAAAAGTGGCTTACACAAGATCCTTTGAGGCAAAGTTCTAACTTGTATCAATTTTGCTTAGATAATCCATTTGCTTATACTGACCCAGATGGACGGTGGGCGGTTACATTACTCAGCAGTACTTTAGGGGATGATTGGGATGTCACAAGTCCCATTTGCAATCCTTTTACCCTTATTACAGCAGCAGGTGGGGTAATTGGATATTTTAGTATTGAGGCTTACAATAATTGGAATGCTAATTCAAATGGTGATCCTACCCCTTATGATGAGATTGGTGATTCTTCTAACTTGTTACCAGTTATCCCTTATCAAAGTGTAATCCCTTTTGTGAATTTTGACTGGAAAGATATAGAATAAGAACAACTTAGGTTGACAAGTAAATTGTTTTTTCTCTAGATTGTCTTTTTTTTTATCAAAGAAAGAGCAAACATGCTGCAAAGTTTTTTTTTCATTTTATGCTATTTTCCTGCGCTGGTATTTTGCGCTTCGGCCAATCATTTTAATGGAGGCAATGATCCTTTAATCAATCATCATGTGAATGTAATGACAGGAAAACTGCAGCTTAATTTTGTTGATCACTTGATCAGGGGGGCAGTGCCCCTTGCCTTGCAAAGGAGCTATTCCAATTATGATGTGACAAAACCTGAACATGCCAAATGGCAATTTACTGAGGAGTGGAGTTTTTTTTCTCATACCCATTTGTATACAGAGGACGATACTGCGGAGATAGTTGAGTCAAACGGGCAAAAAGTTATCTATTATAAGGGGGAAAGGGTACGGGATGGATTTGTCTATAAACCTCGGTGCAATCCCAAGCAAAGATCTGACGTGATGGGATACCGCTCCAACACTGCTAACAATCGCCTTGTGTTTCATACGAAAAAAAAGTCCGCAACACTTTATTTATGCAATGGAGGTAAGCGTATTTATAAGGCTCTGCCCAAGAGGATGAGAGACAAGGTGAATATTTTCTTTAGCGGAATTTATTATGAATACCTTTTAGAAGAAGAAATCTCACCTTCAGGGCAAAGAACTACTTACAACTATTGCGATGTGCTGCGTAGTCTAAGGATCAACCAAATGAATTATTCCAAGACTAAAACATTTGCCTCTGTTTTTTTACGACAAGTAAACGATTACCCCAATTTTAAGATTTTAGCAACAACAAGCGATGGGAATTGTTTTGAGTATTATGGACAGGCAATTGCTTCTCGCTGTCATTTAGATCAGGTGAGTAAACCTGGATTCCCTGTAGAAAAATATAGCTACAAAGTAAATAAAAAACCCATCAAGTGTTGGATGGAAACAATCTTTGTGGATGGAAGGGAGTCTTTGTGTGTAAAGCATGATCCAAAAACGGGAATTGTGCAGGAGGTGTTTGAGGGGGGAGAAAAGGTTGCAACTTATGTTCGCAATCCAAAATGGACAGAAGTAAAGGATTGTAATGGGTATATAACAAGATATTTTTATGAATATGGAGCCTTGAGCGCTATTGAATATTGTGATCAAGGGGGGAAGATCCTTTGCTCGGAAAAATTCATTTGGGATGAGGGGAATTTGATAGCCAAAGTGATTTGTGACAACAATGGAGGGGGAATCTACTCAAAGACTTTTGTGTATGATAAAAATAAAAATGTTATTCAAGAGACCATTCATGGCAATATTTCAGGGGATGGAGCGGATGTATTTACAGTAAGTGATAGGGGAGTCTTGCAAGGGGCAGAAAGTTACTCAAAGTGGTTTACCTATACAGAAAATCATCTTTTAAAAGAGGAGAGGGAAGAAAATGGTCTTATTTCGGGGTATGAGTATCTAGATAAAACCGATATTATCAGATCCAAATGGATGGGTAAGGGGACAACCATGCTTTTGAAAGAAAGTTATGGATTTAACGAGGATCTACTTGTTACTGCAAAATGGTCTTATGATGGGTGTTTAGAAAAAAAAGAGCACTACACTCGAGATGCAACTACTGGGATGATTACAGAGATTGATGATGGTCTGATAAAGATCACAAACACCTATAACAATAACAAGCAAATCATTCAAGAGAGCAATGGGACAGGTTCCATTTTTACCGAATACGACCTTGCTGGAAGGGTTGTTTGTAAGACCTTTCCTTGTGGGGGGAAAAATGAGTATGTCTATGATCCTGTGGGTAATCCTATTAAAATAAAGCAAGTGGGAGAGCCGTGGAAAACAATTGAATATGATGCCTTTAATCGCCCTATTGCATGTGAGGTTGAGGGAAGAAGAAGCACCAATACTTATGATAAACAGGGAAGGATTGTTTGTGAGGTTGATTACAAAGGTTCTGTGACTACTTTTGAGTATAATTTTCTTGGACAATGTATCAAAAAACGCAAGGGCTGTTTGGAAGATGAAAATGGAGAAAGTTATATCCCAGAATATACTTATGCCTATGACTTGCAAGGGAACCTTATTTATGAAAAAGGTCCATCGGGTCTTATTACAAGGCATGGATATAATATTTTAGGAAAGTTAGTTTATACGATTTTTCCTGATGGAAATAGGTTGACAAACAGGTACAATTTGGATGGAAGTTTAAAAGAATCGGTTGATCCATCTGGAATAACAACAAAGTATATTTATGGAGGTGATCAGCTCCTTGTGTCAAAAACGCGAAATGGTTTTGTGGAGAAATGGGCCTACCTGGGGCGCTTTTTAAAAAAATATACGGATGAGCTTGGGGTGATTACCACCTATAAATATGATTTAAATGGAAGGAAAATTCTTGAAGATTGCGAGGGAAAGGTTACACATTTCCGTTATGATCAGCTGGGGCATATTGAAGAAGTCGATGATGGAGCTTTATGTCAAAAACAGGTTCATGATGTAGAGGGGAGGGTTGTAGAAACAAGTCAAAATGCATTTAATAAAATAGAGTATGAGTACGATGTGGAAAACAGAAAAACAAAGGCGATCTCACAAACCTCATTAGGGGAGGCTGTGGATCAATTTTTCTATGACAATACCGGCAGGTTGATTTCTCATATCAACCCCCTGGAGCAAGAGACGCAATTTCTCTACGAAGATTATCAAAGAACTGTGATTGATCCTCTTGGGAATCGATCGATAGAGAGGTTTGATAGCCATTACCGATTGATTGAAAAGCAAAAGCAGTCCCCTCAGGAAGAAACTCTCTTTTTAGAGAAGTTTTTTTACGATCGAGCGGGGAATGTGAAAAGACGTTTTAACCAAGAGCATAATATAGATGTTACCTACTCCTATGATGAGATGGGGCGTGTGTTAGAGGAGGTAGAGGCGGGGAGTAAAGTAACATCATTTGTCTACGATAACAGGGGAATGATGAGTAAAAAAATCAGCCCTGATGGGGTCTATTTTGACTATACCTACGATGATTTAAATCGGATGACTGTGATGAAAAGTTCGGATAATACGGTCTGGTATGAATATATTTATAAAGGTCTTCATCTGTATGAAATCAAAGATCGCATTTTAGAGCAGTCGATTCGCTATTCTTATACAAAATGTGGGCAACTAAAGGAAGAAACAGGAGTTTTAGGCTTTAAAACCTCCTGGTATTACGATATGTACGGCAGAACTGAGCGGGTGACTTTACCGGATCAAAGCTCTATAGGATACACCTACGAAAACGGCGTGATGACCGGCGTCTTTCGTTTTAATACATATGGAGAGCTATTGTACGAACATAGGTACCTGGCCTATGATCAATGTAAACATGTAGCAGAGGAGGAGTTAATTGGAGACTTTGGGAGCCTTACCACCCATAGAGATCTTTTGCAAAGGCCGTATCAGATTGACACTGCCATTCACGGTGAAACGGTAACCTACAACGATATTGGCCTTGTTATAGAGAATAACAATTCGCTTACAAAAAAGGCTACCTACAGTTACGACGCATTAAATCAACTCGCCCAAGAAGGGAACATTTCCTACCAATTTGATTCTCTGGGTAACCCAAAAAAGTATAAGATCAACAAGTTAAATCAAATTATTTCCACACAAAAGGAAAGCTTTGCCTATGATTTGAATGGAAATATGATAGGGAGAGGCTCGATCCAATACAATTACGATGCACTGCATAGGCTAACAGAAATTCAGTATAAAAATGGCAAAAGGGTTACCTTTACCTACGATCCGTTATCTAGACTTGTGTCAAAAAGAACCCAGCAAAAGGGAAAGGTGCAGGTGGAGAAATTGTATCTTTATGATAAAGAATTTGAGATTGGCTCGATCAACGCTAATAGAGAGATTCAGGAACTAAAGGTTCTTGGATTGGGGGTAAAAGGGGATATAGGGGGAGCGGTTGCAATTGAGCTCAAGGGGAGTGTGTTTACCCCCCTTCATGACATTCAAGGGAACGTCATCGCTCTGATCGATGATCGAGGAAAGATTGTTGAAAAGTATGAATACAATGCTTTTGGAGAAGAAAAATCCTCCAATTTTATCAATCCCTGGAGGTTTGCCTCTAAGCGAACAGAAGAGGGGCTTGTTTTTTTTGGGCTCCGTTTTTACGATCCAGGATTAAAAAGATGGATCTCTCCTGACCCCCTTGGGTTTGCTGAAAGTAGAAATGTCTATTTGTACGTACTAAACGACCCGGTCAATCGATTAGATTTGTTTGGTTTAGAGTCAACATATAATCTAAAGATCCCCCCTAACTACGCCCAATACCAAGATGGTAGCGGGGCTACACAATACTGGGGTTGGTTTAGTGATTCATCAACGTCGTTTATCAATTTCGGACAAGGAGTTTTTGACAATGACCGAACGGTCCTACGATTACATTTTGCGGCAAATAGTAAATTTTCCTTTTCTCAGAAAGAGATAGATCAGGGGTATTTTAATTTTTTCGACCATATTTATGAATTGATCGCAGGATGTAAAGACCGATGTGCCTATGTTTCTTATACGAATGGGATCAATCACAACGTAAACAACTTTTCAGATATGGGTGAGGGGGTTGAATCAAAGTTTTCCCCAGGGACCCTTATTATAGGCATACACAACCAAACAAGAAATACCCTAGCCGATGTGGGTAGAGCGCTGCTTGAATATTGCGGATATACCACCAAGAGCGTAAGGATTCTTAGGTGCTTTAACGCAACCATGGGAGAGATTATGGAAAAACACAAATCAAAAGGCCACGGCCTGCACATTGCCCATAGTGAGGCAGGGCTTATCTACGCAAGGGCTTACGAAAAATCCACAGAAAAAGACCAAAAAAGAATGCAAAAGTATATTGCTGTTTTAGGGGTGGGAAGCGCTCGCCCCATCAAAGATGAATATACAAAATTTTCTTCCAATATGTATTCTAACAGGGATTGTGTAACAGGATTTGCTGGACTGCTTTTATATAGGGGGTGTAATATAGAATGGCTCGAGTCAACTTCTAGAAGCGATCAGATGATGTTTGGGTTTGCCGATCACGCCTTTTCTGGCAACACCTACAGCAAAGGTTTAGATAAATATATAGATGATCATAAAAACAAATATGGGGGTTTTCATGAAAATTATCAAAGGTAGTTTTTTATTAGCAATGAGCATGGTATGGGCGGGAGAGGTGGTTGTGGATGCACCAAAACAGATCACAAGGGAGTGGGAAGAAAAAGTTTTTGGGATCAAGTATACGGTAACGGAGTTAGATAACGTTGTTCATGAGATGGTGGATGGGTTAATTGATGATGCATTTGAAGCGACGTTTTTCGAGCGAATTAAAGCTGCTATAAAAAATAATCCGAAGGGGGAGGGTGTGTACACAGAATACTGGCCAAA
>CAMBZN010000003.1 GCA_945872565.1 Chlamydia trachomatis | reverse complement strand
AATTTAAATTAATTACAAGTAAGCATTTCGGGCAGATTTTGGCGGTTTAGTATGTTGGAAAATGATTCATTTATGTTATAATATATGTAATAACAAGGAAATGATTTTGGATATTGCAAAGGGTGTCAAATTAACTCATGTTTTTCACGATGAATTCATTGGACGTAGATTTGATCTTTTAAAAAAACGGGTAGATGAAATAGATCGTTTAGTGGATGAAATTATGAGTAAGCATCCTCTCCCACCAAGTCTGCACCCTTGTGATAACTTGTATATAATAAAGAGGAATGTGGATAGAATGGACCTTTTTATCCGTGAAGTACGCGGGGACTGTCAACATGCCAAATATGTTTTCTCTAAAGATTCAGAATATAATAATGGTGAAGGACATAGTGAAGCAAAAAATTATTTAGATATGCTCGCTAAGGTAGAAAAAAATGCATTAAAATGTTTTCCAGATCTAAAAAAACAGATGGGGGTAGAAGAGCAAAAGGAGTCTGTTGCCGTATTAGCAAAGGTGTCGAAAGACAGATCCATTGAAGAAATTCAAAAGGAGATTGCAAATGAACAGATGAAAATGGCGGAGGCAATCCAATTTGCTGCTGAAGCAAGGGGCATTCTTGAACAAGACTTTATAAAAGTGCACCGGCTACCAAAAATGAGAGAGCAGCAGGAGATAATGCAAAAGGAATATGACTATTTACTATATGAAATCGATCAAATGATGAAAACAATCGATGAAAACCAACGATTGATCGATATAAAAATGCAGACGATCCAAACAGCTGACCCAGTTCATAATCATGAAAGTCTGGCAAAAGAAAACAACGCGATGGTAGGGGACAATCAGACAATGTTGGATAGAATCAAAAATTATGGAAGAGCGCTAGAGCAAAAAGATCATGAAATGGAGGCTTTAACAAATATACTCGATCAATTTGAAAAGACTCCCCCCCCGTTAACAGAAGAATTAAAGTCTAGGTGTAAAGATCGGCAAAACCTTTTTGAAGCAGTAGCTATTCTTCATAAAAAAAATATTGAATATTTAAAGTTAATAGCCGATTCATACTGAGGTTAGGCACTTTTCAAACACACAAAAAGGAGGGTAAATATGCAACCAACTAAACAAAACGGATCCGAGCAAATTAGCTTTTTGAAGTGATGCAATACTAATTCAGGCGGCAATACAGCAGGTATCTTAATTGGCCTAGCAATTGGATCCCCCATACTTATAGGAGTCTGCGCACTTGCTTTTGGGCCTATTGCATTAGGGATAATAACTTTTATAGGAGTGCTGCTTGCAGTAATGTTTGTTGTTGGCTTGACAATAGTTATTATTAGATGTAAAGAATCATCACACACAAGAAAACAAGAACCCTACTTTAGGCTTATACCAAAAGACCTTACCAAACTAGTCAGGCAGGTCACTAATGTGGCTGAGATCTTTGACGGTGCCCAAACAAGAGTGTAGGATTTCCGTAATCTAGACCTACCAGCTGTGATTAAAACTAAAAATTCAGATTTTTTAATCGCCGAATATTGGCTGCTTACCCTTGAAAAATTTAGGAAGAGGCTCTATCAAGCTTGACCGTAATTGCACCATTTGATAGATCTAACAAAAGAAATAGTAAAATGCATTTTTCAAATCGGAAGGCTTAGTTGGACCCTTGCTCAAAAGAACTCTGGCACACAATTAAAAAAGATGCAGCTTTCAAAAAACTAGATTCCTCCGATTCAGGTTTGGATGAGGGGGAGGTGATAAAGCGCTTAAGGTTACTTGGGCCAAATTCATTACGGCTGAAAACTTCAGAAACACCCACTAGGATCCTTTTACGACAGCTACATAATCCTATTCAATATATACTGATATTTTCTGCTTTATTGGCAGTGCTACTTGGTAAATTTGCCGATGGTTCTGTTGTTCTTAGTGTTGTTATTCTCAACACACTCATTGGATTTATACAAGAATACAGAGCTCATAAAACAATAAGAGCCCTAATGTCTATGGTACCTGAAAAGACGGCGGTAATACGTAAGGGCGATATTAAGGTAGTGCACTCATCACAAATTGTACCAGGAGATGTGGTGGTGTTAGAAGCAGGAGATCGTATTTCTGCGGATTTACTACTATTTTCAATTAAGAATCTCCAGATTGATGAATCAACACTTACTGGAGAATCTCTTCCAGTAAATAAAAAAATAGAAATTTCTTTGCCGGACGCGTTAATTCCGGAAAGAAAAGGGATGGCCTTTTCCGGCACATATGTTACTTCAGGAACTGGTCTTGGTCTTGTGGTTGCAACTGGATCAAAAACAGAGTTTGGAAAAATTTCTCAACTGATAGAACAGGTGATTGTTCTTCAAACACCTTTGTCCGTAACCATTAGAGGAATTGCTCAATGGATTGGTTTGGGAGTTTTAGCTGGGAGCTTAGGGTTGTTTTTAGTTGGTTATATGCGTGGAAGCGCTCTTTTTGATGCGGCACTTTCAGCAATTACACTTGCTGTTGCTGCAATACCTGAGGGGTTGCCAGCAATTATCACAATTGCTTCTTCCGTAGGTGTACAAAGGATGGCAAGTAAGCGAGCCCTTATTCGGCACCTTCCGGCAGTTGAAGCTCTTGGTAGTACAAGTATTATTTGCACAGACAAAACCGGAACATTAACTTACAACGAAATTACCGTGCAAAGGATCTGGACAAAATCAGGGGTTTGTTTAGTCAGTGGAACTGGCTATTGCTTAGAAGGGCAATTTAGCCCTGAAAACCCAATCTGTAGGGGCGAAATCAAGGAGCTTTTAGAAGGGGCTATCTTATGCAGCGATGCAACTTTAGGTGAAAATCCAAAGGGGGGGACCCATGTTGGAGATCCTACAGAGATTGCGCTAGTTGTTGCAGGAAGAAAGATAGGGCTTATGGAAAATAGGCTTCGGGAGGAATGGAAAAGAACCGATGTTTTCCCTTTTGAATCGGAACGAAGAATGATGGCTACCCTTAATTGTTCCCCTTCAGACCAGCAATATATATTTATTAAAGGGGCCCCTGAAGAAATCATTGCTCGGTGCAAAGATACTCTTGCTGGTGACCAATTACACAGCCCTAGCGATAGTTTTGCAAAAGAAGGTATGAGAGTACTTGCAATAGCAAGAAAACAAGTGCAAAAATCTAGCGCACAAATTGAAGAAGGGGATATTGAAAGTGGGTATACTTTATTAGGAATAGTGGGAATGATCGATCCACCGCGAAAGGAGGTATACCAGGCTTTAAAGTCATGCTACGAAGCTGGAATCACAGTGAAAATGGTTACAGGAGATCATCCTTTAACGGCCGAAGCAATTGCCAGAGATTTAGGAATATTAAGTAAAGGTAAGGTTATTTCAGGCTCACAGATCGCTCATTTTAATGAGATGATGTGGAAAAAGGCGGCAATTGATAATAATGTGTTTGCTCGGGTATCCCCCGGTGATAAATTGAAATTGGTTCAGATTCTACAAAGGGCAGGGCATGTTGTAGCAATGACAGGTGATGGGGTCAACGATGCTGCAGCTTTAAAGCGGGCAGATATTGGTATTGCCATGGGTATAAAAGGGTCGGCTGTTGCTAGGGAAGCCTCTGACATCATTTTGGCAGATGACAATTTTGCAAGTATTGAGGCTGCTGTAGCAGAGGGTAGACGAGTTTATGACAATCTGATCAAATCATTTGCATTTACCTTGCCTACGAGTTTGGGACAGGCTTTAGTGATTTTGCTTTCTGTTCTATTTTTTCCCATTCAGTCAGGGATTTTGCTTCAGCCAATAGCACCTGTGCAAATTCTATGGGTTAATCTTATTGTGGCAGTAGCGCTATCATTACCTCTTGCTTTTGAATCAGCAGAGTATGATATTATGAGGCGCCCTCCCAGAAAAAAAAACACACCCATTTTAAGTGGTTTTTTACTGATAAAAACGATAACTGTTGCATTCATTATGGCAACTGGTACTATGGGCTTATTCTTATGGGAGTATCATACGGAGATTGCAAAAGGTACGTTAGAAAAAACCGCCCTTTCAGAGGGGCAAACGATGGCAGTTACTGCTATGATGTTTTTTCAGATATTTTACTTATTCAATTGTCGATCTCTAAGACCTTCAATTGTTAAAACAAATTTCTTTTCAAACCATTTGATTTTTGCAGGAGTGGGCGCTGTTTTGTTAGCTCAGTTTGCTTTTGTTTATTTACCATGGATGAATCGGCTTTTTGGGTCGGCAAGCTTAAATTTAGAGGCATGGCTAATTTCCGCTTCGGTCACATTTTTGATTATTCCAATCATTGCTTTTGAAAAATTCATCCGAAAGAAAATTTTTCGAATTTAGAGAGTATTTATTTCCATCCATCTTCATATCTAAGGATCTCTATTGTCATTTTTTTGTAAGAGAACTCTTTGGAAAATTTTACGTGACTTTTATATCAAAAAGAAGTTATCTTTTTTCCTTTTTAATAAAAGAGGTTTATAATGACAATTGTTTTATCTGATACTTTGCAAGTTAACAGACTGATGGAAGCAATGCAGCGATCAGAAGCAGAGGATAGAGAAAAGAAGAGGAAAGAGGGCAACGGTGAAGAGAATTTTAAAATTCAAGCCTTAGCCTGGACTTTTTACAATGAAAATGCTCGTAGGGAAGTAAACGGTGCATTAGAAGAAGTTGATCAAAAAATTAAAGCAGTGGGGGCAACAGCTGAAGATATAGAAAAGGTAAAAGCTACAGTAAAAAAGGTGCTAGAAAATGTAGTACAAAAAGCGACAACAATCAGACAAGAGAAAAAAGAGAGTCGAGAAAAAGTGAAGGAAGAAATAAAAGGGGTGATATGCTTAGATGCTTATTTCTTTTTAACAAAAAGAGCAGAAAATCTTTCTAATCTAAACGCTTTAAAAAACACTGTAAATGAATTAGAAGGAAATGCTGTTGAAAGTGACGCAAGTTCAGCATTTGAAGGGGAGCTAAAGGAATTAGAAGAGCCAAAAATGATGGCAGTAGCTTGGTTAGTTTACCAAGCGGTCTGTGAAAATAGAATCAATCAAACCGATAGCTCAATAAGAGCTATACAGCTGTTGCTCAAAGAATTATTAACAGTAGAGGGTTTGGCAAAAGAATCTATAGAGGGGGCAAAAAGAATAAAAACAAAGGATA
The DNA here is from genome assembly GCA_945872565.1 of Chlamydia trachomatis. Classification (GTDB taxonomy): domain Bacteria; phylum Chlamydiota; class Chlamydiia; order Chlamydiales; family 2-12-FULL-49-11; genus JAJACQ01. Next base: position 100,171 of record CAMBZN010000003.1, on the reverse strand, counting down.
CTTTAGAGAATGCAAAAAAACAGGTAAGAGAATTCGAAAACAAGCTAAATAAATTTCTAAGTTCTGTGCAGGAAGCGGGGGTTAAAATCGTAAATGGGGTCATAAAGGAGCGGGAAAGTGAAAAAAGGATCAAACGTACGAGCGCTTTAATGGCTGCAGTTGATTTTGAAGAAGAAAAAGCTAGTATTAGATCTAAATTGAACTTTCTCCAAAAAGGTTTGGTAGAAAAGGATCCCATAACTTTATTTATAGAAGCCCATAGGTCAATTGAGCTAGCAGAAGGGGAACAATCAAAACTGTTTGTTTTAAAACAGGAAGCTCAAGCGATAACATTAAGAGCAACGAGCCAATCACAAGCTTTTGAGAAGATAGCAATGAATCTAGCTAAGGAAATTGCAGATAAAGAATTGGAATTAGAACAAGGAGCAGAAGAAGAATTCTCAGAGATAATTATCTTAACCGGCGAATTGACTAAACTTTCAAATACTGTTACAAAAGCTGGATTTACGCTTTTAAAAGCTCAAATAGAGCAAAGTGAAGAGGGGATTAAAGGAGCAACAGCTGCGTGGATCGAAGGAGCAAAACTATTGGTAGATAAGGCAAATTTACTAAAAGCAGAAGGTCAGGAAAAATTTTGGGTAATAAACCTAAGAGATAATGCATCAGAAATTTTTAAAATGGTACAAAGCGCAGAACAAGCAAATATTAAGGTGGAAGAAGCCAAAATAACAGGACAGGTTCAAAACCAAAAAGTTCAAGAAGCAATAAAATTAGCAATGGCTTCAACAAAAGAGCCCTTAGAAGAGTTGGAGATTGCATTTCAACAAGAAGAGGTTGAAAAAGCTCGAGCAGATTTTGAGGCTAAGTTTCAAGAGCAAGCGCAATTAAAAGTAGCCGTATCATTAGCTTACAATAAGGTTGCGGATTTAGAAAAAACATTAGATGAAATGAAATTAACGATAGAGAAAGTAATACATGAATTATCAAGAATCACTGTAGATGTTGCTGATCATCCTGATTATATTAAACAGGAAAACGAAGAAGCACTCATAAGAACAGCATTAGAAGGTGCTACCACAGGTTATAACATTGCCAAGCAAAACGAAAAAGATCTAGAGAGAGCTGTAAATGAAGCGAAGGATTTTTTAGTTGAAGAAAGGATAAGAGCAAATGTGAGAAGGGTGAAGCTACTAACATCAAAAACAACTGATATCTAAATAACTACCGGACGAATTGAATTCCACAGCTAGTAGTGAAAATAATTTTTACTACTAGCGTAAAAAGGACTGTAGTTGACATTTTTTGTAATAACAGAATACAATGTATTTTAAGTTAATTAATTTGGATTTATGCGCGCCTTTTTCTTTATAAAAGTTTTTTTATTTTTAGTTTTTACCATCGCTTTTGCTGGGGAAACTTCAGAGCAGTCGTGCCCTGAAATTTTAAATTATATAGAAGAAAATTTAGTTCATCATGGAACATTAAAAAAGTCAGGTGGATTTGTCTATCTTGATCTTGATGATGAGTATGTCCATCAGCTATTTAAATTTATTGAAAGAGATGGATTTGAAGAGCCCCCTTATTTTGGAGAAGAGGGGTTAGTTGGGGCGCATATAACGGTTATGAGTAGCTATGAGACAAAAGAATACGGCATAAGCGAGATAAGGGAGTGTGGAGAAGAAAAGTACTTTGTTCCGAAAAAATGTCAGGTGGTCAATCCTTCGGGGTGGAATCGGATAGAAGAGGTCTATTTAATTGTTGTCGATGCACCTGAGCTTAATGTGATCAGAGAAAAATATGGATTGCCAAAACAGGAACATGATTTTCACATTACAATAGGGGTAAAGCCTAAGATTGCGCAATCTGCCTAGTGGGGCTGGAATACCTATTTTAGAAGAAACATCTCATGATAAGGTTCTCTTTGGGCAAGTTATTTCTGGGCTTTATTTGAACACCAACAATCAGCTACGTGGTCATTAACAAGACCAACTGCTTGCATAAAAGCGTATATGATGGTTGAGCCTACAAAAGTCATCCCTCTTTTTTTGAGATCTTTTGAGATAGCGTCGCTTGTGGGGGTGGAAGTGGGGACATCTATTAAGGATGATTTTGTATTTACAAGGGGTTTGTTATTGACAAAGTTCCAGATGTATTTTGAGAAAGAGCCAAATTCTTTTTGGATTTGTAGAAAGGAGATTGCATTTTTACGTGTAGAGAAAATTTTTAGACGATTTCGAATGACCTCTTGATTTTGAAGAAGAGCATTTAATTCTATATCGGTCATGCTGGCAACTTTAGCGGGGTCAAAATTGTAAAAGGCCTTTTGGTAACCCTCTCTTCTTTTTAAAATTGTCTCCCAACTTAAGCCAGCCTGAGCTCCTTCGAGAGTGAGCATTTCAAAAAGGAGTCTATCCTCATAAACAGGAACACCCCATTCTTTGTCGTGGTACTCTGCGTAGAATTCTTTGCCAGGAGCTGATCCAAAGCATCTTTTTAAATTAGACATTCGATCGTTCTCCATTGTAAATTTTGCATATTGACTCTCATTGAGGTTCTTTTGACTGTTTTATAGTGGGTGATTTTGATGGTGAAGCTGTGAGGTCCATTTTTGATGCATACGTAGAATAGAAAGGGAGTTAGTTGGTAAATCGTCTGGATTTTTACCTACCCACTTTAGTTGCTTTGATTCAATATTTTTTGAAGGCTCTTCTTCAGAATTTACTTGGAGTAAAAATCGAACGTCATAATGAAGATGTGCCCTCTCTTTAGAATTTTCAGGGATCAAATGAATATCGATATCAAAAATATCACCAGTAACGGCTTGAATTCCGAAAATACCGGACTCTTCTTGCGCTTCTTTTATTGCAACTGCCAGTACGTTAGGATCGCCATCGCAATGACCGCCTAGCTGAAACCACCTGTCAAGCTTTCTGTGATGTAAAAGCAGAGCGTGCGTACCTCCTTGATTTAATAGCCAGCAAGAGGCGGTAATGTGGCCTGCCAGTAGAGATCTTTCAAAGCATGCATCATGAGTTTGAATAAATTCAAGCATTTGGTCTTTGAATCGTTTTTCTTCAGCCTCAGCTGGATGGTAATTTAATAGTAAGGATTTTAAGCGGCTGTTTTTCATTGTTCCAATTTATATTTTTGTGTAGATTAGTTCAACAGTTTTAGTTCTATTTTCTTATTGCGCTGGTTATTATTTTATGTGAGCTTCCACATACAAATTGTTATCAGGATCGATCTGATTTGAGCTCGGAGCTTTGGTTTAGAACCTTTTCCATGATTTCTAACCAATTTGATTTAATTCCCAATCCTTCAAGTATCAATTCTTGTGAAATTGTATTCTGTTGATCGCTTAAGTCATTGATAACGGAAATAAATTCATCCACGGTTGTTACCGATAAACAGAGTCTGCTTCTAACTAAAATATCCTCAAATGTCTCATGACCTACTTGCAGGGTGGGTATGCCTGCTAGTACAAATTGAGGACCCATGCTTGTTTGGTAGTACAAAGCTCCGTCAGCTATTATTTGTGCTTCCTCTGAAGAAAAATCAGACAGAATTATTTTTGGGGCCTTGTTAGTTTTACTATATTTTTCCATCCATTCCGATGCTATCATGCCATCTAAGTTTTTGGTTTTGGCACCTGGGTGTTGTTGAATTACAATAACTAAATTACTCAGATCAGATTGTTTCATTCCTCCTTCCAAAAAGGAGAGAAAAGCCGGTAGTGCTTTTGAAAAATACTCCTCATTGTTTCCGCCAAAATAGACTAAAACTTTTTGATGTGCATCCTCCAAATCGTTTTTTGAAAATAATTTTTTGCGCATACTGAGTTTTTCTTTAGTTCTTCTTTCAGCAATTATTTTAGGTTGATTGATTGGGTAATGACCAATCCCAATCTTTTTACAATTTCCAAAGTTAATTTCATTCTCTGGGTTGGTAAATATGGAAGCGTTAGCAAGGTTTGAATTTGCAAACAAGACCCCATTTGCAGCTAACATCACTTTAGCAGCTACTTCTGAGTATCCCCCTGGCACATAGGACTCTGGATTGTCATAATAGGCAAGGCGACAAGGAGCAGCTTTTATACGAGCCAGTGCTTTTTGAACTTTACTATTGAAGGGGTGGCCAACGTCTGTAATGACTACCGAAAAAGTAGAGCAGGCCTTTGCAATCGTTTCAGCTAAAGCATCTTCTTCCTCGGGAGAAATTTGATCTAATGAAAAGGTGTGTGTCACTTCAATTCCACGCTGCTTGAATTTTTCTAATGCAGGTCCAGATGCATACACCTCAATTGCGACACCTTTTTCAGATAAACTCTCAGCAAAAGTTGCAAAATGATCAGCAGGCCCACTGTGACAAGCTATTATGCATAATGAAATAGCTAGAGCTGAAAATGGCATATTGATTCTCCTTAAATTTTGATGAAATTATATTACTAGTCTGCATTTTTGATCTATATTTAAATAAGCTTTATAAATTCTCTTAGGGTTGAATTTTTTTTCTTACACATTTCACTTTTGAAAAAGCGATTGAAGTCACGCATGTAGTCTGCTATAATGGATGGGATCTAAACGAAAAAAAACAAGGTACCTCATGTCATTTCGGTTATTTGATCCCCAAACAGTTTCTGGGTATGGATCTTGTGGTCAAGAAACTGCTCAAAAAATGTACAAGTCTCTATCTGACCATTCCTTGGGATTGTCTTACGAGCCATCTTTTGGAAGATTTACAGCTCTGGGTAGCGCTTCTTTGGCAAATGAAAAAATAGAAGAGATTTTTTCGAAGAATAACTATCGAGGCTGGGAGCCTTCTGTATTGAAAGAAGTCGATAGCGATGGAAATCACTTGGTTAAATTATTAGCAAAAGACCATTTAGGTAAAGCTGATTTCGAGAGGGAGGGGGAGGGGGCTGAAGCGCCGCTACTTGACATTTTTGCTGGGAGGACTCCCACACGGGATGATTATGCGCTCCAACTGATCTCTGATTTACAGTTCCTTGGCATCTTATTTAGTGGAAAGACATGTATAGATGTTGGGTGTAGAAGTGGGGAAAACAGCTTGGCTATGCAAACAGCTGGGGCAAAGGTGATAGGGGTTGATCCTGATGATGAAGAATTTGAAATTGCGGTCAAAAAAGGATTAGATAAATCTCGATTGCTAAAAGCTACTTTAGAAGAGTACCATCAATTGTTTCCAGGTAACAAATTTGATTTAGCTACTGTTTTTTTATGGAACATTCCGCTCAAAGAATATGAAGCTTTTGTTACTTCTTTAAAAGAGATCATCCACGTAAATGGATTGGTTATTATTGGATATACAGATGAAGAATACGACAATGATCCAGATCTTAACGTTCCAGCATTAATGAAAACAGCTTTTCATAGTGTGAAAAGAATTGTTCTCCCTAGGTTTGTTAATCGGTATGTTCTCATCTGCTCAAAACCAAAAACTTAACTGAAAGGGTGGTTTATGTGCATGCGATTGTGGGATGTCTAAGGATTAGACATTTGCCACAGCAGCTTTAGTAGGACTCCATGGGACGTTCTGTCGGGCATTGAAACCCTCCGTCACAGTTTGAACAGCTCTCAGATTATTTAATTGTTGTCTTAGGATTGTAATCTTTAAGAAGGAATCGTTATATTCCCGGAATCTTTGTACCCCAAGTGAATACGCTGTGATCCTATCAACACAGTTTCAACAGCTCGCAGATTATTTAATCCGTTTCTTAGTTTTGTAATCTTTAAGAAAAAATCCTTATTTTCTCGCAATCTTTGAACCCCAAGTGCAAACGCTGTAATCCCACCAACAATAGCAGTCGATAATAAAACTAGTAAAATTATTGATATTGGAAAGGAGAGAATAGGAGCAAAAATAGCTAATAGAGCAAAAAGAATCGGAGTTATAAGAATAACTAGCAATACTCCAGCTGCTAGTGTCCCCTCTGCGTATGGTTTTAATTGTTTTACTTGTTTTTGAGCTTTATCTAGGCTCTTCAATAGTTCTTGCTTTTGCGGTGCTAATTGATCTTCTGTCTCACGTTTCAAAGGGCAACCAAAAAGAAAATCATAGGCATTTTTAATAGTTTTTAATTCAAACTCTATTTTCGAAGCTTCAGCAATATAATCCATTTTTTATCCGTTTTTTCGTTTATACATTAATTATAGCAAATGTTCCTTTTATTTAATATCCCTTTTTTTTTTAAGAAATTATCGGAGGCGTCAACCGTTGAAAGGCGTATTTGTATAAGGGTGAATGAGTTAGAACAACTAGAAATAGTGATAAAAGTTATGGATAAACCGTTAGCACGAGCGTAAGTTGTTGATGATCTAATTGTTAGAGTAAGGCAAATGAAGCGATTAGTTAAACGATTTAGAATCTATTTTTTTTATAAATTGGAATCGTGCACTTCAAATGACAATAGGCGCACCATGCTAAACCTTGCATAGCAAAATGGATTTGATAGATCAGTTGTTCTTGAAAGCAATTTTGATTAATGATATGATGCATCATCTTTTTCCAATGGGAGTTTTTATGATAACCATCGATCAGCCCCCAATTATAAAGACAAGCAGGCTGGTACTAAGACAATGGAGCAACAAAGATCTAGAACCAAATGCGAGTATGAACCAAGACCCTAGGGTCAGAGAATACTTTCCAAATTTACTTACCAAAGAAGAAAGTGATCATTTCGTGTTGTTAATGGCAAACCATATCGAAAAAATCGGGATGCATCACAGTGTCCATGACAACTTCAACCATCCTAATTTTTCAAAGCAGCACAAGTTAAGGCCTCATGTTCTCTATCGACTAAAAGGGGATATGTGGAGAAAAAGGCAGGAGGGGCTATGAGTAAATATACATTCAAGCCATACAGCCCATTGTTTCCAAGTCTTTTCATCGAAGAAAAAGTTCGGATTTCTCCTTGTTTTCCATTTCCCGCTTCCATTGAACATGTTGGAAGTACTGCCGTCCCAGGTCTTGGCGGAAAGGGCATTATCGATATAGCAATTGCTGTTAGGAAAGACTGCATCGAAGAAGCAAAATGCAAGTTGCAAGAGGCCGGTTATGAATTCCGCCCCTCTTTCAGTACGTCGGACCGCTTGTATTTTATCATCTATCTGCCCGATTCAGAAGAGGGGAGCAGAAGGTACCATCTGCATTTGACCGTTTTAGACAGTGAGGATTGGAAAGGGTTGATAGGTTTTAGAGATTTCTTAAGAAACAATAGCAAAGCAATGGAAGAATACGCTGATATTAAAAGACAGGCAGCAAAAATAGCAAGCCACGACGGAGATCAATATCGAAAAATGAAAGAGCCCTTCTTTAAGCAAGATCTACACAGATATCCCTTATCTGAAAAGGACAATTACCCCAGTTCCAACACCATTTACCCCATAAAGGGAGTCACAAGAACAGTATACTTGAAAAACATCATCACAAATCCGCAAATTATTGTGGGTGACTACACCTACTATGATGATCCTGATGATGTCCATAATTTTGAGAAAAATGTTCTTTATCTTTTCGATTTTATGGGAGATAAGCTCGTTATAGGCAAGTTTTGTCAAATCGCAACAGGCGCACGCTTTATTATGAACGGTTCAAACCATGCGCTTAATGGGTTTTCCACTTACCCTTTTAAAGTGTTTGGAAAGAGTTGGGCATTAAAAGACCCGATGCATGTGGTAAGTAAGGGAGATACAATTATCGGCAATGACGTTTGGATGGGAAATAATGTAACCATTATGCAAGGGATAAAAATTGGCGATGGCGCAATTATTGGCACAAACAGTTTGGTCACAAAAGATGTTGAACCCTATTCAATTGTGGGGGGGAACCCTGCAAGGGAAATTCGTAAAAGGTTCGATGAAGAAACGATCCAACTATTGCTTGCTCTAAAATGGTGGGACTGGAACGTGCAAAAAATCACGGACAATCTTGAGGTGATAACTGGTGGACAGATTGATGCATTAAAGCACATGTACAGCAAGTTGCTCGATTAGGGTCACTATTGCTGTGCATTGAGATTATACTTCATAACCTTAGCATGAAAGCTATGTGGATCCCTTTCCTCATCATAAAGATCCCCTTGCAGATTGCAAGTCCAAGAAGTGATTTCACCCAAGTCCTTTGCATCTAACAGGGGAAGCTTCTTTAAACTTTGGTTTTGGGAAGTAAAATTACTGGGGCTTAGTCCAACAATAGCTGAATCAGCCCTGTCACTTTGAAAAATTGCACCAATTGCAACAGATGCAATATTAGATTGATACTTACAGGCCAATTGATTCAGAACGCACAGACGTTGTTGAAAGCTGTTCCATCCGCAAGATGAATCAATTAGAAGCTTATATTTGATCAAAGAGCGATTTGTTAAATTTTCAAATCGTGGCTCTTTTTGACCAACCCATTTTTCACTTACAAACCCTCCGAGCAAAGATCCGTAGGCAAATACCTTGATGTTTTCTTTTCCGCACAATTGCCCTACCCCTCTTTCTATTCTTCTATCAAAAAGGGAAACTTGAGCCTGTACAGAGGCAATATCAAAGTGTTGTAAAAATTCTTGTAGATACTTTTTATTCACATTTGTGAGTCCAATCTCTTGTATTTTACCTTGAGCTTTTAATTCAAAAAGAATTTCCATAACGGGTAAGTAGTTTTTAACTTCCCAATCCCACCAATGAAATTGGACAAGATCGATGCAGTCCACCTGTAAACGGGCAAGGCTTCGATGAATGATCTTCTCAACGTACTTACGGTCAATGTTTTTCAGGTGATTAAGATCGGGTACAAACTTAGTGTGAATACGCAGCTTTTTATCTGTGATAGCTTTTGAAGCACTCCCTAACAATTCTTCTACGCCGGGATAAATATCAGCACAATCAAAAGTTGTAAAGCCACAATCAACGGCATCTTGGATAGGCTCTATATTTCCATTTAGGTGGCTATGGCCCCGGCTTAGTTGCCAGCATCCTCTGATAATATTTGATGTGTCTATTTCTTTAGTCATGGCAGCCCCTTGTTGCTGTTACCAGGTGGTGATAAAACGTTGTTTTTCCAACCCGTGATATTTTAAAAACCGCTCCGCAATTCACGTCAGGACAGGCAACTAGAGAATCTGTTGTGATCCAATCGTTAACGGATGTGAATCTTTGCTTCACTGTGATAATAGGCAGTAGTGCAGCAAGGCAGTAGATGGGAAAGCTTTGGCCGTCTGGTAGAGAAAAATTTTCCCCTGAAAGGAGAAAATAGTCTCCTTCAGCATGATTACAGATCATGGGCTTGAGTCCATTATTAAGAACTTCAACTTTTATGTCGTAGAGTTCAAAAGAGTCGTCTTTTTGCATAAATCCTCCCGTTTAAGAATAAAAACAGCCATCAATGCAATCACCATAAAGGGCACGCAGATGGCAAAATTACTGTGAGACAAGGTGACGCTAAGATGGCAAATTAGAGGGGCTAATGCTGCTGTAAAAGAAGCTCCTACGGAATAGCTTGTTGAGATTGCAGTGGTGCGTGCCTGATCGTTAAAAAGATCTCCAAAAAAGCGGGGGGTGCAAAGACAAAAACCCATGTGAAAAAGATGCATGAAAATTTGAGCAGATAAAACAGCTTTATAGGAGCAAAGTGTTAATGCAAGTCCTAAAAGTGGCGCGCTACAAAAAACTCCAAAAGCACAAAATCTCATTATTTTTTTGTAAGAGAAAAAAAATTTATCCGCAGCGTAGCCAAAACAGACGGGGATGACAATCCAAAGAGCAAGTACAAGAGAGTTGCCTTTGAATATTTGAGATCGAGATACACCTAAATCATTGTGCATAAGCTCATTAAGATAAATCAAAGATCCGTAGAAAACTAAAACCTGCATGGAGGTAACAATCAGAACCTTTGCAATAGCGCTTTTGTCTTTTATTGATTCTACGATGAGTGAGTGAAACTGCCGTTCAACAGAAACAGCATCCGCTCTTAAGATCGAGCGAAATAATAGAATAAAAAATCCTACCAACCCTCCTATAAGAAAAGTTAGACGGAAATTTTCTACATACCGACTTGCCAAAAATCCCGCAAGCATCCCCCCAATATGGGTTGAAGAAATCACACAAGCGCCGTAAAACGTTCGCAATTTTGGGTTAAGTTCGTAAGAATAAGTCATAGCAGTACCATACTCTCCGCCTACAGCAAGCCCCTGACCGATGCGACAAATGAGAAATAAAATGGTAGAGGCAAGCCCCAGTACGTTTACGCCTGGGATAAAAGCGAGTGCAAGCGTTGACGCTGACATCAAAACCATAGACCCTAATAATGAGGTCTTTTTTCCATATAAATCAGCGATACATCCAAAACAAAAGGCTCCTAAGGGTCGAAATAGGAAAGCAATTGCGTAGGCTGTATAGGCAAGAAGTAACTCTCCAGCATAGCTATTGTAATCGATAAACTCTTTAACAATAGAAGTAGCAAGTAAGGACATAAGCATCATGTCAAGATGTTCAAACGCTACGCCAAGAGTGACTATAATAAAGCTTTGCTTTTCATTATTTATTTTCATATCACCCCTCCTTTAGATGTTTTTATTAAACATGTTGATGCAAAATTGCTTGACTTGGTCAGATTTTTGCATCCATCTAGAAATATAAGCTTCTGAAAATGTTTGAAAATTTTTGTGTCTATGATCTGGTTGTCTTTCACTATCATTTAAAAGTTGTACAACTGTCGCCGGAATAAGAGTGAGGCATAAAGTGCCGCCTAGCCCGGCAAGGGGGGAGCTGTTTCCGGCCGAGTCCCCAATTAAAAAAACATTGCCCTTTGAAAAAATCTTTCGCTTTTCATTTTTCACACGTACGGTACGATCAACTGAAGCTGTTAAGGGTCCAGGACTTTGTTGGATTTGCTCAAGAGCAAAGGCTGTTTTTACAACATTTATGAGCTCGTTTTGAATGTTTTCTTTGCTCACAGACCCTTCTGAAGTTACTGCAATGTTGATTTCTTTGAGTTTAGCATTGAAAATCACATTTGCTATCCTTAATGTATTTTGTGAAGTATCAACTATGGAAACAACAAACGTTTTTTTTCCACTGTAATTTACATTTCCATAAATCCAGTGCTCATCGGTGCAATTATTTTTAACTCTCTTTGTTTTTAGATCAAGGCACTCTGCGGTACTTGAATGTGCACCTTCTGCTATAAAAATCAAGTGAGGTTTAAGCTTCCTAGAACTTTGAAGAGGGGTGTTTCCGATTAGTTCTACTTTTGAGCGATCTTTTTGTTGCTCGGAAGATATGAGCTTGACCTGCACATTACCAAATATTTGTACACCGGCTTGTAGGGCTTTATTTGCGAGGAAAGTTTGTATATCTTTAATCTTTATGCTGTAGATGCCATCGTCGTTAAAAAGTTTGTTATAATTTTTAGGCTTAAAAGAAAGGTTGCTAAGTTCAAGCTTGCTAACATCAGAAAGCAAAAGTTCTTCTGTCCCTTTTTTTCCAATATGTACGATTCTGTGGCTCTTTATTCTTGCTGCCACAGATGCTTCAAATTCCTTGAGAAGGTGAAATTTTTTCAGAAAACGTTGAATTTCTATGTTAAAGTTGATGATATTAGAGCGAGAAAAGGTCCCTCGCTTTTCAGCAATGATTACCTTATAACCTCTTGCTAGGAGTTCAAAAGAGGTGCAAAGGCCGGCTATGCCGGCGCCGCTAATAACTGCAAGGTTGATACAAGCTCTAAAGCAGAGGCCGGAGGCTAGGGCTAATTGATTGATCTGCGAATCGATTTTTTGATGTAAAATAACGGTTGTGTCGATATTTTGTGTACTGATATTTTTGTTTCTTAAGATACAATGGATTAAGTCAGAAAAACTATATTGAATAGTTTTATTTGGATAGTTTATAAGCATGATAAGTCTCTCTATATTTTTTGTTTATGGTGTTGCTAAAACGGCGTTTTAGCTTGGAGTGGAGCTTTGTGTGTGGGATTAGGCGTGAGGGCGCCACCAAAGAGAGAGGGAGGGGGTAAATAATGGAGTTTTTTTCATTTTATATCTGGTTCCTGACGTAGTTTTCAATAAACTTTAAAAAATCGTTATTGATTGTTTTTAAAGCGTTGGAGCCACGAGTGATTTGAGAAATACTGACTTGCATTTTTTCAGAAATTTCTCGTTGTGATAATTTTTGGTCTAAAAGGGCCTTGATGATGCGCATACGTGAAGAGAGGTGCTCTTTTTCTTCTATTGTGAAAAACAAATTGAACAATTCTTCTAAGCGGGAAGTGTCTTCAGTTTTTATACAAAGTTCTAAGAACATCTTCCAATATTTTTTTTTATGTACTCGCATTTTCTACTCATTTAATCTTGAACTGTAACGTTACAGCATTACATAATTTTAAGTCAAACAATTAGTGCTTTTTTTGAGAGTTGGACTATTTTGAGTCGATAATGGAAAGCAACACCGCAATGTCTAAGAGTATTTCCAAAAAGAGGAATCTTTTGCTTGGAAAGCATAAGTATTCAAATGAGCAACACAGCAGTAGTGGTTTCGGGCAATTATTTCTACATGCTCTTATTGAATAGATGGGCATAAACATTTATTTAGGGCAAAGGGTGTGCTGATTTTTTAAAATTGCCCTTGCGATGCGCTCGCCTGATTCACATGCAGATTCCATTGTACCTGGTGTATCGAATAATATGGAAGCATGTTCCCCAGCAAAGTATAGATTGTCATCTATTGGAGAGAATAACAATTTAAATGTTTCCCCATTTTTCTCTACTGTCGCGGTAAGAACATCTTCTTGGCCACTTGCAATATATGAGTAGGTACCTTTAACATAAGGATCGCCCGGCCAACTATATCCAACAGGCCCATCAAAGGAGAGATTACCTTCATCTTTTGCGTACAAAGGAGTTGTAAAGGGGGGGCAATTTTTTAAGCCACGTTCAACCATGGAACGGACACGAAGATACGAACTTGCAATTGTCTCGCTAGAAAATAGACTGCTGTCCCCAGTGAAATAAAGGGTAAGTAGATTTTGATGCTGATCAAACCAGGTGACAATTTCATTGCCAACCAGCGGTTTTCCTTTTATAGGATCTGAAGTAAAGGGAACGATGATTTTTGCATTTGTACCATATTTAATATTAACAATAGATTCTAATTTAGATTCTGTAATGATGCCTTCTTCGAAATCTATTTGATCATAGACAGAGCAGGGAATTGCTAAAACTAATATGTCAGCTTGAATTTCTGTGCCATTTTTAAAGGTTAGTTGAAAGGCCCCATTTACACTTTTAGAAACCTTGATCAAAGGCATATTTAGATGAATTTTTTTGCCCATTGATTCTTCCATTTTTTGAGGGAGTAATGAGTTACCACCTTCGATGGTTAGTAAATCAACATATGGATCATCGTTCATATCACACTGATGAACAGAGCATATTCCGCCTAAAAGCATATGAAATAATGTTTCTCTATATAAAGGAGATAGATTGTCAATTTCTCCCCCTTCATAGGCAGACATTCTAACGTCTAGAATTTTGTAAAGGGGGTCTTGAGAACTAACGATTTTTTCTAATATCTCTTTCATATTAAGAGAAGAAGAGGCGAGTTTATCGAGGTCATTTTTAAGAGTTTCAGGATCCAAATTTTTATTTTTCAAGATTTGATAAAACGAAAGAAAATCCATTCCGTCAAAGTAGGAATATGTTAAATTGACGCGGCTTGTAGTACGATTTAATCCAAACTCGTCAATCAGGCGGTTAAGATGTATAGCATCTCCACCGTCAGATATGTTTTGACCTCCCAATTCTGCGTTAAAACCATTGACTTTTGCTGTAAAAACTCTACCTCCTACTCTACCTCGTGCTTCAAAAAGATCAACATCCATTCCTGCCTTCTGCAAACGATAAGCTGTGGTTAATCCAGCTAAACCTGCCCCAATAACAACAACTTTTGGAGAATTTGCGAAAGAAAACCTAGGTGTAGTCGAAAAAATGGTTGTCATACAAAAAAAAATCCTTAAAAAGTTTAGATACATTAATTTACCTCTTGGTGGTTTTCGCCCAAATAATAGTTGATTCTTAAAAATATTACTAATAAAATTTTACTTTTCAAGTTACATAGGAAAATTGAAGTTGGAGGAGAGATTTTAAAAATGCTATGAGGAAAAGTAGAAGTAGGTTTCCTCAATCACAGCGGGAAGGTAGATGAGAATTCAATCAATCTAGTGGACTTTAAGTACGGCATAAACAAAAAGGAAGGTTTTTTCTTTTTGTTAGGATATAAAGCCATTTATATCAGGGTTAGAATACAAAGATCAGCAGGGGAGTAGCTGGTTTTTCAGTTCAGAAGCTTTATGGATAAAGGTAGGGGATAAATGTGGGGCAAGTAGGACTTGAACCTACGACCAACGGCTTATGAGTCAGTAGATTTTTAATACTTTACAACAGTCATCAACGGTTCACAGCAGAACGATAGCATACATGTACTCAAGATTTCAATTGGTAAATGATGAGATTTGCTGACACAAATAGGAAGGCGATGTGCCAACTTTTGTAAAGGAAAAGGCTATTGAACTAATTTGAATCTCGGCTGCGATTGCCCATTGATCACAATATTTTCTAGAAACATGGAGAGCGGACGCACCCACATACTGCCTTCTCCATACAGAGCTTGGTAGACAACTAGTTCTTCCAATGTTTCGCTATGACGGGCTACCCCAATGATCTTGTAACGAAGACCTTTGTAATGCTCATAAAGACTGTCAACTAGGATTGATTGGGTTAGAGCAGAAAAAGAGGGTAGAGCTTCCTGATTCATTGCTTCCCACCTTTTACTTTTTTTCGTCCTATTTCGCAGACAGGGTAAATATCAATAACAGTTTTTTTGTAAGGATGAACTTTTTTGATTTCTTCTAAAACATCTTCTTTCTCAAGATGGGGATTGGAGCCCTTATTTGGCATGAAGCAACCCAGTTCTTTTATTAAATAGCTACAATATGAGTAATCGCCGTCTTTGACAGCTCCTGCTCGTCCGATGGATTCTCTTACCACATCAGCGTGTGTTTCTGGGGCGGTCATGACAATTGTCAAATTATCTAATAGTTCCAAAAGGCTAATCTCCTGTTTTTTTCAAAACCTTCACATCTTGTAACACTGAAGGCAGCAATGCTCAAAATGACATACGTGAGTTGGTTCAATCTGTTGGTAAAAATTTTGTGATTCATGAGGCGATTGTAGGCAAAGATCAATTAATTCTCCATCGGATTTTTATAGGTCAATTCTCTTTGGCCTCAAACAAACATTGCGACGCAAAGACTCAAGGATCATCTTTTTCCAAAAGTCTATGCAGCTGATCTAGCGCAGCCATTAATGCAGACGTTATTTCTTCCGCTTAAAGAAGGCATGATTCCCATCTCTTGAGAACTATTTCACTTCAAATAAGCTATGAAAGCTTCAATTTGCGATCAGAGAATACTAAAACAGCTTTCCACCAATTTTTGCCTGAGCAAAAGGGGTAATGAATGTAGCTTCTCCACTCTCTACTCCCGGATACTGCACTCCTAAAATCAGAACATCTGAAAGAGTGTTTCCGATCTGTCTTGGAGAAAAGTTTAAGACCCCCAAAACAAGTTTACCTTTGATTTCTTCAGGTTGGTGCTGAGTGAATCTCCCCACACTAGTTTTAATCCCAAACTTTCCAAAATCGATCTGCATTTTATAAGCTTTTTTAGGAGCTGTAAGCGTTTCTTCGACACTAATGACTCGTCCTAAGCGAATTTCTAATTTGTCAAATGTGTCCTCTTTTGAAACCATGTCTTTTTCTTGTTTCATAAAACACTCCTTTAAATAGTTAATTTTCGATGTAAAATATACCCTTCTTGATAACTTCCGTCTGAATTCCGAATCGCCCGGGGAATAGTACCAATAATGTTAAAACCCAGCTTTTGATAGAGCTTGACCGCAGCGATATTTTGGCTAAGCACCATATTGAACTGCATGGATTGAAACCCAAAATCCCTTGCAATCTCCAATGAAGCATTGATAAGAAGGGTGCCAATTCCTCGACCTCGGTAAGGGCTTTTTAACATATAGGCCGCATTAGCAATATGATTTGATCTTCCGGAGAAATTCGGTCTGATGTAAAAACCACCAATCACTTCTTTAGTAGAGGAATGGCATACATAGACATGAGATGTAGGGGCAAAAAACTGACGGTAAAACTCCTGGACCGAATTGCACTCATAAGGAAATTGGGTGCCTGAATCAACGACATCTCGAAATATCTCATAGAGACAATTTTCATCTTCCCGGCTACATGGCGTTAGCGTAAACCCTTGTTGAGCTAACTGTTTATGAATCTCTAGCAAATTCTTAAGAGGGTTTTTTGGATTTGACTTTTCAACCTGTTCTTCCGACAAGACAAGCTCCTTGTTTTGCAATCGTGCATTTTTTAACCCTTTTGCATAGAGAGAGACTCCTTGATGAACAAGCTCAATTTCTTCAGCGGTTAAGGTTAGAAGGGCTTCTTTTGTTTGATTAAAAGCAATAGGTTCAAATCTGTGAAGAGTTGTTTTTCCCAACTCGGTTAAATGAAGGAATCTTTTTCTTTTGTCCTTTTCATCCGAAGAGCACTTGACATACCCCTTTTTTATAGCTTTGGCGATCAATCTGCTCACTGTGGACTTATCTAGCAATAAACGTTCTGCAATTTCTCCCATCGTAGGGCCTGTGCAGGTGGTTAGTTCAATGAGAAGATGGCGTTCTGCCAATGTCACACCAATTTCAAAATAAGCATCGTTGAGAAGTCCAAGCTCTCTTACAACGCTTCTTGCACCGTGTCTTAGGAGGTTGATCTCTTCGCTTGAAAGATTCTTCATGGAAAACCAGATAGTTGTATTACACAACCATCTTTGAGGATGAGTTATTTTGTAGCAAGAGTTTTGCAACTTGCTGTTTATCAAACAACAAATTAAATTTTTTGTTGTATACACGATGTAATAACTAAGAAAATTGTTTATCGGTTTTCTTTAGCTGAATGCGTATGTAAATAGAGACAAGTAAGAGGATTGTTGCAAAAACGATGTTAAAATTAATTGCGCTATGAAAGGCTGGTAAGAATGAAGTTTTGATCTCTACAGAGTGGAATATTGCGGTGCTAACGGCTAAAAGAATTGATCCTACAATATTCCAAATTGTTGCAATAGTCCCAAGTGCTGCTCCAATTTTGGAAGGAGCAATGACTTGATTAACAGCCGTGATCATTGCTGCATTACTTAATCCCCAACGCGACTTGCATAGCGATATCCAGGAGTTACTGGTAAACCTAATTTTTCTTTGATTTCGTTCATTTTTTCCTCAAAATAGAAACAAGTTTAAAAAACACTATTCAGAAGCTTTATGGATAAAGAGAAAGGGTAAATGTGGGGCAAGTAGGACTTGAACCTACGACCAACGGGTTATGAGTCCGTTGCTCTAACCAACTGAGCTATTGCCCCCGAGCTTATTCGATAGATTATACCTCAAGGATTCTCTTGATTGCAACTGTTTTTTAATTCAATAAAAGATCATCCGCTTTAAGAACAAATACTGGCTGGTGATAAAACATTTTCACACTGTCGTACGAGAAATTACTCTCATCAAACCCGTACTATGTTTTGTCTATTTATATTTTACTAACCACCATAAATCCATCGGTTGACCCTTTACTGTTACATCCTATAGGAAGTGAACCGGTGAAAAACTTGTAATATACCGACAGTGCTTGCTTATGATCCTGCACGCAGTAAAAGCAATTGGAAATCCATTCAGAACCCCTAATTGTCCCTCTTTCAAGATTAATATGATAGTTTGAGGTGATTTTCCCCCTCCAATAACTCTCTTCCCCAAATAATAGTATCGGAGCAGGTTTTTTCGATCCAACTTGCGTGCGCAAAACCTCTAGTGCATACTCAAAATCAGTGCCTATACCACCCTCAAAAAAAATCGGGAAATCCAACCCAAACTCCGATTGTCTAATAATCACCTGTTCAAGTCTATAGGTCATTCGCCCCTGAATATAGTGATTCATTGTCTCTCTTGGTTCGTCCATTTCATGCGGTCTTCTAAAATCCACAGCATGCCCGATAGATAACAAGCCAAGCTCAGAAGCAATTTTATTTCCCATCGA
The DNA here is from genome assembly GCA_945872565.1 of Chlamydia trachomatis. GTDB lineage: Bacteria > Chlamydiota > Chlamydiia > Chlamydiales > 2-12-FULL-49-11 > JAJACQ01. Next base: position 82,010 of record CAMBZN010000003.1, on the reverse strand, counting down.
CATAATTCCAGGACCACCACCGGTTGCAATAGCAATTGTATGATTTTTTTGAAATAAATCATGATCCACTCTAGTTTTCATTTCAATAAGACCTGTAAATAAATGACGCAGCTCCTCCTCGTAATTGGTGATCTCAAACCGAGAACCATAGACCCCAAATATCGTTGCGTCTCTATAATCAGCTATTCGATCCAACGGTACAAACAATCCAGTATCCATATCTTTTCGGGGAGTATACTTTAATAAAAGATTAGTTTCCTTATCCGCCCAAAACACATCAATGTCCTGCTTGGCAAGATTTCTAAGTAACGATCGATCATCATGTGAAAAATAGTTTCCGTGAAAATTTGACGGAATGGAAAAATAAATCCCCTTTAAACAGCATGCGACATGCTCGTTAATTAAAAAATTCGAAAGCAAATTAGAGGGAAATACCTTCGAAAACAATATCCCTTGTGAGGTGATAAACCCCTCCTGCATAGACTTTAAGATGGGATACTCCGACTGCCTTGTAATATATTCATGAACAAGTGACTTATCTTCTCTTGAGGTTGCAAATTCAGGAAGGTACGAGTTTAGCTCAGGGTCTGCAATAATCCAGTGCTCAGCCCTTAAAGCCTCCAGCTGCACCTGTTTTACTATAAAAGTTGAACAATGCTCCTCCTGAGGGGCCGAAGCAAGAGCTTTAAAAACAACATCCTTCATTTTAAGGCTCTCCTTTAAAGATTCCTTATCAGAGAAAAAGAAAAATTCCCTGTGCGGTTCAAGGCAATAAAACTCTAATGGAATATGCGTGATTTCCTCTTTAGGGGGATTGTTTAGATTATCGCAGTGAAACTCAAAAATATCACCACTTGTCCTTTGTGGCTCTAATACATCTGCACTTGCGTGTTTGTAACCAAAAGGTAACGCATCATGGGCAACGCAAGAAAACATCGTCCTTACACTCATTGTCATTGTTTTCACAAGGAGAAAATCATTTTTCGGAATCACCCTCGGCGCATCAACATATTCCTGATGAAGATATAAAAATTGTCGAAATGATGGTTTATTTTCACATAACCCCTTAACTACAGTGGGTAAAAAACCCTTAATGTTCTCATCGTAAACAAAATGCCCCCTGCGCAGTGGAATTCTTACTAAAACACGGTTTTTTTCACTATCATCTATAATCTCCTCAGCCTTGTACTCCTCTGAAAAAATTAAAAGCGGGTCTCCATTATGGTCAACTTTATCAAATAACCTGAATAAATAATCGGAAGAACGAACTATCCTCCGAGGATCTTTTGCAAATAGTTTCCCGAGAAAAACCCCTGGTTTTAATAACGATAGCAAAATAGTCCCAATGGAATTAAATGAAACCAGCAAAACTTCAAGCATTGCCCTGTTTTTTCCACCTTGAAATTCTATCTCCTTCATCACACTTGTAATACCAAGTTGAGCAAACGTGCTTTTAATGTTGAAGGTAATATCCTTACGGTCAATATCATACCCAACAAAGTTTGGGTGAATATCCTCAATTAAGACCTCCGCTACTGAACTTGTAGCCGATATTTTCGTAATCTTAACAATCCTTCCATCGGGAGATGTTAAGTCAAAGGGGGTTGCATATTGGTTCTTAGGCATAGTAACTATAACATAAGAAACAGAGCTGAAAACTACAACAGTTATTTATTGAACTAACGCTTCACCTTGTAAACGTTAGTGGTTTTTCTTGAATGATAAAGTTTAAAGTTATATTCTACTCAAATATGATAGGAATTCTACCCAGAAGTTTTGGAGTGCATGATGGAAGTTTTCATGCCGATGATGTTACAGCATGTGCAATCATGCTCTATTTTCAGATGATTGATAGAGATAAAATTGTACGTACAAGAGATTACCATCGACTGAATACTTTGCAATTTGTTTGTGATGTTGGAGGGGTGTATGACATAAAACTTAAACGCTTTGATCATCACCAATCCACTTATGAAGGGTTTTTAAGTAGCGCAGGGATGATCTGGGAATATCTTCATCAAGAAAAAATTGTTGATACTGCTCTTTTTGAGTATTTAAAGGAGCGCTTTATTCATGGTGTAGATGAAGTTGACAATGGCGTAAGATTTCCCCCTTTTGGCCATGCAGATTTTTCTTCTATTATAGCAAGTTTTATCCCAGTTTCCTACGAAGCTACAGATGAGGAAATGGAAGAGGCTTTTTTCGAGGCAGTGGATTTTGTTTTACAATACATAGAAAGAATGGTGATGAAGTTTAAATATCTTGAAAAATGCAAAGCGGCTGTTTCTGAAGTGATGAAATTAATGCACGAATGTCTTATTTTTGATAAACAAATGCCATGGCTTGAGCCATTTTTTTTATTAGGAGGGGAGAGCCATCCTGCTGAATTTGTGATCATGCCTTCTGGAGATCACTGGAAATTAAGGGGAGTGCCTCCCACATACGAGAAGAAAATGGAGGTCAGAAGGCAATTGCCGGATAATTGGGCTGGAAAAATTAACCAGGAATTAAAAACAGAAACAGGTATCGATGGTGCAATTTTTTGTCACAAGGGTAAGTTTATATCCATTTGGCGGACAAAAGAGGATGCTTTAAAGGCCCTTAAATTTGTTCTAGGAAAAAAATGAAAACAATTTTCACCCAAATCATCGAACGAACCATTCCCTCTGATGTGATTTATGAAGATGATCATATCATTTGTATTCACGACAAATTTCCCCAAGCGCCAGTTCACTTGTTATTGATTACAAAAAAAGTCATACCAAGTATCCATAGTCTAGAGCTAAACGACATGCAATTGCTTGGGTTAATTTTTTCAAAAGCGCAAGAACTTGCAATCCAATTTGGAGTGCAGGATGGTTATCGCATACTAACAAATCACGGTGATCGAGCGGGTCAAACTGTCAGGCATTTGCATTTCCATTTACTAGGTGGAAAGGTTCTTAACGCAAAAGGGGGATAGGTGAGAAGGGTAATAATATTCGGCGTATGTTTACTTAACACTGCCTTTGCGGGGTTGGTTAGCACCGAAAAAGAGTTTATCTCAAAAATTGCATCATTAATTACTATTGGAGATCATAAAGGGGCAAGAAGGGTGGGCTTTTTAACCAAGGAGCTGTATCCTGAATCTAAAGGCGTGCTATCCTTGTACGTTCGTGCCCTTGCGGGTGATGGCTATTTAAAAGAAGCGCTAGCATTACTGCCTGAGATTAAAAAAGATGAGCAAGTAAGAGAACATTTTACAACTCTTGAGGCAATTGGGTGGAACTTTTTATTGTATGAAGAGGGGATTTCCTCTGTTTCTAATATCGCTTCCTTACTAGGTGCCTATCGAACCCATGACGCAAGGTGCGTACACCTGCTACTTGAAAAATTAAATTCTTCCAACGCTTATGATCGTCATTTGGCAGTAAAGTTATCCATGGCATATCAAGATCTACCTTTGAGAAACAAAATCACCGAAATGTTTGTTAGTGAAAAGAACTATTTTGTGAAGTTGATGCTGATAGAGGCTGCTGGAAAAATGAAAATTTCTAGCTGTGAGGGTTTATTGAAAGAGTTGATCTCTTCCAACGCTCGGACTATTGAAGAAAGATGCGTAGCAATTCAGTCGTTAATTCAATTATCTGATAGGCCTAAAAAGGAGGAGCTACTTGAGTTAAAAGCATCGTCAAAGACAAGTATGAGAGGGTATTGTGCTGCGTTGATCATCCATTTTGAGATGCATGAGCATACCGATATGTTAATAGAGCTCTTAAGTGATAGACATCCTACTGTACGCGCCCAGGCAGTTCTTGGTTTAATGATTTTAGAAACCCCAAAAGAGGTGCTGCTTGGGATAAAGGACAAAATCTATCATCTTGTTCAAAATGATGTTGTTGAGGTTGCTGAACTTGCAAAAATCCCTCTATTGGCCATAGATCAAGAAAAGGGGCTTGAAGCTTTTGCCTCTGCCTTACTGGGATCTGACCCGAAAAAAGCTAGATTTTCCTCTCGGGTGATTGGATACACCGGGACTGTTTCTAACGCTCTTATTCAGGACGTGTTTAGAAAATCTAAAGACCCAATAGTTAAGGCGAACTTATGCCTTTCTATGATTGGAAAAGATATTGATGATTTTCTTGCTGCTAAGTATTTATCGGATTTTTTGAAAGAGTATAGCGGAAAAATCATGATGAAGAGTGAGTTTTCGCCATTTTTTATAGGAGTTGATGAAAGCTCTGTTAGGCACATTCCTTATATTCCAAATTACCCGAATTTAGTAGACTCCATGGCAAGGTTGCAACTTCTTTCTAAGCTGTCAATTTTAGGGGTAGATGGCGTTCAAGAATCAATGAGATCTTTTTTAAAGAACAGGATGTGGAAGGTATCTTCATCTGCAGCGATTATGATGCTAGAGGATTCAAAATTGGAAGATATTGATCTGCTCAATGAATTGCTCAAAGACAAAGATCCGATGATCCGACTACAGGCTGCATTGGTTTTAGCTTTTTATGGAAATGACCCTACAGTGACCCCTGTACTGGAAGAGGCTTATGAGAATGTAGATTGGGAAAAGAGGATAATGATTTTAGAGGCAATTGGTGTGATTGGAAATCGATCAAGCATCCCCTTTGTTATTGAAAAGATGAGGAAAGAGACTTTTATTTTGCAGAAAATGGCAGCAGCTACTCTTTTGCAGTGCCTGTATCATTAAAAAAAAGGAGTTTAAAATGAGATTTGTTTTGTATCTATTAATTATAATTGCATCGAGAAATGTATCAGCGGGAGAGATAAATAACTTAAAAAAATTTGGTTCTAACTGGAGTGGGTTTTATTATCCTGAATCTCTTGATGGGTTAGATTCAAATAGCGTGGTATATTGTGTAGGTTGTTGTGATGATATTGCACACGATTTTTGTTTAAGTGGAGCTTTAGGTTGTAAGGTGCATTTATTTGATCCCACCCCTGTGGCTATTGAACATTTTAAATTATTGAAAGGTGTTTTAAATGGAACACACCATCCTTCTGATTATAAAATGGGTTCCTTAAGAATTGCTAAATTTCACTCAAATGATGACCTAGAGACAAATCATCATCATCAAGTAGACTACTGGAAGATGCTTAATGAAAGCGGTGTGCAAGTTGAGAATTTGATTTTTCATCCAGTAGGATTGTATATTAATGACGGAAATATAACCTTTCATTTTAATACAAGTTCAGAGCAGGCTTATATTCACTCAGAGCATAGTGGAGGAGGCGAAGAAAAATTTATAGCTCCAGTAAAAAAATTAGCCACAATCATGAGAGAGTTAGGGCATGATCATATTGATTTGCTGAAAATTGATATAGAAGGTGTAGAATGTGAAGTACTCAATCAAATGATTGAAGAGCGCATTTTTCCAAAATATCTATCTGTTGATTTTGATTTAGGGTGGACAGTTGAAAATCAAAATCGAAGAGAATGTCTGAGGGTAATTAAAAGATTAAAAAAAGTAGGATATAAACAAATTAGCGGTACTCTTCCTGATGTTACTTTTGTTTTTCAGCCTAAGCGACGATAATTTGAACTTTTTCTGTTTCCTAACAATGAATGAACATGATATGGTTTTTTGTTATGAAAGAGATGTTATCGAAAATATTTTCTTATAAGGTTTTATCCGCGAGCCTGCTAATTGGTGGGGCGTGCATAGGTGGGGGGATCTTAGGGGTGCCTGTGGAAGCAGGTAGTCTTGGCTTTTTCCCATCAGCTGTGATTCTTCTCTCCTCATGGCTTTTTATGACGTTAACAGCGTTTTTGTATGCAGAAGCATCTCTTTGGATGGAGGAGAAAAATGCACATATTGTTACTATAACTAGCCATCTACTGGGCCGGTGGGGTGAGGCTATTGCGGTGATGTGGTACATCTTTATTGGGTACGCTTCATTAATAGCTTATAATGCTGGGGGCGCACAATTAATTGGCTATATGTCAGAGGGGCTTTTCTCCGTCTTTTTGTCACCTCTGCTTAGCGCAGTTGTCTATGCAGCACTTTTTGGTTCGGTATTTTATTTTGGAGCGCGCGTTGTTGGGTTGATTAACATGATTTTGATGGCAGGCTTGATTCTGTCTTATATTTTATTGATATCACTCGGCCTTGAAGGAATTCAGTACCCATTATTGGGTAGAGCTTCCTGGAGTGGATTTTATACTGTAATCCCATTGATGGTTACCTCTTTTAGCTTTCAGATGATTGTACCAAGCATTGCCCTATATGTGGACAAAGACCCTAAATCGCTGAAATATACATTAATTATGGGTACAACCCTTGCCTTGATTTTTTACCTTTTGTGGATTTTTGTTGTGATGGGCACAGTTCCTAACGAAGGAAAGTATGGTTTAAAAGAGGCTTTGGAAAATGGCCAGGTAGCAACTGCTTCCTTAAAAATTTTTGCACACAAAAGAGTTATCGCAGTTTTAGGAGAGTACTTTGCCTTCTTTGCGATCTCAACATCTTATTTAGGGATCGGGCTGGGGTTGTTTGACTTTTTAGCAGATCTATTTCAAATCGAAAAGAAGGGGAATGGAAAGCTCATCCTAGGGCTTCTTGTGGTCCTTCCTACTCTTTACATCACCATGACATTTCCTGGTATATTTCTTGTCGCCCTTGACGTAACAGGCGGCTTTGGAGATTCGATTTTAAATGGAGTTATCCCCGTATTACTTATATGGATGGGTAGGTATGTTATAGGGTATAAAAGCGAATTAAAACTAATAGGAGGAAAGACGATGTTAACACTTTTGTTTCTTTGCTCATTATCTATAATTACAGCGCAGGTACTCAAATGGGTATTTTAAGGTTAAGTTTTAGATCAAGATCCCTTATTTTCACTCAACCTTTGTGTTAGATTTTGCATCTGACCATAACCACGTAGATTTTTCCTCACCTTGAACAAAGGTGCAATAAGGAATTTTTCCGTCTACCATTTGATTGATTTGATCGGGGGTGTATTGCCTAAAGTTTTGTATAAACATCGCCTTAAATGTTGGTATTTTAGCTGTAGGGTCTTTTAAGACCTCTTCTATGTATAAAATTCTTAGACCTAGATTCACCATTTTCATCTTGGTAGCAAAAGTCTTAGGAGCGGATGTTTCTAAACTTTTCCTTTCATAGGATAAGCGTTGGACCCTTGAGTGTAAATGAATAGTGGCTTTAGTAAGATCACTCTCTTGCTCCTCATCGGTTTGTGCAGACTCCGCCGTATGATCGATTTTGCGCTGCTCACGAGAAGTTTCATGGGATAGCATGGATTGAAGATTAATGTATGTTTCTCGTCGGATTGCGGCCTTTAATTCTTTCATTTGATTGAGAATTTTTTCTAACGCAAGTCCAATAAGTATAGGAAAGCTCGCACTTCCAACTAAGATAGCAATAAAAACAAATGTTGGTGAAAAAATGGATGTTAACACAATTGCAGCAATAACAACGGCGACAAATGCGATAATAGAAAGAATATATAAAGTTTTTTTTCCTGTTAATTCCTTTTCAAAGGTGGCTAGTCGCTTATCGGGATAGCAAAGGGGGTGGTAAGTTACAGCTGTAGTCATAAAGCTCCTTTGATCTGGTTATTAAAGCTATTTTAAACGTTTTGTAGATTAATTAAAATCGTAAATATATTTTTAGGTGCAATCGTGTGCCATCAATTATATTGTGAGTAAATAAAAATAGAATGCTTCAAAAAAATGGATGATATTAAAAATTTAAATCTACTTACAAATATTTATTATATAATAAAAAAAGATTGATTTAGTCCTGGATCTAGTTGTTTAGCGATCCGATCCTCAGATCAGCCTTTTTAATGCCAATATTCCAAATTCAGTATCCACATGTTTATTATTTAAAATATTCAAGATTCTGGTAATTTGTAACGATCGTAATTCTATCGTCTTGGTAAAAATTTCATCCCTATTTTCAGGTGCTGTTCTTATTAAATGATTTCTTTCAGTTATTAAAACATTGATTTTTGCCCATATATACTTTAATTTAGGAGACCAAGTTGAAATTCTTCCTAACCTCTTTTTTACCTGAGTTAGTTGGTTATCAATAATCTGTTCTGCATTTTGCTCCCCGCCAATTATATCTGTAGACTGTGTATTCACAAGGCTTGCTGAATCTGCGCCCGGGCTAGAGATGTCTAATTCTTGGCCCATGATTTCATCGTTCAATGTATTAAATAGTAAAATGGTTTTATTTTCTATCTGTATAAAGCGATCTAAGTCTCTCTTATCAATCACGGTTTTTTGCATCAACAAAAGCAATAGAGGAGAGAGAGCTCCAGCAACGACCGGAATAATAGCAAGAATTGGAAAAATAAAAAGCGCTGTTAGCATTGCAGCAATGAGAACAAGGACAAAAGCTGCGATACCAAAACAGAATAAATTATTTTTGAGAGTTAAATTCTTTAATTTTTCTTTAGAGGTATTCAATCGCTCTAGGATGACAGGGGGGGGGGCGGTTACGGCTTGAGGCATAGAGCTCCTTTGATTTGTTTATTAGAGCTATTATAATCGTTTTGTAGATTAATTAAAATCGTAAACATATTTTCAGGTGTAATCTTGTGCTATCAATTATATTGTGAGTAAATAAAAATAGAATGCTTCAAAAAAATGGATGACATTAAAAATTTAAATCTACTTACAAATATTTATTATATTATAAAACAAGATTGATTTAGTCCTGGATCTAGTTGTTTCAGCGATTCGAGCCTCAGATTTTTCCTTCTTCCACCAATTTATCAAATTTTGAAACCAAATTTGCTGGACTTTCTAAAATTTTATTGATACCTTCAATTTGCTGCTCTAGATTGGATATTTTGATATTTCTTAAATGCTTTTGAGTGGTTGAATTTTCTAATCTTTTCTTTTCCTCTGTTAAAACATGAAGTTTCGCCTTTAGATACGTTACCTCATTAGAATCAGCTGAAGGTGCTTCAGAGATTTCAGTATCAAGAGTTGCTATTTTATTTTGCAGCTCGATTAATTTACTATCTTGGTTGGCTATATAAGCCTCAAGTCGTGTTTTTTCAAGTTCATGCAATTTAGATTCTTTTAACCTTTCTTTTGCAATGAAGATTGATTCACTTACACATGTTACAAGATTCTCATGACCTGCTTTTTCGCTGCGGGCAAGCTGGATTTGATTATTCGAATGCTGGAGCTCATTGGATAAGGTTCGGAATCGGGAAATGGCGGCGTTTTCTATTTGTATTGAAACATCTAATTCATCCCTATGATCTTCAATTTTTTTTATCCACAATAGATAAAGCAGTGTCGAACCGACACTTCCAGCAACGATCGGAATTAAAACAAGAACTGGAAAAACAAAAAGTGTTATCACAATTGCAGCAACAACAACGGTGAGAAGAGCGATAATAGCCAAAGTGGATAAATCAATTTCGGTAGTTAATCTCTTATATTTCCGTGTAAAGGATTCTAATCGATTTTCAATCACAAGAGGAGGTGTGTAATTTGTAACTTCACTCATAAAGGTCCTTTGATTTGTATATTAGACCTATTATAAAGGTTTAATAAATTAATTGTAATAATAAATATATTTTTAATTGGGAACGCACGGGACTGAAATACTTTCGCTCTAAATAAAATTAGATTATAAAAGCAGCACCCCTTTTTATGATAAGCGGCTTTTTAGATCAAACGACAAGACAAGCAAAACAATATAATGGGTTCCATAAAAGAGGGTTTATGAGGTTATTTAGTTGACCCTTTCGCCTTTGACAACCACTTCTGCTGTTTGAAGTAAATGATTTGGTGTTACATACAAAGAAGTCGGCCTATCATACCTACGCCGGTAGTGCTCCTCTACTTGCTCTAGACAAGTCTTTACCTCGGGGACATATTCTACAGACTCTATTTCTGCAGTGAAATCGTCTGTCGCCACTTTTGATACATCTTGCGCTAAAAAATGAATGCATTCAGTAGAACCATGCTTCTCTTTAAGGATAGGTAAATAATGCCTGGCAGCCTCTTCAAGCTGATCAGCAGTTGGTCTTGTGGTTGGAATTCTAGTTGTAGCAAATTCACAATATTTGTGAGTATAACTCAGGTCTAAGTCCTCTTCAGTTCTATAAAAATTCATATATACTAAACTGTAAGCATCTCTTAATTCATTGTAACTACCTTTTTTAGCTTTAAGAAGAGCAATTGATTCAACTATGTCTAGCGCTAGTATCCTTCCATCTATGTATTGTCTCAGCTCTAGTAGTCGTTTAGCAGCCGATATATCTTCATCTCCCATACCATACTGAGTGTGCCAGAAGCTCTCTTTTGTGAGATGAGCCCATTCGAATATTCTTTTTCTAACAAAATGATAGAGCGTTTTGTTCGTACGAAGACTTTCAATCATTGAAAATGCCTCCGGAACAGTTATGTTATTGTTAGCAAGATCGAAAAGTATCGGCCCCACTTTAATATTATCTAGATAATCGGCACAAATGATTTTTCTATTAACGAATCGAATCGAAAGAGTGATAAGGGTAAATATACCAATTAAAGGACAAATAACAATGGAAATGATTTTTGCAACCCTACTATTATTTGTTCTTTCACAGTTATCGAGACATTTTTTAATCACTCCATCTCTTTGCTCAAAAGTTGTATTGTATCGATTAAAATTTGCCCACCGTTCACAAAAATTTCCAATAGCATCCTTCTCGTATTTGACCAGATCGTTCTTAAAATCTAATATCATAATAATTTCCTCTTTATTATGATATTATTATATACTATATGATATTAAAATTTAATTATTATTATTATATGTTTCAAGCTTTTTTTAAAAATGCGATAAAGCAACCGTCTAACCTTGAATGGCATAGCTATTTAGCAACAACAATTTTGAGCCCAAGTTAGCTGTCGGTCGATTTAAACCACTAACAACAAGGGTTTTACAAAATACGACACAAGAGTAGATTACACAACTTTTATTGTTACGTGCGAAGGGTTCTGTGTTCGAAAAAAGCGCGCTTGCAACTAACCTAAAATTAACACTTTAAGTACAGTATCTTATTAAATATATTTTGAGGCCAAAACTAACATACTATCAAACAAATTGCTAATTCCAATCTGTCTGTTCATTGAAATTTTTTCTATCACCTTTAAATCCTTTAAAAAAGTAGGGGGGGCGGTAAATAGTTGTTTGGGTTCTTGGGCAGAATAGATGAAGACAAGCAGCTGCGCAAGACCCTTGGAGATGAGTGCGTCAGAATGGATGTAAAAAAATATTTTTTCGTTTTCGAAAGTGTGTGTAAGATAAAGGAGGCTTTGACAGCCACGCACAAGATTTGTTTTGATTAACTCGTTTTGAGGGAACAGTGACGATTTTTTTCCAAATTCAATGATTTCTTCGTAAATTTCTTTTTCGGACTTATCTGTGGAAAAAATTTTTTTAATAAGGTCTATTTTCTCTTGCATAGGAGTTTTTTTAAAAATGGATGAAATTTCTATTGAGTATAATACCTTATTAATTTATTATATCGCAACATTAATACGTACCGTTTTTAAACTAGGAAAAATAAGAATATGGCAAACAAAGAAGATGTATTGGAAGTAGAAGGTGTTGTTAGGGAGTTGCTTCCGAATATGACTTTTGTGGTGAAGTTAGATAATGGGATCGAAATAAAAGCTCATTTATGTGGAAAAATGAGAATGAGAAATATCAGAGTGCTGGTAGGGGATCATGTAAAAATTGAGATGTCATCTTATGATTTAACCAAAGGTAGGATTATCTATAGAGGAAAAAGGTAGGAATAGAAGATTTATTATTGCCTTTTTTAAGTTCGTAGAGTATACTGCTCCACATTCGAGAATTTAAATATAGTAACCCACAAAAACGTGGAGAGTTAGGGAAAGGAAAAGAATAAGGCGCCCAGGTAGCTTAGCGGTAGAGCACTTGCATGGTAAGCAAGAGGTCGTTGGTTCGATTCCAGTCCTGGGCAAAAAAACATTAACAAAAAGAAAGGTCTTTTCGGAGGACAAACACTAATGGCAAAAGAAAAATTTAAAAGAGATAAACCACACGTAAATATCGGAACTATTGGACACGTTGACCACGGCAAGACAACTCTTACCGCGGCAATTACAAAAGTTTTGTCAAAAAAGGGTGGCGCAACGTTTAAAGATTACGCGCAAATTGATAACGCACCAGAAGAAAAAGCGCGTGGTATAACCATTAACTCATCTCACGTAGAGTATGAAACAGACGCAAGACACTATGCACACGTTGACTGCCCGGGGCACGCTGACTATGTTAAAAACATGATTACAGGTGCTGCTCAAATGGATGGAGCGATTCTTGTAGTTGCAGCAACCGACGGTGCTATGCCTCAAACAAGAGAGCACATTCTTCTTGCAAGACAAGTTGGGGTTCCTTCTGTTGTTGTATTTATTAACAAAGTTGACCAAGTGGATGATGACGAGCTTCTTGACCTTGTAGAGATGGAAATTGATGAGCTTTTAACAGCTCAAGGGTACGAGAATACAGCGTTTGTAAGAGGTTCTGCTCTAAAAGGTTTAGAGGGAGATCCTGCCTACGAGAAAAAAATTGAAGAGTTAATGTCAGTTGTTGATGAAAAAATTCCAACACCAGTAAGGGAAGTTGACAAGCCATTCTTAATGCCAATTGAAGACGTGTTCTCTATTGCAGGACGTGGTACTGTTGTAACAGGTCGTGTGGAAAGAGGGATTATCCGAGTTAACGATAAGATTGAAATTGTTGGTATTGAAAACACAAGAGATGCTGTTGCAATCGGACTTGAGATGTTTAATAAACTTCTTGATGAAGCAAGAGCTGGTGAGAACGTTGGAGTTCTCCTAAGAGGAATTGGTAAAGATGACGTTCAAAGAGGAATGGTTCTTGCAGCTCCTAAAACTTGTGCTCCACATTCTAAGTTCAAAGGTAGCGTTTACATCCTTACTAAAGATGAGGGTGGCCGTCACAAGCCGTTCTTCTCAGGGTATAGACCTCAGTTCTACTTAAGAACAACTGACGTAACAGGAACTGTAACTTTAGAAGCTGGAACAGAAATGGTTATGCCAGGTGACAACGTAACAATTTTGGGCGAATTAATTTCCCCAGTTGCTATGGAACTTGGAATGCGTTTTGCTATTCGTGAAGGTGGAAGAACTATCGGAGCGGGTACTGTCTCAGAAATTCTAAACTAAGCATAAGATAGAGGGGTGGGTAAAAGCCCATCCCTCTACTTTGGGTGTGTAGCTCAATTGGTAGAGCAGCGGTCTCCAAAGCCGCAGGTTAGGGGTTCGAGACCCTTCGCACTCGTCAAAAACAAAGGAAGGATATGTCTGAAATCTTTGAGGACGAGAAAGAGATAAAAAAAGAATATTACTTTGCATCTTTGAAAAAAGAAGCAATGTTGATTGTTTGGCCATCTAAAAAAAGTTTACAAACAAATGTGAAATTAGTGATTATTTCTATGTTTGTATTCGGTTTAGGTATTTATTGTGCAGATTTGTTTGTCAATAAGGGTCTCTCTATGTTAAACTCTGTGATTTTTAGGTTGATAGGGTAAAAAATGACAGAAAATTGGTATGTGCTCCAGGTTTTTTCTGGACGAGAAAGGAAAATTAAAAAGTCTATTCAGGAAAATGCATTGAAAAAAGGGCTAAAAGCTCACATTCACGATGTATATATCCCAGTAGAAAATGTCGTAGAAGTCAAAAATGGCAAGAAAGTTGTTAAAGAAAAAATTTTATGGCCAGGTTACGTCCTGGTTAAAATGGATCTAAACGATGAAGTTTGGCATATGATAAAAGGTGAAAACGAGGTTCTAGATTTTCTCGGTGGAGGAGCTCCAACTCCTTTAAGCGAAAAGGAAGTTGAGGATCTGGTAAAAAATCTTTCAGCAGCAGAAGGGGATGTTATCCAAAAATACAATATTGAATGTGGTGATGTGGTCAAGATTACTGAAGGTGTCTTTATCAATCTTACAGGAACTGTTGCAGAGATTTTCCAGGATAAGGGTAAGTTGAGCGTTCTTGTGTCTATTTTTGGTAGAGATACTAAAGTAGATGATTTAGAAGTGTGGCAAGTTGAAAAAATAACAAATGATTAAGGCAGGAAACGATAATGGCAAAGAAAAAGATAATAAAAGAAATTAAATTACAGATTCAATGTGGAAAAGCAACTCCTGCGCCTCCAATTGGACCAGCATTGGGTTCTGCCGGTGTTAATATTATGGCATTTTGTAAAGAATTTAATGCAAAAACACAAGGTTCAAGTGATATTTTACCTGTTGTGATTTCTGTATATGTAGATAAGAGTTTTACTTTTATCTTAAAGCAACCACCTATGTCCAGGTTGATTTTAGCAAAAACTAAAGCAACCAAAGGTTCTTCGGTTCCTAATAGAGATAAAATCGGTAAAATATCAATGCAAGATGTGAAGGAAATTATCGAAAGAAAGCTTCCTGATCTTCGTTTAAAAAACAGCATTGATACTGAAGAGGGATTTAGAGCAGCGTTTAACATCGTAGCGGGAACGGCCCGTTCGATGGGTATAGATGTTGAGTCAAAGTAGACAAGGAATAAAATGAAACAAAGTAAACGATATAAAGACTCAGTTAAAGATCTTGATTTAACAAAAACATACTCTCTTAATGAGGGAATTGAATTGTTAAAAAAAGTCTCACCTGTGAAATTTGATGAAACTTTTGAAGTTGCATTGAAATTGGGTGTTGACCCTAAAAAAGCAGATCAGCAAGTGCGCAGCAGTGTGCTACTTCCCCACGGAACAGGCAAGAAAGTAAAAGTTCTTGTTTTTGCCAAGGGTGATAAAGCAAAAGAAGCTCTCGATGCAGGTGCTGATTATGTTGGCGGTGAAGAGTTAGCTGAAAAAATTAAAGAAGGTTGGTCTGATTTTAACCAAGTAATTGCAACTCCAGATATGATGAGAGTAGTGGGAACTCTTGGAAAAATTTTAGGCCCAAGAGGCTTAATGCCAGCTCCAAAAGCAGGAACAGTAACAACTGAAGTTTCAAGAACTGTAAAAGAAGTAAAAGCTGGAAGAGTCGAATTTAGAGTAGATAAAAGTTCAAATATACACTCTATTTTTGGAAAATTGTCTTTTAGTTCAGCGGATTTAGCAAATAACTTTAAAACGTTGTTTGATGCGATACTTAAAAGTAAACCTGCGGCAATGAAGGGTGTGTATATAAGATCTATAAGCATCTCTACCACCATGGGTCCTGGAATAAAACTAGAATGTAACTCGATGCAGTAGGAGCAAATAAATGTCAGCTGAAAAACAAGCGCTTCTTGATGAAGTAAAAGAAAAAATTAATTTGAAAGATGGTTTTATTCTTGCATCGTATGATAAGCTCAGTGCTAATGCGATTTCCAGAATGAGAATATCTTTAGCAGCCGCAGGTGGCGATATGTTCGTTGTAAAAAAACGAGTGTTTGCCAAAGCAGCTGCAGAAAAAAACGTACTATTCTCTTTAGACGAGTTACAAGGACACGTTCTTGTGGCTTTAGCAAAGGGAAACTTCCTAGCAGTTGCAAAAGAAATGTATAAAGTAAAAGATGAGACGAATGCTTTAAAGATTTTAGGTGGATATTTTGAGGATGCTAAATGCGACTCGTCAGAAGTTCAGCAAATTTCAAGTCTACCATCTCTTGATGAAATGCGTGCTCAATTCATTGGTCTATTGGAGGCTCCTATGAGTCAGAATTTAGCTACAATGGAAGCATTCATAGCAAGTGTAATGGACTGCGTGGAAAATAACAATTCAAATGAAACATAAAAAGAGAGGAAACAAAAATGAGCGAAGCAACAGCCAATTCACAACTTGAAAAAATAGTGGACACGCTAAGTGAATTAAAAGTATTAGATTTAGCAAAATTAAAAACAATGCTGGAAGAAAAATGGGGCGTAAAAGCAGCCGTAGCAGTAGCTGCAGTAGCAGGACCAGCAGCAGTGGCAGCAGTAGTTGAAGAATCAACAGACTTTTGTATTATTCTTAAGAGCATAGACGCTTCTAAGAAAATTGCTGCGATTAAAGCAGTAAGAGAAATTACAGGTCTTGGACTAAAAGAAGCTAAAGAACTAGTTGAAAATCCAGGTGTTTTAAAAGAATCAGCGCCTAAAGCTGAAGCAGATGAAGCTATTAAAAAGCTTGCTGAAGCTGGAGCGGTAGGAGAATTAAAAGGCTTATAAGCTATTTTAATCAAAACATGGTAATAAAGCATGAGCCCTTCGATCAAGAAGGACTCATGCTTTATATAAAGAGTAAGCGAAAATTCTGTTTAAAGAACTATAGGGGGCATTATGCCAAAGAAGGCACCTACAAGGGTGGGATTTCATAAGTCAGAGGAGATCATCGATCTTCCGAACTTAATCGAGATACAAATCAAATCATATATGAATTTTCTACAGCCTGAAGCCGATGCTCCAGACCGTCGCGAAGAAGGACTAGAAGAAGTTTTTAAGGAAATTTTTCCCATTAAAAGCTTTGATGATAAAATCATGCTAGAGTACCTCTCTTATTCCTTAAGTGTACCAAAACATGGTCCTGAAGAGTGCATAAGAAGAGGGATCAGTTATAATTCAACTCTAAAGACCAACTTCCGTCTTACAGATGAAACAGGAATCAAGGAAGAAGAGGTCTACATGGGTACAATCCCATTAATGACTGACAGAGGAACTTTTGTGATCAACGGTGCCGAAAGGGTCATTGTATCTCAACTACACAGATCCCCTGGTATTTGTTATGAAAGTGCCATGCATCCAAAAGGTATTAACCTTTTTTCTTTCAGAGTAATCCCTTACAGAGGAAGCTGGTTAGAAGCCTCTTTTGATATTAATGACTTTATTTACATTTATGTAGACAAAAAGAAAAGACGAAGGAAAGTATTAGCAACTTCTTTTATCAGAACTCTTGGTTATTCCACAAATGCAGACATTATTGAGGAATTTTATTCCACAAGAAGAATTCGTATCAAATCAGATGAAGATTTCTCAAAAGTAGTTGGAAAGATTTTAGCTGAAGATATTTTAGATGAAGAATCAGGAATTATTTACGGTAAAGCTTCAGAAAAATTAACAACAGCTATGCTAAAAAGGATTCTAGATAGCGGTGTTGGTTTTGTTCGTATTGCCGAAGATGCTGATGAAAACTCCCCGATTATCAAAATGATCATGAAAGATCCAACAGATTCTTATGAGTCGGCCCTAAAAGATTTCTACAGAAAAATACGACCGGGTGAACCTGCAACTCTATCAAATGCACGATCTCTAATCATGCGTTTATTTTTTGATTCAAAAAGATACAACCTAGGAAGAGTTGGTCGATACAAGATGAACATGAAGCTTGGCCAGCCTGTTAACGACGAAACCCTTGCCGATGTTACTTTAAGAAAAGAAGATATTGTAGCAGCGCTTAAGTATTTAATTGATTTGAAAAATCAAAAAAATGATGCTCATGTCGACGATATTGACCACTTATCAAATAGACGGGTAAGATCAGTTGGAGAGCTTGTGCAAAATCAATGCAGAATCGGTTTTGTAAGAATGGAAAAAATTATTCGTGAAAGGATGAATTTGTTTGATTTTGGATCAGACACTTTAACACCTGGGAAAATTATCTCAGCTAAAGGATTTCAGTCTGTAATGAAGGATTTCTTCGGAAGATCTCAACTTTCCCAGTTTATGGATCAGGTAAATCCAATTGCTGAGCTTACTCACAAAAGAAGGCTGTCAGCATTAGGGCCAGGTGGTTTAAACAGAGAAAGAGCTGGATTTGAAGTTCGTGACGTTCATACAAGTCATTATGGAAGAATTTGTCCAATTGAGACACCAGAAGGTCCAAACATCGGTTTGATCACCTCCTTATCCTCATATGCAAAAATCAATGAGTTTGGTTTCATTGAAACTCCTTATAGAATTGTGCGTGATAACGTAGTTACTGATGAAATTGAGTATATGACAGCCGACCAAGAAGAGGCCTGCATTATTTCTCAAGCTTCAGCAATGCTTGATGACTTTAACATGTTCAAAGACGAAATTTGTTGGGCACGATACAAAGGAGACTCACTTCGTATTGCAACTTCTAAAGTAACGCATATGGATGTGTCGCCTAAGCAACTTGTTTCTATCGTTACTGCAATGATCCCATTTCTAGAGCATGATGATGCTAACAGAGCCTTGATGGGTTCTAACATGCAACGTCAAGCAGTTCCTTTATTAAAGCCTTCAGCACCTATTGTAGGTACAGGTATCGAAATGCGTGCAGCAAAAGATTCTGGCGCTGTAGTTATCGCCTTAGAAGATGGAATTGTTGACTATGTAGATGGTTTTAAAATTGTTATTTCATCTAAAGACAATGTGTTGGATAAAAAAACATATGAATTGAAGAAATTCATGAGAAGTAATTCAGGAACTTGTGTTAATCAATCTCCACTTGTAGAAGTTGGTGATTTGATCAAAGCAGGGGATGTGATTGCTGATGGTCCTTCAACCGAAAAAGGGGAAATAGCACTTGGTCAAAACGTACTGGTTGCATTTATGCCATGGTGTGGTTACAACTATGAGGATGCAATTATTATCTCTGAAAAAGTAATTAGAGAGGATACGTTTACATCTATCTATGTGCAAGAGTTTGAATTAACAGCTCGTGATACAAAACTTGGAAAAGAGGAAATCACAAGAGATATCCCTAATGTTTCAGAAGAAGCATTAAGTGATCTTTCTGAGGATGGAATCATCCGTATAGGAGCAGAAGTGTTCCCTGGGGATATCCTTGTTGGAAAGGTAACACCAAAATCAGAAACAGAGCTATCTCCTGAAGAGCGTCTTTTAAGGGCAATCTTTGGAGAAAAAGCAGCTGATGTAAAAGATGCATCCCTTGTTGCTCCTCCCGGAACTGAAGGTGTTGTGATGGACGTAAAAGTCTTTTCCAAACGAGATCGTCTTTCTAAAACAGATGATGAACTTGTAGAGGAAAAATCACGTACTCAAGATCTGAAAAAAGAGTGCAGAGAAAGAGAGCTTGAAATTCAACTTGAATTGCATGAGAAACTAGGTGCTTTATTGCTAGATAGCCCTGCTGAAGGTTCAATTCTTCACAAAAAGACAGGGGATATGGTAGTTAGAGAGGGGGACAACCTCTCACAAGAGCTGCTTGAGACTTTTGAAGTTGAAGATCTTGAAGATTACATCTTCCCTAAAACTGAGCGTTTTGCTGCGATGATCGGTTTTATCAAAGAGCATCGTAGAAACATTGAAAAACTTCGTATGGAATACAGTACTGAAGTTGAGTATATCAAAAAAGGAGATGTTGATCTTGAAGCGGGTGTTATCCGTCAGGTAAAAGTATACGTTGCAACTAAGCGTAAACTTCAGGTTGGTGATAAGATGGCTGGACGTCATGGAAACAAAGGTGTGGTATCAAATCTTGTTCAAGAGTGTGATATGCCTTACCTAGAAAATGGCGAGACAATTGAGATTATCTTAAACCCATTAGGGGTGCCTTCAAGGATGAACCTTGGTCAGATGTTTGAGACACATCTTGGATATGTCGCAAGAAAAGCAGGTATTTATGTAAAAAGTCCAGTATTCCAGGGATTCCCAGAAAAAGAAATCTGGAAAATGATGGAAGAGCAGGGGCTTCGAAAGGATGGTAAGATGTATCTATATGACGGCCGCACCGGAGAGAGATTTGACACTCCAGTTGTAGTTGGATATATTTATATGTTGAAACTTAATCACTTAGTTGCTGATAAGATACACGCAAGGGCTATTGGTCCATACTCACTTGTTACTCAACAACCTCTTGGTGGTAAAGCTAAGATGGGTGGTCAGAGATTCGGGGAGATGGAGGTTTGGGCTCTTGAAGCATATGGAGCTGCAAACTTATTGCAAGAGATGCTTACAGTGAAATCAGATGACGTAGCTGGAAGAACTCGTATTTATGAATCTATCGTTAAAGGGGAGAATGTGTTAAAAGCAGGAGTTCCAGAATCTTTCAATGTGCTTGTAAAAGAGATGCAAGGATTAGGTTTGGATGTGCTTGCAAATACAGAACAGGAGTGATCGTAAATAGAATGTGGACCCAAAAGGTCCACATTTAGTAATGGACTAATAAGTAGATTTAATTTTTACATTTTTTGGAGAGTTTAATGAGTAATGAAGAACAACATGATGGTGATGAAACATATTTCAAGGATATTGCGATCAAAATTGCATCTTCTGATGTAATCCGTGAAAAATGGTCTCGAGGCGAGATTAAGAAGCCTGAAACTATCAACTATCGGACATTTAAGCCTGAAAAGGGCGGTCTATTCTGTGAGAAAATATTTGGACCGATGAAAGATTGGGAATGTGGATGTGGAAAGTATAAAAAAATAAAGCACAAGGGTATTGTTTGCGATCGTTGTGGTGTTGAGGTAACTCTATCAAAAGTTCGTAGAGAGAGAATGGCTCATATTGATCTTGCTGTTCCTATCGTACATATTTGGTTTTTCAAAACCCAACCATCTCGAATTGGTAATTTGCTTGGAATGACTGCTGGTGATTTAGAAAGAGTGATCTACTACGAAGAGTATGTAGTTGTTGATCCAGGTAGAACTACTTTAGAGAAGAAACAACTTCTCAATGATGCCGAGTATAAAGAAGCAAAAGAAAAGTGGGGAAAAGAAGCTTTCTCAGCTATGATGGGTGGGGATGCAATTAAAGTTCTACTTGATGCAGAAGACCTTCTTGCAACTGTTGTTGATTTGAAAGACAAGCTTAGAAAGACTAAATCATTACAAGCTAGAATGAAAATTGCAAAACGCCTTAAGATTGTTGAAGGGTTTGAAAATTCCTCAAACTCCTCAAGCTCGATGGTAATGAGTGCGCTGCCTGTTATCCCACCAGATTTAAGGCCCCTTGTACCGTTAGATGGTGGAAGGTTTGCAACATCTGACTTAAATGATCTTTATAGACGTGTGATCAACAGAAATAATCGATTAAAATCGATCCTTAGATTGAAAACTCCTGACGTCATTATTAGAAATGAAAAAAGGATGCTTCAAGAGTCTGTAGATGCCCTTTTTGATAATGGTAGACATGGACATCCAGTGATGGGTGCAGGAAATAGACCTTTAAAATCCCTATCTGAGATGTTAAAAGGTAAGCAAGGTCGTTTTAGACAGAATCTACTCGGAAAAAGGGTGGATTACTCAGGTCGATCTGTAATTGTTGTAGGTCCTGATCTTAAGTTCAATCAGTGCGGACTGCCGAAGAAAATGGCCTTAGATCTTTTTGAGCCGTTTATTGTGAAAAGATTAAAGGATTATGGCTATGTATATACCATTCGATCTGCTAAAAAAATGATTGCAAGAGAAGATGATAGAGTATGGGATGTACTAGAAGAAATTATTCAAGGTCACCCAGTACTTCTTAACCGTGCACCAACACTCCACAGGTTAGGACTTCAGGCTTTTGAGCCAGTTCTTATCGAAGGTAAAGCAATACGTGTTCACCCTCTTGTCTGCTCGGCATTTAACGCCGACTTTGATGGTGACCAAATGGCTGTGCATATTCCTCTATCTGTAGAAGCTCAGATTGAGGCAAGAACACTAATGATGGCACCGGATAACATTTTCTTACCATCATCTGGTAAACCTGTTGCTATTCCGTCAAAAGATATGATCTTAGGTTTATATTACATTATGCACGATCCTGTGTATGATAATGAAGAGCATGGTGGTAAAAATCCTATATTTAGTTCTCCAGATGAAGTGCTTTTAGCGCTCTATTCAGCGGGAAGTTATAATCATGTGGGAATGAAAGATGGAGCGCGTAAAGATGACCTTGGAAGAGGTATTCGATTACATCAGAAAATTCAAGTAAAAATTGGTAACGACTTAATCAAAACAACTCCAGGAAGAGTCTTGTTTAACGAGCATGTTCCTCACGAGCTTGGGTTTCAAAACTACAGTTTACCAAGAAAAAAACTTGGTACTCTTATTCTTGATATTTACAAGACAGTAGGACTTGAAAAAACAGTGAAATTTCTTGATGCTGTAAAAGATTTAGGTTTCTTACATGCAACTAAGTCAGCTCTTTCAATGGGTATTACTGATATTAAGATTCCAGAGGCTAAAAAGGCAATTATTGAAGAAGCAAATAAAAAAGCTGCTGTGATTGTCAAGCAATATGTAGATGGTATTATTACAGACAAAGAGAGAAAGTCCAAAACAGAGGCTATTTGGAACCGTGTCTCTTCAGATATATCAGATATCTTGTGGAATACGATCATGAAGCCTGTTGATAAAACTGACTTGAACCCAATCTTTATGATGATTGACTCCGAAGCTCGCGGTAACAAAGCCCAGCTTAGACAACTGGGTGGTCTTCGTGGCTTGATGGCAAAACCAAATGGTGAAACTATTGAAAACCCGATTACATCAAACTTTAGAGAAGGCTTAAGTGTTCTTGAATACTTTATTTCTTCTCATGGTGCTCGAAAAGGTCTTTCAGATACAGCTCTTAAAACTGCCGACTCAGGATATCTAACAAGACGTCTTGTCGACGTAGCTCAAGATGTGTTGATCAATGAAATAGATTGCGGTACTATCGGCGGTATTGAAGTTTCAGCAATCAAACAAGGAGGGGAAGAGCTTCTCCCTATCAAAGAAAGAATTTTTGGTAGATCAGTTTGTGATGACATCTTCATGCCAGGGGATAAGACAAAACTTCTTGCAAAAGCAGGAGATATCTTATCATTGAAGCAGGCAGAAACTATCGAAGATGCCGGAATTGAAAGTGTGAAAATTAGATCCACCCTTACTTGTGAAAGTAATAGGGGAGTGTGCGCTAAATGCTACGGTATCAACTTAGCAAATGGCCGCCCTGTAGCTCTTGGAGAGGCAGTGGGGATTATTGCCGCACAGTCAATTGGAGAACCAGGAACACAGCTTACCATGAGAACCTTCCACTTAGGGGGTATTGCATCAGGTGGAGAAAATGCAGAGATTGATGCAGCAGATGATGGTATTTTAATCTATCAAGGTGTTCGTACTGTTAAAAATAAAGAAGGTATCAATCTTGCTTTAAATAAAAATGGTAAGATCCATGTGGTTCGCAATGAAGGAAGGACAATTGATGAATACAAAAACCTTGTACTCAAAAAAACCATCGAACCATTGCACACAGTAGATGTTGAACAAGGAACTCAAATTCTTATTCAAGACGGTGCTACTGTGAAAAAAGGCGATAGAATCGTGATTTTAGAGCAGCACAACTACCCAGTAATTTGCGAAAGGGGTGGATATGTTAAGTTTGATGATTTAGTAGAAGGTATTTCTACACAAAAATCTATCAACAAACAAACAGGTCAATCTGAAATTGTTGTAAAACAGCACAGGGGCGAATTGCATCCACAAATTATGATTTATTCTGACGAAGAATGTCTAGATTTGATCGGAACATACGCAATTCCATCTGGTGCTCATTTGTCAGCAGAAGATGGACGAAAAGTAGAGGCTGGTGATCAGCTTGCCCGTCTTCCTAAGGGAGCTGCTAGAACAAAAGATATTACCGGAGGTCTTCCTCGGGTGGCAGAGCTTGTTGAAGCAAGAAAACCTAAAGATGCTGCAGAGATTGCTAAGATCGATGGATTGATCGAGATGAAGGGCGTACAAAAAAACAAACGTATTGTCATCGTTCGAGACGAGTCAACTGGGGTAGAAGAGGAACATCTCATCCCTCTTACAAAACACTTAATCGTTCAACAGGGCGATCTAGTTGAGAAAGGGCAGCAGATTACTGACGGTGAGGTTCAACCACAAGAGATTTTAGAAATCTGTGGTATCCGAGAACTGCAGAAATACCTTGTTAACCAGGTGCAAGAAGTGTACCGTCTCCAAGGGGTAGATGTTGATGATAAACATATCGAGATTATCGTCCGACAAATGCTTCAGAAAGTGACTATCACTGAACCGGGAGATACTGTCTTCTTGTATGGCGAAGATATTGATAAGAAAGTGTTCCATAAGCAGAATAAAAAGGTTCTTGCTGAAGGGGGAAGACCTGCTCAAGCAGCACCTGTGCTTCTTGGTATCACAAAAGCTTCGCTAGGAACAGAGTCGTATTTTTCTGCGGCATCATTCCAGGAAACAACACGTATTCTAACCGACGCTTCATGTGAAGGAAAGGTGGACTACTTGCTGGACTTTAAATCTAACATTATTACAGGCCAGAAGATCCCTTCAGGTACTGGACATAAAGCATATGTCAAACGACTTGAGATGGATAAGAAAGATCAAGGGGTTGATCAATTCATCGAGTTTGATTTTGAATCTGTGCTGGAGTCCTCTGTAGCATTAGCTTTATAGAGTTTCTATTAAAAGATCGTATTTTCTATGAAAGTACGATCTTTTTTTTAACTAGAACAAATTGCTTAATCTTTGTCTCAATACCACCATTGTCACAGGGCTAACTTATGAAGATTCTAACTGATAGTAAATTGATCTAGAACGAAACTTTCTCTCCAATTTTACAAGGAAAAAAGTTTTCGTTGATATCATGTCTACATAAACTATATTAATAGCTTTTAGTGAGCTAAATGATTCTAGAAAGGATCGAAATCGCATCTACAGCTTACAGAACATTATTTGTACAGCTATCATGGCAATTATTTGTTCCTCTAATGACTATGAAGAAATTACTCATAGGACAGAACCTCATTTGAATTGGCTACCTCAATTAAAAGATTGGTCAGGTTTGAAATCTATTATATCAGTAAGGAGAACAATTTTGAAAGGAACTAAAGAAAGTGCTGAAATCCGCTTTTTCATATCAAGCTTACAGCCTGGGATCGAGCACCAAGGGAAGATTATACAAAGTCACTGGGGTATTGAAAATTGCCTTCATTGGCAACGGAATGTAACAATTCTAAAAAGTTCTTACAATACATAATAAATACTTGATTTTAACCCCTCTGATTGTAATTTGAAGTGCACGTATTGAATTAAAAAAAAGAATAGGTAGGCGATGAAAAAATTTCTATTGTGAAATTAACAACAAAAACACAAGGAGACTTTATGACTAAGCTGTATCATCACCTAACCTGTGACCAAAGATGACAAATTTATATTTTAATAGAAAGAGGAGATTCATGACCCTCTATAGCAAAAGTTAAACTGTTTTTTACATTAATTAATGTTTAATAACAATCTATTAATAGTTTAATCGCTTTTTATTGATTTAAATTTATTTAAATTGTTATAATTTTATCAAAAAATGAAGAGTTTAGCATGACAGTACCGAAAAGTAAGGATATTTTACAAAATCTTAATAGATGGCTTACTGTAGTTGATCCTTTAAGGGAGTATACGAAAAGTGATGATTCTCAATTGAAATTTAAAAAGAATGAAAAATCTCCTTTGAGTCGTATAATTACTCAGATTTCGATTATGATTTTATTCTTCCCAGTAACTGCATTAGTGGCAACAGTTGTTGGTATAGGAATATTTGTAAATCTATCTGCTTTTGAAAGGGCCATTAAAATTGAAAAAGCCGCCGCAGAAGAAGCCGCCGCAGAAGAAGCCGCCGCCGCAGAAGAAGCCGCCGCCGCAGTAGCAGAAGCCGCCGCAGTAGCAGAAGCCGCCGCAGTAGTAGCAGAAGCCGCCGCAGTAGCAGAAGCCGCCGCAGTAGCAGAAGCCGCCGCAGTAGTAGCAGAAGGCGTCGGTGCATCCGCCCGACAAGCAGCACAAGTGGCACCTCAAGGTTTTGCTGCTACTGAAGAAGATATTTCAATACCCTCTGGTTCTGTAATAGAAAATCCTCCTTTCTTTGTGCATAATGGAAAAAACATTAATCTAAGACTTTTTTCCTTAACCTCAGTCCTGCCCTCTTTAGATAAATTCGCTTCTTATGAAGATCCTATTAGCTATGATGGTGTTGAGAGTTATATTAAGGAGGAGTCTGTTGGTTTCGTTTGCCTAACTCAAGACTTATTTTTCCCTGCAAGTACTGTTGCATTATGGCTATCTAACCTTCCTGCAAAAACACGATTAGATTATAGGCATCCTTCATTTTGGAATTCAAGCAAGGAGTATAAGGAATTACTGGAGTTTCTAATTGGAGAATCAACCGGAGATATAAAAAAACAATTGGAAAGTCAGCTACAGATTTTTGAAGAAAATATTTCAAACTTGCAAAATTTTGATACAAGATATAATCTTATTAAGATTTTAAAACATTTAGGAGATGTACTTTTTAGTAAAGGTGACGATGCTGCCTCGAAAGCAGGAATGCAATATGTTCAAATAAAGAGAAGCTTTCCTGATCTAGTAGGCGAATTCTTTTTTCCTGGTTCTATATTTAACGAGAGTTACTGCAAGGTGTATGCATTTGGTGTATTATCTGCGCAAAGAACCCGCCTTGAATGTTTTTTACAACCTTCGGCGGCGTGTAAAAAATACACTGAAGAGGAGTTCGAAGTTGAATTTGACAACCTAATAGCAGAAATGCAAAAAAAATACCCCATATCACAAACAAGCGTACTCTGATTCATAAAGCCTTGGTTCAAGTTTTTAATTTATGAGAAAAGAAAAATACGTAGCTTGCTTGAATGCAGGCTACTCTACAAACTTCAATTGAAGAAACGCCCTAGTTAAAGTTAGATTAAAAGAAGGGTAAAAGCAAATGCGAAAAGAGTAAATGACTCTACTATACCAATTGCGACAAAGGTTTTACCAAAGACGGCTGGTTTTCTAGAAACAGCCAAATTGCAGATACACTTGCTTTTCCCTGATAAATTGCTGCAAACATAATGGCATTACCAGAGCATTCACCAATTCCAGGCGCTGCAGAAAGTCCAAGTAACTTTGCGTGTCCTTCATCAACTCTACTCATTAAAGCATGAGAAGCAATCCCAGGTATACCACAACCAATTAATGTCCCAATAGCTGAAAGGCCTAATTCTAATGCGGGCCCAATCATTTCAAAATCCATATTTTCTTCTCCTTCTTTTTTATTCACTTTTAAATAACCTTCCAAAGGAATCTAAGGCGGTTACCATTGTTACCATGGGGTTAAAAATTAAAATGCGGTGTAGTGGTATTGTTCAATCGACTATAACTACTTTTCTAAAAGCTTTGTGGCCGCCGAAGAGGTTGTCATCGCTTTTTTAAACTCTAGGTTCTTGCCCGCCTGCTCCCCCAAAGAGGAGGCTAGGGGGCAGAGTCTACGAGATGTTTTCGATCGAGAAAGGTGTGGATAGATAAGAGATTGAGCAAGAGCAAGCGTGTTTTCAATTTTCATTAACGCATTTGCCACCCGCCCGTCATGCTTGTTGTTAAGATTTTCAATTTTTTTACAGTATCCTTTTGCAATCCCATCAAAAAATGAGTTTTTTGCAGATAGTCCTTTCAAACCTGATGCAGCCCAAAGTCGATCTAATTCACCATCAAGAACGTTTGCTATATATTCAGCAATTTCAACATTCACAGCACTTCCAATAATTTCAAGATAGAGGCAGCCTGTACCATAAGAATAAACCGTGCTTACAAAAAACGTTTTTAAGATATGACTGCAGCTTTGAATTTTAGCGTTCATTCGATTTTGCTTGAGAATGCGCTTTAAAATGATTTCACCCTCGTTATTAAAAGCGTCGGAAATATTATGTTTAAGAAGGAGCTCTCTTGATTTAAGAATAGCAAGGCTCGATTCATGGGGGTTTGTGCTTGTTCCAAGGGCAAGGAGCTTTTCAATTTTTCTAGCAATATTGCTTTTTTCTATAAGGGGAGTATCGTTGGTGGTCGTACTTGCTTCATAGACCTCTTTTCCCCAATGATATTCTTTGCAAATGGATTTAAATTCAGCGCCGTGGGGCAAAAATCCCTCACGGTACTTAATATAAGTTAGGTAGTGAGCAAGTTCATGCCTAATAAGATTTTCAAGCATCTCTTTTGAGCTATAAATCACACTTTGATGAAAACCAAGCTCTAAAAAATTTGCATCAAAATACCCAAGCTTCCCCTTGCTATTAAAAATAACTATTTTAATGGGAAAGGAAAACTTCCCTGATTTATCAAAAAAGCGATCCCCATGAACTTTAAGACCCACCTCCTCATGAAGAATCTTTTTCACAGTGAAGGTGAGCTTCTTAATAAATTCGATGATTTTTTCTGAGTACACAAACATGCGAAATAGTTTACCTGAAATAGGTGTTATTTTGAAAAATAATTTTCATTGATATTACATTTATTAAAATTAGAGTTTATTGGAAGCTCTTACCGCTTTAGTAATAAATGTTACATTCTGTAATGTTTTTTCATAAAGTCCTTGACACAATTGCTTTGTATCGGTATCGGTTGAATCAGGGATTTTTCCTTTTATTGCTGTACTTATTCTATGCGTAAATTGAATGAGTTTTTCGAAATCGGAAATGTCAAAATGATCTCCTTTTACCCGGTCTTGATAATTTTCTTTTGGAGGAAGGCATGCAAGAACACGCTCGTTATTTCTGAAAAAAAGAGCAAATAGATCATTTTTAGTCATCAGGTCCAGCTCCGTATCACTAAGATCTGTTTCATTAAAGTGTGATAGGGGCACGTTTTCTTTAAAAGGACCTGATAGGGAAGTTTTTATACTACAAGTGCATGTAGGTGTAATTTGTGGTTGAAATTCAACAGATAGCGCATCAGTTTGGTCATGAGTGATTAAAAGAGTGTATTTTTCGTTAGGCTGTACATTTGCTGGGCATGCAACTCTAAGGTTTCTTAGTGTCCCATCATTCAAACAAACTCTAATTGAAAGATTTGGGATGAATGATGCTGAAATTGTTAAATTGTTCACCCTTTGAACAGGTACCAATCGATCACCCGTATTTGCACTAGTTAAAAACTGTAAATACGATCGTGCTCCATGGTTTACTTTTCCTGCAACTTGTGCAACAAAGGATTTCTTTAAAGACTCCACATGTAATGTGATCGCTTTGATGCGCCCTTGTAAAGATTCACCTGAGGTGTCTTTAAAGCTTCCTTCAAAAGCGACATTAAAATTGATTAGATCTGGTTTTTGAATGCCATTCATACAAGTCCTATAGGGTAAATTTTTTAAAAGAAATAAAATTTAGCAGAATGTTAAGATTAATTCAAACTAATTTATATTCATATTAATTTTTTGATCTAAAAGCATCCTTAATTCAGAAGGTTTTTATTGAGAAGAGTGTCCTTTTACAAATCAATCAAAAAATGCTTTTAAAATATGACCACCGCTTATGTTTGTGATATTTTTTTCCTTTATGTCTTAGCTCTTGGTGGAGTCTGCCTCCATTTTTTCTATTTTTGAAAATATGACTATATATTCTTTTGAAGCTAACATATTCATTATTCTTTTTTTTAATTCAATACGTGCACTTCAAATTACAATCGGCATACCAAAACGATATTTCTAAAAAGTACCTACAGTCGTGGGAATTGCCCTAGACAATATTGAATGTGTTTGTTAATATTTCATTAAAATTTAGGTGTTTTTTATGAAAAACTATTTTTTATTGGTTTATTCAATGTATGCAACACTCTTTATTAGCGCTAAGGAACCTATTGTTACAGCTGAAAAGCTGCTTGATCACAAAAGAAAGTTTGGCTATTTAGGAGATTTTCAGGTTCCGGAAATGGTGTTAGTTTGTTATCAGCAATCAACTTTGCAATATCTCCTTAAAAAGTATCCAGAATTCCAACCATCAAAAGCACTTTCTCATTATTATTCCGTAGATAATGGAAGAGTAGGCATTTTAGGGGATTGGGGAGTTGGAGCACCAGGACTTGCGATAAAAATAGAAGAATTAATTAGTCTAGGGGTGAAAAAGTTTATTGCTGTTGGAACTGCTGGGGAATTAATGAATCAACATCAAATTGCTGACTTTGTTGTTTGTTTTAAAGCATTAGCTGAAGATGGAGTCGCTCATCTTTATCTTTCAAAAAATCAGAACTTTATTGAAGCTGATCAAGAAATGCTTTTTAATTGGGAATATTTTACAAAAGAGCGGAAACTATCTCAATTTTATCCTGCAACTGCTTGGAGTTTTTCCGCTATTTTTAAAGAAACAAAGGAAGATGTTTTGCGTGTTAGCAAATTAGGGTGTAGTGTAGTTGAAATGGAAGCGGCAACTCTATACGCTATTGGTAAAGAGAAAAAAGTTCAGACCCTCTCTTTGTTTGTTATTAGTGATTCGCTTACTCAAGAAGAATGGACTCCACGTATTAAGGACCAAGCGGTGAGAGATAATTTACACCAACTGGCAGAATGGGCTTTAGAATTTTCAATGGCACAAATAAGCTCGAGAGAACTAGTGCTTCAGTAATTTTTTCTGACAGTTTACTTCAAAAATGATTAAAAGACCTTTTGTAAAATTGATATTAAAGCATAAAACCTCTCCTTCAAATCTTGATTTATTGTTAAAGTGTGATATCCAACAAATCACTATCTATGTTGTTGGTAGCATAGGCTCTCTAAGTGAGGCTTGGCAAGCTGTAAAAGAGTATTTTAATGGAATTGTGCCTCCAGCAACTCTTTTGGGCGTAGCCATTCTTGGACATGAAAATCAGTTAGTCGAAATAGACGCAACTATTATAAATAAATAAACAAAAGCCGATGAGTGATAAATGGATTTCCCTAAATTTTTATTAGAAGAAAAAGTTGATCTACCTGCTTTAAAGACTTTTAAAGCAAGAGATGAGGAAGGATTAAGCTATCGTTTTTATGAGGGTGTTGATTCAGATATAGTGATTATTTGCTTGCATGGATCTGGTTCTCATGGAGAGTATTTGCATCATTTGGCAAAATTTTTCTCAAAAGAAATTGGTCAAGTAATTGTTCCTAATTTAAGGGGGCATTTTGGTTCAGGAAAAACAGCTGGAGATTGCGCATATATAGGGCAGCTTGAAGATGATATAATGGATTTGATTCAATATCTAAATCTTCAAGGTAAGAAAATTTATTTACTTGGACATTCAAGCGGTGGTGGACTTGCTATTCGCTTAGCGGGAAGTAAATATAGAAACTCTTTTACTGGAATGATTCTTTTAGCCCCAGCTATTCCTACAGCACCTACAATGAAAAAAAAGAGTTCTTGGGCTGAAGTTTCGATTTTTAAAATTGTCTTACTTTTCATTTTAAATGGTTTTGGGATAAAAAAATTTAATCAGCTGAAGGTTATTTCGTTTCATATGCCAAGGGAATTTAGAGATGGAACTGAAACGCTTTCTTATACTTTTAATCTAAACGCTTCCTATCATCCAAGAGTACGATATGAGAGTGAAATTAAAAATCTAGGGGATAACTACATATGTTTTATCGGCAAAGATGATGAGCTTATGGAACCTCTTGAATTTAAAAAAATACTGAATGAAGATAAAATCAAAATCATCGAAAATGAAAAGCACCTTTCAATTGTTATCAATAGGGAAATGATGCAAACAATTCTAAAGTGGCTAAAAAAAGTAAATTAGATTAAGGACAAAATGATTGATATCAAACAGCAAGCTCTCTGCGAAAAGCTGAAAAAGAAGATTGACGAAGGTTTTAGTCGTCATGCCATTCAAATGACTGGCCACGATGAGAAATTGGATGCAATTGCATTTGTAGCAATGGAAGGTCAACGCTTTTGGAATGCCCTCCACGTAAAATATGTCTATATCGATGAAAAATATCGAGGTAAAGGACTTGGAACAAGGCTAATGCAGCGCATACTTACGTATGGATTGGAGCAAAAGTGCCTTTGTCGAAACAATGAGTTTTCAAGCTCTGGAATTCTATCAAAAAATGGGATTTGAGCTGGATTTTACTCGTCCAGGCTATGCGCATGGCACCTCATTTCATTACCTCTCGAAAAAACTGATCAGCCATGCCGATTTCAATACCCGACCTCTTCGCCAGCAAGACATTGAAGTCCTTGGCGATCTCTATTTTCCATGGTCGAGAAGAGATGAGACAGTTGCAAAATGGACTCGCTATCTGGATGAGCAGCAAAAAGGAACCCGAATTGCTTGCATTGTTGAGCAGCAGGGCAAGATTTTAGGTTATGGCAGCCTTATCCTTACTTCTGAATATCCTCCTTTCAAAAAGAACAACACTCCAGAAATTCACGATGTCTGGATCTTTGAAGAACAAAGAAATAAGGGATTCGGTTCGATGCTTATCAGGCATCTGGAAGAGCTTCCAAAAAATTATTGAAAAGAAGGGCGATTACATACTCTGTGTAATGGGTAAATTTTTTAAAAGAAGTAAACTTTAACAGAATGTTAAGATTAATTCAAACTAATTTATATTATTAGTACTTTTTTGATCTAAAAGTATCCTTAATTCAGAAGGTTTTTATTGAGAAGAGTGTCCTTTTACAAATCAATCAAAAAATGCTTTTAAAATATGACCGCCGCTTTAGATCCTCGTCCTCAGTTTCAAAAGATTCAGCCATGTTGTGTTTCAAAAGAAGTTCCCGGTATTTTATAAAGTTGAAATAATAAGCCAATTCATGCCAGATCAATTTTGTGAGTAAACCTTTCCAATACTACATCACAGATTGATGAAACCCAAGCTCTAAAAATTCAGCATCAAAATATCCAAGCTTCCCCTTGCTATTAAAAATAACTATTTTAATGGGAAGGGAAAACTTCCCTGATTTATCAAAAAAGCGATCCCCAGGAACTTTAAGACCCACCTCCTCCTGAAGAATGTTTTTCACAGTGAAGGTGAGCTTCTTAATAAATTCGATGATTTTTTCTCAGTACAAAAACATGCGAAATAGTTTACTTGAAATAGGTGTTATTTTGAAAAATAATTTTCATTGATAGTACATTTATTTACAGCCGCGTTTGATACCCACTAAAACTCTATTAAAATCTGCTATACCTTCTAGAATTATTGTTTCATCTTGTGTTTTACGCCATTGCGTTGTTTCGGGATTGTCAGAATCACTGATTTTTCTACGTAATGCTGCACTTATTTTTTCCATAAATTCAATGAGTTTATCGCACTTGGAGTTTCCAATATCATCTCTTTTTTTCCCGTTTTCATGTTTTACTTTTGCAGGAATGTGTGCAAGAAAATGCTTATTAGTTCTAGAAAAAAGATCATATAGAGCAGTTTCAGACATCAGATTCAGTTCCGTATCACTAAGATTTGTTTCATCAAAACGTGAAAGGGGATCTTTTCTTCTAAAAGCATTTGCTAGGGAAGTTCTTAGACTTCCTTCTAAAGGGGCTGTTTGTCTAGTTCGTGGTTGTAATTCAACAGATAGCACATCAGTTTGGTCATGAGTGATTAAAAGAGTATATTTTTCGCCAGGCTGTACATTTGCTGGGCGTGCAACTCTAAGGTTTCTTAGTGTCCCATCATTCAAACAAACTTTAATTAAAAGATTTGGGATGGATGATGGTGAAATTCTTAAATTGTTCAGCCTTTTAACAGGTACCAATCGATCACCCGTATTTGCACTAGTTAAAAACTGTAAATACGATCGTGTTGCATGGCTTACATTTCCTGCAACTTGTGCAACAAATGATTTTGATGCAGACTCCACTTCTAAATTAACAGTTGTGATACGCCCTTCTGAAGATCCTTCAAAAGCGACATTAAAATGGATTCGATTTTTTTCGGAAATTTTTTGCATAGAAGTCCTGTAGGGTAAATTTTTAAAAAAGAGAAACTTTAACAGAATGTAAAGATTAACACAAGCTGATTTATTTTTTAAGACTCAGCTATCATAAAAGTTTTTTTAAATAAATACAGTGATTTAAAATCCTACACCTGGGTTCAATAATCTATCTATTAATCGATAATAATGTTATAATTAAAAGAAAAATATAGCATATTATGGAAATCAGAAGAGAAGCAATAATATTTTTTACTACCCCTTGGGACCTTTCAAAAAATGATCATAAATATTCTTTACTAGAAAAAATCGGGATTACTTTTCTTGCCATCCTAGCAATTGTCGTACTCGGGGTTGTTATTCCGGTGATCACTTGCTGGGCGATAAGAAGTATTATGAAAATACAACCATCTAGCACAGAAGCATCTAGCACGGAAGCATCTAGCACGGAAGCATCTAGCACGGAAGCATCTACCGCAGAGCCACCCCAAACACAAACAGAATTAAAAGCCTCCTTTGATGAAATTGTTAAATTGAAATACAAAAACTCTGGAGTTGTCATAAGAATGTTGGGTCAAAACAATGTTTTAACAGGTTCTTCAAATTCAGCAAAGCCACCTCAGGAGTACATGAAATACGAAATGAGAATGGGCGATGGGTATGGCAATTACTTATCAGCTACATATATTAAAGAAGGAATTCCAATTAGAAACACTCCTGGTGCTATCGGTTTAATTTATGATCCAGACAACCTGTATATTCATCATGCATTCAAGTTCGATGGTGCCACTAGATATGGAAAAGCTCGATTGACTACATGTAGTGAGAACGAAAAAGAGAGAAGATATAATTGCCAAAAGGATTATTCCAGAATCGGAGAAAATCAGGGGACCTTGTATGGAATTGCCGATAAAGTACAAAAAATGTTCAATAAATATATTATACCAGGAGAAAAAACCCATCTTGCTTGGAATGAAGTCACAATTGGCCCTTTAGAAAATTGTCGAAACAATCCAAAAGAAGCCATCATAGGTGTAATATGCAGCGAGCCGGTATATAAAGATCCAGACCAAATGTCACAAATAAGAGCACTAATAGACTCTTATAAGCAAGGATTACCCTTTTATACATACGATTTTTCAAAAGGTGCGCTAACCCCGCTACCTTAATAAAAAAAGTTAACAATATTACAACATTTTTGCATTGAAGGTGTGCTTAATAGAGAAGTTTTCGAGTAAAAATTCCTCTAAAGAACGGGTATCCTTCGCAAAATTTCTAATTCCTTCAGATAACTTTTCTGTAGCCATTGCATCCTCATTCATATCCCATCTAAATTTCTTTTCATCTACATGAACTTTTTTTCCCCCTTTTATCTTAGCCTCTTCCAACGAAAGGATTCTTGGAACCTCCCCGGTTGAGTTTGAGAGTTTTTCCAGTAGGTCAGGGGAGATGGTGAGTAAATCACATCCGCAAAGAGCTACAATCTCTTCAATATTTCTAAACGATGCCCCCATGATTTCTGTGGTATATCCATGCTTTTTATAGTAATTATAGATGTCAGTAACACTTAAAACGCCCATATCCTCATCTGCAGGAATCAAATCGCGCCCCTCTGATTTTTTTTGAAAATCCATGATTCTACCCACAAAAGGAGAAACAAGGGTTGCCCCAGCCTCTGCTGCTGCAATTGCTTGCGTTTTGTTGAACAAAAGGGTCATATTACAGTGAATCCCTTCCTGTTCTAATTCTTTACATGTTTCAATGCCCTCCCAAGTTGAAGCTAATTTGATCAGGATACGATCTTTAGAAACGCCCATTTCTTCATACATTGCAATGTACTGACGGGCAAGGCTTAAGCTCTTTTGCTTGTCAAAAGATAGACGCGCATCTACCTCTGTTGAAACCCGCCCAGGAACTACTTTTAAAATCTCTAGTCCAAAGTTCACAAACACTTTTGCTACAACAAGATCAAGGGTTGATCCAGATGACTGCCTCCCACCGGCCCATTCAATTGCATCAACAATCAAATTCTTATAACGACTATCTTTAGCAGCCTTTAATATAAGGGAAGGATTTGTTGTCGCATCTTTTGGTTGATATTTTGCAATTGCTTCAAAATCTCCTGTGTCTGCCACAACAACTGTGTGTTTTTTAAGGTTTTCTAGTTTGCTTTTCATTTACACCTCTTTTTATTCTCTACCCTCTATCAATTTACGGTTTCTTCCCAGTAATATTTTTCACAACCACCATTCCGGTTGTAAACATCACAATATTAAAGAGAAATAAATACATGCCGGAATAGGTGGGCTCTTTTTTCTGCTGGTTATTGTTTTTATTTAAATCGATTAATGCCGCAGGACCAGGGGGAGGACCATCTTGATCCTCTAACACCTCTTTTCCAGGACTTGGAGAAACAATTGCCGCATCTGCAAGCAGTGAGGTTGAGGAAAAGACCAATAAAAAGATGAATTTCAACAAAGGGATAAACATTTTCATAGTCTAAACTATAATCTATACCTTTGTCTTTGACAAGAAAAAAGCATTTCACTATTAGTGGGGAGAAGGTGTATGTTTTATGAAAAAGTTTTTTATCCTAGCTTTTGCGGTGAATAACTTGCTGTTTATGACACAAGTTGAAGCCAATACGTCATTTATAAGCGATGTTGCCTATGAGGAAAACTATCACTGGAGACCAACAGATGTTAATCAAAAAAAACAAGCTGTAGGGATGCTCATAACAGGATTCTTCTTTTTTATCGCAATCGGTCTCATCTCAGGATTTACCCCAACATGTGCGGGAGATACCGCCCCATTTAGCGATCCTATCACAGGAAATACCCTTTTAGATTAAGGGCAATTAATAAGACTTGTAGATTTCCTCGTTGCTTTTTAGCTTCTTCTATGTTACCTTGTAATTGGTTTTAGAGTGAGACAATAATAAAAGTTTAAGGATAAGTGGTTATGGCATTAGATGAAGCAATAGACAAAGTTAAACAAATAAGCGACATCCTATACAAAGAAACTGTTTTACCCGCCAAAGAAGAGGGTAAGAAAATCATAAAGGAAGCAGAAGCTCTTGCAGCCGAAATTATTCACAAAGCAAAAGAGGAGGCAAGTAGCATCCTCAAAACCGGCGCTTTCCAAATTAATGAAGAGAGAAAAATTCATGAAGCATCTGTTGAACAAGCTTTAAAGCAGGCTGTTGCTGTAGTAAAAACTAGTGTGATCAATCTTTTTAAAGAGGATTTACTCACTAATTTACAACACACATTAAATGAAAAAAATGTTTTAGAGGATCTTTTACATACATTGATAGATGGAATCAAAAAGGAAGGGATTAAATCTGACTTGACCCTTTGTGTAGCAAAAGGTGTTGATTTTGATGCATTGAGTAAAAGTGTGATCGCATCGGTAGAAAAAAGACTTGAAAAGGGGGCGGTAGAAATTTCATCTGGAATTGCCCTGCTTGTTAAGGATCGGAAATTAACTCTTCAGATTACAGATAAGACATGCAGTGAACTACTTGCCGATAAGTTGCCGGGGGTTTTAAGAAGTAAGGTGTTTGTCTAATTTATGAGTCTATTTTTTGCTTATTCTAGTTTACCACCACCAGATTTTACCCATTCATCACGCATGTCTCTTAAAAGCTTCTATGAATTAGTAGAATTAACCCTTACAACCGATCAGAAAAAAAAATTAGCCTCCCTTTCTACCTTAATCGACATTAAAAACATCTTCTCCTTGGAAATGGGAATTTCATTCGATCCAAAAGGGAATTTTTCAGAAGCGATCTTGCGCCTTTGTTTGCAAAATAGCGAAGATTTACCCGTTTATATTTTGGAGTTTCTCGAAGAAAATAAGGAAAAGGAAGATAGGATCAAACATTTCCCAAAGCTCTACACAATGTTTTTTAAAGAAGAAATTAGCAAAGGGGGAGTTGCAGGTGAGTTTCTCAACTTTGAGCGAGATTTGAATCTTCTTTTATTTGGATTTACTGGAAAAAAACTCGCCATTAATTTGGAAAAATTTCTGCAATACGAAGACTTAAGTGACCCCCTTGTCACACAAATTTTGTTGCAAAGAAAAAATTCAGGTCCGTTTATTTTTCCTTTTGAGTATAAAGATTTAGAAGAGGCCTTAAATCAAACTGGCGCTGATCCAATGAAGCAATATTTAGCCGTCAGTGTCTATCGATTTAACTTCTATCGAACAATTTTTGAAAACGATCCATGCACCTTTAGATCGGTATGTGCGTACATGATGTGTTTATGGATACAAGATGAGAAGGCTTCGATGGATGAAAAGCTGGGAAGAAAAGTGTTAATAGAAATAGTGGAGAATGAAAATGAGTAAAACTACCGGTAAAGTAATCTTTGTCCTAGGAAATTTAATAAAGGTGAAGTTTGATAATGAACTAACACAAGGCGAAATTGGATTTGTTCAAGTAGGCGAAGCATTGCTTAAAGCCGAAGTGATTGCAATAAGCGGTAAAGAAGCAAAACTTCAGGTGTTTGAAGACACAAGAGGGATAAAATACTTACAACACGTCACATTTACTAAAGAATTATTAGAGATTGAACTCGGACCAGGACTGCTTGGAGAAATTTTTGACGGACTACAAAATCCACTAGAAAAAATTGCCGATGTTTCTGGCCTATACCTTGAAAGGGGGGTATACATTGAGGCACTCGATAGGGTGAAAAGATGGGCATTTACGCCAAAGGCAACTGTCGGCGAAAAAGTCTCCAGAGGGAGCATTTTAGGAACTGTTCCAGAGTCACATTT
Organism: Chlamydia trachomatis; assembly: GCA_945872565.1. Classification (GTDB taxonomy): domain Bacteria; phylum Chlamydiota; class Chlamydiia; order Chlamydiales; family 2-12-FULL-49-11; genus JAJACQ01. Next base: position 43,589 of record CAMBZN010000003.1, on the reverse strand, counting down.
TACCCATCAGATATTCTTACCATTTTCCATGTACGGACAGTACAAAGTGATTTTTCTAGCGCCTGCAGGATCGTACACAGTGGACACTGAGATTGCAAGAGTAGTAGATGAAGAAGGAAGGGTAAGATCCATTACCATGATACAAAAATGGCCTGTGAAATTCCCTCTCATTGAAGGTAAAAAATTAACCCCAAAAGAGATGATATGTACAGGTCAAAGAGTTATTGATACCATGACTCCTCTGATGAAAGGGGGAACAGCCTGCTCACCTGGTCCATTTGGTGCCGGAAAAACTGTTTTACAGCAGGGGATCTCAAAATACTCAAACGTTGATATAGTTGTTTTGGCAGCTTGCGGGGAAAGAGCAGGTGAGGTGGTCGAGACTTTAAAGACTTTTCCAAAGTTAAGTGATGTACACACCGGAACCCCTTTGATGGATAGAACATGCATTATTTGTAATACTTCCTCTATGCCTGTTGCTGCTCGGGAGGCATCAGTTTATGTTGGAATTACAATAGCTGAGTACTATCGCCAAATGGGGCTTGATGTCCTTCTGCTTGCTGACTCCACATCAAGATGGGCACAAGCAATGCGTGAGATGTCAGGTCGACTAGAAGAAATTCCAGGGGAGGAAGCATTTCCTGCATACCTTGCTTCAAGAATTGCATCGTTTTATGAAAGGGCAGGTGTCCTACAAACTCTAGAGAGCGGCTACGGCTCAGTCTCTGTTCTCGGAGCTGTTTCACCAGCTGGAGGAAACATCAACAGTGATCCAGTATCGCAAGAGACGCTAAAATTTGTGGGGGTGTTTTTATGCCTATCAAGAGAGCTGTCAGATGCCCGTAAGTATCCAGCAATTGATACCATCCAATCCTGGTCTAAGTATTCAGAAAGGGTAAGTAATACCATGAAAAAAAATTACCCCCTTTGGGCTAATTGGGTGGTACATGCTCGAAAATTGATGATCGAAGGGGATGAAATTAGCCGCCGTATGGAAGTTGTTGGAAAAGAGGGGACGAGCATGGAAGATTACTTGATCCATTTAAAGGCAGAGCTTTTCTCATTCTCCTATTTACAACAAAATGCTTTTGATAAGGAAGATGTGTACTGTAGTTTAGATCAACAGCAAGAACAATTTCGGTTGATCAATGAGATCTTTGATCAAGAGTTTGATTTTTCATCAAAGGATGAAGCAAAAGAATTTTTTCTTGGCTTGCAAAATGCACTTAGAAATTTGAATTTTCTACCTTTTAATACTGATAGATATCACACTTTAATCAATGATATAAGGGACCAACTAGAAAAAATACAAGTAAAGGCGGAGGTTTAAACGGTGCAAATAGTATATGAAGAGATCCTTGAAATAAGTAACAGCATCTTTATTGTTGAAGCAGAAAATGTAGAAATCGGTGAGATGGTTTGTGTTGAGAAAAAGGATCGGACCAAATTATATGGTCAAGTGATTAGCTTTGATAAAACAAGAGTTTCTATTCAGGCAATGGGAGATACAAGGGGCCTTTGCACGGGAGATAAAACAGTCTTTTTAAAAAAGAAGATGAGGGTTGTTGTTGGAGACGCGCTTTTAGGAAGAGTGTTAAATGCTAAAGGATTTCCTTTGGATGATGGACCGATTCTTGATGGCCTTGAGGTGGAAATTGGCACCCCTACTGCAAACCCAGTGAGAAGAATTGTCCCTCATAGAATGATTCAAACATACATCCCCATGATTGATTTATTCAATACATTGGTAGAGTCACAAAAGCTCCCTATTTTTACAGTTCCTGGGGAGCCGTACAATGAGCTATTGATGCGCATTGCAAATCATACCGATGCCGATGTAGTGATCATCGGAATTATGGGGGCAAGACTTGATGATATGCATGCATTTATTGATAACACAAAAAATACCGGTTCATTGAATAAGACCGTGATTTTCATCCACAAAGCAACTGATTACCCAGCAGAATGTCTATTAATTCCTGACATGGTCCTTACTGCAGCTGAGCAGTTTGCCCAAAAAGGCAAAAGGGTTTTAGTGTTACTAACGGATATGACAGCTTATGCTGACGCATTAAAGGAAATTGCTATTTCACTAAACCAAATTCCTTCAAATCGTGGGTATCCTGGGTCTTTGTATTCAGACCTTGCTTTTAGGTATGAGAAGGCAATTGATATTCAAGGAGCAGGATCAATAACATTGCTTCCAGTAGTTACTATGCCAGGTGATGATGTAACTCACCCCATTCCTGATAATACAGGATATATAACCGAAGGGCAATTTTACCTCCGTAATGGACGCATCGAACCCTTTGGCTCTCTTTCAAGGCTTAAACAGTTTGTCATTGGGGAAGTAACAAGGGAGGATCATGGGGCAATTATGAATACTATGATCCGTCTATATTCAGAATCTCTAAAGTCAAAAGAATTGTATGCAATGGGCTTTAAATTATCTAAATGGGATCATAAGTTAATCAAGTATGGCACTCTTTTTGAAAACGAGATGATGGATCTTAGCAAGAGTATTTCTTTAAATGATGCTCTTGATCTTGGATGGGTGATTTTAGCAGATTGTTTTGACAAAGGAGAAGTTGGGATAAAAGATTCATTATTAGAAAAATACTGGAAGCAGCGAGGGTAGGGGAAATTTGGCAACAGTAAAGTGTACAAAAAATGAGATGCATCGCCTGCAGAAGAAACTTGTGCAGTTGAAACGCTATCTTCCAACTTTACAGCTGAAAAAAATGTTGTTGCAGGGAGAGGTAAACAAAGCTAAGGAAGAAATTGAGAGAAACACTTGCCGATACAACGAAGAGGTTTTAGCCCTAGAAACCTCGATCAAACTTTTATCAGACCCCTCTGTGGAGCTTTTGAAGGATCAGGTGATTGTAGAGAAAAAGAACCTTGTCTATGAAAATATTGCGGGGATTGAATTGCCTATGCTTGTTTCTTTAAGTTTTAAAAAAAATGAAGAGTCCCTACAACATAGACCTTTTTGGCATGCGGACCTAGTTAAACATTTGCAATTTGCTAAAAAGGCATTTTTAACACTTCAGGTCTCCAAAGAAAAAAAGACCATTTTGGAAGAGGAGTTAAGAAGCGTGTCGATTCGGGTGAATCTTTTTGAAAAGAGGTTGATTCCTGGTATAGAAAGGGATATCTGTACCATTAAAATATTTTTAGGCGATCAAGTTCTTGCCCTTGTATCTTTATCAAAGCTTGTAAAGGGGAAAATGGAGAAGAAAAATCACCTCGAAAAGGAGAACAATTATGCAAGTTAAAATTCATAAAGTTCTTTTTGCCGGGACAAAAAACACCCAGGATAAGTTCTTTGAAAGAGCCCAACAGCTTGGCTTCATCGAGTTTATTTCGCTACTTGGGAAAAATCCCCATCTATTTCCTGCCGATGTTTGTGAGGCAAAAGAGGCATTAAAAATTCTTTCTGCACATAATCAAAAGAGCCAGGAGGAGCAGTGCCCAGGATCGATCACCACTATTATCAATGATATTGTTTCGACAAAAGAAAAATCAAACATTGCATTTGAGAGAAAGCGAAACCTTGAAATGGAACTTGTTCGGTTAAAGCCTTTTGGGAAATTTTGCTTGCAAGATCTACATGCCCTTGAAGAAGAGTCACAAGGGGTTGTGCAATTTTTTATGATTCGGCATGATCGTGTTTTAAATATGCAGATTCCTGATTCTTTGTTGTTTATAAACAATGAATCCAATATGGATTACTTTTTATATTTTGGGAAAGAAAAATTCGAGCACGCTGCATTTACAGAAGTAATAATTGAACGCTCATACAATGAAGCTTTTGCTGAGTACCAAGATCTAGTTACTGCAATAGACCAAATGAGAGAGGCAGAGATTGAGGCAACTTGTTATGTGAAAATGATCGAGGAATATATCTTTGCAAGGATGAACTCTATTAACTTAAACTTTGCAAAAGAAGATGTGGAGTACTTTTTAGAGGATAAGCTATTTGCAATCGAAGCTTGGATTCCTGAAAATAAAATAGAAAAAATCAGTGATCTTACACAAGGACTTGCTATAATTTCACAAAAGGTTGCCCGAGCAAAAGATGAAGAGCCCCCAACGCATCTAGAAAACAAAGGGTTTGCTAGGATGGGGGAAGATCTTGTCTATGTATACGACACCCCTTCAGCAACAGATAAAGATCCATCCCCCTGGGTGATTTGGTTTTTTGCGCTGTTTTTCGGAATGATTATTTCCGATGCTGCCTATGGATTGTTATTTTTATCCGCTGCTGTGTTTTGCTGGGCAAAGTTTGGAAAGACTTTGAAAGGGACAAAAAGAAGGGCATTAAAAATATTCACCCTCATTTCCTGTTCAACAATTCTTTGGGGCGTCATGGTTGCCTCTTATTTTAGCGTCAAGATGAAGCCTAATGATTTTCTAAATACCATTTCTCTTCCCTATAACCTTGCTTTAAAAAAAATAGAATACCATCAAGAGAGATCTACAGAGCTATACAAGGAGTGGGTGCACGAGTATCCGGCAATTGAAAACGTCAACATCCCCTCTGACATCTTGTTAAAAGGGACAAAAAATAAAGACAACCAAACAATTTTCGAATTAATGAATGAAACCTACGACGGAATTTTTTTAGAAATTTCTTTGATAGTGGGAATCATTCACCTAAGCCTGTCACTGATGAGAAATTTACGACGTAACTGGGGTGGAATCGGTTGGATAGGCACTTTATTTGGTGGATATCTATTTTTTCAAAAAGTTTTAAACGGAACTTCGATGGTTGTATATACAGGGTTGATTGATAAAGACCTTTCGATTGTAATAGGGGAGCAGATGCTTTACGGGGGGGTAGGGCTTGCTGTTGTATGTGGAATTTTACAGGCAAGGGGACTTTCGGGCATTACCGTAATTTTTAAGGCAATTGAGATTTTTTCTGATGTACTCTCTTATTTAAGGCTTTATGCACTTGGGCTTGCAAGCGTAGTGCTTGCAGGAACATTTAATGAGATTGGACCCGCAATTGGCGGGCAGATGTTTGGGTGGATCATTGTGCTACTGGGGCATATTGTAAATATCTCCCTTGGGGTAATGGCGGGAGTGATCCATGGGTTGCGTCTTAATTTCTTAGAATGGTACCACCACAGTTATGAAGGCGGCGGCAAGAAGTTTAGCCCACTAAGGCTACTAAAAAATGAATAAAAAATAAGGAGAAGAAAAGATGGATTTTGGAATGATAGGGCCTGCATTAGCGCTAGGTCTTTCTGCAATAGGAGCTTCAATTGGTTGTGGGATTGCAGGGATTGCTTCTCATGCTGTGATGAGTAGAGTTGATGAGGGGCATGCAAAGCTTGTTGGATTGTCCGCAGTACCTGCATCACAGATGATTTATGGCTTTGTTTTGATGTTATTGCTCTCACAAAGCGTTAAAGCAGGTGGGGTCTCCCAACTTTCTGCTGTCGGAATTGGCGGGTGTTCAGGTGCTGCCATTATGGTTGCTGCCATTTTTCAGGGCAAGGCATGTGTATCAGCAATTTTAGCCACAGCTAAAAAACCAAGCGTCTTTGGTAAAACTTTTGTCGCAATTGGTATTGTTGAGTCCTTTGCGCTCTTTGCCTTTGTTTTTGCCCTTCTTTTGATGTAACCATGAATTTGACTTATGGCCTGCTTTAAAACAGGCCATGCAGACCTTATTTTCACTTTCTTTTTAATTGTGTTAGTTTAACTATAAAGTTTAAAAGAGACGAGGTAATAATGGATCCTGTAGGCGAAAGTCGTTTAACACACAGAGCATCAGGAGCCGATGCTCTTACATCTAATCCGGCCGATAGCAGATTTAATGGATTCATTGAAAAGTATGGACAAATCAACCCCAACACACCATTAAACCTTGATCACAAGCTCATTAGAAACGTAAAAGCTGATTTAAAATCTGATGCTAGGGAAATATTAGAATCTCTTAAAAGCTGCAAGACCCCAGAGGAGCTACTAGAATTACGCGGTCGCTTTATATCTTTTAAAGGAAAGGTAGAGCAGTTTAATAAAAGCAATAGCATGATAAAGACCGCGCAAGTTGCTAAGGCGTCGTTATTTAAAAAAACGGTAATTAAAGCAGTGGATGATTTACTTGCATTTTTTAAAATAGATAGTAAATCTATACTGTCAAATTTTAACACTAGCTCTGAAAGTGTTCTTGCTAAATACGATGAGGTTGGAACGCCAGGTCTTCCAAACTTCAGGGGTGAATTATCTAAGGTTTGTTATATGAATTCTGCCTTGCAGATGCTTGCTAATATCCCTGTTTTAAAGGATTTGATTATCGAGGGTAAACAGACGGAATACAAGCAGGAGGCATCAGCGCTAAAAGAAGATCTAGTAGCATTATTAGAAAGTATGGAAAAGGTTCCCTCTTCAAAATTAGAAACGCTAAAAGCATCGGAAAAGTTTTGGGGATCATTTCAGGCTTGTTGTAGTGCCCACAAAAGTGAATATGGAACACTTACAGTGGGAAAGGGTAAGGTAAATGATTCCTCTGAATTTTTGGCATATTTAGGTGATATGCTTGCAATTCCTATTTTGAGAAATATATCGGAGCTATCATTTGAATATATCTATGCAAAAACGGACGAGGGTGCGCAGATAAAAGATTTTACAGGGGATGTTTTTGTTACGCAAACTTCCAGCCTCAGTTCCGATCCGAGTGATTTAAAGGGTGAGATCAAGATAAATGGACAACGATTTATTTTGACTGGAGTTATCAATTATAATGATTTATTTAAACATTATACAAGCACCGTACGGGTGGGAAATGATTGGGTAAATCATGATGATTCGATAAAATCTGTTGTTAATGAGCGTGGTAGAAACATAAGTGGACCAAGGGTTGCTATATACGTAAAAGAGGAAGAAGGGCCAAAAAAGATTAATTGACTTTGAAAAACCCTATTTTTAGTGAATTAGATTATTGAATTTAGGTAAAGCTTTTAGTTTCTCTTAAAGATACCTAATTTTATTTGTCCATCTGGAGTTGTTTCTATAAAATGACCTAATGAACTTATCTCTTTAACATATCCAAGAATCCAAAAAATTCCTTTTTTGTCGGTAGTAACTCTTAAATGATCTTGAGGTTGTAAACCAAGGATACAATGTAAAAATGCAATTTCCTCTACGCCCCAACGAGATGGATCCTTTTTCTTAAATTGTTCTAAGGCATAGCTTTCGCCCTTGTCTTTTTTGATAATCTCAACAATTGCTCTTGAGGCAGCACCTCTTTGCGGAGCAGCGACAAATTTTTCTAGAAGGTTAGGATGATCCTGTTTAAGTTGAGTAATAAATGGAAACAACTTATCTTTATAGTTAAAAACCATCCACTGGTAAATTTTTTTAGTATAAATCCCCCAAAACTCTTTTTGTAATATATCCTTTTTTTGTTCAATGAGTTGGTTAAAAAATTTTTCAAGAGCGCTTGTGAAACCGGATATGCCCCCTAAATGCTCTTCTTTTAATGTCAATAAAGAATCTTTATGGTCAAAATCTTCAGGCTGCATTAATAGTTCGAAAAGATAATAACCAACGATATTTTTATCTGGATACATTAAGTCTATCGATTGTGTGAATTTAACTTCATTTTGATCTACCACACAAAGAAAGGACACTTCTTTTTGCTCTATCGCATGATCTATTATGCTTTTTTCTGAAAATGCACTTTTTCGGGTGGTTCTTGGCTGCGGTGTAACTGGAAAAGCATTTCGTAATTGAATTAATAGTGATTGCAATTTCAAATCTAACTCCTCCTGAGAGCAAGAGAGGGCGGTGTTTTCAGTTACAAGTATCGAAAGGCGATCTATTTGTTGAAGAAAGCGCTTTTGTGCCGCAGCTACACAAAATTGATCTCCTGGATCAAAAATATGACCTGGAAAAAAAACCTTCTCCGAGCCAGGAGGAAGGGCATCCCTTATTTCATAATATTTATCTATTGCAAACTTTTGCGATACACATAAAAAATTCGCTCCAACTGAAGCGGTTGATTCAAAAAGTTTGCTCAAAGATCTTAAAATCCCGACAAAACCCAAATCAAGCTCAAGTCTTTCAATTACACGGATATGCGATTCAAATATGGTTTTTTGTAAAAGCATATTTTCCCGAAGCTCTCCTTCTGTCTGATCAATCAAATAGGTAAGTAATGCTATGTACTCTTCCTTTGTTTTCCAAAGTGGTTCATCATTTAAGAAACGTCCAGCTGGTAGGTTTGATAGCCAAGTAGCGATACTACTTACTGCGTGGATCACCCCGTTTGAGGTAACAACGATAGCTAAAGACCCATCCGCTTTGGTAAAATTTTTTATAGGTTCATTAGAAATAGGATCTTCGGTACCATCTAAATCAAATTCGCTTAAAGAGTTGTTCAAAGAAAAGTAATAGACTGTCTTGGTGGGGCGGAAGGGATCGGCAAGAAGTTTCTGTAAATTAACAGGTGGGGGCAATAAAGGAGTGGGGGGTGTTAAAAGTGGCTGTTTTTTTGGATCTTCCTTAGTGCAAGCAGGAGGCGTGAAAACAGCCTCGGAAGGAACTTCTATTGAATCAGCTTGACAGGTAAGGGGAAGAGCAGCAGCAGGTTCCCCTTCAGGGGTCTCCTCTTTTGCTATTTGAAAGTTGTTGGCAAGGCGAATAGCTCCTTTTGCAATCAGAAGAACAAGGGGTGGGAGTATGAGCAGGTAGCTTAGGACTTTAAGAATATTAAGCACAACATGAACAACTTTTTCTTTACCAACAAGCTCCTTTTGCTCAAGTTTCACTTGATTTTGAGCACTATCGACAACAACGGCAACCGTTCCGCCCAGATTAAAATAATTTTCTACCCAAATATAAGGGAGCTTTCCAACAAGGGGGATAAAAAAATTTAAAGGAACTAACATTATAAAAAACTCTAGGTGACTTTGTTTAATTAATAGATTATGTCATTTTTTGTGATTTATTTGAAATTAACAAATTAATTTGAGTATATATCACTTTTGTGAATCTTAAAGGTTAGTACAGGAGTGGGTGATGTTTAGAGAAGAAAAGGATACCATGGGGCTAGTTTATGTACCAAAAGAGATGCTTTATGGGGCGCAAACGGCACGTTCAATAGAAAATTTCAAGGTAGGCAATCATAGAATGCCTATAGAAGTTGTTCATGCTATTGCTCTTATAAAAAAAGCCTCAGCTATTGTAAATGCAGATTTAAAACTTCTTTCTAAACAAAAGAGGGATTTGATTGTATTTGCTGCAGATGAGGTCCTTTCTGGGAAATACTCTGATCACTTTCCATTGGTAGTGTTCCAAACTGGCTCTGGAACACAGTCAAACATGAATGTAAATGAAGTGATCGCAAATCTTGCAAACGTAAGAAATGGGGGGAATCTAGGTGAGTACAGTTTTGTCCACCCCAATGATGATGTAAATAAGAGCCAATCCTCCAATGATGTGGTCCCATCAGCAACTGTTATTGCAGCAGTGATGCTTGTACATGATAAGTTGCTACCGGCTTTGAGGTTTTTTGCCAAACATCTATTAGAGAAGGTGGAAAAATTCGAAGGCATTGTAAAGTGCGGACGAACCCACCTAATGGATGCAACACCCCTTACATTAGGGCAGGAATTTTCAGGGTTTGCGGTGCAGATTGAAAATGGAATGGCCCGGATAGAAGAGGCGGCCAAACAAGCCTCCTTTTTAGCCTTGGGTGGCACAGCTGTTGGAACTGGACTAAATACCCACCCCAAGTATGCAGTGAAAGTTGCAAAGCAAATTTCTAAACTCTTGGGGAGAGCATTTTCTACTGCACCAAATAAATTCGAGGCCCTTGGATGTATGGATGGGCTGGTCCACCTATCAAGCACTTTAAGAACCCTTGCCATAGCATATATGAAAATAGGCAATGATATTCGACTTCTTGCCTCGGGACCAAGATGCGGCATCGGCGAGCTGCTCCTTCCTGAGAATGAGCCAGGCTCCTCCATCATGCCAGGAAAGGTAAATCCCACTCAATGTGAGATGATCACTCAAGTTGCCTGTCAGGTGATGGGAAATGATGCTGCAATTGCAATTGCTGGAAGTATGGGACATCTCCAATTAAATGTATTTCGACCGGTTGTTATTTATAACCTCCTTGAGTCGATTCACCTTTTGTCAGATGCGGCAAATAATTTTGTTCATAAATGTCTTATAGGAATAGAACCAAATTTAGAGATGATAGCAAAGCACCTTGAGCATTCGCTTATGCTTGTCACTGCGCTAAATCCACATATTGGTTATGATAATTCAGCGGCCATAGCAAAAAAAGCCCATAAAGAAGGAATTACCCTCAAAGCTGCTGCTGCATTTTTAGAGTTATTAACAGAGGAAGAGTTTGATAGATTAATCAACCACAAAAAGATGACCTCACCTTAGGAATTTAAATGAAAACCCATCTTCATAAGGAAAAATCTTCCCACCACAATGGGGTGTTTTAGTAACGCTTTAAGAATATAAAGTGGGGTGATGGAGACAATATGCCGCTTAAAATAGGGTTTGTCTTCAAAGACATCTTTGATCCAGTCAATATAAAAAGGAACTGTTGCCGCTGGAAGTTGATCTTGCGGAAAAACGCCCATTTCTTTAGTTTCATTGTGGTTAAAATCTTGAGGATAACCGTCCAATAAAGAGAGCTTAAAAAGGATAACGGGGGTCAAAAATCTTGAGCTCGAGGTGTAGAGGGCAACTTTTCTTACAACTTGTACAGCGTATCCAGTCTCTTCCTTTGTCTCTCGAACAATTGCCTCTTCAGGAGTTTCCCCCTCATCGACCTTCCCACCTGGAAAAACCCACACGGGAATATCTCGACGTTTGACAAGAACAATTTTATCATCAATGATAAGTGCCCCTAAGACAGATTTGACGATAGTTTTTGACATCTATTACTTCTCCTTGTAAACTTCTTTAATGGATTTTTAGTATAGAGGATTTTGTGATTAAGAAAATAAAGATATTTTCGCTTCTGGTTGTAGCTGCTGCTTTAAACGGCTGTTCATCAAGTTATATAAGTGTTGATAAGGTCAAAACAGACAAGTTGACTTTTGCAAGTCGCTTTGCAAAAACTCCAGATCCGTATACGTTAAATCCTCCAAAAGGGGAAAAGCTTTATGTCAACTGGTCGTTGCCTATAGAGTTTGAGCCACACAAGTACATCATGAGAGTAAATATCATTTACCGCAACCTAACCAAAGAAACTATTGCCTTTCCAGTAAAAAGAAGGGCCGGTACCAAGATTATTGAACTTCTTGGTAAAGAGTTTGAACAGAAGAAAGGCTTTTTGGTATATAAAATACAAATTGTTTCGCTAGATGATGAAATTATTAGTGACTATACGCATAGAATGTGGGTTGATCTGATTCTTCCGTGTGTTGTCGAGTAATTCTTTCAGCGGCTGTTAAAAGAAGCTCTCTTGTTTCCTCAAAGCTTATGCATGGATCAGTAAAGGATACACCTCTTTGCTTACAATGGGTGCTCGCTCCTTTGAGAATATTACTTTCAAGCATTACCCCAAATACTTTTTCTGGAGACTGCTTAATTCTATCAATTGATTCAAGAAAAGAGATTTTTTGGCCATCGGGTTTATTAGGAGAATTTCCATGGGAGCAATCGATCAACATAGGGGCAAAGACACCAAGAGCTCTTGCAGTTAAATAGGCTTTATCAACCTCTTCTTTTGTATAATTTACTTTGGTGTATCCACCACGAAGGACAATGTGAGTATGAGGATTACCGTTTGTTAAACTTTGACCGTTTTTATTTAAGATACAATGGGATTGATTTGCTACAAGACAGGAATGAATTGCCGCAGATACATCACCATCGAGGCTGTTTTTAAAACCAAAAGGAATAGTTGCCCCAGAGGCAAGGATCCTGTGGGTAGTAGATGTAGAGGTTCTTGCCCCTATAAAGCCCCAACAAAGTAGATCCTCAAGAAAGGGAAAAATATTTGGATCGATGCACTCCATGGCAAGGGGAGTTTCTAGTTGACTGAATAATTTCCGGGTTTTTTCAATTCCTTCTAGGATATCTTCTGGCTTAGATAAGTCTCTTTGGTAAACAAATCCACGCCAGTTGTAACTTGTGCGCGATTTTTCAACAAATGCTCTCATAAAAAGAACAATTGAATTACCAAGTTCCTTTTGCAAAGCCCTTAACCTGTCTTCGTAAATCAAAGTTTCCTCTTCATCATAAATCGAGCAAGGGCCAACAATAGCAAGGGGTGTTTTTACCAAACCCTTAAGTCTTTGTCCTACTAATTTTCTAAAATATTCAATGTTTATCAAAAAATCCCCTTTGCAAAAATACACAATACTATATCAACCGAATATGGGTCATGAAAAAAAATCAAAACTGTCTATTTTTACCCGTTCAAAGGGAACTCAAATTTTAAGTGGATTGTTGAAGGCTCTTTCTGTATACTCTTTCCAATATTAATAAAGGAAATCCTATGTCTCTTTCTACAATTCTTGATCTGATAAACAACATCGTTTGGGGCCCGCCCCTTTTGATCTTGATGGCTTTGGTGGGAGTTACCCTAACCATTCGATTAAGAGGTCTTCAAGTAAGACACCTTATTTACGCCCACAAGCTTGCATTTACAAGGGAGGATAGTTCCGCAGAAGGGGACATTTCCCATTTTCAAGCCTTGATGACAGCCCTTGCCGCAACAATAGGAATCGGTAGCATCACAGGGGTTGCAACAGCCATTGCAATAGGTGGGTTAGGTGCCTTGTTTTGGATGTGGGTGGCAGCTTTTTTTGGGATGGCCACAAAATATGCAGAAGGGATCCTTGCGATAAAATATCGTGAAATTGATAGCAACGGTCAGATGTGTGGCGGTCCTATGTATTACCTTGAAAATGGGCTAAATGCCCGCTGGCTGGGGGTGATTTTTGCAGTGGTCACTTCTTTTGCAGCATTTGGTACAGGCAACATGGTCCAATCAAATTCTGTAGCAAATGCTCTTTTAGAGACATTTGCCATCCCTCCCTATCTAACAGGGATCATTCTAGTGCTTATTTCAGCAGTGCCGCTGCTTGGAGGAATTAAAAGCATTGGAAAAGTTGTTGAAGTATTAGTTCCGGCAATGGCCCTTTTCTATCTACTGATTAGCCTTGCTGTTGTGATGATCAACTATAAAGAAATTCCTTTTGCGTTTATGATGATTTTCAAAACAGCATTTACAGGCCAGGCTGCAACGGGGGGATTTGTTGGATCATCCATTATGCTTGCCATTCAACTGGGAGTTTCCCGCGGAGTATTTTCCTCTGAGGCAGGGCTTGGCAGCTCTCCCATTGCTGCAGCTGCTGCAAAAACCGACTCACCGGGCCGTCAAGCCCTTGTATCCATGTCTTCGGTGTTTATCACAACAGGCATTGTCTGTACCCTCACAGGTCTTGCAATTGCAACAACAGGGGTCCTTGGAAAACTTGACAGCGTAGGAAATGTTTTAGACGGATCAAACCTAACCCTTGCAGCATTTGCCTCAGCACTTCCCTTTGGTGGGATTTTGGTAACTTTAGCGATCATTCCTTTTGCCTATTCCACAATTCTTGGATGGGCTTATTATGGAGAAAAGACAATGGAATATCTTTTTGGGATTAAATCGATCCTTCCCTATAGGTTGGTATTTTTAGTGGCTATCTACACTGGCTGTGTGCTAAAGCTCCAGGTGGTATGGGGGTTTTCTAACATAATGAACGGCTTGATGGCATTTCCGAACCTGGTGGGTTTGCTGCTGCTATCTGGAGTAGTGGTTCGTGAGACTGTCTTATTTGAAGCGTTATTAAAACGGGAAAAAGCTGCTAAATCAACAAAAGCTTAGCTTGTATCTCACTTTTTGATCTTTCAAGAAGGGTTAAAAGTTCCTTTTTTTCCAAAACCAATGCTTCAGGGGCTCTTGCTATAAAATCTGTATTGGAAAGCTGATTTTGAGTGGTAGCTAGATTTTTCTCTATTTCAGCCAAAGTTTTATTAAGACGGAGCTTTTCTTTCTCAAGAAGAGAGGCCGGGATCATGATCCGAATTTTTCGATTTTTCATAGTAACCACAGATGTGGGAGAGGTACGCTCTTCAAGTGTTGGTAAAAAATCAATTGAGTGGATTTTTGTAAGTGCTTTTAAAATATCAACATGACTTTTTAGCGGCGAATTTGATTCCTCAATCTCTATAACAAGCTTTTCTCCAGGGGGGATGTTTGACTCTCCACGAATATTTCTGATCGCATGAAGAGTACTTTTAAGCTCTTCAAATACCGCAAGCGAATTAACATCCTTCTCATTACACACAGGCAAACTACCGGTTCCACAAAAAATTTCCTTAAAGGTAAGCTCCACATCCCTGGCAAGGGGGTGGTTGGGAAAATTAATCTCCTGAACAAGCTCTTTTAAAATACTAAAAAGCTCTTCTGTAATAAAAGGGGCAAGTGGGTGAATCAGTTTTATAATTCCAGTTAGGGTCCAAAGAAGGATCCATTTTTTATTTGCAATCTCCTCCAGATTCCCTTGTTTTCCATGTAGGTAAGGTTTGCAGATTTCTAGGTAATAAGCGCAGAAATCATCCCAAAAAAAGGAATATAAAGTGCTATAAAGGTCAGCAAAGTGGAAGTTTTCAATGAATTGATGGGCGCTATCAAGGGTTTGAGCAAACCTTGATAAGATCCACCTGTCCTCAAGCTTAAACGCTTCTTCATAGATGGTATCAGGGATCGATGGAAAAATATTTTGTACGACAAAAGAGGTTGCATTCCACAATTTATTAGCAAAATTTCTCCCTTCTTCAAACTTTCTAAAATCTAGATCGATCTGTTTTGCTGTTGTTACTGATGAGGCAAGAGCAAGCCTTAAAGCATCTGTTCCAAATTCGTCGATGATCTCTGCTGGTTCAATCACATTTCCCTTAGATTTGGACATTTTTTCCCATTTAAAGCTTACATCTTTAGGAACTTTTTCACCTCTCTGGTAGTTCATCCACTCCTTTTTATCAAGGTATGTAACCGACCCATCTTGATCAGAACGAAAGTATGATTTAGCAAAAATCAATCCATGTAAGAAGACTTTTTTAAAAGGGACGTTGTTTGCTGCATACTCTCCCATCAAAATCATCCGAGCTACCCAGAAAAATAAAATATCGTGGCCAGTTACAAGAACCGAAGTTGGGTAAAATTTTTCTAAGTCAGGGGTTCTTTCTGGCCACCCCAAGCAAGTTAAGGGCCATAAAGCAGAAGAGAACCAGGTATCTAAAACATCCTCCTCCTGCCTATATTTATCAGGGTGTAACGCAACTTCAGGGGGGAGTCCCTCGCCGATATAACAAATTACCTTTGAACTATCTTCCTTGTTGTACCAAATAGGAATTCGATGCCCCCACCACAGCTGTCTTGAAATACACCAATCACGGATGTTTTCAATCCAATGTCTGTAAGTTTTCTCCCATTCTTTAGGGATGATTTCAACCCTTCCATCAAATACCGCAGAGAGGAGCTTTTCTTTAAAGGGTTCCATTTTTAAAAACCATTGTTTAGAAAGGTAAGGCTCGATCACTGACTTTGAGCGGTAAGAAACCCCCACGCGGTGTAAATGAGGCTCAATTTTCACAAGTAATCCCAAAGCTTTCATTTGCTCAACAACCTCTTTGCGGCCATCTAACATGTTCATCCCTTGAAAAGATCCACCATTTTCATTGATAGTACCATCACCATTTAAGATGTTAATCATAGGAAGATTGTGTCTTTGACCGATCTCATGATCATTGAAATCGTGAGCGGGAGTGATTTTAACAGCTCCAGTTCCAAAAGCTTTATCTACATAATGATCTTTGATAATGGGAATCAATCGGTTGGTGAAGGGAAGTTGAATGTGGCGGCCGGCAAGGTGCTCATATCTTTTGTCAGTAGGATTTACAGCAACGGCTGAGTCTCCAAGCATTGTTTCAGGACGTGTGGTTGCAACCACAATATGCTCATTAGATTCATAAATAGGGTAAGAAAAATACCACATATGAGACTGAATTTCTTCATGCTCAACCTCGTCGTCTGCGATGGCAGTTTGTAGGTGAGTGTCCCAATTCACTAAATAGACGCCCTGATAAATCAAGCCATCATCAAACATTCTTTTAAAAACAGTTTTTACCGCTTTTGTAGCCTGATCATCAAGAGTAAACAACTCCCTAGACCAGTTTGCAGAGCTTCCCAAGTGTTTGATTTGTGAAATGATTTTTTCCTTGTGAAGATCTTTCCAGTCTATAATATGGTTAACAAATTCATCTCTGTCAAAATCAACACGTTTTTTACCAGTTTCTTTAAAAAGTTTTTTTTCAACAACTGACTGTGTTGCAATTCCTGCATGATCAGTTCCAGGAATCCAAGCTGTTTCATATCCATTCATGCGGTGAAATCGGACTAGAATGTCTTGAACGGTTGTAACCAGTGCATGACCCATATGAAGGACCCCCGTAACGTTTGGAGGGGGCATAATAATACAAAATGGAGGTTTTGAGGATAGGGGATTAAAAGTGTAATCAAACTGGATGTTTTTTTCTGTTGCACTTGGATCGTAGGGTTTTTTTAATGATTCTTTTTTTGTCATCGTTTTTATGTTTTCCATGGAGAGTGTGCAAGTGTTTTGTGTATGTAATAGTCAGCTTTTGCCGTTTTACCCAAACAAGTATAGTAAATAAAGAGGTTTTTGTAGAGGGTAATTTTTTCAAAATGCAAGGCGGAATTATTAAACTCCTTATTAATAATGATTTTCCCTTGCACATACAAGGGACAAAGCGCTGAAAGGGGGGGGTAGGGAGTTTTTGCGCAAGATTTAAAATGCTCTAGTGCTGTGGATTCATCCGCCTTCATAGCAAGAAAGCATCCGCGCAAGAAAAAAAGAGGAGAGGAGGGAGAAATGGAATCAAAATTCTCAAAAAATTTTGCTAAAAATTCAATGTTTTGAGTAACTACTGCAAGTTCCACCTTGTAAATTTCTAAAAGTGCCATTGTTTCAGAAGAGAATGACCTTTCCTCTAATTCTTTAATGATATGATGCACTGTGTAGTCTTTTTTAATGATCCCCTGCTCGATTTTTAAAAATAAAGGCCAAAGATGTTTTTCCGAGGCAGTAGTAGATAGATCCTTTAAGAGCTTTCCAGCAGAATTAAATCGCTTCTCTTTTTTTCCAAGATACATCAAACAAAAGATAATTTGATCTTTGAACATGGTAAAATTTTCATCATGAAACAATTCATTTAGGTAGGCCTCTCTTCCTAGGTGAAAGCTTAATGCAACAATCATTTCCTTGTATAGGTTTGGAAGATTTTTTTTAGCAGCTGTTGCTGACAGAAAATACAATGTTTCGTGAGATAAGGGAAGGCCCAGAATTAGGGTGTGGGTATCTTTAAAATCTAGTAAGGAGGGGGTATGCTGGAGAATTAGCAATGAGAAAAGATAAACACCATCCCTCCCATGGGCGGAAAAAGCGCACTCATGAAGCCTAAAGTGAATTTGTTTGTGAATGAGGTGAATCATTGGGTGTGATGGATATCTATGAAGGGCAAGCTCTAAGCACTTTCCCTCCTCTGCCAAATCGCCCCTTTCTTTGTACACAAGAGATTTTCCAAGTAGAGCAAGGGGGGCAGTAGATATGTTTTGAAGGAGGTCAAATATCCCAATTGCTTTTTCCAGCAGGGATTGTTTAGTCAAAAGCCACCGTTTTTGTTTGCCTAAATAGATTGTTGCCACACCACTTCTAAACAGTGCTTCATGGGACTCTTTTTGCCCCTTAAAAGCAAGAGCGATGCGTGTGTACTCCTCGATGGACTCTTTGTAATGTTTTGAGGCGAAAAATGAATTGGGAATAGCAAGGCATCCGGCAGTTTTTTTACTTGAGGTGACAAACACATCAATCTTTTGAATAGAAAAATCCATATCTTCACAAGAAAAGCCCACTTGAGCCCCAACGATGGGGAGAAAATCATTATAAGTAAAGATCAGTTCATCGTTGATTGATAGGGAGATTTGTTGATCTTGCCGCTGGATGGAAATAAGGGAAGGTTCGCCCTCTTTAACAAATGTTTCAGGTTTTTCAAAAAGGATTACTTTAGACCGTTTTAATGAAACACCGCGATGGTTTTCTGATCCAATGTGTAGACTGTACCCATCTTCAAGATCGGTTCGATCTGATTTGTCAGGAATGTTAAAACAAAAATTAACCCCTGAGGATTGTTTTTTTAAACCCAGCAAACAGCTAATTTTATTGTTACTTGGGACCTTTTCTTTGGCAATCATAAGGTATTTCCAAGAAAGAGATTTATGACCAAATCCGAAAGAGGAGAGGTTTGAGGAGAGAATGTTTTCCTGAAGCTCCCAGTCTTGGTGATCTGTCAAATCTAGAGTTTTTTTATGTATCCAAGAAGGATTTCCGATTTGGTACCCTTCTATAGCGGTTAAAAGCTCATCAACAGACTGATAACGTTTTTCCGGATTGTCATCTAAACATTTTTTTACAATGTTGCTTAACTCTTCAGAGATGTTTCTAAAAGGGGCTGCACTTAATAGATCAAGGGGTCGTTTATCCCGTTTTGATTTTTTATATTCCTGCATAGTCCTTCTGTGAAAGGGCATTCTTAAGGTGAGGAGTTGGTAGAGAATCACCCCCAGAGAATAGATTTCAGTGGTTATTGTAGCCTTTTCCCCTTTGATTCGCTCTGGAGGTAGGTAAGGGAGGGTGCCAAAGATTTTACCAGGTCTTGTAAGGTCTTTATTTACTGAAAAGCTTAAAATAGAGGGGATGGGGCCAAGATCTTCGTCATCCATATGAGTAGATAATCCCCAGTCGACAATATAGACCTGGCCATAGTTTCCCACAAGGAGGTTTTCTGGTTTTAGATCCCTGTGTAAAAATCCTTTTGTGTGGCAGTAAGAGATGCCGTGACAGACGCTTTGAAAAATACGTAGTAAAGCGCCTATAGACCATGTAGAGGCCCCTGTTTTTTCATCAGTGATACTATCTCTTAAGATTTGCTTTAGGCTTTTTCCCTCGACATAGGGCATGGTGTAGTAGAGCTCATCGCTGTCGTGATGAATAGAGTAGACTGGGATGATGGAGGGGTGAAAAAATCCTGAGGTGATTTTGACCTCTTTAGAGAATCGATCCTTAATGATTTGGTGGTGAACTAAATCTGAGCGAGCTCTTTTTATTACAATATTACGGTTTAAAAGGGGATCTTTTGCAAGAAAAGTTTCACCCATTCCACCGCGTGCGATCAGGTGTAAAATCTCGTATTGCCCGATTTTTTCGGGGATGGTCTCTTCTTTGGCGGTAGTATTTTGATTTGCAGTCATAATTTATTACTATAGCGGATAATCGATAAAAAAAAGAACAAATAATGATTGTATGGAAATGATGGGTTTTTCTATGATAAGACCATGAAAAAAAAATCATTGCTCACAGGGGATAGGCCTACTGGTCCTTTGCATATTGGCCATTATGCAGGTAGTTTGAAGAACAGAATTGCAATGCAAAAGGACTACGAAACCTATATTATGCTTGCTGACTCTCAAGCGATTACAGACAATTTTGATAACATTGAAAAGGTTAGAAGGAATGTCTATGAAGTAGTAGCAGATTATTTGGCAGTGGGAATTGATCCGGGCAAGGCAAGTATCTTTTTACAATCTGCAATCAGCGCCCTTCCTGAAATCACCCAGTACCTTTTGAATTTAGTTTCCATTAACCGAATCGGCCACAACCCCACAGTAAAGGCAGAATGTAAGCAAAAAGAGTACGGAGAAAGTGTTCCGGCCGGTTTTTACCTCTACCCCATCTATCAAGTAGCAGACATTATCGCCTTTGATGCAGATGTTGTTCCTGTGGGAAGAGATCAAGCCCCCATGCTTGAACTTGCAAGGGAAGTTGTAAGAAAGTTCAACATTCAGTATAAAAGTGATGTTTTTGTCGAACCCCTTCCGATTTTCCCAAAGTTTGAAAACAATGTTCCAGGCCTTGATGGTCAAAAAATGTCAAAATCTTTGGGCAATGCTATTTACCTAAAAGACTCTCGTGATGAAATTGTAAAAAAAGTCAAAAAAATGAAAAGCGATCCATCAAGAAAGAGCATAAGTGATCCAGGAAACCCCGAGCATGCAGTAGCTTTTTCCTATTTAGACATTTTTGATCCAGACACTGAGGAGGTATTGAAGTTAAAACAGCAGTACCGAGCAGGTGGTCTAGGGGATAATGTCGTTAAGGAAAGGACTTTGGAGCTTATAGATGCAGTGATTGCCCCTATTCGAGAAAGGAGAGCATTGATCTTTGCTGAGCCTACTTTAATAGAGTCTGTAATTAAAGAGGGGACGATGAAGGCAAAAGACAAGGCCGAGCAAACACTAAAGCGGTGTAAAGATGCTATGGGATTAAGCTATGATTTCCTCTACACAATTAAAAAATTCTGATCTATCAACTGATGAAATTTCAAAAAAATCTTATATAATTTGAAATTAATAGAAATTAATCCTCGATTATTGTATAAAAACGTATGACGCTGCAAAGGTTACAACAAATCCAAGAGGAAAAGGGTCCGGACTGATCCTGATTTTGACCGCGTCCCCCGCTTGAATTCAATCACTTAAAGTTAGATCGCCTCCCCCTGCTATAATCTATTAAAAGCTGATAAAAGGGGCGATTATGGATTATTTCTTTCAATCATTTTTACCGACGGCAAAAGCTATTTCTGCAATTGTTTTAGAAGAGAACCTTGCCAAGGTTAACGTTCATAATGGGCAACTTAACTTACAGGTAGTTACCAATTGGAGTAAAAATGAACGAGAACAAAGTGCGAGGGAGTTTTTCGAATTTTATAAAGAGAGAATTGTCTGTTTGGACATCCCCTCATTACCGATGGGGGAGAGGCTTGCTCTAATTGAGGTGACAGAGATTCTAGATAAGTATATTAGGAGTGTTCTTTGGAATGCTTCATTGGTAAAAGCGATGTTAATTAGAGAATTATTTTTCATAAAGCTTGGTGGAATAGTTCCTAAAAGTTATGCCAATGGGTTTACACAGGATATGAATTTTATCCGACAAAACGGTCTTGCTGACATTTTATTCCATCATGGAATTGCACTTAACTATTGTTTAAAAAGGGGGGCGGGTTTTCCGTTTCTCACAAGATCAGGACGGTTGATTGAGGTTTTTTTCAGTGACCTAAAGTTTTATGATCTAAATCTATTTAGAAAGTTTTATCATGCAGGAGAGTTGCTGTTTATTACAAGTTGCGATGGGGTTCTTAACCAGCCCCTTATGGTTTATCAAGGAGGATTTACAACCTACCAGCAAAGCGCCCCTCTCATGACCTTTAAAAGTGGCTTTAAAGAAGCTTCGGTAGAGATCTACTATCGTGATCAAGATGTTTTTGCTGTTTTGCACGACGGGAGGGGCAGACTCTACCGGGTGGGGGTTAAGGATAAAAGGGCGATTTTTCCAGATCAGTTTGCTTATAAAAATCAACAAGGATTTAAAAAAGTCTCGATTGCAGCAACGGCCGAACAGATTGAATCTTGTTTAAAAGCATTGCATGGAAAAAGCATAAAAAACAGTAAGGTGATGATAGAGGTAATTGCTTCAAGCTTAGATTTTAAAGGGGAGTACCTAACAACTGTTACATCGAATAATAAATGGTTAAGTTACTTTTTTCTTCCAAGGGTTTTAAAAAGGGTGTTTAATAAACAAGCGCCGGTGAGTGCCATTTTCAAACCCTGGACTGTTAAAGAGATCTCATTTAACGCCCTTGCAGGTAAACGAGGTGGTCCATCAAAGATTTAAGCTGCCTAAACAGTAAAATAGAAACCTTGCAAGCTTTTGAAGAAAAGGACCTTCAATCAAAGGTTGGTTTTTATAAGAGGGAGATAAAATTTGCCTATGATTTTTACCTGTTAAGGGATCAGAAAAAGCTCGCCGAAGAGGTTTTTTTCGCCTTTAAAAAATTTGTAGAGATTTTGGAGAATAAGATCGAACAAGCTGGGTTTGGTCAAGAGGAATTTTTTGCATGTAAAGATCAAATTCTTGCTATAAAAACCGGTGCCAATGTCCCTTTAGACTATTTTAACAAAGCAATAGAATTGCGCGATTTTTTAGAAAGTAATCGTTTGGATGCGATATTTTTTCTCTCTAAGTTAAGTGTTCGATACGATCAATTCAAGGGGGCTATTTTACCTTTTGAGAGTAAGCAAGGATCAATCAGTTGGATTTTTTGGTCAGAACTTGTGTGGGAAAAGACAGGGGGTGGTTACGCTGTTTTTGCAGATAAACAACTTCTATTTAAGACAAATAGTCAGGGGGTTTTCACAAAAGACTACACAGCACTTATGTACGGTATTACCGAGTATAACAAAATAGAATCAGCAAACTTTCGCCCATATCGATATGAAGATCCTGCATCATATGACCACAAATACCTCCTACAAGTGATTGTTAATTGGAGGGATAGGAAGGATTTTTCTTATTTTTTTGGGACACATGCCTATTTGGAGTTAAAAGGTCCTGATGGGATGGTTCGATCAGTGGGGCAGGATATTTTTGACCACGTAAGAGCGCTATCGATCTTCTCCATTAATAATGCAACAAATCGCTCTTCAGTTGTTTCCACCCCTGACATGGATTGCTACTTCACAAAAAGCAAAAGAAATCGCAAGAGAATTACCTTTGAACTCACTAAAAAGGAGTATAATCAAATCATTTCTCTTGTAGAAAGTGATAAATTTAACCATCAAAAGACAGCTTCTACCTTAAAGGGAAACTGTGTGAGCTATGTTTGTAGAATTTTGAAGCTTGTGTTAAAATATGAGGTCAAAGCAGACATAAATGGACTTGAAATTTTTTTTAGAAATGCTCTGCCAAAAGTTTTTGACCAGCCACTTAGCAACATTTCCCGTAAACTTTTTAAACTGCCCTTGTGGGCACAAAAAACACTATTTTTTTCCCCTCCAATTATATTATTTTACTTTTTAGTGGGGGTGTATGGAAAACTTACTTCAAGGGGTGGTTTTAAACAATATACAGACTATAAATTTAGTGATTGGATTTTTAGGCCATGGATGATTATGATTGATTTACCTTTAGAACTTTACAGAGTGTTGCACGCACATGCTGATGAAAGTGGGAATGTTCAAAGATCAAAGTTTCCACCAGGAACGATTTTTGACTAATGGTCATCCTCCATAGCCTCTAAATTTTGATCCCGCTCAAGTTCGGGCTCTTTAGCTGCATAGGGGTTACAAAACTCTCTAAATAGAATCATTAGGGCAGAAACAGATAGAACAACAGGGAGAATGGTGGACCAGTCGATGGTGAAATTTGATACCAAAAAAAGCCCTCCAAAAACAGTTAGAGTGACGATGCTTTCATAGACTCTTCCAGAGAGGAATTGCTTAGAAAAGATAGGGGCTCCGGCTGTGATGTAAATATAAGGCCACCAATACCCAGAAAGGCCGTTTACCAACAGTAATAGGAGAAATAGTACAACTGAAATGGTGTTAGATTTTCGTTTTGATATACTTGGATACATAGTCTTTATCTTAAATATTATACTATTTAAGTCTATAAAAAACGCTAAAACGCTAATAAACAAGACGTTGAGCGTTTGCAATGATAAATCAATTACAGAAGATCTATTGAAATTAATTGAGTTTAATCTTTAAGTGTTCTATAATATATATAAATAAACATAATATTATAGGTAAATCATGGTAACTAAATTAAACGGCACAGATTTTCTACAAACGGAAAAGAATTCTAATGGGACCTTAACCCCAAAGGGATTTTTTGAAAATGTCACTAATATTGGAATGGGTAGAACCTTCACTCTACAGAATGGGAAGTTTAAGATTAAGGATGGGGCCGCTAAAAGAAACGGCTGGTTTGTTGCGTTCCATGTAGCAGTCTTAATCGTTGGAAATGTATTGTCTCTTATAGCGTTAGCGGTTAGAGAGATCATTAGAGCTGTCGATGGGAGCTACAAATTACCGATTGTATCTAATCTTACATTGGGTCAGGGAGATGGTGGTGAAATTGATTCGAGTATTGACGAAGAACCTGCAGTCCAAAGACTTGAAGACCAAGTGACTGAAGTCCAAGAAGATGGAGCGGCTGCACCAGCCTTTTACCCGATCGATCCTGTAGGTGGGGGAGGAGGGCCGGGTCTGCCTGTGGCTAATGTTCACTTAGATCCTCCTACAACAATGGATAAAGAAGATTTAGAAGAATTTATCAGAGATAGACTTGAAAGATTCGAATCCCCGAAGCAATTTCAAGTAAGGGCCATTAAATTAGGTGTACCAGGTTTGCGCAGCCCTAGTATCGCCTACATGGAGGTAAGAAAGATGATGGAGCGCGAACGAGCTGTTTCTGAAATAATTCCAGGTTTATATTTAAGCGGGATTCCTTCAGAATTTAGCGGGCTTAATCGTTTAGTACCAAAGAATTTTGATGAATATGCTGCCTACCAATTAGGAGACAGTGCAATAGAAAAAAGAACATGGAAGAGTGTGTGTTTTGAAAGTATTTTTGATGGACTTGATGTGGAAAGACAATTTAAAGATCTGGAAGGGCACTTTTGTCCAATGCTTGAATTTGATGCTATCTTAGCTGCGCAGGGAAGACAAAAAGATAGATTGTATCCTGTAGACAAATATTTGAAAGAGGGAGGCGAGAGTAAGTATTTTGCCCCTACTATTGATAGTTTGCCAGGTACCGTGACAAACCTCTCTGAAAAGGAGTTTGAAAATCCTACCCAAGTAAAAGCAGCCCTTACCTTTGTCATGGATAAACTTAGCAAAAATGAAAAATGCTTGGTTTTTTGTAATCAGGGTTGTGATAGAAGCGTCTCAATAATTTATGGAATTTTAAGACTTTCTACGGATTTAAAACCAAGAGAAATCATGGATTTTATTTGTATTCAAAGAAGGATAGCTAATGATTATAGATCTGCTGATCCTTCAAATAGAAAAATGACTGGATGGTTCCTGAAACCGATAGAAATGGCTGTAAAAGAAATGAGAGGGGAAAAATTAGAAGAAAGTGAGGATCCAGAAAAAGATCTAGAATTAGAGAAACTATTAGAAGCCCTTAAAGACTAATCATCTTCTGCGGCGTTAGTTTCTTCCTCGAAGAAAACCTGAGGCACAAATTCAAGCTTCATAATCTTTGTTTCGGGGAAAAAACTTGAGAGCAATTTAGCGGTCGACTTTCCAGAGTCTGCCATCTCTTTTGCTGAAAGCAGGCAAATACCCACCCCAAGACCATTTCCAAATCCTGTAAACTCAATTCGCTCATCAACTAATTTGATCGTGAAATCGTTACTTTGAAGGCGATCTTTGCCGATAAGCTTCTGAAGCTCAACAACGCCTAGTTCGCAAAAAGTGAGGTTGCGGCCATTTACCTTCACTCCACAAATTTTGTCTGTTAAAGAGTCTTTGCGCGGTTCTATAGACTCAACAGACTCTAATCCTAAACTTTTTGCTAGCACCCTTTTAGAAACGGTGCACTTCCACTGACTCTCTGTTCTTTTTTTCTGCGCATAGGGGACAAAAACTCCTGCTGGGCAGTTGACCTCTTTATGAAAAATGGTCTTATAGCAAGCAGTCTTCCCCGCGCAATTTTCCGACCACGTAGTGGGAAAGGGGCGATTGTGATAGAGCATGATCAGATCTTTAGTAGCTCTCACTGCCGCCTCGGCATTACTGTTGATCATTTGCAAGGAGGAGCCGTGAAAGCCGTGATCTGTTGCTTTAATATCCCAGTAGGGGTTAAGGGAGGTTGCAATTTTATGATAAAGATCGGTTCGCATCGAAATAGCAAGCGCTTCAAGGGCGGTCTGATGCAAATTTCTATAACCAAATTGCTCTGAGAGTATTGATTTTACATAATCATCCACCTTTGTCTCAACTACGAGATAAATCTTTCCAGCAATGTCATACCCTGTGACTTTTCCGCTATATTGGATTCCGTCGATAAGTACCGAGGTACTTTTGTGCTTGGGAATAATTTCTAGTTGATGGATCCCTTTATAGACTCTCCCCCAGTTAAGCCCTTCAGGGGTTGGGCTTAAGTAGTAACGCCTTTTAAAATAGGAGGAGCTCATATGTTTCAAAGTGCTTGGATCCTTGACCTGGTAGCCCCCTTTCACCTCGATTAACGACCCAGGTAATCCCTCATGTGTAAGGACTTTTAAGACAGTGCTTCTCCCCACTGCGCTATCTTCTATCCGGGAAGTTCCGTGAGTTGCAAGCAGCAGAAGAGGGGTGAAAAAAATGAGAATGTATTTATTCATAAAAGGCTCCGCCGTCTTTTCTTTCCAAGGTGGAGGTAGGCAACCTCTGTTGCAATCCGCCCTTGCGGCCCTCTTTTTAGGTACCCCTGCATCACTAAATAGGGCTCGTGCACCTCCTCAATTGTTTCAGGATCCTCTCCCATAGCAATAGCAATGGATTTAATCCCCACAGGTCCGCCGTCATGGTGATCAATCATCCAGGAAAGGATCCTAATGTCCATCTCATCTAGGCCCTTAGCATCGATGGAAAGCATGTCAAGAGCGTAGCAGGCATCCTTTTTAGTGATGATATTTTCATTGTGAGCATTGCAATCGCGTAACCAGCGAAGGTGGTTGTTTACAATTCGAGGCGTTCCCCTTGATCTTGCTCCTATTTCCAGCGCAGCATCCCTTTCCAAGTTGATATTAAGCACTTTTGTGTTTCTTTCCACAATTTGCACTAAGGCATCAAGACTATAAAAATCAAGACGTACGTTAAAAGCAAACCGTGTGCGCAAAGGGGCTGATAGAAGCCCTGTTTTTGTGGTAGCACCAACTAGCGTAAACGGCTTGATTGAAATAGAAACACTCCTTGCAGTAGGCCCTGAATCAATAATGATGTCCAACTTAAAATCTTCCATCGCTTGATAAAGATACTCCTCTACAACTTTTGGTAGTCGGTGAATTTCATCTATAAATAGTACATCACCACTTGAAATGCTTGTTAAAATACCAGCAAGGTCTCCAGGCCTTTCTATAGCAGGGCCAGATGTTTGAATAATAGAGGCATTCATCTCTTTGGCCAAAATCAAAGAGAGCGTTGTTTTCCCAAGACCCGGGGGGCCGTGAAAAAGAATGTGGGGGAGCGGCTCTGTGCGAGATTTTGCGGCATTGATTAAAATATTTAACCGCTCTACAATTGAATCGTGTCCAATAAATTCTGATAAAAAAGAGGGCCGGATTTTCTTTTCGATCACTGTCTCTTTGTTTGTTTCTACTTCCATATACACATTGTGGTTTAATTGCTAGATATAATCAAGCTTCTTATGCTATTATCAGACTTAAAAATCGGAGGGTTTTGTATGTCAATACAGCCAGATAAATGGATAAAGAAAAAATCACTTGAAGATATGATGATCTCGCCGTTTGTCGATCATCTTGTAAGGGATCATGATGGCGAAAAAGTGATAAGCTATGGTCTCTCTAGTTACGGTTACGACTTGCGGGTCTCAAATAAATTTAAAGTTTTTACAAATATCCACAATGCAATTATCGACCCAAAGGGTTTTTCTGACGACGAATTTGTCGAAATTACAAGTGATGTATGTATTGTACCTCCAAATTCTTTTGCCCTGGCAGTAAGTGTAGAGTATTTTAAAATCCCTCGTGATGTGCTTACTATTTGCATAGGAAAATCCACCTACGCACGCTGTGGTATTATCGTTAACGTCACACCATTTGAACCAGAGTGGGAAGGGCAAGTAACACTTGAAATTTCCAACACAACACCCCTTCCAGCAAAAATCTATGCAGGAGAGGGGCTTGCGCAAGTTCTGTTTTTAAAGGCTGATGAAGTTTGTGATGTAAGTTATGCTGACCGAAAGGGCAAGTACATGAATCAGACTGGAATTACCGTTCCTAGAATGTAATAGACCTCTTTCGAAAGATGTCTAATATTTAACAGATGATCCACTCAGCTTCTAAAAAGACAAGGTCGATGGCGTTTAGCTGAACTTGCATTGCATCTCCAATTTTATAGGAAAAGCCGCTGTTGCGCCCTTTAAGTTGTAGTCGTTTTTCATCGAAGATGTAATAGTCATCATTTAGTTCACGCATGGAAACAGAACCTTCGATACCAACACCTGAAAGATCAAAGGTCAATCCTTTTGGAGATACCCCCGTAACAACTGCTTTGTAAATGCGCTCAACGTCCTTTTCAAAATAAGAGTCTAGCAGACGAAATTTTTTGAGTTTTACAACAGATGTCTCGGCAACAAAGCTTTTTCTTTCATTTTCAGAGCATTTATCCGCTGCAGCTTTTAATTCTTTAGCTTCCAGTTTGCCTTCAAACAAAATTCTATGCACCACAAGATCAGAATATCTACGAATAGGACTTGTAAAATGTGAATAGTTTTCTAAACCAAGACCGTAGTGGCCAATATTGTCTGGCGAATACATTGCAAGTTTTTGACTGCGGATGTATTTGACTGCAATTTGTTCGATATGAGGGGAGTCTTTTGCATGCTGAAACAAGGCTGCAATATCATGAGAGGTTGGTGATGGGGGTAAAGTATACCCTAAAAGACGGACATAGGTAAAAAAGTTATCGAAATTGGTAGAATCAGGTATGTCGTGTACCCTGTAGATTCCGCCCTCGTTACGAGCCTCTAATGTCTCGGCAACCACTTCGTTTGCTTTGAGCATAAACTCTTCAATCATTTGGTGAGTGATGTCGTATAAGTGGGTTTGAATATGCATAGGTGATTCATTATCATCACAAATCACTTGAATATCTGGAAGAGATAACTCTACAGACCCGCGCTGTTTGCGCTTTTCTTTAAAAATATGACATAGCTGCTGCATATCCTCTAATAGCTTCCTATGGGGACTTGGGCGATCGCTGTTAAGAATTTCATAGGCCTGATCATAGGTGAAACGCTTGTTGCTGTTGATAACAGTTTTTGTTACCTCCTTATCTAACACCTCTCCAGTTGGATCAATTTCTAATAAAACAGAAACAGTAAGACGATCCTGCCCCTCAACAAGACTGCACAAGTTGTTAGACAGCTCCTCTGGGAGCATGGGAACTACCTTTGTAGGAAAATAGGTGGAGTTTGCACGTAAAAAAGCTTCCCTATCAATACTTGAGCCTTTTTTCACAAAATGGGAAACATCAGCAATATGAACCCCTAATAAATAATTTCCTTTCTCATCTTTGGAAAGGGTAATTGCATCATCAAAATCTTTTGCTGTAGTTGGATCGATGGTTACTGTTTCCACACCCCTTAGATCTACCCTTCCTTTGTAATCCTTTTCAGTAATAGAGAATTTTTTTGCCTCATCTAAAACCTCCTGAGGAAAGACATTTCTAATTTGATGTTCTAAAATTGCCGCTTCGACATCAATTGATGGATCTGAAATGTTGCCCAAGAGCCGAATAAAATTAGCAGAAAGAAGGTCGCCATCGTAGTCGACAATTTTTACAATTAAGCGATCACCAATAGCAAATTTGTAGCCTTGCTTTTCCAGGGTGATCTCTTTATTTTCACCAATAAGAGGGGAGAACAGAAAGTAATTTTTTCCCTCATCATCAATCACTGTTGCTACAAATTCATCCCTTGACCTTTTGACCACCTCTTCAATAACACCCTCATGCCCTCGTGAAGACTTGGTCATCACTTTTACTATTACAGTGTCACCTGAAATAGCATTTTTATTCATTCGGGGGGGGATAAACACCTCTGGGTGGTCTGAGTCTTCAGGTTGAACAAAACCAAAACCCTTAATGTGTAAAAAAAACTTGCCTTGTAGGTATATCTCTTTATCTAGCTTCATAAACGCACTATACACTAAATGCTATTTATTAGAACAGGAGTATAGAGATTGACTGTTTAATAAGATGTCGCCCAAAGGCTAGGAATCATAACAACAGACTATCGGTCGGGTTTTGATAGAGCCACTTTTATCCATCCAGTAGGTGATCACAAGATCAGTTCATGGGAATATATGATGAGGTGGCAAGCCCATCAGCAATGGCGCAGCTTTTGTCGATGATGGATTTTGAACATGATAAAGATAAAACAGGAGCAGGCTCAAAAGTTCTTGGATCGATAAAATGGCTGTAACAAATTTCTTTATCCCCTTTTTTGATGGGATAGAAATGATATGTGGATCCGGAAGTTGCAATTCCAAGATCAGTAAGGAGAATGACCTCTCCTCCTGACAAAACCCTAAACGGACCTCCAAGTGTTTGTATTTCACCTGCCCACTCAACTAAAAATTTTTTTAGTCCAAAGGTTTGCAGCTCCCGTTTTATCAGGTCGCATAAAAATCCTTTAGAGATACCATCAAAATCAAGAGCGACATGGGGGTGCGTTTTTTGAAGGCCATCACTGTGAATAATAATTTTATCCCAACCAGAACAGGCCATTAATGGTGTAATTTCATCAGAATTAAGTGATAACCCAAGTTTTAAGCATTGCTTCCACCGGGCAATCACCCTACCAAAGGAAGGGTCAAATCGCCCGTTGGAGAGTTTATAAACCTGATCTGCAAGATTTACTACCTCAAGTAAAACAGCAGAGGTGGGAATTTTTTCTGTAGAGGTGGATCTGTTCCAGGCAGAAATTTCTGAATTGGGGTTCCAACCGTTGAGTTTAGTGTCGATTTCTGAAAAAGCATGTTTAATAATTTTCTTAATTGCTGGAATTTTTTCAGCAGGAACTTGCTCACGAATAAGAACTTTGTACTTCATGCCCATTTCCACCCCTTCTATTTTTGTCTCTTGCTCAGTGCAGGAAATAAGGAAAAAGGGGAGGATGATAAGAAGAAATTTCATAAAGTTAGATTTGCCTGCAGCCTCATTTGATGACATTTAACAGTATTGTGAAGAAGCATGGCAATTGTCATCGGCCCAACCCCACCTGGAACGGGGGTAATTTTCCAGCACACATCTTTTACATTCTCATAATCAACATCACCAACAAGTTTTCCGTTAAGGTGATTAATACCCACATCAATGACCACCGAACCTTGTTTTACCATCTCCTTTTTTACAAAGTGAGGGATACCAATCGCTGCGATAAGAATGTCGGCCTTTTGAAGGTGCAAGTGGATGTTAGTACTTTTACTGTGCAGTAAAGTTACAGTACCATCAAAACCTTTTTGTGAAAGCATGTTGGATAAAGGCCTGCCCACAATCAAACTTCTCCCTAAAATGGCAATATTTTTTCCACTTGTTTTGATCTGTTCCATCTCAAGAAGTTTACATATCCCCAAAGGAGTGCAAGGAAGTAAGGCGGTTTTTTCCCCAACGATCATTTTTCCAATGTTTAGAGGATGAAACCCATCAACATCTTTTTCTGGCGCAATAGCCCCAATGATTGTATTTGCATTAATATGGGCAGGAAGGGGCATTTGTACAATAATTGCATCTATCAAGGGGTCATTATTTGCCTGCATAATGAGATTTACAAGGTTTTTTTCTGTAACATCCTTTGGAAGGGAATGTTTAATAGAGGTGATACCACATTCCTTGCAAGCTCTCTCTTTCATTCCCACATAGACCCTTGAGGGGGCATGATCTTCCATTAAAAAAAAGGCAAGAATGGGGGTGTATTTTTTTCGGACGATCTCTTGAGCAAGGGATGCTCGGATTGTTCTTGCTATTTCTGTTCCATCGATATCCATTTTGCAAACTCATCTATCATTGTTTTGTTAGCAACCAGTATGTCAGATTTTTTATTGGTGTCAAGAGTCTTGCGCTTCAAACTAAATATTTCTCCACCTGCCTCCTCAACAATCAGCGATGAGGCGGCAAAATCCCAAGGGTTGAGCAAGGGGTCATAATATCCATCAATTGCCCCCTTAGCAACATAGCAGATGTCAAGAACAGAGGAGCCCGATCTACGTATTACTGCCGAAAGGTTTTTCTCAAATAGGATTCCTGGAGGGAGGGATAAGACGCTGTGATCTAATTTTGCAACACTACTTACTGCTATTTTTACACCATTTAAAAACGACCCACAATCTTTGATCGCGGTAAAAAGTTCCTTAGTAATGGGATTGTAACAAACACCCACGTAGGTTTTGTTGTAATGAACCAAGGCAATGCTTATTGCAAATGCAGGGATGTTTCGTGAAAAATTCAAAGTACCATCAATTGGATCCACAATCCAATAGGGCTCAAGTGGGAAGTAGTTTCTATAACCATTTTCCTCACCTAAAAATCCAAATTGAGGATAAAGCTTTGAGAGTTTTGTGAAAATATACTCCTCGCTTTCTTTATCAAAACGGGTAACTACATCATGAGGGGAGGTTTTTTCGGTGAAAATAATCGAGCTATTAAACGCTTTACTAATAGATACCCCAACATCAATTACAAGAGAGGAAACTGTTGTTACAATACTTTCAAACTCAAGCTGACTTAGCATCATTTAAAACCTATTTGTGTAAGGTGAAATAATTTATTTAACAGACGCCTTTTTAAACTAAATAAAAAAGCCCGCTGCTTGTGCGCGTTTAGAAATTGATATAAAGCAATAGGAGCTGTAAATAAGGATAAGTGGTAAAAGGTATCAAGTAATGGAAGAAAGATTATGTCTAAAAGAAAGGGGAAAAGGTTGATTGAAAACTTTGGCTCTACAAATGTGTGAAACAGGGTAAATACAAGGGAGTAAAGGAGAGAATATAATCCTGTGTAAAGGGCAAACACTGTGTGCTTTTTCTCTGAAAAGTAAACTCTAAATCGATATAGGGCAAGAGTTACAGCAATGCAGACAAGTGGGTAAAATCCAAAAGGGGTAGATGTGGTGCACATATCAAAAAAAACGCCAATAAAAAAAGAGGTCCAAACACAAAAGAAAAGAGACTTTCTAGCAAAGCATACAGTGAAAAAAGGAGCAAAATAAAGAACTGGAAAAACACTACTAACGGATGGAAGTAACAAATGATAGAAAATAGCCAGAGAAAAAAACGGAATAAGGGTTACTTTTGTCATAGTCAGATAGTACCCCAACAGTAATTTTCTACTCTAGATCTATTTACGAATATGTTTTGTCGAAAGAGGAATTAATTGACCTCTGATTTCGCCAAGCTCATTAAGGTAGGTGTGAATAGTAATATAGCAACCTCCCTGAACCAACATCTTTTCTTCCTTTGTAGGCGCTTTATCACTTGAGGCGTCTGATAAGCTAGTGAGTTTAACAACCCCCGTTAAAAACCCAGATCGCTCCTTAGAGGTCATTTTTACACTATCGGGCTTGCCACGCTCAGTGTGAGAAAAATGAGCATTTTTAGAGTAAGGCTTCCCTTGGATGGTAGCAAGTATCGGACCGTCTTGATGAGCGTAGCCAATTTGCAGATGAATCATAACAGCAGGAGAGCTAAGGTTTGTATAGGCTATTGCATATTGGAGTTCATTGGTCTCTTTGTGATATAAAAAAGAGGCAGAACCCACAGCCTTTACAGGCGATAGTATAGATGATTTATCTATTTTAGAGTCTGAAAAATAAGGGTGAGGGATATTTTTATCGGTGGGATGATAAATCTTATGCGTGCAATTAGATGTATTTAATATGGTATTAAATACAATAGGATCACAAAACGCAAGGGTAGAGTAGGTAATAAATAAAAAAGTCCACTTCATAATCTTCTAATGCAGTAAAAGAACTTATTTTGTAAAGATTTTTTTTCAGATTATTTCGGACCTTAGTTTAAGGTGCTACACTTCTGTAAGATGTCCGCCATCTAAAACGTAACTTCTATCACAGCGTGCGGCAAAACATCTGTCATGGGTTACAACAATGAGGGATTTATTCAAGTCTTTGCAAGTTTCTAATAGAAGTGCCTGGACAAGTGATGCTGCTTCAAAATCAAGATTCCCGGTGGGTTCATCGGCTAGGATGATCTCTGGGTCATTCATAAACGCACGTGCAATAGAAACACGAGCCTTTTCCCCCCCCGATAAAAGCTTCGTGGTGAAGTCTTTTCTGTGCAACAAATTCATCCCCTCAAGAAGGGATAAGCCTAAAGAATAGGAGTCGCTTTTCTTTGAAATACTTTTACGTCCAATCTGGGCTTTGATAAGAAGATTCTCCATCACTGTATATTCATCTAGTAGATTGTGATTTTGATAAATAAAGCCAATATGCTCATTGCGTATTTTGGAGAAGTTTTTCTTTGGTAGTGGTTTGCCAAAAAGAAATAAGCTGCCGCTATCTGCTCGATCTAAGCTACCTAGAATAGATAAAATAGTGCTTTTGCCAGATCCGGAAGCTCCTGTTACGGATACGGATTCACCAGCTCTTACATAGAGGGATATATTTTTAAGTAAGTCTACTTTTTCAGGGTAGGAAAATGTTTTACAAACGTTTTCTGCTTTAAAAATGATTTCTTGTTCCTCTTTCATTCAGACCTCAGAATTTGAGAAGGACGAAGCCTACAGGCTTTAATAGCCGGAATCAATCCCGCCCCTAATGATAGCAATGGCGCTGCTATTGCAATAAATGTAAATGCAAGCATGCTAAACTCATTGGGGAGTTTTGAGCCATAAAAAGCTGCGTTAAATGCGTCTTTTCCTTCAATGGTATTTAACACCCAAACTAATGAATCAATATTTTTTAAAGTAACATAAGCAAGAAGACTTCCTATCAAAGTACTAATTCCCCCTAAAAAGACCCCAGCAAGACCAAAAATTGCTGAAATCTGAAACTTTGAAGCACCCAAAGAGAGGAAAATCCCGATCTCTGTTTTCTTGTCATGAACCAGAAGTAACAATAGGGTAATGATATTACAAATTGCAACAAGTAGGATAATCACACCAATTAACATAAATAAATCGCGATCACTCTGAAACTGGCCGATTAAATCTTTTGCAAAATCATACTCATAAAATGGGGTGATGGCAAAATAAGGGGCGATTCCTCGAGCTGCAAAATCCTCTCTTAAATATTTTGTCACCTCAGCTGCTTTTAGGGAATTGTCGAACCAGACTTGAAAGCCATTGGATTGTAGGGGGTCAATAACTAAACTTTCATCTTTAGAAGTGATGCTACTTACTACATCTCTTGAGGTAAGAATGTACCTAACTCCTGTGCTAATTACCCCCGGATCATAAAATCCTTGGGTGAGTATTCTCTTTCTTTGTTCAGATACCATCATCGGAGAGGTCTTTCCAAAAGAAAAATATCCGTCATCGCCTATAAAACACCCCTGTTCTTTGAAGTGGATAGGTAATAATACGCCATTTTCATTTAAAACAAGTTGATCACCGACAAAGTAGGCCCAAGGGGGCGGCGTTGTTGGAGAGGTTGAAAAATGATTTTCAATGTCAATTTCGCTTATTGTGATTTGATTCCATGGGATGATTGCGTTATAATCAGTGCCTTGCAAAGAGAGTTTTGCTGAAACCAAAATATCTGTTAATGTGACAGCCTCAAGTAAGGAAATATGATCGATAGAGGCAGAAAATTCAAGACTTTCTGTGAGAAGAAGTGGCGCTGTAAAGTCGACAGGTTTTGGGGTTTGCTCTCCATTTTCTAGAAATACAAGGAGCTGGTCCTCCTTTTTAATTACCCCTTTTACAAAATCCCCTTCAGGGGCTTTTGCATCAATCTTTCGAGGAATCATGTAATAAAAAATTTCCCCACGAGTCTTTTTTGCATAGGCGACAAGAGGTTCTTCAATCATTTCTTGCGGTATAGAAAAGCGATCAAGAGTTTTAAATGATTTAATGTGCACGTTATGAAATATTGGAAGAAGTCTTTGAGAGAGAGAGTCATTTTCAGCGCTCTCCTGCTCGGGGATGTCAGTTGTTGTGGCAATTTTTCCTACATTTGCCAAATAAATAAGGTGATTTACATCTTCGGTGGTGGGTTTAGTAATTAGAGAGTGGAGGGGGCCTTTGGTTAGTGGGATGGAGTTAACATAGGTTGCCTGTGTTAAAAAGCTAAGAGCCGGGGTGTTGGAATAGGGCTGATCAACAGCCTTTCGAGCAAGGGTTAATCTAAGTAGAGCACCAGCCATTTGATAGTCGTGAGATTTTGTCTCCACAAGCTCTTTTGGAATAGAGGCAAGGGATTTATTTACTTCTTTAGTAAGATCTAAAACGCCCCCACGTTCACTTAATACAGGTTTTGGTATGTAAAGGGGGAGTTCGCTGTCAATTGTCTCATCATAAGGATCTGTAATTTTAGAATAGAGTTTCTCGTGAAAGGTCTTCTTTTCATACCCTGATGCATAGGAGTGCTCATCGATCAAATGATAGTACGACCTGTAGTACTCCTCTGTGGGAGTAATTCTAATAGGAGCGTTAAGGGAGGTGAGCCTCCCTAGCCAATTTTTTTCTATTCCTTCAGTGATAGAAAGAAACAGAATTAACAGCCAAACAACAAGTGAAATTACAAATACGGACATTAGCGCGATCAAAGCAAGAGACATTCTCTTTCTTTTAGGCTGTAGGTATCGACGTAATATTGCAAATTCAAACACTTATTTATTTTTTCTCTTTAAACATTACATGCTTTCGAAGCGTTGGATCATACTTCATCAGCTCTAATCTCGAAGTGGTATTCTTCGGGTTTTTTACTGTTGAGGTTCTAAACTTGCTTTCAGTACTTTCTAAAGTGATAATTTGACGAGATTTCTTTTTTGCCATTGTGTAATCCTTTATTTATAAATCTGAAGCGAGTATACATTTATCCAATATTCTAAACAAGGATTTCTTTATCTCATATTACATGATTTCCATTCAAGAAAAATCTTTGCAAAAAGTAAGGGATGTTTTCTTAGATGATGGAGATGCAGAAAAGTCCTCTGGGGATGGACCATCGGCTTGATATCGGAAAAATCCAAGGGCTGCAATCATGGCAGCATTATCTAAACTTAAATTTTTTTTTGGAAAAAAAACTGCGGCTTTAGGGTTAATTTTTTTTTCAAAAAAATCCCTTAAAGTTTCACTACAACTAACGCCTCCACCTACAAGGAGAGAGGTTGCACCAAATTCATCAATAGCCCGGTTACATGCCTTTAGTAAAGAGGTGAAGGCGGCATGTTGAAAGCAAGCGGCAAGATCCCGGGCTTGTGAAGGTTCGATCAAGGATTTTTCACCCCTACCTCCTTCACCATACAATGTATATAAAACTTTTGTTTTTAAACCTGAAAACGAGAAATTGTAAGGGGCGCCTTTTACACTTGGAGCTCGAATAGAGAAGGATTTTGGATCCCCACCATTTGCAAGTCTTTCAATTTCCGGGCCCCCTGGGTAGGGAAGATTAAGCATCCTTGCAACCTTATCGAAGCACTCCCCAATTGCATCGTCTAAGGTGGCGCCTAACACATGAATTTCTGTCATACTCTTCATTAAAACAAGGGCGGTATGCCCCCCAGAAATGATTAAACCCAAGGCGGGAAAGGTGATTTTTTCAGAATAATCGATGAAATTAGCAAAAAGATGAGCCTCCACATGATTGACCCCAATCACGGGGATGTTTAGAGCAAACCCTAAAGCCTTTGCGCAGTTTACACCCATCAATAATGCCCCGATAAGTCCAGGGGATGAGGCAACAGAGATCAACTCAATGTCTGATTTACTAAGATTTGCTTCTAACAGTGCTCGATCTATCACATCTAAAAGGTGATCGTAGTGACGGCGAGCAGCAAGTTCGGGTAAAACCCCTCCAAATTCCTTGTGAAACTCAATTTGAGATAATACAACGTTTGAAAGGATTTTTTTTCCATCATAGATGCTTGCAGCTGTTTCATCACAACTTGTTTCAATGCCGAGAGTAATCATGAAGCAAGTATATCGAAAATTAGGTGATATCTACAAGTTCAATTGCAAAATTCAATGTTTTTCCAGCAAGGGAGGGGTTTGCATCCAATGTGACCTTATCCCCATCTATTTTGATGATCTTAGCCATTGTTTGAAATTCACTTCCTCCAATCATAAACTCTTGACCTAATGTCAGTTGAATATCTTCTGGGAAGTATTTTTTTTCAACTTCTTGAACTAATTCATGTGAAAATTCGCCGTAGGCCTGCTTAGGGGGGATTTTCACTTCCTTTTTGTCACCGATTTTCATCTTTAGGCATGCGATTTCAAACCCTTCGATCACTTCCTTTTGGCCGAGTTTAAATTTTAAAGGATTACCTCTGTCATACGAGGTGTCGAATACTGACCCATCATCTAAAGTGCCTTTGTAATGGACGTGCACTGTATCGCCAATTTCTGCTTGTTTGGACATAAAAGATCCTTTTGTTGTAAATTTTTATTTTAACTAAACATCTTTAAATTGAAAAGATTTTTTTTCAAGGGTAAATATTAGCACGAATGAAAATTAAAAGAAAGGGCAAGGACTGAATATGTCGTGCATAAAAATCTATTTTAATTTACGATTTTTTAAAAAATTTATAGAATTACCCAAAAAAAAGAGGAGATAAATCAATATATGCAAGTTTTTTTACAAACATTTATGGGTAGGTACGACATGGTATATTTTGAACAAATTTGTGAAGAACATCGAATAACAAAATTTGTGTATGATCAATTAGCTCGACAGTATTATTCTGAAGTGGATTATGCAATTTTTTCTAGAAGAGTTGAAAACCTTACCTTTCTTGAATATCTTTTAGACCTCAAGAGATGGATCAGTGATAGAAATATGGATAAAGAGCAACCAGCACTTCGACTAGAAATTTACTTAAGGGATTTTATACGTATTCCTGAAATATTTAAGAAAATTGTGAGTCTGAAGCACGTGATTATTTTAAAGACTAGTGGATTTGAAATCGTTGATTTAACCGGTTGGGATCATTTACGTGAATTTTCTGTTAAAAATTACTCCGGTTCAAGGGAATTAAGATATAGCCGTGAAATCAATAATGAAGCGGAAGAGGGTTATTTGGCTGATGATAGCTCATATTAAGTAATTAACCTTCTTGCTTAAAATAATCAATACATCTATACTCTTTGAAAAATTTATCAATTAAAAGGAGAAATTATGAGTGGAGTAGTTTGGAAACCGGGTGACTTAGACCCGATACATTATGGAAATTTTTTTAGTGAATTTAGATCAGCTTCACCGATTAGTGGGATTAGAATGTTACTTAAATTAAAGCGGGAAAGGAACTATCAATGTACTAGAATAGCTGCCAATGTGTATAGAAAACTAGCCAAAATTTTTTATTCAGAGCAGGATTACAAGATCTTTACTCAAAGGGTGGGGATGCTTTCAATAAAAAACCTTAAACGGGATGTTGAAAAATGGATTGATGAAAGAAATAGCGATATTGAGAAAACGCCCCTTTCACTAATAATTTCTGAAGACGATTTTAGATTACTCCCCGATACTTTTAAGACATTAGAGACATTACATCATTTAATCATCTCTAATGTAAACAGGAAAGGTTCTTTGGATTTTAAAGGTTGGGATCATATTAAAAACGTCGTTGTAATCAATGCACCAGATTCAGAAGAGTTAGGGTACCTTGCCGATGATGAAGCTGAGTACGAAGCGGATCATCCAAATAGTCCCTAATTTTATTTAACTCCGAAGGATACTATACCCTTCGGGACTATATTTTAAAATAGTTGATGGGGTATTTGACCCTAATGTTCCATCAAGAATCATGCAATCAGGAAAAAGTGAGATTGCCTCTTTCGCATTAGTGATAGGAGGCTCTCCTGAGATGTTTGCAGACGTTGCGATCAATGGTCCCAAGTGCTCAATAAGTTCTTTGGTTTGCTTGTGATTAGGTATTCTAACACCAATAAAGTCGCTTTGATCTAATAGGTGCTTGGGCAAATTTGAGTGGATTGGAAGTAAAAGAGTTCCTCCACTTTCTAGAAAAGTTTGCATTTTTTTTACCTCCTCCATAGGAAGGGATGTAAAATTTTCTATATCGTTAATTTCTTTTAAAAGAACGCCGAGTGGTTTGTTAAAATCCCTTTTTTTCAGCTCATAAATTTTTTTATATCCTGCGCTAGAAGAGGCAAGGGATGAAATGGCAAATACAGTGTCTGTGGGGTGAACTATTACCCCCCCATCATTAAGGTGTTTTAATATAGATGAAATCATGGAAAAATTTTAATTGAAATCTAAGATAAAATCAAATGATTTAAATGGGTGTTTCAAAGTATATTTAAGTGTAAAAAAGGATTTGTATGATAGGGGTGATTTTTGGTGGCAACTCTTTAGAGCACGACGTTTCAATTGCAAGTGGAAAAGATATTTTAAAAGAGGTTGGTGGGAGGGAGTTTTACCTTAATGAATCAGGGGTTTGGTTTGTTGATGGAGAGGTTTCAGACGATGTTGTTGCCTCCCTTAAAGAATGTATGGTGATATTTCCCATTATTCACGGAAGTCCTGGTGAGGATGGAACCCTACAAGGATTTTTAGAGATGAATAACATCCCTTACGTTGGTTGTGATGTGGTTTCCTCAGCTGTTTGTATGGATAAAGACTTTACCAAGCGAATTTTACAAACCCACAATATCCCCGTTACTTCTTTTACAACTTACTACACCCTAGAGCAGGCGCTTAAAGCAGAGATTAAAGGACCTTGCGTGATAAAAGCAACCTCCCTAGGGTCCTCTTTTGGTGTGCATGTGGTTAAGGATGATCCAACAGAAGCTTTAAAAGATGTGTTTGCACTTGGGAAAAAAGCGATTGTAGAAGAGTTTGTCAAAGGAAGGGAGTTTTGGTGCAGCGTTCTTGAGATGGACGGGCAATTGATCGCTTCATCCCCAGGTGAAATATGTTTTAAGTCAGAGATTTTTACCTATGAAAATAAGTACAAACCAGGGGGCACTACCTATAGAATTCCGCCAAAAGATGCCCCAATTGAAGAAATAAAAGAGTTGGCTAAAAAGGCGTTTAGGGTGCTAGGGTGCTCAGGGTTTGCAAGGGTTGATTTCTTTTATACAGATGATGGAAGTTTGCTGGTCAATGAGCTAAATACGCTCCCTGGATTTACAAGAAATTCGTTGTTCTTAAAATCATTTGCAGCAGATGGTCTTTCCTACAAAGAGGTGATTGAGGCCCTTATTCATAGAGCAAAGCAAACACATGCTACAAAAGATTCCTTCCAGGCAAAGATGGTAGAAATTTAGAAGATTTAAAAAATATTTTATCGATACAGCCAAATCAAGAAGTAGACACCAGTATAATTAGTATCGTCTTCAATTGTACCAAAGGAGAAGGGTGGGGGCTTAATCTTACTTCTCCTTTAATTCAATTTAATTTAAGAGGTATAGGTTATAAAGCGCCACGGTCTCATTTTATAAATAGAACATACTCGATCAAGTAAGGTAAGGATAAAAAAATAGCATCTGAATTAAAATAAGAATTCAGCTTTTGCTTATACAGAAAGAAGGTGGGGGGAAAAATCACTCATTCAAGGGGTTAAAAGAGGATGAACTGATCTAAAAGCCTTATTTGCTTTTTCTATTTGTGCATTTCTATAGGTATAGACCCTTTCCCTTTTCCCGCTTAACCCCTCCTGCCTTTCAAGGTCTGCTTTGTTTAAATCGCAGTGCTCCTTTCTATATTCAAAACTTGGCGATCTACGAGCTTTCACTGGATTTAATGTATACTCAGAAAGCACATCACTTACTAACTGCATGCTCACTGGAGAGCCCGGCGGTGTAAGAACTTTTGCCCCACCTTCAGAATCAGGATCTCTTTCAACATAAAGTTGAAGTTTTTCATAATCTAATTCTTTAAGAGTGGAGATCTTTGTCTTTAGATCGTGAGATAATACAACAGCACACTTTAGTGAGCATGTCAAAATAAGAACATGGGAGTTTGTGTCTTTATCGTATCCAAATACAGGTTTATAGTTAGTATTTTCTTTTTTAAATTCTGTTAATTCAGTGGTTTGATTGATAAGCTCCTCATGTTTATAAAAGTTCTTTGTTCGATAGGTAGAGGTATCAGCTAAACCAGTAACAATTTTTTCTTTAAAAAATGCGTTCAGTTTATTGAATTCAGCGGGTAATTTTTCTGTGGGGATCGACTTTTCCCTATAATTGGTAGCTATATGTTTAGGTTTCCCCTTTTTACCAAAAACAGCCTGAGCAATATTAAGTGTTTTTAAATCGACTCCTGTTTT
Source organism: Chlamydia trachomatis (assembly GCA_945872565.1). Lineage (GTDB taxonomy): Bacteria > Chlamydiota > Chlamydiia > Chlamydiales > 2-12-FULL-49-11 > JAJACQ01. The sequence goes on along the minus strand of CAMBZN010000003.1, from coordinate 1,424 downwards.
ATTTGTATTGTATTCAACTACAGCAACATCGTGGTTAAAGGTAACAGATTTTTTACCTACACCTTTCTTTCCCCCGGCATTTCCTTGAGAAAGAGCGGGTACTAGCGTATAGGAGTCTGGAGATGGGGGTCTTAACGGCACAATTATTATTGGGTTTGTTTTAATCTAATAATAAACATATTTTAATTATATTATAAATCAACTAACTAATAATAAATATTATAATCACTTGAATAATAGTGACTTAACACAGGGGGGTGTAATATATTAGTGGTGGTAGATATAAAAATGGGTACAAATATGCCCCTTCAAGTAATCACAAAGCACCCTCGTCATAATAAAATGCTTATCACTTGCGAGTTCCGTTTAGAAAGATCCGGTCAGTATAATTTCCACCAGGATGGTCGGTTGCCGGCTGGTCTTAATGTGGAAGAAAATCCACCTTTTGAATGGAAACACCCAGCTAATCTTAACCTATTGCCGGGAAATACTCCTAGATACGTTGATGTAGCAATGTTTGCTTATAAAAAGCCTAAAGATGGTCCTATTCTCCCCACAACAATTGCGCAAATGACAACCCCACCCCCCTTGAGAAATAAAAAAACATTCTTTAAAGAGGAATTAGTCAAGATGCTTGAAAAAGGAACTGTTTCATGTCCAGCTGTTGATGAAGGGGATGTAATAGTTGTAAATAATCTAACAGCTCTTCATGCCACAACAAGCCCTGACATGGCAGAGGCCCTTTTAGGTGAAGGAAGAGAAAAAGATTACTTTGAAAGCAGCAATCCGCCTGTAATGAACGAAGGAACCTTGAATGCACCTTTTTTTCGTGTCCTTGGTACCACGTTTTACGCACCTTGACGTTTCATTTTCGATTTACAGATAAAAAAACATAGCTGCAAGAAGCAAATCATAGATTTGTTCACCATTTTTAAATCGCAAAACTCCCACTTAATTCTCAGAGAATCCCACATCTCAGTGGGATTTTATTTTTCCTGAAATTAGCCGGACAGTTTATGAGAATATCTGTCATAATACTTTTTTGAATTATCAAATACAAATTGTAAACTTTTGGTTATTAGGTGAAGACACCCTGCTATTCCAAAATTTTTTTACAAGAAAGGGGGGGGCTTAAAAACGTAATTATTTTATAAATAATAATGGACTATTAATTATCTTTACTATATACTAATTACATATAATAAAAATAATTGGTTTTTTATGATTAATATGGATGTGCACCACAAGAGACTAGAAAAAATGTTTGGTGCATACTGCACCGGAAAAATTATAGTTGAAGATGGAAAATCTACTTTTGAAGTATGTAATAAGCCGGCGGCAGATTGGAAAGCTAAATGGGCTAGAGCAGGCCATATTACCTGGTTATTTGCTTTAAACGTGATCTCATTAGTAGCGTTTGTGGT
>CAMBZN010000002.1 GCA_945872565.1 Chlamydia trachomatis | reverse complement strand
CTCCTTTTGTATTTCTTGATCTAGGCGGCCGAGACTATGGCCTTCAAAATCTACAAAAGCAAAAAACTCCTTAAATTCTGGGTAGGCAATGATCACCTGATGGCAGAGATCTTGAGCAACTTTTCTATAAGAAACGTGCCCCTGTGCTTGAGAGCGAAGTTCGCAAAGCCACTGAAGCGCTCTTAAGTTGATATGAAAATACCAACGTATATTATACGCCATTGGTACAATGTACTGAGCCTCTTGAGGTAAATCTTTAGCAATAATTGTAAATGCATGTTTAGCTTTTTTAAGAGCTTCATGATAATCCGCTTCTATTTCCGTACCGATAATTTCTGTTGGGACAAAGTAATTTAGATCACATGTAAGAAGTTGTTTGTCTTGTGTTAGCATACGATGCCTTTGTAAATCACGATAAATTCCAAAATCTGCTGTGATTTCAAAAGTAAACTCTGCATGTTCAAGGGCTCTTGGTGACTTGTGACGTCGATTTGTACGGTGGATCCATCCTTTTTCTAAAATAGCATCAAGCTCAGCAAAGGAAATCTTTTTCAACCTCTCTTTGATGCTTTCAAAAGAAGCGTTACAATGGGGAAATAGTAGCGCCGCTGCGACGTTTACCGGAGCATCTTTTGAAGTGTGAATTAGCTTTACTGTTGGTTGAGCGCTTGTTCCAGGAGCGGGCTGATTAAAAGCTTTTGCAACATCTAAAAAATCTTCTCCCATGTTTGTAATGAATGTATTGTAAGCAATATTATGTTTGTGGGTCTCTTCGCTTCTGCGAATAAAAGAGGGGATAACTTTATTTAATTCAGTAAAAGCAGAACAAGAAATGCTCGAAAGCTCAACCAAATTAGAGGCACCAAGGCGCTGAAGAAGGGTTTCGTAAAAACGGCCATTACCAAATAATCCCATATTAGTCATTGTAGATGCAGGAAGAAGGCCCCTTAAACAATCCAATACTTTAGCACGCAGCGCCCCGTTATAAGCCCCTTTAGAAATAGCCGGATCATGGGGGAAGGTCTGTGCAATGATGGGGGTTAATTTTGGAATCATGCGACTATAGGTCTCGAATAAATTGTCACAAGTTCTTATGTAGAGGTCTTTAAAAGCAGAAGCCATGATCATCGGTTCTGGGTAATAAAAATACTTGCCATCAATTTTTTGATCAAAATAGACGTACCGTGTAGACTTTTCAAGGGGCGAGCCCCCTATTCTAGAATCTTGAATCGCTTTACAGGCAAGCATAGAAACGTTTTCAAAGGCAACATGAGCACTTCCAAGTTCCCCAATAGAATCATCCCCATACCCATCTAAAATTCGATCATAAAAATTTTGTGCTTTTGCAATCGCACTTGTTTGATTTGCAGCCCCTTCTCCAGAAATTTCGTTAAATAACATCTCTTCTTTAGAAATAAATTCTTTTAATAGAAGAGAGCGCAGACCTAAAGTAGATCTTGAATATTTTGAAAACAAGGCACCCTTGATCACCTCAGGGAGATTTGTCAGAGCAAAAATGTTACTTTTGGTTGAGGTAACATATTTTTCTAAAATCTTGGTTTCTTCGTCAGTAAAAGCCTCACTAAATTGATCCATTCACAACTCCGGTAAATTGACTTATTGTAAATAGATGCTACTATTATTGCATCTTATTTTTCCAAGTAGTCCCTTTTTGCTCTTTCAAAAATGGCCATTAATGAAATTTTTGAGGGGCAAATATATTCAGCAAGGCTTAAGTCCTCTTTTTCAATTTCTAAAAATCCTAAAGAGATTGCAAGGGGGTAATCTTTTGCAAGCAATGCTTTTATCAAGGGCTCAATATAGATAGGAAAGGGAAAATGCTTTTGATAAACGTCTTTAAGGATAAAAGGTCTTGGTTCTCCTCCCAGGTCATACTGAAGATTTGCAGGACCTGCGTTTTTAAAAAATCCACCAAGGGTTGTTTTTGTGGCGCTAAACTTAGTAAGGGAAGGTTTTAAAAAAGGGAGGAATTCAATCCCCTCATTTGGAGTAAAACTAGTAAGACAGTAATCCCTTGATCGCAAATATTTTTCATGGAGTTTTCCTGTTAGGGGAGTTCCTGCAATAATATAAGGAGCTTTAGGGGCAATTTCTTCGACCCTTGCCCCCAAATCAGTTCGAATCAATACTCTTTCTGACCGTTCAAATCCATTGCCAGCAAGGGCTACAATTTTCTTATCGAAGACAGATCCTTTGGACATAATTGATCCAATGGATAATAGATCATAAACATCTAATACCCAAATTACATCTGTGACAAAGACTCTAGGAAGGAGGGCAGAAATATGCAAGGAAGGACTTTCAATAGGGTGGGGGCCGATCATTTCATGGCAGCAACAACCCTTTTGCTTAGAAAAAACCGGGTCATTATAAAATAAATCTATTTTTCCGAATTTTTCTAATACAGCAATTGCTGCTGCAAAAATCTCCTCATTGCCTTTTAGGATATGAGAAAAAGGCGGTAAATAGGGAGCAGATGTCACTGTATTAATAAAAATTGCACAAGGAAAATCGTTTGCGTCTATTACCCTTTCAAGAGGGCGTTTACGAATAAAAAAACTTGCTCCCCTTCGAAAAATCTCTTTCATCATCGCCTCCTTTCCAAGGCCCATGTCAACTTTTGGAAGGATTTTTTCTTTTGTTTCCCCCTTTTTTACAATAATTGAGAGGATCTTTCTTCTTTCCCCTCGAATCACTTCAATGATCGATCCTGATACGTGAGATAAAAACACTCTATCTTCAAAATCGAGATCTTTTGCAATGACTTCCCCCTTTTCGATCCAATCACCCACATTTTTATTAAGTCGTAGGTGTAAACGGGTAAAAGGGGATAAGTCTATAGCGATGATTTGTGAAAACCTTTCTATAACTTTGCTTTGATCAGCGGATTCTTTAAAGGGCAGATTAAGGCCTTTTGATACTGAAATTTGACTCATAGGGATTCTCCAATTGCATAGAATACTTTTTTTGGGTATACTGTTTATATCATATATTTTTGATAATATAAATTACATTCTTCAAGCAAAAGGTTACAATATTAATGGAATATTACAAGCAATTTAAAAGACACATTCAAGACAATAGTCTCCCTTCAACGGTTAATTTATGGCAGGAGTACTGCTTGAGCGATGAGGTCGATCCAAGCGAGATGAGTTTGATTTTAGAAGAGATCAAAAGGGGTCCTTTTGCTCAATCATTTGGAGTGTATGTAGATGCAGGGCTGGGGCTTTGGGAAAACTTAGCTCCTTCAGAGGAAAAAGACACAGTTATTAAATTAATCTTTGATATTCAAACAACAGACTCACCCACCTATGCCGATATTGCTCATAAATATTTAAGTGAAAAATATGGTTCTATCGACATCTTTCATGACCTTTTAAAAATTCTTGGACTGCGCGATGGAGAAGGGTTTCAAGGGTGTATTCGTAACTTCGAATTGCTCATTCACTTACAAAAAGGAAATTTTTGTCTTCACACTGGGGGTTGGGGAGTGGGAGAGGTAATGGATATTTCCCTCCTTAGAAGGGAGGTTTCGATTGAATTTGATTTGGTTTCAGATTGTAAAGAGGTGAGTTTCAAAAATGCGTTCCATAGCATAAAACCTATTTCAAAAGATCATTTTTTAGCCAGACGTTTTGGAGACGCAGAGAAATTTGAAGCATTTACAAGAGCAAACCCCATTGATTCTATCAAACTTCTTCTAAAAGATATGGGAGATATGACTGCTTTTGAAATCAAAGAGGAGATGGCCGATCTAGTCATTCCAGAAGCGGAATGGGCAAAATGGTGGAGCAGCGTGCGAGGAAAGCTAAAAAAGGATGCAGAAATTCTCTATCCGGAGTCATTAGACAAGCCCTTTAAATTAAATGCTAAAAAAGTCACCCATGATGATAGGCTAAAAAAAGCCATGGCAAACGCACCATCGGTAGAAAGTCTGATTGAAATTGTCTATTCATTTTTAAGAGATTTTCCAAGTTTTGCAAAAGATAGTGAACTAAATTCCTATCTAAGAAAAGAATTGGGAAATTTATTGGCGAGCAAAACCATTACAACTGCAGAGCATTTACAAATTCTTTTCTTGTTAGAAGATTTAGGAGAGCAATCTCTTGTGCAGCTAAAAGAAACGATTAAAAATCTTCCAAAAATCCTTAGAATAATTGAAGGGATTCACATCTTATCTTATAAAAGAAGACTTTTGTCTGAGATTTTAGCTCTACGAGAAGATTGGATAGAAATCTATAGTGATTTGATTGTGGCAAAGGAGAAGCATCCATTAAGAGATTTTTTATACGACGAAATGATCGACAAGAAGCAAGAGGCGGTATTTATTGAAAAAATGGAAGGGGTAATTGATCATCCTCAAATTTCACCCCATACCTTCTTATGGTTCTTTCAAAAAATGATGAAAAAGAAGACAAATTTGTTTGTCGATCAAAGTTCTTTAAATCGTCTTTTTGAAGGTTTTTTTGTTCTGATGTATTATGTAGAGGTCTCTTTAAAGGATCGAATTCTCACTAAAAAGATGTACTCAATGCTTGCTGACAAACGATTTGAAATCGTTCGAAGGATATTTAAAGGGCAGGATCTTGTAGCGACAAAAGAAATTTTACTTCTTGCTACCAAATGTCAAATTTTATCAGCGCATGATCAAACAATCATGCATTCTCTTGCTGAAGTTGTTCATCCTGAGTTAAAAAGGGACTCAAAGCAAAGTGATCAAGAGCAAAAAGTCATTTGGACAACTGCAGCAGGCTTAAAAAAAATCACCGCGCGCTTGGAAGAAATTGCTACAAAAGAGATGATCGAAAATGCAAAAGATATTGAAACAGCAAGAGGGCATGGGGATTTACGAGAAAATAGTGAGTATAAATTTGCGCAAGAAAGACGTGCTGCCCTTCAAAGAGAATTAAAAACTTTATCTTTACAGTTAAAAATGATGAGAGTTTTGTCAAAAGATGATATCGATACATCTAAAGTCTCTATCGGAACTAAAGTTTCTTTAAAAGATCAAAATGGAAAGGAGCGAGAGTATGTGATTTTAGGTCCATATGATGCAGACGTTGATAAAAATATTATTTCAGAGCAATCGAACCTTGCAAAAGATTTATTAAATAAAAAAATTGGGGAAAAGATTCGTTTTCATGAAAGTGATTGGGAAATACTATCCATTCTATCAATTATATAAGGAAAAATTAAGATGAGTAAAAGTAAAGTCATAGGAGGAACGCTTCTTGTGAGCGGAACAACAATTGGTGCATCCCTTTTGGGGCTACCAACAACCTGTGCGTTTATGGGATTTTCTTTATCTATGGTTATGTTTGTCATCACGTGGATGATCATGTTATGCACAGGAATCTTTTTTGTTGATGTGACTTGTGATATTAGGAAAAAAGTAAATATCATCACAATGGCAGAACATACTCTTGGAAGGTGGGGAATGCTAGTTTCGTGGTTTTCTTACCTGCTCCTAATGTATGCCTTAGTATCATTATACTTAGCGGCAAGTGCCCCCTTATTTCAAGATGCAAGTGCCTATTTTCTTGGAATTACTCTTTCAGATTCATTTTCAAATTTTATTTTGGTTATATTATTTTCATGGGTGATTTATCTTGGAACCTTTGGAGTGGATATGATTAACAGGGTATTGATGGTAGGTCTTGTTTTATCTTATATTGTATTGGCCTGGGCCTTGCCCTCTCATATAGAATGGGTGAATTTACAGCATTATTCAGCAGATGTGTTCTTCTATGCTTTGCCTGTGATTATTACCGGGTTTGGATACCATATTATCATACCAACTCTTGGAACCTACATGGATTATGATCGAAGATTGATGATCTATTCGGTGGTAATTGGAAGTGTTATAGCTTTGTTAATCAATGTGTACTGGCAATTTCTTGTTTTAGGTGCGATGCCACTTAGTCTTTTAAGTCAAGTTTGGAAGGAGGGGGCTCCTATTACGCAAGCCCTTGCCTCTATTGTTCGATCCCCTAGCATTTCTGCAGGGGTCTACTTTTTTTCCTTTTTTGCTATTTTAACTTCCTTTTTAGGGGTGGGATTGAGCCTTGCAGATTTTTTAATAGATGGATTGAAAATAAAAAAAGGATGGGAGGGGAGATTGCTTGCTGTAGTGCTTACATTTATTCCTCCGCTTATATTTGTAAACGTTTATCCTGGTGGATTTATGCTAGCTCTTCAATATGGAGGGGCTTTTATTGCGGTTATTTTGATCTTTATTCCAGCTGCGATGGTATGGAATTTAAAAGGACATCCATTTTATAGAAGTCTTTTAGGAAAGGGATTAATAGGTTTGATTACAGTTTTTGCTATTAGCGTAATTGTCGTAAACATCCTAATACGATGGGATTTTTTTACAAGTAGTCTTGAAAGAATAGGGGGATTACTTTCTTGATCCCAATTAGGAAGTTTCAGTTAGAGAGCAAATTTACCCCCAAAGGTGATCAAATAGAGGCAATAAGGCAACTTTCTTCAGGGTTAAATAGCGGCATTAATTCTCAAGTGCTCCTTGGGGTAACTGGCTCTGGAAAGACATTTACTATGGCAAATGTCATTCAAGAAACTAACCGGCCTGCCCTTATTTTGGCTCATAATAAAACTCTTGCTGCTCAGCTGTACGAAGAATTTAAAGAATTTTTCCCAAATAATGCTGTGGAGTACTTTGTTTCCTATTATGACTACTATCAACCTGAGGCCTATTTAGCAAGAAGTGACACCTACATTGAAAAGGATTTAGCTATTAATGAGGAGATAGCCAGGATGAGGCTTTCAGCCACCCGGTCCCTCATCGAAAGAGACGATGTAATTATTGTATCGTCCGTTTCCTGCATTTATGGATTGGGTTCAAAGAAAAACTATGAGAAAATGGTCTTTACTCTAAAAGTAGGTGAAGAGATTTTTAGAGACAGGTTGCTCCTACAATTAGTAATGATGCATTTTAAAAGGGCGGACATGGATTTTCCTCGTGGATCTTTTCGTGTACGGGGCGATATTGTGGAAATATTTCCTGCCTATGAAGATAGGGCGTGCTACAGAGTAGAATTTTTTGGTGATGAGGTTGAAAGAATCAGTATTATCGACCCCCTTTCAGGTAAAGTAATATCTAGAGTGGAACATTTAACCATTTTTCCTGGATCACATCATGTCACTCCTGAAGAGGTACGTGATAGGGCTTTGTTTTCTATAGACAAAGAACTGGATGAGCGGATCAAATACTTCAAAGAGAAAGACGCTTTTGCCGAAGAGGTTCGTATTAGGCAACGAACACGCTATGATATGGAGATGATTAAAGAAATCGGCTTTTGTAAAGGGGTGGAAAACTATTCTTTACACTTTGATGAAAGAAGCCCCGGGGAGCCTCCCTCATGCTTGATGGATTATTTCCCCGAGGATTATATTCTTTTTGTAGATGAGTCGCATCAAAGTATCCCTCAAGTAAGGGCTATGATTCATGGGGATAGATCTAGGAAAAATTCTCTTGTAGATTTTGGGTTTAGGCTCCCATCTGCCTATGATAACAGGCCATTGTCTTTTGATGAATTTTGCGAAAAAAAGCACCAGACCATTTATGTTTCAGCAACACCCTCAGAGTGGGAGATTATGCAAGCCGATGGCATTGTGGTTAGGCAAGTGATTCGTCCTACAGGGCTATTAGATCCTGAAATTGAAGTGAGGGCTGCAGTCAATCAACTCGATGATGCTATTGCTGAAATTGCAAAAGAGGTAAAGGTTAACCGCCGCGTTCTTGTTACCTGCCTAACAAAAAAGCTATCGGAGGAAATTACAACCTACCTACAAGAAATTGGTGTGAAAGCAAAATACCTTCATAGTGATATTAAAACTCTTGAGAGAATGAGAATTATCGGAGATTTACGCACAGGAAAATTCGATGTGCTTGTGGGGATTAACTTACTTCGAGAAGGGTTAGATATTCCTGAGGTGAGTCTTGTTGCTATTTTAGATGCAGACAGAGAGGGTTTTTTGCGCTCTGAAACAGCCCTTGTACAAACTTGCGGCAGAGCTGCTCGAAATGTCTTTGGACGAGTGATCTTATACGGCGATAAAATTACTGAATCTATGCAAAAATGTATTGATACTACTAAAAAAAGGCGTGCCATTCAAGATGCCTACAACAAACAACATGGTATCACACCCGCTACAACAACTGCTACTGCTATGGGTAAAATGTACCAGTCTTTAGACGTTACTTTTGAAAAAACCATGGTTGATTCCAAGAAGATCACCTCTAAGATTCGTGAGTTAGAAAAAGCCATGAACAAGGCAGCAAACAATTATGAATTTGAGCTTGCAGCAACCCTTCGCGACGAGATCAAGTCTTACCGGAATATATTACTTTTAGATTAGGCCACTTTCGACATTCGCTTTGCTCAAAAAAATAGACCAGTTTTCGAAAAATTTCCCATCAAATTTTGAGAGCATACTATTCTTTAACAATGTTTTTTGAAATACATTTAGCTAGCTGCATCATGTCAAGAGGTTCACTATTTCCAAAAAACCCTGCCATTAATTTGTCTGGGACAATCAGGCGCTTGTTCTTTTCATCTTGAAGGTTATGTTCTTTGATGTACACCCAGAGTTTTTTTGTTATTTCTCCACGTGTTAGTTCTTTTTCACCGACAAGAGCTTTAAGAGCATCTGATACTTTTAGAAAAGGGGAAGTTCTACGTGTTCCTCCGCTTTTTGCCCGGCCTTTTTTCTCATAGGCAGTTTTTTCATGATCTTTGTATTTTTCCTGCACTTCTTCTACGCTATTTGCTATAACGTTACAATCAGGAAAATTCGAACAGGAGAAAAACATTTTTCCATACCTTGACTTTCTTTGAGTGAGATTTCCATTACAGCCTCTTGCTGGACAAGGGGGTAAATCACTTACAAACACTTCCCCTTTTTTCGGTATGTTTACAATCGTCTTGCAATTGGGGTAGGCTGCACAACCAAGAAACAACCCAAAACGGGATGTTCTTGTTTTCATTTCGCCGTTGCATTTAGGGCATTTTTGGTCCCAATCAAAATCATCAGCATAGGGGCTCTTATCAATTGCTTTTTCCTCTTCTATAGGAGCGCTATAATCACATTCTGGATAACCTGTGCAACCATAAAAATACTTGTCATTAGCAAAAATCTTATTAAGTTTATTGGTTTTACATTTTGGGCAATCAATATCTGTGGGAATTCTTGGAATTTTTGCATCTTTTTTTGCCGCCTCCACCTCATGTTTAAACTTATCCCAGAACTTTTGCAGGAACTTTTTCCAATCGTGGTGATTTTCTGCAATTTGATCAAGAGTTTGTTCCATCTCAGCTGTAAATTGAATATTCATTATATCTTGAAAGTTTTCTTCTAACAATTGACAAATGATTTTTCCTAAATCGGTTGGAAAAAGCGTCCCCTTTTCTTTTATTGTATAGGCACGCGATTGGATTTTATTCATAATCGCAGCATAAGTAGAGGGACGGCCAATTCCTGAGCGCTCTAATTCTTTGACCAAGGAGGCTTCGGTAAATCGTGCTGGAGGTTTTGTAAAGCTCTGGCTCATCTCTGCTTTTTTTAGCAGCAGGTGCTCTCCCACCTCTAGTGGTGGCAAGATCATTTCACTTTCGGCAGTTTCTTCGTCAGTTTTTTCCTCATAAGCTGCTAAAAACCCTTTGAATTTGATGTTTGAGCCTGAAAGTCTCATCATCATCGTTTTTATGGTTTTTTCCTTATGCCCGGAAGGAATTGCATCTATGTCTACGGAGACAGTGTCGTAGATGGCATTTTTCATTTGAGAGGCAAAAAATCGCTTCCAAATGAGAGAATAGAGTTTAAATTGATCAGGATTTAAAAAACCTTTGATTTTTTCTGGGGAATTTTCAAAATTGGTAGGACGAATTGCTTCGTGGGCATCTTGAGCAGCTTTTTTTAACCCGTACTGAGGGGGAGTTTCGGGAACATGCTGATCACCATACATAATTGAAATATAGGGCCTACAACCAAGGGTTGCCTCAGTAGACACGCGAACAGAATCTGTTCTCATATAGGTGATAAGACCTTCTGTCCCCTCTCCCATATCAATACCCTCATACAAGTTTTGAGCAACCATCATTGTTTTTTTAGAAGAAAAACTGTGGTGACGTGATGCTTCCTGTTGGAGGGTAGAAGTAATAAATGGGGGGGAAGGTTGCCTTTTGCGTTCTTTCTTTTCAATTTTTGTAATAGTATACTTACTTTTTTCTAATGCATCGTGTACATTTGCAGCAATTCTTTGATTATCAATGATAAAAACCTGCTTTTTATCAGACTCTTCTTTTTCTACTTTTAAATCATTTACCAGGTGGAGGGAAGAAATCAATGTCTCTGACCCTTTTTTAAGGTGCGCGGAAAGATTCCAGTACTCAAGGGGAATAAATGCATCGATTTGCCGCTCTCTATCTACAACAATTTTTAGCGCAACTGACTGAACTCTACCAGCAGATAAGGTGTGCGTGGATCGACGAATTTTTTGATGTAGGATGGGGGAGATCTTATAACCCACTATTCGATCTAAAAATCGTCTTGCTTGTTGGGCATCAACAAGATTCATATCAATTTCACGTGGATTTTTTATTGCATTTTTTACTGCTTCTTTTGTGATTTCATTGAATGTAATCCTTTGATATTTAGTGCCTTTTGGAAGGATCTCTGCAATATGCCAGGCAATTGCTTCCCCCTCTCGGTCTGGATCGGGAGATAGGTAAACCATCTCACAAGCTTTGGCAGCAGCTTTTAATGCAGTGATAACTTTTTTCTTCCCTTCTAAAATTTCGTACTCAGGCTCAAAATTGTTATCTAGATCAATACCAAATTTTTTCGGGGGGAGATCTCTTATGTGACCAATAGAAGACTCAAACAAATATTCGCTTCCTAAAAATTTCCGAAGCGTTTTTATCTTTGCAGGAGACTCAACAATAATTAAAGCTTTTTTCATGTGTATTACTTTTCGTTGTAAAATTTTTTAATACTGATTATCTTGTTAAAAATAAAGGGTAAACTAACCTTGCATCACTAAGAGTAGCTTTACCACTAAGCATAGATTCAATATGGTATTAAAGACAAGTAAAGCTTTCAATTGATGAAATTACTTGACTGAATTTACTCCGGATAACTATAGTTTGCTAACATTTTTGAGGAGATCAATGAAAAAGTTTCTATTTCTACTGAGTTTAGTACCAGCAGTATTTTGCGCAGACCTTGTGATATGCTCGTTTAATCGACCGATGCAGCTTTATGCATTATTAGAAAGTATCGATCAGCGTGTAAGTGGAGTTGATGAGGTGCTTGTAATATGTAGATCGGATGATGAATATAAAACAGGCTATGATATTGTCCAAAAAGATTTTCCAAAAGCTAGGTTTTTCTTTCAACCTAATTCAGCCAGGTGCCGTAGTAGTTTTAAGCCATTGTTTGTAAAATCGGTGTATGATCGAAAGCTTGCTGCTTCCTCTCATGTTGTTTTTTTAATGGATGATATGTTAGTGCTTGAGTCAATTGATTTAAGAGTGGGAGAGAATCTTTTAAATGACAATCCTAATATATACGGTTTTTATTACCGATTGGGAAAAAATATTATTAAGCAAAATTTTACAATCACAAGAGACCTTGTCGTGCCCAAACTTACATCAGTAGGGGAAGATATCTACACTTGGCAATTTTATGCAGGAACATCAGACTGGCATTATCAAAATAATCTTGATGGTACAATGTACAGAAAGAGTCAAATACAAGCTGCTATTACAAATATGGAGTATGTAGATCCAAACACCCTAGAAAGTAATTGGCAAAGATATAATAAAGCAAAAGGAACTGCTGCCTGTCATGGACATAGCAAAACGATTAATATCCCTATGAACATCGTCAATACCTCCTGGCAGAATAAGATTATTGGAAACTATACAACAAAGGAATTAAATGAGCTTTTCCTAGCAGGAAAGAAAATGGACATCTATTCGCTCGATAGTTCTTTGGTCACTTCAGTTCATCAAGATATCGCTTTTGAGTTTATTGATAGATGATTAGTACATGCGGTATTTAACTTTCATCTGTTCAAAACTTAAGTGATCCTTTTCTTGCTCTTGGATGAGCTTATAAGCAGGAAATTTCTCATTGATAAGGATAGAAAGGTACTTTTCGCTACCATTTACTTGATTGTATAGCCCTCTAAAAAGTTGCGTGGTGGAATCAAGCTTTTCATTCATTATCTTTGGGTAGAGAGATTTAAGGATACCAAGCATCATAAGCCCTGTTTTAACAGGTTTATAAATCTTTGTATTGATAATATGAATTCTTACTCCGTTGCAGGAGAGGTTTTTCATGCTTCCTACAGACGGCGTATAGGTAAAAGGGGTAAAGATCACCCCGGGCAGTTTTGCAAGATTTAGCGCTGCGGAAAATTGCTTAGCATCTACCCATGGTGCTGCTAAAACTTTAAACGGGAAGCCAGTCCCAATTCCGATATTAATAATGCCAAGCTGGCCAATTGCCCCTGTTGTTGCATAGTAAAAAGGGGTCTCTGGATCAGGAATATTAGGACTTGCAGGAACCCAAAGTAAATCAGTCTCTTTAAATACAGCTCGATCATCCCAACCAGTCATCAGGCAACATTTAAGATTACACCCAATTTTATATTCTCTATTAAACAGCAGAGCAAGCTCACAGACTGTTAAACTATGACAGTAGGGAACATTTACATACCCAAGAAAAGATCGTTTAGACTCTTCTAACATAGGACCGTCATAAGATAGACCGCCCATTGGATTGGGTCTATCCAGAACGACCATTTCGATGTTAAATTTTGCAGCCTCCTCCATGCAGTAAAATAGCGTTGTAGTATAAGTGTAAGGTCTGATGCCAATGTCTTGGATATCATAAATTAACACATCTAGATCTTTGAGCATGGATTTTGTTGGACGCTTTATCAGCCCATGAAGACTGTAGATGGGGATGGTGCTATTATACAAGTCATCTGCAACAATTTTTTCTGCACCGACATTTCCATAAAAACCATGTTCGGGAGCAAATATCGTTTTTATCGAAAGGGTAGGTTCAGCAAGGAGGCGATCAATTGTTAAACTTCCATCTTTTGAAATAGCAGTATGGTTTGTAATCACTCCGATACGCTTGTTTGCATAATTTTTTAGGTTGTCTTTTAAAAGAAAAGTGTCGATCCCTAAAGTAATTTTTGCCCCAAAGGTAAAAATTGGATAAAGAAGGAGAAAAACCTTGAATCGCATAGACATATATCGTAACCTCTTTGCAAGGAAAATTTGATTATGTCTGAAAGAATTTTATTAAACAAGAGGCAATTGGATGCTGTTGGGCATTTAGAGGGCCCTTTGGTAGTTATCGCAGGAGCTGGGTCTGGAAAAACTGCTGTTGTAATCAACCGAATTGCTAATTTGCTAGAAAAAGGGGTTCTTTCCTCTGAGATATTAGCCCTTACCTTTACAAATAAGGCAGCAAACGAACTAAGAGAACGATTAGAAAAAAAAGCATTAATCCCTCCATTAACTGTAACGTTTCATGCTCTTGGAGTAAGGATCCTTCGTGAATCAATTCACCATTTTGGGTACGGTAATGACTTTTTAATTTTCGATCAGTCTGATTCAGATTCCCTTTTAGCAGCAATTCTACTTGAGCTTACTGGAAAAAAGGAAAAGGCTGTGGTTAAAGAGATGAAAAGTAAAATTTCTTCTGCTAAATCAAAGCTTTATCCGCCAGGATCAAATTTTTCAAAGGAATTGTTTTTTGAAAGTGAGGCTGAAAAGTCTCTTTTTATTCAAACTTACAAGACCTATCAGGAAAGATTAAAAGGATCTAATGCTGTTGATTTTGATGATTTAATCATGCTTACTGTTTTTATCCTAAAAGATAAAGATTTAAGTGAAAAATACGCAAATCGTTGGAAATATATCTTGGTAGATGAGTACCAGGATACAAATCATGCTCAATATCTTATTTGTAAAGCATTAAGCGCAAGACATCAAAATCTTTTTGTTGTTGGGGATCCAGACCAATCCATTTATTCTTGGAGAGGGGCTAAGATAAGCAATATCTTGAACTTTGAAAAGGATTTTCCAGGGGCAAAGGTCATCGCCCTGGAGCAAAATTATCGCAGTACGGCCCATATTTTATCTGCTGCAAATCATGTGATTGAAAATAACAATCGATTGTATGAAAAAAACTTATTTAGCGATAAAGGAGATGGAGAAAAAGTTCATGTGCACCCATTTTCTAATGGATATGAAGAGGTTCGGTTTGTGGTAAATACGATAAAAGGGTATTTAAAAAATCACATTTTGCCAGAGGAGATTGTGATTTTTTATCGGACAAACTCTCAATCAAGGATGTTTGAAGATGGATTAATCGAAAATGGCATCCCTTATCAAATTATAGGGGGGCTCTCTTTTTATCAGCGAAAGGAAATTAAAGATATTTTAGGTTTTTTAAGGATTTTATCTGCACCTTCAGACCCTGTTAGTTTTACCCGAGTGATTAACTTGCCAAAAAGAGGGGTGGGACCAAAATCAATAGAAAAAATTATCACTGCAAGTAGGGACGGTAATACCACTATTATCGATACATTACATTCGATCATCAAGGGGGAAGCGCCGTTTAAACTAACAGCAACTGCCTTGGAAGGGGTAAAGGATTTTGTAAAATTTTACGACCAAATGAGTAGTTTTGCGCAAGAGTCGCCCCCAATTGCGGAGCTTATTGCAGAAGTATATGCTTGCTGCCGGTACAGTGCCGTCCTTTCTGAAGATAAAGAGTCCATGCGTGATCGCCTTGAAAATATTGATGAATTAATTTCTAAAGCAGATGCGTATGATAAACAAAAACAAGGCACTCTTCAGAAATTTTTGGAAGATGTTTGTTTGGATGTGGACGGCATAAAAGATGAGAATATTGAGCGAAAAATATCGTTGATGACTATTCATAATGCAAAAGGATTAGAGTTTAGCGTTTGCTTTATTGTCGGTTTAGAAGAGGATGTATTCCCCCATATTAGAGCTAAAAATTCTTATGAGGACATTGAGGAAGAGAGGCGTTTGTTCTATGTGGGAATGACTCGGGCAAAACAATATCTACATATGACCTTGGCTAAAAGACGCTTTTTATGGGGAACAGAAAAAATTCTTACAGCTTCAAGATTTTTAAGTGAGCTTCCGCTAAAGCATGTAGCAGGAAAGGAAATGGATCAAGAAGAGATCTGCTCTAACACAGCAAGGGTCGGGGGGGGTGTTGTCCACAAAAGTTTTGGCAAAGGGGTCATTGATAAAATCTATGAGACATCATACGGGCTCACCTATGATGTGTTATTTTACTCAGATAATCAAAAACGAACCCTTGTTGCAAAATATGCAAGATTAACTCTGCTTGATTAATTTTCTTTACAGTTTAAGCGGCATTTTCTATAAAGAAATTATGAAGATGAATCAAAAAGTAGCTGTTAAGCTCGACCAAAGTCTTTTGCAAGGATATGACGTCCAGATGATTCAAAACGTGCTTGCATTGCCAGGGGTGTTTTTTTCAGATTTTGTTCAAGAGTATTGTAAGGATAATGGTGGTTTAAAAGTTCGATCCAAAGCTTTTTTTATTGATGAAGTTGACTATGACCAATTAAAACAGCAAGAGTCTCTTTATGAACATTTGGCATTTCAAATTGAAACTTGCTTTCTGCAGGGGGAAAAGGAAGAGGCGTTAACTATTGCTGCAAGTTTAGATCATAATGGATTTTATTCCGGCAAGGTGACACCAGTTCTTGAAAAAATATGGCAATTAGACCCAGTAGGAATTGCAGCGGCAAGCCCGCAGCAGGCATTGATATTACAATTGCAAGAACAAGAAGGCGTGCATCAGCTTGCCACCGACATCTTAAAAGAGGGTTACAAAGCCTTTTTAGTCCGTGATATCAAAAAGTTATCTCAAATGAACCATGTTTCCACTCAAGAGATTATAAGGGCCATTGAAGAGATTAAGCGGTTAGATCCTTTTCCGGGAAGAAGGTTTGACTGTGAGGTAGTAAAACATATTGTTCCAGAGATGATTCTTTCATTTGATGGAAAGTGGCATTTGGAGTTTGTCAAAGAGTTTTATCCTAGTGTACAGTTAAGACGTGCAGGGTCAGCAAAAAAGCAGATGGATGCAAAGCGATTTATCTACCAGCTTCACCAAAGGAAGAACCGTTTAGAGTGGATTGTGAGCAAAATTGTAAAGGCGCAAGAGGCGTTTTTGCTAGGCAAGGGCGAAAAAAAAGTCCTATCAAGGGCGCAAGTAATCCAGGATCTAGATATTTCTGAAAGTACCCTCTCTAGAATTTTATCAGAAAAATATATCCAGACTCCAGCGGGCCTTTTTTCTTTAGGGTACTTTTTTTCTAGACCAACTCTTACCCCATCTTGTGATCAAACTGTAGAAAAAGCAAAACAGCTTTTGCAAAAGATCATCGATCAAGAAAATAAGCAAGAGCCCTACCCAGATGAAATACTTAAGAAATTACTGCAAGCTTCTGGAGTCATTTGTTCAAGACGAACAGTTGCAAAGTACAGGAAGAAATTACATATTTCCGGGGCATATCATCGAACTTTAAGGTAGAATGGGTGGTTGATATAGAGGGCTTTTTCAAGAGTAACCTCGTCGAAAGAGGCAAAGGCTTGATCAAGGTTAGCACTTGAATGCTTATCCAGAGTACCATTTTTGAACAAACGAGCAAGAATTGTTTTAAAACTAGACTTTCTATAGTCAAGGGGCATTTTATTTATTAAAAAAGTGGGAAAATTCATAAAGTTAGAATAGGTCAATTGAACAGTAGGTTGCTTTTTGTAAATGGAATTTAATTCCTTCAAGGTAGAAGATTCTGTGAACATGCAGTTTTTTCCCAAAAGGACTAAGACGGTGTCTTGTTTCAACCCTGCTGTAGCATCTTTAACGATTAATGTTATTGGAGCATTTTGGTCCATTTCAACAAAGTTTACAAGGTGCCCTTTACACGCCTTTTTAGCATTCAACCTTACTTTATCAGCTTCTGCTGTGTAATCTTTATCAATAAAAATGGTGATTTCGTAGTTTTCATAATTTTGATTTAACATCGATTGAATTTTTTGATGAAAATATCGATCATTTTTTTCGTAGATGGCTAAAAAATGAAAATCATAGTCGGTTAAGTACTTTTCATCCGCAGCGAAGTTTTCTTCATAGGGGCGTTTCCAGGAGAACAAAGCTGCGGTTGCAATGATAGCTGTTAGTACTAGTAGATAAAACTTTTTCATAATTGGATAAATAATTTGGTAATAAATTGCCAGCGAAATTCATCAGGATCGTTAGGTAGAGCACCGTTTTTGCTCATTTGAAGGATCTCTTTGTCTGTCATTGCAATCAAAATCTCTTCAGGAGAGTTTGAAATTTTTTTAAGATGGGCAAGGCACCTGTGAATATGCTTTTGACGGGTAAAAGATGTAATAGAACACCATAAAATGAAAGCTAAAATGGGGTATAATGAAACTGGCATAAAAAGGACGAGGAGAAAAAATAGACCTTGCTGCTTAGTTGTAGAAATAACCGGGCTGATCTGTTGTCTAAAATGGGATTTAGAAGATCGATAGGCAATGATTTCTTCAAATTTTGGCTCGTCAAATTGTGCTCTTTTTGCGTGGATTTGCTCATGGGCCATCACCTCTTTGGAATTTACAAATAAAGAGGAAAATTTTGAGGGGGTTTTAATTATTGGAATGAATACGCCCGATTCTACTTCTATAATGGTTGTAGAAGAGGCTTGAAAGAAGCAATGTTTGCACTGATCGACCAAAAGGTAAGCCCTGTCCACAGGGGTAAAAACCCGCCCCCTGAAACTTTTTTCAGTAATATATTTTGCCGGACAAGTAGCAATTTTTCGCAGTAAGGAAACTCTATAAAAAAATGCCTCTTTGGATTCTTTTGGGCCAGGAAGAAACCCCTCTTCATGCAATTTTACATAACTTTTGTCCATGCAAATGATACTAATTAGAATGCATAGATTAACTCAAGCTTATACTTTTGAAAATCAAATTTATTATGCACGTCCATCAAAGGTCTAGTTAAAGAAAAACTTTGAGAGAGGGTGATTGTGTCTTGCAAAGCATAAAGAAAGGAGAGTTTAAAACCCCAGTAATTGCTATTTGCAACGGCAGTTTCTTTAATTGTTGCAAGCCCCCCCCCGTCAGATAGGAGAGTATATAATCCAATATTTTCAGGATTTTCAATACCGATTCCAGAAAAATCTATAAAAGGGACGGCCTGAGGTTGGACAAATTGGACATTAAAGTCTAGCGACCAGTCGTTCTTCTTTCTAATCTCCCCCATGGACACACCAACATACCCTGCAAGGTTGTCAAGCCGGCCGTCAAGAATTTCAAAGGGTTTAGCAAGAGCATTCACTAAAAATGCACCATAAAAGATGGTAACAGCGTCAAAAAAGGGATTTTGAAGTCGATAGCCAAGGAGAAACTGACTATTTAAATAGTTGAAAGCAAGATTTAACAGCCGGTCTTCATAGTCATGGGTTGCCCAATCAATCAATGAATATTTTGCGTAAAACCCTGTGTTAAAAATGTTTAAAAGACCTGTTTCAACTACAAAGGAAATATGAGAGAGAGTTTCATTTACAATAAATGGAGCTGCATAAATATAAAAATCGCCATAGAGCTCAGTAGTTTGGTTGTATAACAATAAAATTCCATCCATTAGCGCCCCAAACTGTATTTGGGAATCAAAGGTATAGCTTAAAAACCGTCTTCCAAATTCGATATCGGTAGTGGAAAGTTCTGTTTCATCAAGACGAAATCCAAAAAAGGCCCTTTCTAAAAAGATCCTATTAAATGTTCCTAAGTTGATCCCCATGTTGTTATCGTACTCAATTTTAGCAGATGCCCATGTCATATCTGTTCTGTAATCAAGGAGAAAGTTAAACTCAATATCGAATTGATCTGAAGGAATAAAGGGGTTTAAAGATTGCGATCCAAGATTTTTTATTCCATTTTTTTGCTCGGAAAGAGCAATGTACTCTACATGAAAATCAGCACTAAGGGATAATGCCCCGCCGCGCTCATCTAGAGTTAGAGCTCGCTTTGTTGCAATCCATTCTTTTAGAGCCTCTAAATTCATGCTGTCATTGTCTGCAGCTTGCAAAGAGGCAGAAATTGTAATGAGCAATGAAAAGAAGAATTTTTTCATATTGACTGGATAAATGTTTAATTATATATACTAGGGTTATTCTTTTTTTTGGTAAAGACTTTTGAATGTACAAAAAATCCTATTATTATGTTTGGTCCCTACTCTTTTATTTGGAAAAGTAGAAGAAAGCTATATTGATAATCAAGAGATGATAGTTCAAAAGGTTAAAGGTTTTATTATTTCTGGAGAGAATAATTCCCCGCCGGACTATATTCTTAAAACAACAAAAGGGGTATTATTCTACCGAGTACGACCGCCAGAAGATATGGATGTGCAAATACTATTTTGTAAGAGCCTAGAAAAGGAGATGATAGGACGCCCCCTTACATTTAAAGATGTGCAAGAATGTAAACGAAAAATTGCTGACTACTACCTTAAACAATGCCATAGACATGTTGCGGTGACGTTACCTGAACAGGATTGCACAAATGGGGTGATTGTGGTTAAAGTCTCTGAATCTAAGGTTGGGGATATAACAGTTACTGGCAATTACTGGTTTTCAAAGGAGCGATACTTACAGTACATCACCCTTGCGCACAATGATATTCTTAACTGTGACGAGCTTTTTGCTGGGGTCAATCGAATCAATAGTAGTCCGTGGAGAAAAGCGGAGGTGATCTATAAGGCTGGAAAAAACCCCCTTGAAACAGATATTGAATTAGTTGTTGAGGATAAAAAGCCCATCAATTTTTATGCGGGAGCTGACAATACTGGATTTAGAATTACTGAGTATTCTAGACTCTATATTGGATTTAACTGGGGGAACATGTTTGAACTTGATCAAGTTCTTGCCATTTGTTATACAACCTCCCCAGACTTTTCTGGATATCAGTCATTTTTCTTAGATTATTCTGCCCCTCTTCCCAATGATGATCGGTTACGCGTTTATGGGGGTTATTCTAGAATTCAAGCAGAGGATGTCTCTTTGCCTTTAGCTTTAAATTTAGGCCAGGCCTGGCAAATATCTGGTCGGTACGATCTTGCCCTCCCTCAATCGTTGAAGATGCATCAGACGATTGACTTTGGTTTAGACTATAAATCCACTAATAATGACTTTATCGTAAATGAAACAAACATCTCCAAGCTTCCGGTCACTATATTTCAGCTTGCGGCTGAGTACACTGGGGGTTTGAAGTTTGACGGGCATCATGTAAGTGGTAAAGCGCTTATGCTTGCTCAACCTTGGCAAATAGGAAGTAGCATGTCAGATAGTGCCTATAGTGCCCTTAGACCTGATTCAAATCCCCTTTATTTTATACTTAGAGGATCATCAAAATATACTTACCAAGAGGACAATAATAAGGCTTTTTCAGCAAAAGTGCGCCTTCAAGGGCAAATAGCTTCTGATGCACTCATCCCGATCGAGCAATTTGGGCTGGGGGGAATTGATAGTGTAAGGGGTTATGTGGATAGGGAAGTGAACACTGACAATGCATGTATCTTTAACTTTGATGTAAGGACCCCTCAGATTTCTCTTTTTAAATATATCAATGAAAAATACCGAACATTGGATCGATTATGTGGGGTGGTTTTTCTTGATATTGGTAATGGATGGATTTACAAGCCGATGGTAGGACAGCCTAGCTATTACTTTTTAGCTGGGATTGGTCCTGGGGTAAGATATGATATCTCTAATAATCTTTACACTAGGTTTGATCTAGGGATAAGGTTGGGAGATGTCCCTTTTGAGGCATCGTATGATTCAAGAGTTCGCTTTTATTTTAGCTTAATTGCAACGTATTAAAAGTTTAAAAAAGCAGCATGGGTTACAAGCTGCTTTTAAATTAGACTTTTTTCGCAAAGCGGGATTTTAGGCGAGATGCCTTTCCCTTCTTAATGATTTTGTTTTTAACAGCTTTATCTAAAAGGCTGTAAAACGTTTGTAAAAGAGGAGCTTTTGCTGGTGTAGATTCTTCTTTTAAGAATTGCACGCGAGCGGTTTGTATTCTTCTCTTCCAAGTTCTATTTCTCAAGTGTTTTTTTTCATCTTGAAGGTGACGCTTTAATTCTGTCGGCCTTCTATTAGGAAATTTCTTCTCGTCTTTGTTATCTTCTGACATTACAGGACCTCTATTAAATCAAACAATTTTTTGTAGTGAATTTATTTTCAAGACAAAGTATAAATGGGAATAGACTTTTTGTCAAAGAAAATTGTAAGGACGTTTGTATGAAGATAATTCAAGAATATATTACTCCAAAAAATGTATGGGCCGCTCTGGTCATGGCCTCCCTTTTGACTTTTCTTTGGCTTTTTGCAGGGTTTGCTGTGAAGTATTTTATTTATAACAAGCAAGCTAACACCTCTATCGTCCAGATATTTGACTGGGGAGTGATAGAGATGGAAAAGGAAAGGTTTGTCATTTGTGCCGATTTTAAATTTCATACAAGGGGGGTGCAGGAGCATACATCCCAGTATCTTTTTGAAACAAGCCCCTATCTTTCTGAAGAGGGAGCCCTTGCTGCAATAGAGCAAATGAAGAATCGGGATTGGAAATGCTATTGGTATGGTTCTGAAAAAGATCCAGTTGTCTCTCTTACTCGACTCTTTCCTATTAAAGAGATGGTTTATGCACTGATTGGTCTTGGGATCTTTGTATATTTCTCTATCTTACAAAAGCGGTTTTTTTCAGAAAAAATATTAACCTAAAGAGATATGCCACTTTAAAGCGGTAAAAGCGTAGATCGCCCTTTGTCGCATTATTTGTAGGGTAAAAGACATTTTTTTCTTAAATATTTCGGGGTGAAGGGCTATTCTTTTTAAAATATTTGTTCTTTGAACAGCCCCTTCGAATTTGAGTTTTTTTGAAAAGAAACTTTTATAGACAAGGGTCAGGTTTACTTGTTTGGGGCAGCTTTTGTGCAGCCGTTTGTTAAATAAAATGGCTTGTTCTTGATCAAATATGATCCCATCACCCCCTTGATCGATGTTGCTATAGTAGACGTTTTTTCCGGTTACTAAATATTTTTCGGCAGGATTCATGTGGGTTTTATTATAGGTTTTTTGATGTAAAATCCAGATGATACCAACTCCTAAATTTTCAAAATCTTTGGTGCGGGAAACAGCTTCTTTTAAAGTGATGGGGGAACATTGCACCTCAAATACAATGTTTTGAGACACCCAGTAGATATCGGCGATATGATTTTTGATTCGGTGCTCTAATTTGCAGCAGTTTTCCCCTATTAGTTGGATGATCTTACGCTGAACTGCAAGGTGTAGTCGGTTATTGATATACATACTCTGATTTTACCTTGACGGGAATTTTTATTGCACCTTTTAACTATGAAGAATGGACAATATTATATAAAAATGGTAAAGTTTCTCCTTCAAAAGGAGGTTTTTATTTATGTCTGAGCAAAATACGCTTGATATTTCCTATCATCAAAAAATCGAGGAGATCGTAGCAATTGCTAAAGATCAGGGATTTATTACATATGAAGAGATAAATGATACATTGCCTTTATCCATTGATTCAGGCGATGAGTTAGATCAGATTCTTATTTATTTGATTGGAATGGACGTAGAAATCTTAAATCAAACAGAAGTGGATCGAAGAATTGAAAGAGTAAAGGAGTCAAAAGAGACCTTTGCTGTTAAAAGAACCGAAGGGACTTCTGATGATCCGGTAAGAATGTACCTAAAAGAGATGGGCTCTTCTCCCTTGCTAACAAGAGAGGAAGAAGTAGAGATCTCTAAAAGGATTGAAAAAGCACAAATGCAAGCGGAAAAAATTATTCTCCGCTTTAGATATGCAGTTTCTGAGTCACTGTCAATCATCAATTTTTTGAATGCTGGAAAGGAAAGATTTGATAGAATTGTGATAGAGAAAAAGATTACTGATAAAAATCGGTTCCACCAGATGCTTCCTAAACTGCATAAGCTTATGAGTGATGAAGATGAGAAATTCTATCATTACCTTCTAATGTTAGAAGATGAGGGTGTTTCAAAAATTGAAAAAGCAAAAATTTCTGAGGAAATTGAAAAAAGCCTCATTCGAACTGCAGCTTATTTACGACGCCTTCATTTCAGATATGAAATCATTGAAAGCTTTGGAGAGGTGATTTTATCTAGCTATGATGTCTTTTTAAAACTTGAAAATGAAATGAAAGAGCTTGCACCGCGAGCTGAGAAAAATCGGTTTGCTCGTGCTAAGTTACGATCTGTTGAGCAAAAGCTACGAAAAAAGGAACTAGCTGCTGGCCGATCTTTAACCGACTTTAAAAAAGATATTCGTATGCTCAAGAGATGGATTGATAAAAGCCAGGAGGCGAAAAAAGAGATGGTTGAATCCAATCTTCGGTTGGTTATCTCCATTGCAAAAAAATTCACCAATCGAGGTCTTTCTTTCTTGGACTTGATCCAAGAGGGGAATATGGGTCTTATGAAGGCTGTTGAGAAATTTGAGTACCGCAGAGGGTATAAGTTTTCTACCTACGCAACTTGGTGGATAAGGCAGGCAGTGCAACGGGCGATTTCAGATCAGGCAAGGACAATTAGAATCCCAGTTCATATGATAGAGACAATCAATAAAGTGCTTCGAGGGGCAAAAAGGTTGATGATGGAAACAGGCAAGGAGCCGACATCTGAAGAACTTTCTAAAATCTTAGGCATTAGTACTGATCGAATTCAGGAAATCTATAAAATAGCTCAACATCCCATTTCATTACAATCAGAGGTGGGAGAAACAGGCGATAGTCAATTTGGAGACTTTTTGGAAGATACTGGGGCGGAATCGCCATCAGATGCAACTGGCTATACCATTTTGAAAGATAAAATCAATGAAGTTTTGTCCTCCCTATCAGAAAGAGAGAGAACGGTTTTAATCGAAAGATTTGGGCTCATTGATGGAAAGCCAAAAACTCTTGAAGAGGTGGGTGTATATTTCAAAGTTACCCGTGAACGAGTAAGGCAAATTGAAGCAAAGGCGCTCCGAAAAATGCGGCATCCAACAAGGTCTTCTCAGTTGCAGGCATTTTTAGAAGTGGCAAATAAGGCTAAATGTGCTTAAATAATAAATAGTATTAACTAATTTACAATATAAATTTAAAATGCTAGGATGGGCTAATTCCTCTATGGGTATAGGTTTTTATGTCCGATTCTCAAAGTTCAAAAACGTTTGATCCTCAATACCAGCAAAAGATTGAAGAAATTGTTGCTATCTCAAAAGATCAAGGATATATCACCTACGAAGAAATTAATGATATTCTTCCAATGAGTTTTGATTCCGCAGAAGACATCGATCAAATATTGATTTTTTTAAGCGGGATGGACATTCAGATTTTCAATCAGGCAGAGGTTGATCGCCAAAAAGAGCGAAAAAAAGAAGCAAAAGAAGTTGATGCCGCCCCTAAAAGAAATGAGGGGTCCTCAGATGATCCTGTTAGGATGTATCTAAAAGAGATGGGATCGGTGCCACTGCTTACCCGTGAAGAGGAAGTAGAGATTTCTAAGCGTATTGAAAAAGCGCAAATTCAAGTAGAAAAAATCATTTTACGCTTTAGGTATGCAATTTCAGAAACTCTTTCCATGATTGAGTTTTTAAATAAAGGAAAAGAGCGTTTTGATAAAATAGTCACAGAAAAGGAAATCCCTGACAAGAAGAAGTTTTTTGACAGTTTACCTAAGCTCTATAGACTGATGCGCGATGAAGATGAGAGGCAGGACGCCTATCTTCGTGAGGTGAAAAAATCAAGTCTTACTAAAATAGAAAAAGTAAAGGTCTTAGAAGAATTAGAAAAAAGTAGGATTCGTGTTCAGGCATACTTGCGACGTATGCACTTTAGATATGATATTGTGGAAGATCTTGGAGAGGTGGTATTATCAAGCTATGACATTTTTTTAATCTTGGAAAAGGAGATCACAGAACTTATCCCCCGAGCAGAGAAAAATCGATTCGCTCGTGCAAAGCTTTACTCAAGTACAGAAAAGCTCATTAGATTAGAGCTTGCTGCCGGTAGAACAATTGATGAGTTTAAAAAAGATGTGCGAATGCTCCAACGTTGGATGGACAAAAGCCGTGAGGCAAAACGAGAGATGGTTGAATCTAACCTTCGCCTTGTGATTTCTATCGCAAAAAAGTATACCAATCGAGGGCTCTCCTTTCTTGATCTTATCCAAGAGGGAAATATGGGCCTTATGAAGGCGGTAGAAAAATTTGAATACCGTCGCGGGTATAAATTTTCTACCTACGCAACATGGTGGATTCGGCAAGCTGTGACCCGTGCTATTGCAGATCAGGCAAGAACGATCCGTATCCCTGTGCACATGATAGAAACAATTAATAAAGTGCTACGAGGTGCTAAAAAGCTCATGATGGAAACTGGAAAAGAACCAACCCCAGAAGAGCTTGCCAAAGAACTTGGCCTTACCCCAGATCGGGTGCGTGAAATCTATAAGATCGCTCAACACCCAATTTCATTGCAAGCTGAAGTTGGAGATAGCGGCGAGAGTCAATTTGGAGATTTTTTAGAAGACACTTCTGTAGAATCGCCCTCTGATGCAACAGGCTACTCGATTTTAAAAGAAAAAATGAACGAGGTGCTACACTCTCTTACTGAAAGAGAGCGAACGGTGCTAATTGAACGATTTGGTCTAATTGACGGAAAACCAAAAACTCTTGAGGAAGTAGGCCTTCACTTTAAGGTTACAAGAGAAAGGGTAAGGCAAATTGAGGCCAAAGCTTTAAGAAAGATGCGACATCCTACAAGGGCCGGTCAACTGCAAGCCTTTCTAGAAGCTATTGAGAAAAACAGCAGTTCATAAGGGGTGATTTTTCTGGACCTTATAGGCACTGCCGGGTATACTTCTGCTCTATAGTGGGGTGTTAGCTCAATTGGTAGAGCGTAACGCTGGCAGCGTTGAGGTCATCGGTTCGATCCCGTTACACTCCAATATTTATTATTTTTTTTGAGGAATGATGGCAATAGTTGATCGCTTAAATGACCCAGGTACAGACCCAATATTTGGAATCCAAACAGAGTATCGACAAGATTTAAGAGACTTTAAGGTCGACTTAACTGTTGGGGTATATGTTCCAGATGAAGGGGGAAAACCTCCTATTATGTCTACCTTAAAAAAGGCAGAAAAAATGCTAATTGAGGAGGAAACAACCAAGGCCTATCTTAGTATTAGCGGAGATAGAGAATTTTTAGAGGCAACAGCCAAGCTTATTTTTAACGATGCCGATCAATCTAGGATGGCAATGGTTCAAACTGTTGGGGGTACATCAGCGCTTCATTTAGGATTTGAATTTTTAAGAAAAAATGGGTACAAAACCGCCTCGATTTCTGATCCTACTTGGGATAATCACAACCAGATCCTTTCTGACCTTGATTATCAAATAGTCACCTATCCGCATCAGCAGGCTGTAGAGGATTTTTCTATCCTTGTAAAGCACTTACATGAACTACCAGAAAAAACGGTAGTACTTCTTCAATCAAAAAGTCATAATCCTACAGGCATTGATTTTACAAAAGCCCAGTGGGAGCAAATTTCATCGATTCTCAAAGCAAGGGACCTGTTTCCTTTTATTGATTCTGCATACCAAGGTTTTTCTCAGTCGTTAGAAGAGGATGCTCATGTCATCGGTTTTTTCTTAGATCAAGGGCATGATCTGTTTGTTGCTCACTCTTTCTCTAAATCTTTTGCCATTTACAATGAAAGGGTAGGTGCTTTTTATGCAGTGATCAAAGACCCTAAACAAGTGGGGCTCTTGCAAAGAAATTTAAATCGCCTTGTCCGAGTGAATTATTCAAACCCTCCTGCACATGGTGCCCTTGCGATTAGAAATATATTAAAGGATCCTCACCTAAAAGCTCTTTGGGAAAACGAGCTAGAGGGCTATCGTAACCGTATTAACGGTATTAGAGAAAAATTTAGCACCGCCCTTGCCCCTATTTTCGGAGAAAAGTTTAGCGCTTCTATTAAAAATGGGTACGGCTTTTTTTGTCAGATTCCATTTACCGTTGAACAAGTCTCTCGATTAAAAAAAGAATTTGGTGTATATTTGACTAATTCAGGGCGAGTAAGCCTTCCTGGATTAAATAGTAAAAGTTTTGACTATGTTATGGATTGTATAAGGAAGGTAAAGGAAGGGTAGATGAAAAAAAGGGCGTGGTTTTCTTACTTTATTCTAGCAATTCTGTGCTTTTTACTGCTTAATTTACCATTTTCACCCCTTTCAACACTTAGGGGCCCTTTTTTTGGTTTTGAGGATCTTTTTGCCTTGTCCTCTCTTGATCACAAAGCTTTAGAAATTTCAGAGCTTCGGGCAGAAAATGTACATCTAAAAACACAAATAGAGGCAGCTACTGCCTACCTTTTATCAGCTGATCATATCGAAAGCATCTACAAAAAATGCACCAGATATGAAAATGAAAATGCTGAAGAATTTTCTTCTTTTTATACACGTCGTTTGGATGAAATGGTGAGCTTTTTAAAGCAAACAAAATGGCAGGTCCCATGCAATGTGATTTACAAAGACCCTGCAAATTGGAGCAGTGCAATTTGGGTTGATGTGGGGTCAAGAGAAAATAAAATCTATAAAAAAGAAATTATAGCAGTGAATAGTCCCGTAATATTTGGAAATCAACTGGTCGGTGTGGTAGAAAAAGTAGAACGGACTAAAAGCCTTGTTCGACTAATTACAGATTCAAAGGTTAATCCAGCAGTTCGCTGCGTTCGCGGCGATGAACAAAAAGTTCATCTTTACAATTGCTGTAACCATCTAAAAGATCTTTTACAAATTGAAGATCTTGAGGTGAATAGATCGCTTATTCAAGAGGTTGAAAGCTTGATCTCTTCTCTCAAAGAGGCTGAGCCGAGCTATTACCTTGCAAAAGGGTATATGATGGGGAGTAGCTATCCTGTATGGAGGGGCAGAAGCCTTACCTTGCAGGGGGTGGGGTTTAACTATGATTTCGGAGATGATGAGGGTCCGCCAAGGTCAATTCACCAAGGATCATCCGTCCCATTATTTCAAAAGGGAGATGTTCTTTTAACTACTGGACTTGACGGTGTGTTTCCTGCAGGATTGTTAGTTGCTTTTGTTTCCAAAGTGTTTTCATTAAAGGAAGGGGCGGTATCTTGTGAGCTTGAGGCAAAAATTGCTCTACCTGAGTTTTCAGATTTAAGAAAAGTATCGATTTTACCACCTATGTAAATCTGGTTTACATTGTTTTTCATAAACCTGAGCATAAAGCTTTGCTCTATTTTCTCTAAATAAATTAGTTTGCGGGGTGATAAAAATAGATTCTTTGCTTGCCATCGTCCCGCAAGAATGTAAAGGAGTGATGAAGTCGTTTGTAAAAAAAAGAGGTTTATCAAAATACAAAAAATCATACCCAACCGAACTTGTATCTGTGTAAAGAGCATCCATCTGAGCAAGCAACGGGTAGATGGGGAAAAAGTCTTGAATGAAATACACCCCCTCACACCCTTCATATTTTATAGCAAGGGCAGTAAGCCTTCCATTTTTATAGCTATTGGGGTGGAGCTTTATAAATAAATTAGTATCCGCCGGCCTTTGAGCGATCATTAGATTGATCCAGCAGGCCGGATCAGATTCCCAGGAGGGGGCATACAATATGTTTAATCGCTCATCTGTTTTTTTCCATTGCGGTGGGATGAGGTTATCGTAGAAATTTTTGTGCTTCATAAAATATTGAAGCCTTGTGTTACCAGTAAGAATGGCTTTTTCTTGTGCCTGTTCTGGAAGCATTGATCGCATTTTACTACCATAAACAAGGAGAAAATCTTCACCTAGGAGTGCTTTCATATTGTCTTTATCTGATGCACCATGGGGCAACCAAAAAGTGGAGAGTCTTTTATTGTAGGCAATCTGGTCAAAGAGAAAAATTGGATCGATAAGTTGTCTGGGAAGGGTAGATATAAGGGTGTCATAGTCTTTTGTGATCAATGTTGCCACTTGATTGGGAGCTGCTAAAATGCAGGTAAGATCAGGGTATTGTTTGAGGGCAAAAGAATAAAGAGTGCCTGATGTGATAAACAGCGGAATGTTTAAAATAGAGCAGGTGGGTGCAAGATGATCTAGGTGACCATCGTCTCTGCCATATAAAAGTCCAGCGATTGTTCTCATCATTCTTTTTATAGCAAGAGTGAGGTAATAAAACTAGTAATTTGGTATAGTTTTTGTATGAAGTATGAGCATGCAGAGGAATTGGCAAATTGGTTTAACACTCTTGCAAGGGACTTTCCTTGGAGAGTGGATAAAACTCCCTATCGAGTTCTTGTCTCAGAAATTATGCTGCAACAAACTCGTGCAGCTGCAGCGGTTCCATTTTATGAGCGGTGGATGAGGCTCCTTCCAGATTTTCAAACACTCTCTAAAGCCTCTGATTTAGAGGTGATGAAGCTTTGGGAGGGTCTTGGGTACTACTCTAGAGCGAGAAATCTTCGACAAATTGCTGTCACTGTGATGGAACAATTTGGAGGGACTTTTCCTTCTGATCAAAAGCAAATCCTATCCTTCAAAGGGATCGGTCCTTATACAGCAGCTGCAATTTCTCATTTTGCTTTTAATCGGAGGGTTTTGGGTGCTGATGGAAACATCATTAGAGTGATTGCAAGATTTTATGGTGTCAGCCGGAGGGTTGATCGTGGAAATGAGGTGATTGAGCTGTTGGATCAATTTCTGCCGCCGAAAAATAGCCACAAACCTTTTGAAGCACTCATAGAGCTTGGCGCAACCGTTTGTACAAAAAAACCTAAATGTACTAGTTGTCCCTTGATGGGAAACTGCAAGGCGTTTAATGAACAGCTGACGGATGTTATTCCTGTTGTGAAGCCAAAACCAAAAGTGGAAAAGATTTTTAGGACGGTTTTTGTAATAGAAATGGATGGTGCTATTGTAATAAAAAGGGAGTCAAAAAAGCTAATGAACGGACTTTATGAATTTCCCTATGTAGAGATGGGCTCTTGTGCAGCTGGTATTAAAATAATGGAACAACTTTTTTCTTGTAAATTGGAAAAAGTACAAGAATATAAAGAGGTGGTTCATTTTTTTACTAAATATAAAGCGTCACTGTACCCTATCCAATGCAGAGTTTCTGGATCTATCTGCTTGCCAAATGGTTATGAGTTAGTTTGCAAGGAGATGTTGGGAGCCTATCCGTTCTCTGCTGGGCACAGAAAAATTTTAGCAGAGATAGTGTTTGCAAGATAACTTGTTTTCGAGTATGTCGTGGATATGAAAGGAATGAAAAAGGCTCTTGAATTTACCGAAGGGATCCCCTACATGCAAGGGCCATCGCACGACCATGAATTTTCCGACATGGTTGCGACCATAAGCAGAGATTTTGCGGTCAAAGATGTTATTGATTTTGGTTGCGGGGATGGAAGGCTCTGTAAAGCTTTTTCTAAAGAGGGGTATTTAGGGCTTGATATTGATGAAAAGATCATCATTAATGCCAAAAATAGATTCTCTGACTACGTTTTTACAACACCGTCTGATCGTATTTATACTACAGAGATGTTTATGGCGTGCAGAGTTTTGTCGGAACTTTCAGAAGAAAAAATTCATGAGATAATGAAAAATGTTCGGTGCAAGTGGCTCCTTGTTGCTGAATCGCTTGAGCAGTCTAAAGTTGATGGAAATGTCTATTCATTTGAAAGCCGCGATTTAGAGAATTATAAGAGAATTATGAGAGCTCATGATTTATTGCTATTTCAGCATAAAATCAAAACGGTGGGGATCGACGGGTCCGGGGATGTTTCTTTTTTACTTTTCAAACGATGCGGGCGAAATCCTAATTTGTAAATTTGTTTTATTGACGCATAAGATTCTAATCTACAGTTTGACTTTCAAAGTTTTTTTCTCTAATTTCTTGATTCTATATTTTCTAAACACTATAATTCTTCTTTTGAATAGAGGAAACGATGAAGTCGGATTTAGTGCACGAAAAGCCTACTGTTATGAATGTATTGATTCATTTGAAATGGGTTTTGTTAGGGATTTTTGCTCTTTTAGTGGGGCTTGCCTCTTGTCTATCTAAACTACATCCAGAAAAGCAATCAAAGGGTAGGGATTATAATTACTTATATTCTATGGCTGAATCTATAAAAAACGGCACTGAAGTGAATTTGCCATCTTTAGAAAAAAAGCTCCTTTCTTTTAAAGCCCTTGCCCCAATGTTTGATCCACTATTTACTAAGAGGTATTTAGAGGAAGAAAATTTTGATAAAGTAGATTCCATTTTAAAGGGGATCAATGAACGCCTTGTGATAAAAAATCCTCAAGTGAGTTTATTTTCTGATGCTTCGGTGCTTATTGAGAAAAAAGATTTAGAGGGTGCGTATCTTGAGAGCAAGGCTGCACAGAAGAGGCTTCTTTCTAAAAAGCAACGCCCCTTTTTAACTGTTTATAATCAATATAGACTCCTTTTGCTGGAAGAATTACTTGATCGAAAAGATGAGGCAATAAAAACCGGGCAAGCGCTTAAGGTTTTTTTAGAGGGGGATGGAAAAGAATTAGTGGAGAAAAGTCCATTTTTAAGTGTAATCCAAAAGCAAATGACCGAAGCAAAATAGAGGGCCGTTATGAATGTTAAAAAAATTTGTGTATTATTAGTCTGTTTATGCGCTAGTGCATTTGGTTTGGAGCTTTCCCTTAAAGAGCCATTAAAATTGAAAGCCCCTGATTGGAAACCGGTTATTTTAAAAAGGCACTTTAATGGACAGGATCATATCATTCAATTTTATCAAAAAGAGGGGGTGAAGGACGTTGCTGTAAAGCGTTGTATTCTTTCCGAATCTGGTACCTTAATTCTTGAAGAGGATGTAACTGAAGTGGAAATGGGGGGAGTTTTAGAAGTAGTTCCTCATGGAACGTCTGTATCTTTTTATTCTCCATCTTCTGTGCAGTCTGTGAAGGAGTACCAAAATGGTGTGCAACATGGACTTGCCGTAGAGTTGTATAGAAATGGGAAGGAGGAAAAAGTAGCACACTATGAGAATGGGGCTCTTTCTGGAAAGGTTGAGGAGTTTTATGAAAACGGTGAAAAAAAGACGGAGTGTTTCTATGTAAATGGTCAGATTGAAGGAGAATTTTGGTCCTATTACCCATCAGGAAAAAGAGTGAGCAAATGGCCTTACGAGAAGGGGATCTTACAAGGGATGGGAGTTACTTGGCATGAATCGGGGGTAATATCGTCGCACCGTTATTTTAGTAATGGGGAACTTAACGACACTGAAACAAAAGCTGCGTTAATTTTTTATTCTGAAGATGGATCGTTAAGTTCTACGCAAAGATATAAAAATGGTCTAAAGCATGGGGATCATGTCTTATTTTTCCCTGGCGGAAATAAAAAAAATTACCATGTCTATTTTGAGGACAAACTTCAAGGAAAGCAATTTGAGTATTCTGAAGGTGGGGAGATTCTCGGAATTAGTGAGTTTAAAAATGGATTACCTGTTGGGGAACATTTTAGAAAAAATAGCAAAGGACAAATTCTATTCCTAGCTAAGTATGACAAAAACGGTCGATTACTAGATTCTATCAAGGAGTACAACGAGCAGGGGGTGCTTATTGCAAATTACTTCAAGCAGGGAAGTGATTTTGAAAAAGACTTTCTTACCTACTATGATAATGGCAATATCATGAAATCCTTTCATTATAAAGAAGGGAAATTTCATGGACTTATTGAAGAATATTACAGTAACGGCAATAAACGATATCAAGGGAATTACGTAGCGGGTGTTGCAGATGGAGATTGTTTCTCTTGGTTTGAAAACGGCCAGTTATTAAAGAAAGAACTGTTTAAAAATGGAAATCTCGATGGTGAACATAAAATTTATCATGAAAATGGGGCCTTATGTACTTCATTAACTTATAAGGATGGAGTTTTAGATGGGGAAGTAATTCATTACTATGATACGGGAATTGTTAAAGCTTTTATTCAGATGAAGGATGGGGCGCATAATGGAGAATATTTCGATTATTTTGAAGATGGATCTCCTCGTTATCAAGGGAAATTTTTGGCTGGTAAGCAGCATGGTCCGAGTGTTTTTTACTATGAGAAGGATGTTTTATATAAAAAGGAAGAGTATAGGAACGGAAAACTCGACGGCAAGTCTTATGGCTACTATAACGATGGAACGCAAGCATACTTGGAAAGATATAATGATGGTCAATTAGATGGGGAATCTAGCGGTTTTTACAAAAGTGGCAGACCTTCGTATCATCGGCAATATCAGGCTGGAAATTTAGTGGGCAAGCAGATTCAGTATTTTGATGCAGACGGTGAAGTTAAGGCCATAGTTGAAAATTACAATGAAAAGGGACAAAGAGACGGTGAGCAGAAGATTTTTTATCCAGATGGAGAAGTGAAAAGCCTAATTACCTATAAAGACGATCAGATGCACGGACCAAAACGGATTTGTGATGATGAAAGAGAAGTCATTGAAGCGGCAAATTATCACCATGGAGAGATAGATGGGCTTCTTTATGTCAAAAATGAAAAGGGTGTTAGCACAGAAGTGACATATAAAAATGGTGTTCGAGAGGGATTAATAAGAGTTTTTTATCCCCTTGATCCGCAGTATGGTCTTGTTAAATATATAGAAGGGTACAATGTTGGAGGGTTTTTGCAAGGGCGGGTAAAAAAGTTTCACATCAATGGGGCCCTTGCTGAGGAGTATACAGTGGTGAAGGGTTTAATGGAGGGTAAGGCAACGTTCTGGAACGATCAAAATGTTTTGTTACGTGAGGCAAGTTTTTCCAAAGGGCTTCCTAATGGAGAGGTGAAGGAATTCTATAAAGACGGGATTGTAAAAATAAAGACCCCTTATTTGCTTGGAGCTCCCACCGGCGAGGAAATTGCCTATTATCATGATGGATCTATAAAGCACTCTAAGACATACGAAAATGGCCTGCTACATGGATTAGCAAAAAGCTATAACGAAAATGGAATTTTGATTTTCGAGGCTGAATATAAGAATGGATTAAAGCATGGGATTTTTAATAAATATTTCGATGACGGCAGGAAGAAAATATTTCAAAAATATGAAGACGATGTAAGAGTAGACAAGCAGACCTTTGGAGACAATTAAGCTGCGCTAAAAGTACTTTTCGATTTTATAAAATATTGTAGGTAAAGACAATGCTTTGTAAATCGTGTTGGAAAAAACTTTACAAAAAGCAAAAGATATACTAAAATCTTTTTTCAATTTACAAAAGGATTTTAGTATGAAAGTTATATTAACAAGTATAGCGCTTGTATGCACATCAAATCTATTTACCGCTTCCTTGACATCGGCTTATGATAGATATAAGGCTGCTGTTATACAAAGTGCAGAAGACGACTTTTCTTTTGAAAATTTCAGAAAAGATCAAAGTATAATGGAAGTATATGAACATGTGACCCCTGCTCTTGGGTCTATATTTTTTGCAAATATAGTAAAGTATCATCCTAATTTATTAGATTATTTACCTGAGTTTAGTAAGAATGATCTATATGGAGCCCCTCTTAAGTGTGAATTTTATCCTTATGGTCAGTTTTCTCCGGTTACACTTCGATACGTGCATTTCTTAGGTGAATTTGATAAGATGTTTGATCTAAAAGATGGCTGTAAAATTGTAGAGATCGGAGTGGGTTATGGAGGGCAATGTGCTATTGTATCCAAATTTCTTAATTTTAGTAGTTACGAACTAATCGACTTAAGTTACGTATTACCGTTGGTAAATAGATATTTAAATGCACTTGAAGTGAAAAATTTTATAACAAAGAGCCCTGAAGAATATGGCAACATAACAGATTACGACTTGTTTATTAGTAATTATGGTATTTCAGAGTGTGATAAAAAGACTCAAGATGAGTATCTAGAAAAAGTTATTTGCTTTTGTAAAAGAGGGTATATTTTATATAATTCGATTTATGAAAAAGCTTACAATGTTTCTGACTGGTGCGATAGATTAAGAATGTATGGAATAGATCCTAAAGTTAGAGCTGAAACAGTCTCAACAGATATGAATACGGATAAGAATGTAGTCATTTACTGGGGAGCTAAGTGATCAAAATAAACAGGTCTTAATTCTACTAAAATGCGAGTAAATACAATGCTGCCATTAGGAGCGTTTTATCACGTAACTAAATTTATCAAAAATGGATTAGCGAAAGAGAGTCTATTAAAAGTGTATTTCTTACGGGAAAATGCCAAAATCTAATCTTCATTTAATTAAGGCATTAGACAAGCACTAGTTCTTTTGAAAAGGCGGATGATTAGATATAGTGATGGCAAAATTTCTCTTTCATGCAATCAAAGCTGTAAAGTTTCCGGGGTTACTTTAAAAAAATAAACATGGATGCTTCTACCGTAGCTCTTTAGTTTGCCGCCCTCAACGAATCTACTCTTCCAATTTCCTTTCTAATTCTGCAATCAAAGCCGTTGATTCTCTTATTATATCTTCAGAGCAGTTAATGGCATTAGCTGATACAAAAACCTTTGTATCAAGCGATTTGTTTACTTTTTTAGCAGCCACAATTTTTTTTGTGAGCGCGCGTTTTTTTCTCTCAAGGATATTGATTGCATCGTTACTTGCTTCTTTATCACCTTCACTAGTAAGCGAAGCTGCATGACTCCTTGCAAGTAGTAGATTATTTTCTGTAATGTGTAAATCTTTATAATTTTTTAAGCTTTTTTCTACAAAATCTGAATTGCTTTCCCCTAGTTCCTCTATACGCGCATAAGCTGAGGCTCTTCTTTCTGTAGCCTTTTCTAATTTTGTTTTTGCTGCCTCTAGAGCAGTGATTTGATCTGATTTTCCAAAAGGAACTTGTAGAGCAGTAAGAGCTTGCGGGCTTAATAGCGCAAACGCTTGAGCCCCATTTGGCAAGGTATTAGGTCCAAAAGTACTAAGTATACCCGCAATGTTTGCTTGCCCAAGTGTTGTTAAAATACCAAGAGAGGCCTTTGTAGATAGTTGTGGAAAACTATTGCCTGCTGGTGCTGCTGCAGCTGGTGCCGCTGCCCCTGCTCCTGTTGGATTTATGCTCATAAAAAACCTTCCTTTTGTTAAGATATTAAAATTATACAATAAATAGGGATATTTTACAATTCTTCGGAGTTAGTCCGCATAAAATTGAAATATACAGTCATTTTGAACTATCCAATTGGTCAAATTTTTGTCCGAGGGAAACGCTGCAGGGGTAATTTTTATTGCATACACAGCATCTTCTTCAAACAATTTGCCTGTATAAAATGAGGTACGAATTTTTTTTACCTCTAAACCAGTGGTATTTCCACCTAAAGTAGTTTCAATATAATCCCCCTTTTGGGCAATCAGCAGCATAAGATTATTTTCTCTAATCCCATTTTCTTGATGAAGATATAAAAGGGTATCTTTAAATTCAGCTCTTCCGTTTCTCCTTCTAAATTCCTTTACTCCTTCATAACCAAAGGTTGAAAAGACGGACGTGAGAATCAAAAGAAGGGCCAAACAGAGAGAAATCTCGACGAGAGTGAAAAAATGCTTACGATGTTTTTTTTGGGTCATCAATAACGCTCAAGTTGTATGCCCAAGGGTAATTTTCCTGAATCTCGGTAAAAGACATCCCCTTCTCTCCGCTTAAATAGGCTGTCCACTTCTCAGAATAAAGGATAAAATCTTCAGTGCCCACCATCAAAATTTTAAAATCATCTCCCCATCCATCTTTAAGAAGCTTTTTCGTAGATTTTACAAGCCCCGATCCCATCAATACTTTATCAGGATCTGCAACAATCTCCTCTAACGTTGTTCCTGAAGCAAGTTCCAATGATAAAATATCATACGCCTCTCTAGATGCTGTCTCTGTTTTAAAAGCTCTCCCTTTAACTAAACTTCCTTTCATATTATGACTCATTACTCCACCTACAATTGAAATAATAAATATCACAATCATGATCTCGATGATGGTTAATGGGCTTTTTCTTTTTATTTTCATCTAATTATTCCTATAGTAAACTTGAAACATCTGTTAAAGGGATTAAAACAGCTAGCAAAACAACCCCTACAATAATCCCAATGAGAAGTAGTAGAATAGGTTGCAATAAAGCGGTAAATTTTTCAAGTGCTGTTTTCACTTCTTCGTGAAAAAGAGCGGTAATATGGCGCAAAATTGGGGATAACGATCCAGCATGCTCTCCGGTAGAGATCATTTTTGATACAAGCATAGGAAAATGTTTAGAAATTCCTATTGCTTTTGAAAATTTTTCTCCTTGCCTTACCTGCGCAATAACCCTATCTAAATCCTCTTCAAGGTAGGGGTGTTGCAAAGCCCCTTTAGAAAGTTCTAGTGCGGTAAGAATCGGAACTGTACTTTCTAGTAGGTTATACATACTAGTTGTGAACCGGACAATAGAAATTTTTGTAGTAAGATCCTTAATAATACGAATTTTATATACAATTTTTTTTATAGATTGCTTGATCAACTGGTTTTTAATAGATAAAATAACGGCGGCAATAGAGGCTGCAAAAATGGCGGCTAAATAATATAAATATGCGCACATGAAGTTACTAACAGATAATACAGCGCTAGTAAGGGGGTGAAGCTCCCTTCCTTCAAATAATTCTTTCATTGAAGGGATGATAAAAAGAAATAGCCCAAGTAAAATAACAAAGGAAAATAGGAGTAAGAAGCAAGGGTATAAAAGGGTGCT
Organism: Chlamydia trachomatis; assembly: GCA_945872565.1. Classification (GTDB taxonomy): domain Bacteria; phylum Chlamydiota; class Chlamydiia; order Chlamydiales; family 2-12-FULL-49-11; genus JAJACQ01. Next base: position 99,632 of record CAMBZN010000002.1, on the reverse strand, counting down.
CCTAATTTTTTTATTCCATTGCTCATCGGATTCGAGCATAGCAGAGAGTTCGAAAAATGCCTTGTCAAGACGTCCGCTTTGCTCTGCAGATCGTATCATAGACGCATAGATTGGGGTAAAGCAACATGTGTACTGGGATAGGATAGTTGATAAAGATTTTCCATATTTGACACTGTCGGTAAGGTCTAAAACCATTGGGTAGGCTTTTGTGTTCTTATATTTATCTTCAAGAGTCAACAAACTCTCATATAGGGGGAGGTTAGAGTGAAGTAGGTAGTATAAATCTTTGGTGATTGAGAGAATTGTTTTTTTGTTTACAGTAAACTTACTTCTAAAAGAGGTTTGCTCTGAAATTTTCGTAGCAAGGATTTTACATTCATTAAGCTTTTTTTTAGCGTGCTCGAGATTTTCTGCATCGATAAATCGAAACTCTTTATTTTTTGAATTAAGCTCTTTATAGCGAAATACTGCCACTTAATTCTCCTCAGGTGAAGAAGTTACACGTCTAATTTCATCAAGGGTAGTAACTGCCTTATCCACATAAGAAAGACCATCTTCAAAAAGGGTTTTCATCCCTTCTGCTTTTGCTACCTGCATAAGAGTCATTGCATCAACAGTTCCTGTGATTGCCCTTTTCATAACATCAGTGATGGAAAGGTATTCATATATTGCCCTGCGCCCCTTGTAGCCTGATCCTAGGCAATTAGTGCACAGATCCTTTGCAGGTGAGGTGTTTTTGCACTTTGTGCAAACCATGCGAACTAATCTTTGTGAACAAATGGAAATTAATGAAGAAGAGATTAGATAGGGCTCCACACCCATATCAATTAATCTTATGATGGTAGAAGGGGCGTCATTAGTATGTAGCGTTGAAAAAACAAGGTGACCTGTTAGGGATGCCTCTATTGCAATGTCAACAGTCTCTTTATCCCTAATTTCACCAATCATGATTACATCAGGGTCTTGACGGAGGATGTGCTTTAACCCTTTTGCAAAGGTTAACCCTCTTTTGTGATTTGTGTTGATTTGCGCCATTCCCGAAAGTTTATTCTCTACTGGATCCTCAATAGTCATGATATTTAGATCACCCCCAGAAATTTCAGTTAGAGCGCTATAGAGAGTTCTTGTTTTACCACTACCTGTTGGACCAGTTACTAGAATGATCCCTTGTCTTCGATTGATATCTTTTTTAAGACTTGCCAAAAGCTCATCTTTTAGGTCGAGGTTATCAAGTCCTAATAAAACAGTGTTGTTATCTGAAATTCTTAATACAACCCTTTCCCCAAAAATTACAGGAACAGTGCTTAGTCGGAAATCAATTTCTCTTGGACCCATTCTTAGTTTGATGCGGCCGTCTTGAGGCATCCTAGATTCGGCAATATCTAATTCCGCCTGCACCTTTAGCCGGGTGATGATCTGGCTCTCGATGTGCTTTGGAAGGCTATGTTTAGTAAACAACATTCCATCTACACGAAATTTTACTAGCAAATGGGTGTCTGTGGGTTCAAAATGAATGTCTGAGGCCGCAGCTCTTAGTGCCTCGATAAGGATGTTGTTTAGTAGCGAGACTACAGAGGAGTTATTATTTTCCTTTAAAAGATCGTATTCTTTGTCTAAATTTAAGGGAAGATAAGAGGTCTGCTCATTGATATTTTCATGATAACCAGACTGCTCGTCCTTGAAATATAACGTTTCAATTTCCTTTTCAATCGATTCTCCCGGGGAGAGCACCTCTTTTAAGGGGGCTTTTAGTAAAAACCGAGCCTCCTTTAATTCTTCTAATGCATAAGGATTAGAAACTGCAACGACGATTCTTCCGTCTTCAAATCCTAATGCGATCATACAATGTTTACTTGCAAAATCGTAAGGGAGGAGGGCTTTTTTTTCCTGAATGTATTCGTAGGGTGAAAAGTCGTCTACAAACTCTATCCCAATTGCTTTTGCCCATTCTTTTGGTGGGAGCGACTGAGGTTTAAAGGTTTTGTTCATAGCTAATTCCACTTCCATAAATCAAATCTAGACTTTTTCGTAGCCTTTTGACCTCTCCATTTTTTCTAGATTCATTGATTTTTGTTAGAATTTCATCAATATCGCCATGTCTCTTTTTCAGGCGATTCTCTCTTATGCGTATTAAATCAGTGGAAGGATCCTTAATCACTCGGGGCTTAATGAAAATAAACATCTCATTATTTGAATTACTTGTTTTGCTAGAACCAAAAATTTTAGCAAATCCCGGAATTTCTCCTAGGAATGGTATTTTATATTCCAACTCTTCTACTTTTGAAGATCGCAATCCACCTATGATCACTGTCTGACCATCTGGAATTCGTACTGTGTTTGTAATGTGTCTTTTATGAACACTTGGTCTATCATTTGTGCTGGATTGAATGGTATCAAACTGAATATCATTTTCCAAAGTGATGTATTGCTGGCCGGTTAAGTCATCACCCTCTGGCTCATGAATGGTAGGGGTAAGAGTTAAAGTGATACCAAAATCTTCTCTTGTGTAACTTGAGACGGCCTCTTTTTCCTTGATTACAGCGCCATTATTGATGGAGATTTGATCGGTTATGGATAAAGTTGTGGGCATCTGATTCAAAGTGGTTGTTGATGGGGATGCTGTGACCATTACATTTTCTTGTGAGAGTAAAAAGCTGTAGCTTAAATCAATGGCAGGGATAGACTTTACAGCGCCGCCAAAAAGATTTGTTGTACAATTTGAAGTCGTTTTTAGTATAAAATCCATGATGCCGCCGCCGGATTTAGTTCCATCATATCCAAATGAGCCTTCATTGGTATTGGAAGAGGCATCGCCCATTTTTAAGAGGTTGATGCCACTTTTAGAGCTACTTCCCACCCTTCGTTCGCAAAGTAAAACTTCAATTTCTACCATTTTTTTCGGCGTATCGAGCTTTTTAAGAATTTCTTTAATCTTGGGAAGGGTATCTCTTCTCACCACAATTAATAATGAATGTGAGGCTGGAAAAGGGAAGAAATGCTCTGAGGCAGCTTTAGTTCTATCGTTTTGCTTTTGAATCGAAGCAATTTGATTTTGAGGAGTATAACCCTGAGTTGGAGGATTTCCCATCTGAGCGTTGGGGGCCTTTTGTATGGGGGTAACAGATGCTGACATTGCAGAGGAGGAGTTAGTAATCTCAGTGGATTGTAATGCTAAGTAAACTTTCGAAAGAAGCTCAGCCAGCACCTCTGGTTTTGCATGACTACAGTTATGCCAGTACATTGTAACTTCAGAAGGATCATCTACCTGACACTCTGTTGAGCGCAATAATGACTCTGCCTGATCGACAATCTCTGCTGAACCAATAAGAATGAGACTATTTTCCCCTTTTAAAGCAAAGGCAGAAAGACCATTGCCCCCCTTCATAGATACCATAGGTTTTGAATAATCAGTTAATCCCCCAAAGTAGGAGCTTAATAGCTTTACTGCATCATCAGCGGAGATTTTTTGAGGGGAAAGGATCTTTGAAACACGCTGATCATTTTTATCCCAGACATTTTCAGCAAGGGTAATGAGTTTGGAAATGTCTCTTGCAAGACCAACGATTGCTACTTTTGCACCCACTTGATAAATATAGGTATTTTTTGGATTTTTAAACTTATCTAAAAAGTAAAAAGAAGTCTTAATATTTTCAATAGGGGGGGTATAGATAAAAATTATTCGACTATTTTCATCTATTGCATCAAGATGAGCGACATCAGAAGTGATGACCTCAACATTTGTAAAATCTTCTTTTAAAAGATAAAGTTGTTTTGCAAAAGGATTGAGCTTTTTTACCCCGATGTTATTATGAGTAAGGACAAGTTCAATCATCGCCGGCCAGCTCTCTTTAGGAATGGTCAAAAGACTATGAATAGAGATTTTTAAAGAGGCAATTTCAGGTGGAATAATGTATAAGGATTCACAACTTCCATATTCAAGGATTAATTTCGAAATAGGTATTTCCCCAAGGTCCCATATTCCAGAACTATCAGCCCCTGCACTGTAATCGGCTGACTGGGAAGACTTCCAGGCATTTTCTATGTCTAAAAGTTCCTCTTGTAATCCAAGAATTTTCTCTCGGGATCTTTCAAATGCGGCTCCATCACCACTTTCAGAGATAGCATGAGCCGCCGCTTGGTACTCGGATTCAAGATTTTTATATAAATCTTTTATTGAGTTGTTCTGAGCTTGATAGCTGGAAACCTCGCCATTGCTTGCTTTTTCAAGCATGCCTGCACGCTTTTCTTCAATTGTGTAAGCAAAACAATTTGAAAGAAAAAGTAGCGGAAAAAGAGATGTAAGAAAGCTTTTGAACAATTAAAACCTTTGAGTAACCTTTATTTACTATACCTTGATGTTGCGTTTTTTTTAAGTGGAATTTTTAGTTTCTTGAAATTTGACCGTGTTTCATCAAATATATATCCTATAAAGTCTTCACCGTCCCCACTTTTTTCAATATGATCAAAAATGATCACTTCATTTAAATTTTTAAAATCGATAATGTCATTAAATTCCTGCAGAGTTTCTACTTGGTTCCAGGTTTTATGTTTTTTTACAAGCCAATCATTGGGCTTAAGGATATAGGTTCTTCCGTCAAGCTTACAAATCACAGATTCGTTATTTCTCTTATACACAGTATCAAATGTAAAACCTTGTACTTTTGAGCTTACTTCTTTATGCAATGGGATCGTGATTTTGGTCTTATTAAATCCATCAAAGCTCCAAAGTGTCCCTGTAACTTGATTAGTTTGAACTGAGTCGACAAGAAATAATGGCTTACCTTTGGTCTCTTTACTATTTTTTATCCAATTGCCGTTTTCATAAGAGAATTGATCCTGCTCTTTTACAGAAATCATTGGATCTATAGAATTTGAGCTAAAATAGATTCTTGATAAGTCTTTTGACCTGGAAAACTCTGTTCCTCCCATTAGTGAGATCAGTTTATCAGAGGTGAAAAATTTTGCAGATCCAAGGGTACCGCTCACTGATTGGAATTCTTTGTCTGATGTAACAGCGGATTTAACAAGAGGGATAGATTCACTTGCGTGATAGATCGTTTTGTTCTCTTTGTTTTTATACACAACGTCGAAATTAACCCATAGCGAATCATCTTGTACAATAACTGGGGTAATAGAGTAGGGGGTGATCTCATTAGTAAAGAGAATTTTATTTGATTCCAAACACTTAAAAAAGATCACTTCATTCAATTTAGTAAGAATGGAGTTGTCGGAGGAGGCAATGTTAATGAATCTATCCTTCGGCTCCCCCTGATCAGGTCTATCATTGTAGGAAACAAACTGAAGGTGCTTTGCAATGTCTGGACTAGGAACGTAGTGCAAATGATTAGTCATTGGTAAAGAGTGAGTTGTTCCTTGCTTTAAAGAGGAGGGGGCTTTTGCGCTTTTTGAAAGGGTTGAAAGTTTTTTTTTGACAAAAGGAACGTCAAAATCCGTATCGAATAGGGGCAAGAGTACTGCCAAAAATGGAGAAAGGACTGTTGTTGCAAGAAAAAAATAAGAGCTAAGTCTCATGGTCTTCTCCCAGGTTCTGTAGCGCATGCTGCTAACAATCATATAGATCCAATTTTTAATTATTTCAGAACGTAGTATAATGAACCATTTGTTTTTTGTAAATCAATTGTGAGATAAAAAACAGATTGAATAAATATTAAAAACTAATTAAATGATAATATAAACGATAGTGTAAAATTAATGTAATTATTATACGAAGGAATAGAGGTGTATTGTGGAAAATAATGAAAGTAAGAAAAACAAAAAGGGCTTTACTGTTTCGGAGTTAGAGGGAACAGCCAAGCGATTTGCTTCAGAGATAGGGCTTGCAGTGATATTTTTAGTCACTGGAGTATTCACATTGATCTGGGGTGGGGCAATGATGGTTTGGTCTATTATTCTATGTATGATTTTTGGAATTGTAGGGGCATTAATTTCATGTTCTATGATGGGATGGATTTCAAAAGCACTGGATTTTATCTATAAAGATAAAATTATATTGATAGTGATAGGGGTTGTAATGGTTATTATTGGAATATTTGTTCCAGTATTGATTTTTGCATTAGTTGGACTTGTTGCCGGTGGTTCTTTATCTTATTCCATGAAAAAGAAGGCATCAGCTGATAAGCAGTGCTAGGCAGACAAACATCCGATAAATAAGAGCGTTGTACTCCCCTTTTTCTTCTCTTTAGTAATTTTAAGGGAAGAAAAGGGGAGTTTTTGTATCATTTCAAGATTGCTTGAATGAATTTCTAAGCAGATGACTCCGCCTGGTTGTAAAATCTGTTTTTGCTCAATCAAAGTAAGAATTTCACATATTTGATTAATATTCATAGAGTAGGGAGGGTCAAGAAAGAGAACATCAATTTTTTCATGTGACCATTCTTTGAGAGTTTTCATTGCATCTTTTTGAATGAGTGTACTTTTTGAAAGTAGACCCAAACTTGCTAGATTTTCTTTTATTATAGATATTTGAGCTTTACCCAAGTCATTAAAGATAGCACATTTTGCCCCTCTGCTTAGTGCTTCTATACCAAGGGATCCAGAACCACCAAATAGGTCAAGAACTGTTGCGTTGAACATTTGTCCCATAAGGGTATCGAAAATCACTTTCCTTGAATAGGAAGTAGAGGGTCTTGTAAGCACTGTTTTGGGGATTTTAATCGATTTTCCCTTAAATTCCCCACCAGAAATACGAATCATAAAAATAGTGTATCATTCAAGGAGCTTTTTTTCTACTATTTAAGGTACTGGAAGGGATAGGTTATACTCAAATCCGAGCTCTTGCGCTTTAAGTAGGTAGCTTTCATCTTTTGTATCAACAAATGATTGAAGGGATAAGACACTTTTTTGTCCGACAAGTTTCTTTTTAAGGGGGGCTCTTCCCTTGCGAGCCGAATCTAATGGTAATTCTTTTAAAATATTGACCCATCGATTTCCAGAGCGACCCTGAATAAAGACTCTGGAACGTTTTTTTTCTTTACTATGGCCATAAAAAGTGAACTCTTTATCAGCAAGAAGCACAGGGCTCACCTGATCTGAAATATAAGCTAAAGCGCCGTCATCATCGGGAAAAGAAATCATTACATCATGGATTAGGGGGTGTTTGATGTGCTTTAACAGGGTGGAGAATTTACGAGAAAACGACGCATGGGTGCGAGTATAAAGAGAAAATCCGTGATTTAGTTTTGCAAGTAAAGAGAGCATGGCGTTGTTATTGCTGTCACTTACAGATGCGGTATAAATAGAGAAATTACCCGCATCTATTTTTGATAAACTATCTAATGATTTTCTATCGATTCTGATGTTGCTTGCAAATTTTCCATCAGAGAGAATAAGGCAAGATCGATGAGTGAATTCTTCAGAGGCAAGGGTTTTTTCCCTTTCTAGAAGAGAGATAAGATCTTTGAATGAAGTTTGAGCTGTTTGTGTTACTTTTTTCAAGTATCTTTTTGCGTATCCTTTGGAACTAGTGGTAGGATGAGGGTTCTTTTCATGAAGCATCTCCACTTTCCCTCGGGAAAAGATGGCAATATTGAAAGTTGAGCTGGAATCTAATTGATCTAAGGATGAGATAATTGCCTCTTTGAAGGTTTTAAATCGATGGGGTTCGATCGATGTGGAGGTGTCTAGGATGTATAAGATATGCACAGGCAAAGGATCGAAAACATTTTTTTCTGAAGTTTTTAAGATACAGGCAAAATCATTATCAGTTAGAGCGTCCCCTGAAAGGAGCCTTGTTTCAATATTAAATGCCTCTGGAAGAGAATCAGTATTTAATTCAACTAAAGAGGGTTGGTTAAATAGCCAGCTTTGAGTCATTCTGTTATTTCTATTCACTATAGAGGGTTCACCAAACTGTGTGTAGTCTTCAGCAAATGCTGTGGAATCTATCAATGAGAGCATTGGATTTAAAAAAAATGAATTTTCATCGTTAATTGTTAGAAGTTTTGGTAGAGTAATATCCCCTTTGAACTCAGCCTTGTTAATAGAAAGCTCGTTTTGCAAAGAGACGTTTTTTGACTGATAGGGGGTTTGAGCTTGAAGAAGAGGACCTACTTTCAAACTCTCGCTGATGAGAGCAAGCTCCTCTTCTTTGCTGTAATTAACAGAAGTTGTACTGCCCGTTGCCTGTTTTTTTGCTAACAGTGCCTGGTCCAGTATACCCATTTGATGGGTAAAAAAAATAGCAGAGACTGCCGGTTTAAATGAATGTTTAGTGTTTACTTTTTTTGGTTGTAGGTTTGAGTTAATTTGGCTGGAATGGATTTGCTTAAAAGGGAGGGAAAGATTAACCGCAAGAGGTAATCGTTTCAATGTTGAATGATCATTAGTAGATAAAATATTTTCAAAAAAATAGATCCCATCAGTTTCATTTGTGTAGTTTGGAATAGCTTTTGAAAACACTGCAGGGGCATTTTCTCCTAATCTGCCAAATGTTGGTTGAGCAAGTGCAATATTTTCATCTTGATTGAGAGGATAAAAAGCAAGAGCCCCTTGGATAGGATTTTTTTGATCGACACTTCGTATGTGAAAAGATAGGGGGGTGTTTTTGTTGATTAGCTCGTTTTTTGGAAGTAGTTTTTTTTCCAAATATGAAAGACTTGGGGCCTCACTTTGAGTAATACATTCACAGTTTAATAGTATAGGTAGCTCATTTAATTCTTTTTGACTGACAAGGGTAGAATTTTTCACAGATGCATAGGTCCGTATTTCTATCAGTTCATCCCCTGAGATGGGAATAAGATCGTTTGGAATGAATTCATGGGGAGTAGCATTTTTTATTAAGTGAAGGGATAAAAAAATCCTATCTGATGTAACGGTAATTTCATCAAGTGGTGTGGGGGTTATTTGAATGGATTCATTTTTATCTAACGGGGGTAAGTCTACGGGGTTAAGCTCTGCATAAGATGGGTAAATAGCGGTGCTTTTTTCAATACAATGCTTTTGAGGTGAAACTGAATTTATAATGAAGTAAGGGGTGGAGTCTTGCTCGGAATGGGAAATAAAATGGCTATTTTCTAATGCAGCGGAATTTCTGGGATGTTCTTTTATGTATAGAGGATAGATTAGCAACTTGTTATCTAATGCAATAGGAGATGGGGTGATGTTTTGATCGACCTTTTTTACTATAAGTGAGGCTGGCAAAAAGGTAACGGCAATGTCCAAGGAGCTGCTGTGCATTTTCATAGAAGGCTTTTCAATACAAATAAACGGATTTTGTTCAAAAGAAACATTTTCAATGCAAACCCCTGGAAGAAAAGTGTAAATATTTGAATTTTTTGTTGAAAACTGAGGAATAACTAGTTCTTCTAAACTGATAGACTGGCTTGTTTGCTTCTGACAAAGGGGTGATAGACCCTTTTGTTTGGTCAAAGATTCACGGTTGATAGCCATTTTTTCTTCTAAAGGCGGGCTTTGATGCTTGGATAAAAAAGCAGGATTTCTTTTTATCGATGGGGGGGTAAGTTTCAATGTCTTGATAGTTGCCTGCTCTGCTGCAGGGACGGCTGTTGCGAAACTTCGATTGTTTGCAAAGGTAAGAACTTTAAATTCTAGTGAAGAGTGTAATTTGTCTTGAAGAACGCTTGTATTATTCACTTGATCATGGGGATAAAAAAGGGCTTTTATATCTTGGGTCTGTCTTCTTTTTTCTAGATTTCCTATAAGATCATCAAAAAAATTCTTTTCAAAATAGTTCTCCCTTGTAGATTGAGCGCTTGCAGATGGGCTGGGGCGGGGCCCTTCTTCCTTGAACTTTTCTATTTTAATTTCAGAGGAGATCAAAGGATAAGGTAATTGTTTTTTTTTATTTTTAACCTCCCAAGAGAGTGGGGGGGCTTGATCGGGGAGAAGGATAACATGTGCGATAAGTAACTCATCAAAGGAAACAAAAGAAGAAAGAGTGTTAGAAGCATCGATCCGTGGGATCTTAAATGTAAGTGGAACTAAATCTAGAGAATTAAGCTCCACAGTAGGTGCGGGCGCAATTGATTCTCCTTGTAAATTTAAGGGGTAAAAAGCAAGGGTTGTAAGTGCAATAAAGATCTTCCTATTCCATAAATCCATCGTACTCTACACCCACCCTTCCTTTAAAAAAGGGTTCCTTTTTTTACCAAATTTAAGCTCTCATCAATTCTTCTTGATAGGTACACACTTACTTTTTCCTTTTTAAGAGAGAGTAGGAGTTGTTTAGCTTTTTGTGATAAGTCTACACTTAGCGCGATATGGTTATCTTTTACTTTGATGATTGCCTCTATTCTTAAAGACTCAGCTTCGATAAACTTCATATACTGAGCAAAAAGCTTGGTGCAATTTTCCTTCTCTTGTGTTTGATGAGAATATTTTTCAACCATAGGGTCTTGGTTGTTGGTAAAATCTTCAGTAATTCTGTTTAAAAAGAATAGGTATTTTAGATGAGGATCTTTATTTTTTGAAATAAGACCTCTGATTTTTGCATATTCGAGTGCTGATTCTAAATGTAAAGGCTCTGAGGCAGGGCTCTTTTGTATCTGAGTATCTTTGAGAGTGCTTAAAATAGTGAAAATCATCTTGTTATTTTCATTTTTCTGATTAAGTGGAAATCTGTCAAAATTCAACCGCATGGCGCTGAATTTTGCATATTCCTCAATAAAAGTTTTTTTATTAGATTGCAAAGTAGAGATAAAAGAATAGGTATCTATTGCATTTTCATTGTCGCCACTTAGCTCGTATGTTTTAGCAATTTCAAATAATGCCTCTTGACGAGCCTGCCAATTCCATGAAGGGTTGTGCGATTGTTGCTCAATTAGTGATCTTAATACACGAATTTTCTTTTGACTTTCCTTTTTTCTCCCTAGTAGATTAGCATATTTCAATACTTCCCATTCTAGAAATGTTTGATCAGCAGAAATTCCAGCCAAGGCATCTGTTGATGGATCAAGAAGAATTTCTTCAAATAGGGCAAAGGATCTGTTGAATGTCTCAAGATCAGCGGGGACATCTCCATCGGTGAAAAATACTTGTGCATCTGAAAAAAGATCAGATAGGTAGGAATGAGCAAGCCAAAGTCTATTTTCAACTTTGATGTTTTTCTCCCCAAGAGATAGGGCAGTGTAAAGATGAAGACGTGCCTTTTCTATCAAAGCCTTGTGCATTTCTGAATCTTTAGCGATGGTAAGATACACATTGAATAGTTCTAAATGTAACGCTCCCTTTTTTGCTAAGTTTTTATCTAGTGATAGTGCTTTTTCAGCATGAGTACAAAACATATCATTAGAATTTCCTAACTTATGGTGACAAAGGGCTGTTAATAAATGAGCTTCAGCGATGTGGTCATTTTGAGAATGATCATAGATGAATTTTTTTAAGTGAGCTAGTGCAACATCATACTTTTCTAATTCATAACAAAGTTTTCCTTGTAGAAATAAACATTCAAGTTTCTCGTCAGTGTCTAATACTTCGCTGCGTTCCATGATTTTATTCAAATCATTTAAGAATTCAACTTTAGAATAGTCTCGTTGCTTACCCTCTTGATTTGCTTTGAGCAGATTCAAAGAAGACGAGAGAAGATACTTCCATGCAATGGGGGAGTGATTGCTTGTTGTATATTTGTTTACAAAATCATTTAAGGTCTTTCTAGAAAGAGCCCAGTTGTCGTTGTTGTAAGCAACAAGCCCATATTCAAGATAGAGCACTTCCTCATCTTTAAAGATGGTTTTATTCTCGATCAATTTAGCAAGGGTAAACTCTGCTTCAGAGGCCCTTCCAAGCTCTTTTAACATCATAGCATGGATAAACACTGCCTGACAAAGCTCTTTGTCATCTGGAAAGGCAATTTCAAGTTCATCTAATGCATCTTTGTATAACTTTTCATTTTTCAAAAATTGCGCTGTAGAAAGCTGCATTAGTAATGCATTTCGACGCTCCTCTTTTGACCCTTCATTGGCACTTAAGAATTTTTCTAGGTGGAGGTTTGCTTTATCATAAGATTTCAAAGCAAAATAGCTTCTTGCGATGATATACTCTAAAGTGGATTTTTTCTCCTCCTCAATAAGATTTAAAACCTCTGAATAATGAGAAACAACTTCTTGGTATCTTTCTTCTTGGAAAAAAAGAATCAATCTATTTAAGGCAGAATCCTTGCTCTTTTCCCCTTTCATCTTCATGATTTCGGAAAATGTTGTAATTGCCAAAGATTTATCAAATTCAGCTTGGGCAAGGGCTGCATGGAATAGTAGCTCTTCTTTTCTTGCTGGATGTCTTTTTGAAAGTTCTACAAAAAAGGATTGCGCTTTGTCATTGGAAGATTGGAGTCTGTAGATTTCTGCTAGCGCAAACATGCACGGATCGTTAAAAGAGGAGTCTAAAATCTTCTCATAAAGGGGCAGCGCTTTATTTAGGTAGGTGTTTTTTTTATCCATAGCGCTGATTTTAAGCGATGCTCTGAAATACCCTTCTGCCATGAGGAAGTAAAACTCATCTTTTCTTTCAAGTAACTCTTTGGACATCTTTGTAAGGTAGGGCATTCCATAAGAAATTAGTTCGTCATATTGCTCAAGTTCGTAAAAACATTGCATTTGGTTAAGGAGAAATGTTTCAACAACAGAGGCATGCTTGATTTTTTGATAGGAGGCAAGAGCCTCAATATAATTTCCTTCTTGAATTAATAAATCACCATAATTTCCACGCAATTGGTCGCAAAATTTGCTGTTTTCATGAGTTTTTAGGAACCCTAAGATCTCTTTTTTTACAGTTTCATAGTCTTGATCTTTCCAAAATTCAGTAATTCTTCGAAGCATAAAGCCTTCTTCTTTAGTCGTAGCTTCATACGAAGTAACCCCAAAAATAGCAGTGAAAGAGGTGGTGCAAAGGATGAATGTGGAAGAAAAGCACTTATTAATGTTTGGAAAACTAACAAAATATCTCATTGTATCCTCAGATTTTTTGTGTCTGATTATACAAAGGAAATATTATAGGACAAATGAATTTTTTACTTTTTACGAAAAATGATAATGGGAAAGAAGATTTTTGGCATATAATGCATCTAATTTTCTTAATTTATTGTAAATTTTTAGCCCATTGGAAGTCTTTTGGTGCCTAAAATATAACATCCCAAGCTTGTACATGATTTCTTTATCATCAGAAATTTTACCGCTTAAGATCTCATACTGCTCCATTTCTTTTTCAAAATCGCCGAAAAATGAGTATAAGGATGCTAAATCTGCATGAACCCAGCACTCTTCATCGCAAATTTCACTAATAATTTTGAGCTCTTCAATGGCTAAATGGTAATACTTTTCAAGAGCTGAGGAAAATTCGTTTCTTTTCAAAAAGGTAGAATAATTAAAAGCTTTTTCCAGGTGCTTTCCATCGGGTTTTTTATAACAAGTTGCAAGGGTGGAATAGGTTTTTGATAGAGAGGAATGAAACTGTAAACTGCAGGCGCAATCTTCTAAAATATTTGCATGTTGGTCTAATGAGAGTTGAAGTAACTTTTCTTGAAAATAGACAATATCATTGTAGTGGAAATAGAGAAAATGAGAGATGATATGCTTTTTTGAGAATTTAAAAGGATGGATGGTTAGGTAAAATAATTCTTGAGTGTGTAAAGCTTCAGCCAAGTCTCGAGCACACTCTGCAATGGCTAAATGAAGTTTGTCATTTTCTTCAATATTTTTGGAAAGATTGACAAAACAATGATGGCGAAATTCTTTACAAATAGAGTCAATTGCATCTAATTTTCTATTCTTTTGGTAAAATGCGATCAAAGAATAGGAGGCAACACTTAAAAAAAGCAAGGCAATAGAGGTTGATGTGTACATTGAGAACAAGTTGATGGAAAAAAGAGAGCAGGTAACAATCATTTGGACCATGATAAAAACGAGAAAAGAAAAATGCATGAAGGCACTTTGATGCATAAGAACTTTAAACTTGGCAAGTGAGGCTGTTTTTGCCTTGGAAACAAAGCTTGTATACAGCTTTGGCGGCGAGGATGCAGAAGTAAATGTTTGATAAAATGTTGCCATAAGTAGATTAAGTGATTTTTTGATGAACTAAGATTTTATATTTAACTAAAACCATACATATTCTCAAGGTGAATTTCCAAGAGGGTCGTTAAGTTTAAGACTCGATCATAAAATTGATTACACTATATGGAACTCCTTCTAGTTGCAGGGTAACAACATCAGATGCTGTTAACATGAAATTACTACTTGTATATTTTATTAAATGAATTAGCACGTCCTCTTTGATTCCGATTTCATTAAGAATGACAATATCAGTTACTGTTAACTCCTCTTGGATGAGAAGTTTTTGTAAAAGATCAGGGTAATGAAGTTCTAATACTAAAAGATCATCAGGGTTTAATTTTATTGCAGATATTTCACGCCCGCTGCTCTGCTGGAGAGATTTTGAAACAGAAGTTTCTGTATTTTTCGAACAGGAGTGTAACACTACACTCAAGAAAAATATGGCAAAAACAGAAATTCTCATCGGTTAATCTATATCGTTAATTATACATAAACTCCACATATATAATTAAAGAAATCTTTACAATAGAATTCTGCTTGTTACTAGAGGCTTGAACAATCAGGCCTCTAGCGGTCGTTTATTTATGAAGTTACAAGTTCTTCACTATCAACGGATTCTTCAGCAAGATCTAGTTTGAATCTATATCCAATGCCGCGAACAGTATCAATCCATTTAAAATTTGGTCCGAGTTTTCTTCTTACAGAAGCGATGTGAACATCGATGTTTCTGTCCACAACAAAAGAATCATCGTTGTGAATATCGTCAAGAAGTTGATTTCTTGTGAGAACTTTGCCTCTATTTTGAAGTAATCTTTTTAAAATTCCAAACTCTGAAAGGGTGATTGGGATGACTTTATCATTTTTTCTTAAAAGGTAGCGGTCCACTTCAAGGGTGAATTCGCCAAAGACAATATTTTTAGAGGTTTTTTCTGATTCTCTATTTCGTCTTAAAATGGCCTTGATTCTTGACATAAGAACTTTTGGAGAGAAGGGTTTTTCGATGTAATCATCAGCGCCTAGCTCTAAGCCTAATAGGAGGTCTATCTCATCATTTTTTGCTGATAGAATGATTAAAGGGATGTTTCTTAGCTCAGAATTTCCTTTAATTTTTCTACAAACATCAAAACCATTTTGGCCAGGAAGCATGATGTCTAGTATGACAAGGTCTGGCTTTTCGCGCTCAACAGCCCTAAGACCGTTGATTCCATCTACTTCTACATGAAGTTGATATCCTGAGATTTCTGCTTGTAGTTTGATAAGAGAAGCGATGTCTTCCTCATCCTCGATTAATAATATTCTTTTTCTTTGTACCATATCCGGTTCCTTTTGGGAAAATAAGTTTGAAGAGCATTTTAACCAATAATGGATTAATCTACAAGGCTTTTTATATAACTTCAATTTTAATTTGGGGGGGAGAAAAAGAAAAAATGCAGGTGTAGAATTGAAGCGAGCTATTTTTTAAGTGGGTTTTCAGAAAATGATAAGAAATGTTTTTCCATTTCTTGAATTTTATTTTTATTCTGTTCTAGAGATTTCTTGTGAGTTTTCACTTCAGTTTCCAAGGAGGCAAAAGCTAAATTTTGTGCAACATTAGAGTGTACAATTTCTTCAAGTTTTTTTTCGGCTTGAACAAGGCGATCGGAATTCACTTCTAGGGCCTGTTTTTGAGTGATAAGATCTTGTTGCTTAAGTTCAAAAAGAACGTCTTCGGCATTGACCATCTTGTTGGTTAGAATGTTCATTTGCATCACAGTTGTGTGTATGTGATGTTTAATTTCTTCAAGTTCTACTCGTAACTGGTGGATTAAAAGGTCGCTACTTTGCGAAGCGGTGACTTTGGAAGCTTTACCGTAGCAGCTTTGTAAAAAAATAAGGGTGCAGATTACAAGTGAAGGGAAGATACGCTTCATTTGGAGGTTCCTTTTGAGTAGAGCTTAAAGCTTGCTCTTCTGTTTTTTGCATAGATTTCTTTTGACTTACCAAGGGTAAGGGGCTTTTCTTTGCCGTAGGAGATGCTGTATAGCTGATTTGGATTCGCTCCATAGCTGATAAGTATATTTCGCACAGTGCCTGAACGCTTTGTGCCAAGGGCGAGGTTGTATGCTTCAGAACCCCTTTCATCGCAATGTCCTTCAATAAATACGTAAGTATTAGGATGTTTTTTTAAGTAAGCAGCCATTTTCTGAAGGAGGATTTTATCATTTTGAGAGGAGGGTGTGTATTGATCTGTATTAAAATGAATTCGTTTAAACAGTTCTGCAAGATGTCCCCCTGGAATGCTAAAACTATCAATTCCAGGAACTACACTACCTTCTGATCCTGGGGTGTGAAATGGTTGGGGGATGGGAGGATTTACGTTCATGCTATCAAACTCATCGATGTTTAGTGGAACAAACTCATCGTTAAGATTTCCATAAAATTCAGCTGTACTAACAATGAGTCTTGACTGGTGATCATCTGGGTCTATTAGCCGTGCAACTTTTGTCTGTATTAATCGAGTGAATTTGGAAGCATGTTGAGAAAATAGTGCAATGGTATTTGTGCACCCTGTAAGTAGGAGCAAACTTAACAATGAAACAATAGGTGTTTTTTTCATAATATTTCCTTACTTCTCAAAGGAGGGGTAATGTTTGTCGCCCGTTCCCTTGGTTATTCTTCTAATTTTTTGTTGTCCAATCTCTAGTATGAAAAGATCGGTGGTTGGAAAAGTGGTGTTGTAGACAATGTGTCTGCTGTCACTTCCAAAAGAGGGGTTTTCTTTATCTTCGCCACCTGTGGTGAGCTGATGGGCTTTTTTTGCCTTAGTATCATATAGCCAAATTTGCCTTCTACCGTTGATGCTTCCAGAAAATGTGATCCATTTCCCATCGGGTGAATAAGAGGGAGATGTGCACTCATCACAAGGGGTTTCAATCAATTCTAATTGAGGGGCTTGCCTTGATTTTATTGTTTGTTCAATATGAGCGACATAACTCATCGGTTTTCCAGACTTGTTGGTGACAAATGTCATCGATTTGTTGTCTGGGCTAAGGTGGGGTGATGCAGAGGTTTGTTCTAAGCCAGAATAGATTTGTATGGGTTTACCCACAGGGCTAAAGTTGCTGTCTAATTCTTGAATAAAAATGTCAGATCTTCCAGATGCATCTGAAACAAAGGATATGTATTTACCATCATAGGAGACTTTTGGAAGAAGTTGGTTTCCTCTAAGACTGATCAAAGCTTTGCCGGCTTTTCCGTTTAAGTTGCCTTGATAGATTTGCGGTAGACCTTGTTTATATGTTACGTAGACAAACTCATGGTCAGGGGATTTTGATAGGTCTGATACAAATTCGGGAGTGATTGAATAATTATTATCAAATGTTACCCTTTTACTAGTTAATCCAAGAGAATCTGTTTGATAGATCTCAGCATTCCAATGGGTGATCTCTCCTTCGCTCTCTTTTTTATAGGGTTTAAAAGAAAACAGAACTTTTTTTGAGGCAATTCCAGCGCTTCCGTAGACCTCTGTCATAAAAAAGTCTGAAAAATTGTGTAGCGTATGTATTTGCTGGTCTTTATTTCTTGTAAGTTCGACAGGGTTAAGAGTTTTCATGGTCGCTGTTTTTACGTTATAGAGAGTAAAAGAGATTTTATCTTCAGTTAGGGAGGGGATAATTACATACTCAATTCTATTTTGTTTCCATATTGGATTTGTATAAAATTTCTCATCTGGTGTTTTTTCTAAGGTAAGAAATTCAGCTGTTTTTTCAAAGATCAAGCCTCTACCATCGAGTTTAAAATCTTCATTTAGTACATAATTTACAAGAGATGCAAGGTCTTGATTGTTATCTCTGCAGGTTCCGATGTATACTGTATGTTCCTTATTTTGAATAGGCAGGGTGATTTCAAGCTCTTGGCAAAACAAGTTAATGGTTAAAAGGAGAAGGAGGGGGAAAAAATGTTTATTTTTCATCACTAAATAGTATGGTAAAGGTTCTATCTTCTTTTTTTGTGTATTTTGGAAATTGTAAGTTGATTACATTTTGTTGAAGGTAGCTTAAGTTTAAAGCGCTCTTTGAAGAGAGAGTTTCAATCTTTACTACCTTTCCATCTCCCCCTACAGTGATTGCAAGTTTTACTTTTCCTTGTTCAGGTAAGGTAAGAGAGTCACTTAAAATTTCAAAAATACTGTGTAAGTAATCATTGTATTCCCTTTGGGCGTTTCCTGCATCATTTTTTACAATTTTTTTTAAGGGCTGCCCCTTTGCTACTGGAGTTGATTTTGATTTTGCTATGGATTGCTTTAGTTGCTTTTGCAATTTTTCTTTAGAAACACGTTTTTTTGGTTTTATCAAAGGGGGTGAAGGTGGGGTTTTTTTTGGCGGGGAGATCGTTTGAACCGAGTGCTCCACAGCTTTAGGCAGGGGGTTCTCAAGAAGGCAAATGGTAGTGACCCGGATCTTTTTTTTCGGCACTTCCGGTAGAGGGCCCCTTCCAATAGTGATAAAAAGAATGGGGATGTGTAAAAGCGAGATGAGCACGGGAAGGAGAAAATTTTGCTTCATGTTGGGTTATACAAATCCTTTGCTTGACAGTCTATTTTTAAGTAGGAGAATTAACATAGGCAATTATTTCCCGGCATTTCCATTGCTTTTTACCACAAGATCTAGGTAGGCAAATCCGCAATCTTCGATCAAATCTTTTGTCTCCGAAAATGCGCCAAAAGAGCTTTTTTTATCGATATAAAGGCGAGGGATGGCATCTTTACTTGTCTTTTGTATTTCTTGCAACACAAGGCGAAGGGTCTGTTTCTCAACTAGTTTGCCATTGATTGCTAAAGTATCATTTGCATAAAGAGAGATATCAAATGCAAAGGGTTCATCCATTGAGGAGGGGGAGAGAGTTTTTGAAGAGCTTTCGGTTAAGTCTATCCGATCTAATTTTGTAAGGGGTGCAATGATAATGAAAAGAATTAATACAACAAACAATACATCCAGTAGGGGAGTTAAATTAATCAGCTCGTTATCGTCGGAATTTCCTGTGGTGCTTCGTCTTCTCATTATACCTCAACGTGTCTATACTGTAGTTCTAGTTCTGAGAGTACCCCGTGAGAAAACCCCTCCATCTCTGCGCTTATATCAAGGAGGGAATTTTTCAAGTAATTGTAGGCAATGAGTGCCGGAATTGCAATCACAAGGCCTAAGACAGTTGTTGCAAGAGCGGTGGAAAGGCCAGAGAGAACAATAGATGATGAACTTGAACCCCCTTTTTGAAGCTCGCCTAAGCAAAGTAATATCCCCCACACTGTGCCTAGGATTCCGACAAATGGAGCTAGAGTAACAATTGTTGAAAGGATAAATAGGTCATTGCCCAAACGCTTGACTTCTTGGTAAATGGTAATGGAGGAGTATTCTTCAATTGTTTGCATGTCCCTTTGGGATAAAAAAACCGTGCTCCCTTCTTTGAAATGGCGGTTTTTATTGATTATCTGAGATGTTTTTGAAGAAATTGCCGCAAGGATTGTGGAAAATGGGCTTTTTGTGACCATTAATTCACCGTGAAACAAAAGGGTCTTTAAGTCGGTTTGATGCATTTGCTCTTGCGTTTGTTTGCCAAAATTACGCACAGCTTTTAAAATGCGAAATTTTCGAATAAGAACCGTCCAACAGGTAACTGATAATATAAATAAAATGACAAAGATCAGTTTTCCGAAAAAATCTGAATCAGAGTAGGAACGTAAAAAAATGCTCATGGAAAAAAACTCCTTTTATACCTATACTATAGAAAACATTTTTCTAAGAAAAGGGATATATACTCATGATTATGGATTCTCATGCTCACCTAACTTCTGAAGGGTTTCCTATGGATGCTGAAGGGGCAATTCAAAGAGCTAAAGAATTGGGAATGTTTAGGATTATAAATGTTTGTACTAGCGCCTCTGAACTAGAAAAAGGAATGCTATTAGAGCAAAAGTATCCAAAGATCGTTGCAAATATTGCTTCAACAACCCCCCATGATGCAGAAAAAGAGACCGAAGATACTTTTAAGTATTTTGAGAAGATGGCACTAGAGGGCAAGATTGTAGGAGTTGGTGAAACAGGGTTTGATGATTTTATTCAGCCAGATAACATAGCCATCCAAAAAAGAGTTTGCAGAAGGTATATAGAGCTTGGAATCCAAGCAAAATTGCCGGTAGTTTTTCATGTTCGAGGGGATGGTGCTTTTAAAAACCTCTTTGAAGCAGTATCGGAGTATCCTCCGTTTACAGGGGTAATACATTGCTTTACAGGCAATGCAGAGCAGGCAAAAGCTGCCCTTGATCTTGGCTTTTATCTTTCTATTAGTGGGATTGTCACATTTAATAAATCCTTGGAGCTTAAAGAGGTCGTCCGCTTAATACCTTTAGATCAACTCTTGATAGAGACAGATTCGCCCTGGCTTTCCCCTCATGGATATCGAGGAAAACCTAATCATCCAGCAAATATAGTAGTTACTGCTCAAACAATTGCCGATCTTTATGGTGTAACTCTCTTAGAGATTTGTTCTAAGACGTATGAAAATGGATGCCGAGTCTTTTGTTGAATTCTAAATAGTGATTTATGTAGACTGTAGAATTTACTATACAAATGAGGTTGTATATGGCTGCAGTAATACCTACGCGATTGGTGCCAAAAGCATTTGTTTGGAGAAGGCTCCAATCTTTAATGGGCTTGTGGTTTTTGATCTTTTTAATGGAGCATTTGTTTACCAACTCACAAGCTGCGATTTTTTTCGGTAACAATGTAATGTGGTTTGTAAATAGTGTTAATTTCTTGCACAGCATTCCCTATTTACCGCTAGTAGAGATCATTCTTCTTGGGGTGCCGATGGCTATTCATGCAATTTGGGGCGTGTGGTACATGCTCTCATCTCAGGGAAATGTTCGCAGTAGGGGAGGAAAGGCAACTTCACAAAAATATGAAAGAAACAGAGCCTATTCGATGCAAAGGATTTCTGCCTGGATCATCCTTTTTGGTATTATTTTACATGTAATTCAAATGCGTTTTGTCATGTATCCTTATAAAGTGCATTTAGGCTCTCAAAGTATGGCATTTGGAAAGTATACAGTGGATCCAGGTCTTTATAAAGTGGCTGCAGATTTACAGGTGAAAATATATAGTCAGGATTTGATCGACAAGGAACGGGAGAGTTTAGCTCTATTGCAAAATAAGGCTCTTATGGTGGACAAACGGTTGGAAGAGATGAAAAAAACAGGGGTCATTGGCAGCGACAGGTACAATCTTGAAGCAGATGCAGCGTTTAAAAGTCAGGCGGCTTTTCATGATAAGGAAATGTTTTACAAAGGATTGACACACTTTAAGCTGGGGGCAAAAGAGGTCATTGTCGCATCAAAAAAATCTGCTGATCTGATTTTGTTAAATGTTCGTGAGGCGTTTCAAAGTGTGTGGATGTGCGTTTTCTATACCCTTTTTGTCCTTGCGGCGGTGTTTCATGGAAGTAATGGGTTTTGGACTTTTTGTATCACTTGGGGACTTTTACTTTCAAGGAAATCACAAAATGCATGGGTGAATTTTGCCTATGGGCTTGCATTTATATTAACAGCATTGGGAATGCTTTCTATTTGGGGAAGTTATTTTTTTAGCACAGGATATTATAGTTAATGAGTGATCGACCAAAAAAAGTAGTTGTAATTGGGGGAGGACTTGCCGGCTTATCTGCTGCGATGAAGCTTGCTGATCTTGGCTGTATAGTGGATTTAGTAAGCCTTACCAATGTAAAACGATCCCATTCCGTATGCGCCCAAGGAGGGATAAATGTCGCTATTAACTTGATGGGAGAAATGGATTCAGTTGACATTCATACCTATGATACGATCAAAGGAGGCGATTTTTTAGGGGATCAGCCCCCTATTTTAGAAATGTGCTATAATGGCCCTACAATTATTCGGATGTTTGATCGGTTGGGAGTCCCTTTTAATAGAAGGGCAGATGGGCATCTTGATTTTAGAAGATTTGGAGGGACACTGTACAAGCGAACTGCATTTGCAGGGGCCTCAACGGGGCAACAGTTGCTCTATGCCCTCGATGAGCAGGTAAGAAGGTTTGAGGTAGCTAAAAAAATCACAAAATATGAACATCATGAGTTTATGAGGGCTGTTATTGATGACGATGGAATTACTCGGGGCGTTGTCATTATGGATTTGCATACTTCGAAAATTTCATCGTTAAAGGCAGATGCAGTGCTTCTAGCAACTGGTGGAAATGGAGTTGTTTTTAAATATTCTACCAACTCAACCATTTGTACAGGGGCGGCAAATGGAAGAGCTTTTATGCAAGGGGTGAAAATTGCAAATCCTGAATTTATTCAGATTCATCCAACAGCAATTCCAGGAGAGGATAAGCTTCGCTTGATGTCAGAATCAGCACGTGGTGAGGGAGGGCGAATTTGGGTCTATGGAGATAGTACAAAAAGCATAGAAGGTCCTGATGGAAAGTTTGTAGCATGCGGAACTACAGGACAGCCTTGGTACTTTTTAGAAGAATTGTTCCCAACATTTGGAAACCTTGTTCCGCGGGATGTTGCCTCTCGGTATATTATTAAAGTTGTGGAGGAGGCAGGACTTGGAATTGATGGAAAAAAACAAGTCTATCTTGATGTGACCCATCTTAATGAAAAGGCGTTGCATAAGCTTGAGTCTATTTTAGAGATTTATCAAAAATTTACCGGAGAAGATCCAAGAAAAGTTCCGATGAAAATTTTCCCTGCTGTGCATTATACGATGGGGGGGATGTGGATTGATTGGCCAGCAACTGGTGATGAGGATCGATTTACACGGTATCGACAGATGACTAACATCAAAGGGTTATTTGCTGCTGGAGAATGTGAGTTTCAATACCATGGGGCCAATAGGCTTGGTGCAAATTCATTGCTTTCATGTGTATTTGGTGGGATGGTTGCTGCAAATGAAATGGTTTTTTATATTGACGATATTGCTCATAAAAATAGTAAGGTAAACGAAGGAATCTTTGATGAGGCAATAGCCCATGAGCTTGCCATCAAGCAAAATTTATTAGAGAGAGATGGGGTTGAAAATGTTTATAAACTCCATGATGAGCTTGCTGCGATTATGATTTCTAATGTGACGATTGTAAGAACTAATGCTGGCTTAAAGCTTGCTATTAAAAAAATTAAAGAGATTAGAGAAAGATTTCAAAATATTACTCTGGACGATAAAGGGCATCATTTAAATCAAACCCTTCATTTTGCTAACCAGTTCGGATATATGTTAGAAATTGCCCTTTGCATCGCAAAAGGGGCGTTAATGAGGGATGAATTTAGAGGCTCTCATTATAAACCACAATTTCCTAAGAGAAATGACCAGGAGTTTTTAAAGACAACTGTTTGTACTTACGATCCTCACAGTGATGAGCCGATCATTTCCTATCTTCCTGTTGATATAAGACATTTAGATCCGGTGCTTAGAGATTATACTGTTGCAAAACGAATAACTCCCAAACTAAAAGATGTTCCAAAAGTTCCCCTTGTGACAGAATTAGACTATGGGCGGAGGTGATAGAAATGAGTGAAAATAAAGGGTCGTTCAATCTTAAGGTATATCGCGGAGATAAAAACGGCCAGTATTTTGTTGAATTTGAGTTAGATAGAAAAGAGGGCTTGAATGTGATTTCAGCCTTGATGGAAGTTCAGAAAAACCCCATTACAAAAAGTGGTGAAAGGATAACACCCATTGTTTGGGAGCAGGCTTGTTTAGAAGAGGTGTGCGGTTCATGCTCTATGATTATTAATGGTAGGCCTCGTCAAGCTTGTACAGCACTTGTGGAAGAGATTTTAAAAGATGATAAGACCGATACGATTATTTTAGCTCCGTTTACAAAGTTTCCTTTGGTTCGTGATCTTGTGGTAGATAGATCATCCATGTTTGAAAATCTTAAAAAAATTAAAGGGTGGATACCTATAGAGGGGTATCATAGTGAGGATTTTGCCTCTACTGTCAATCCTAAACAACAAGAGGCGATGTATGTGGAGTCTACTTGTATGACATGTGGTTGTTGTCTTGAAGCTTGCCCGCAATTTGGGCCGCGCTCAAATTTTGTGGGGGCATCTACAATTAATCAGGTAAAGCTTTTTAATGCAAATGAGACAGGAAAATCCCTCAAAGAGGAGAGGCTTACAGTGATGATGGAGGAGGGGGGTGTTTCTGATTGTGGTAATGCGCAAAACTGTGTTCAAGTTTGCCCTAAAAAGATCCCGCTTACATCATCGATTGCAGCAATTGGGAAAGATGTGGTCAAAAGTTATTTTAACAGAAAGTTTGGTCTATCAGAACATCTCGATTAAAAAATGTTTTTAACCCATTTTCTATGGATTCAACAAACGCTTCTTTAGAAAGGTGCGGTTTTATCGTTGTTAAAAACTCCTCATGGGGCCTTTTATTTCTATAGCTGGGCTCTTTAGGAGGATGGGTGAGAATGTTCATATGCTCTTGGTTATAGTCCCAAAGAAAACAGCTGTGGTGAACAAAGCGATCTTTTCTGATATATTGAGCGTTGCCGCCGATTTTTTTATCACCAATGGTATAATCATTTACCTTGAGAGAAAAGTGCTTGATTGGAAGGGCGTGCTTATAAAACTCTGCTGACCAATTCATTATACTATTTGGAAAAAGATCGATGGACACATCCTGTTTGTTTGCGATAAAAGATACCATGATGCAGTCTTTATCTAAAATCACACATCCCCCAGCAGAATACCTCTGTACGATGGGGAACTGATTTTTTTCGGCTTTATCGAGGTGGATCACCTCCTCCTTTTTTTGCGAAGAGCCCATAACTATTGCTCGTGGAAGGTCAGTTCCTATGATTACAAAAAAGCGTTGGTCGGAACGTAAGAGAGTTTCCTCTATTGCAAGCTGTTTTTGTATTTCCGTATTTTTTAACTTAAGTAGCTGGATGGTCATTATGAGGAGAGGGAAGATATTTCAGAGGTTTTGATAATTCGATATTGCATGCCATGTAATGTTTTAAGGGTGAGAAACATTAAGTAGCCACCAGGTAATGGTTGGATTTCGACAATGCTTTCGATTTTTTCGCCCCCTCTGAGGGTAAATACGATGTTTCCAGTTTGCTTATTTTTTAGCATTGAGTAGGCATTAGTCCAATCTTTTGCTACCTCTTTTGGATCAACAATCATTACATCTGATGGAGGAAAAGGATCTGTACTGCCACCTTCAGGGGCCTCTGTAGCTTGCCTTTGAGCAACAGCGCTCATTGTTGCTTTTTCACTATTAGATCCTTGCTGCATAGCAGGAGTTGTTTGCGCCGCTGCAGTAAGAGATGATAAGAGAGATGCAAATAGGGGTATGCAATAGCGTATTTTCATTGGTTGTTCCTTTGCCCTAGAAAGGGCGGTTATACCATTGTGCTTATTTTTAATGGGTGTTGACTAGATTGTCAATAGACATTTTACCATAGAAGGTATTTTTATTTTGTATCTCTACTTAAAATAAGGTCTAATAACCTAAAGTTAACATAAGGATGGAAATGTCAGCAGAAGTTACACCCTCAACTCTACTTGCAGCTCCTAGATTTTGCGGCCGGACCTTTGCAAGACGATCTGCTGACTCTTTACGAAGAGTTTTCATATTGAAATCAAGATCTGGGGGGATGGCAATAGCATCAAGGTTTTGTAGCTTTTCGAGCATCTTGGACTGTCGAGAAATATAACCGGCATATTTGATTTCAATCTCTACTCTTGTTGCAAGCTTTAGGGGTAATTCTGGAACAATCTCTGGAAAAAGTGCCTTTAAATCAGCATAAGTTTTATCGGGACGGGAAAGATATGCTGATAAAAACATGCTCTTTTTTTCGATTTCTTTACGTGTGCTTTGAACCATTGCTACTGTCTCTGTTATCAAAGACTGATTTTTGGTAAATACTGCAAGTTCTTCATCAGAAATAAGACCTAAATGGTGCCCATAAAGACGTAAACGGGTGTCTGCGTTATCATAGCGCAGATGAAGTCTGTGTTCAGCTCTACTTGTAAACATCCTATAAGGCTCAGATAATTCTTTTGTTATAAGTTCTTCAATAAGGACGCCAATATAGGAAGTGGACCTGCCTAATATAAATGGCTTTCTTTCTAGTGCATTATGGGCTGCATTAATTCCAGCTATTAAACCTTGTGCAGCAGCCTCTTCATATCCTGTAGTACCGTTGATTTGACCAGCAAAAAAGAGATTTTTTACAAGATGAGTCTCAAGTGTTGCTTTTAGTTGTAGAGAGGTGACATAGTCATACTCAATTGCATAAGCAGGACGAAGTATTTCTGCATTCTCAAGACCTACAATGGTTTTGATCATCTCTACTTGCACATCAAATGGAAGAGATGTGGAAATCCCCGCTGCATAATACTCTTCTGTCCGTAACCCTTCTTTTTCTAAAAAGATCTGATGGCGAATTCTATCTTTAAAGCGGGTCACTTTATCCTCATAGGAAGGGCAATACCTTGGCCCTTTACTCTGGATTTTCCCACTGTACATAGCGCTACGATGCAGATTCTTTTCAGCTATTGCCTGCGTCTGTTCATTAGTATAGGTGATATAACAAGGAACTTGTGGTAGACGCTCTTCTTTTGAGGAATAAGAGAAACAAACGTCCTTTTCAGTCTCTTGGACTTCAAGTTTTGAAAAATCTATCGTCTTACCATGAATTCTAGGAGGAGTCCCAGTCTTTAACCTACCAAGCTTAAACCCTAATCTTTTTAATTCCTCTGAAATTGGTGAAGAGGGGTCTCCAATGCGGCCACCGTTCGCTGTCTTGTCGCCAATATGGATTAAGCCTTGCATGAAAGTTCCTGCAGAGATCACTACTGTTTTTGCAAAATAGGTGACACCAAGAGAGGCGGTTACCCCTTTGATTTCTCCATCTTCAACGATGAGAGTTTCTATTGAGCCTTGCATGAGTGATAAATTATCGGTGTTTTCTAGGAGATACTTCATCTCGTAGGAATAAAGGAACCTATCTGATTGGCACCTTGGCGCCCATACAGCAGGTCCTTTGGAACGGTTGAGCATTCGGAAGTTTATACCTGTTTTATCGGCAATCTTCCCCATGACGCCACCTAAAGCATCAATTTCACGGACAATTTGCCCTTTTGCAGACCCGCCAATAGAAGGGTTGCAACTCATTTTTGCAATAGTATCAAGGTTCATTGTTAAAAGCAGGGTTTTTGCGCCGATTTTTGCGGCAGCATACGCAGCCTCACAGCCAGCATGCCCTGCTCCTATAACGATTACATCGAAGTTTTCAGGATATTGCCACATGATTACGAAGTCTTGTGACGGTCTCTTCTGCTTCTTTTTTTACGTTTATGCTTATTCATTTTAAGCTTACGTTTTTTCTTCACTGAGGACATAGTTTATACCTTTTCCTATAAAAAGTTTGTGACCAGTGTATAGAACCGTGATGATTTTGTAAAGTAAAATGCGAAAATATCTTAAGCAGTGAGAAAAGAGTTGATCTTAAAAAAAATAATAACTAGTTAATTGCCAAAAGGGGAGAAGGGATCCTCGTCTGGGCTAGAATCATAGGCATAGTTGGAGAAGTTTGCAAACTCTTTTCTCCAAGCAAGCTTGATATCCCCAGTTGAACCGTGTCTATTTTTTGCTACGATAATCTCTGCCATTCCGGGGTGATCGGTGGCGTTATAGTAGTCTCTTCTGTAAATAAATAATACACAGTCGGCATCTTGCTCGATGGAACCTGATTCTCTCAAATCTGAAAGCATTGGTCTATGGCCTGCGCGCTCCTCTACTTTTCGTGATAGCTGAGAGGGGCAGATAATAGGAATGTTTAGCTCTCTTGCGAGGTTTTTAAGCATTCTTGATATTTCAGAGATCTCTGTTTGTCTATTTTCTGTATTGAACTGTCCCCGTGACCCAGAAAGAAGCTGGAGGTAATCAATAAGGAGAAATTGGATGTCGTAGACTTCCTTGAGCCTGCGTGCTCGAGCTCTTAAGTCAGTGATTTTTAGACCGGGTTGATCGTCTATGATAAAGGTATGATTTTGCATTTTACTTACGGCTGCAACAATTCTTTGGTATTCAGCGCCGTTAAGGGCGCCGGTTTTGATCTTTTCTGAAGTGACTTCTGCTCTTTTACAGATCATTCTGTTTAACAGCTCCTCTGCGTTCATCTCAAGGGAGAAAACCGCAACGGGCTTGTTTAGATCAAAGCAGATATGCTCTGCTATATTTACTCCAAATGCAGTTTTACCCATAGAAGGGCGACCTGCTACGATGATTAAATTGGCGGGATTTAGACCGCCAAGTAATTTGTCTAAGTCTCGAAAGCCAGAAGAAACTCCTGTGGTAAATGTTTCATTAGGGTCTCTTGTGTGGTATTTCTCTTGCCTTTCTTGTAAATCTTTAATGTAGGGGATTTTTGATTCAGCCTGAGTTCCATCCAAAATCCCTTTTACGGTGAAGCCTATAGATTGATTTGCTGTTTGAGAAATTTTAAAAAATTTACTTTGGGCTTCATCAAGGGCGGAGTTTACATCTTCAGGTTGCTCGATGGCGGTTTTTTTGATATCGCTTGCAGCTTGTATCATCTTTCTTAAAATCGATTTATTTCGGATGAGGTCGACATATTCTTCGATATAGGCAGAAGTTCCTGCGTATTGAGCAACTTCGGCAATGTAGCTTATTCCCCCAGCGCTATCAAGATGGCCCTCCATCTTTAATGTTTCAGCAACTAAATGGACGTCTGCGGGTTTGTCTTTAGCGTAAGCTCTTTTTAACGCTGCAAAGATTAGTTGGTGTTCTTTGTAATAGAAGTCTTGTTCTTCTAATCGATCTGCTCCAACAGCAAGGGAGTTTTGGTGGGTTAACATGCAACCTAACACCATCATTTCAGATTCTTTAGATGCAGGTGTGGTGGTTTTATCAAGAATAGTTTGAACTTTCATAGATCCCTTTTTACACCCAAAAAATTTCGGAAAGAGAGGGATTTGAACCCTCGATACCTGTTTAAAGGTATACTTCCTTAGCAGGGAAGCGCTATCGGCCACTCAGCCATCTTTCCATCGCCGTGATTATACACAAAGTTCTTTTTTATGGGAAGAGTCAATTCTCGGTATGTGCTGAATTTGCACACCACCACAACTCTTGGATGTTTAAATCCTCAAAAATTTTAAAAACGGTTAAGGATATTAATCTAATAAAGAGGTGAAGTTTAACTCAAATCCATTGATGGCATTCCAGTAGCTAGTGTGATGTGACCCATCTGGGTTTTCTACTGTGATACTATAAATGGGGAGGTATACATCAAGAGTATGCCGAACCGCAAAATCCTGTCCAAATGATGCTTCAGCAATCCGCTTTATCTGGTTATGAGAAAATTTCTTTCCCATTCGTTCTGTCGACTTGTAAGATTTTGTTACAATACGATCATCGATGATCGTTTCAGGCCGTAGTGCAAGCTTTGGAGTTTGCAAGTGGAGCCTGTAAAAACTTCCAGCTTGAACAATCAATTTTTTCTTTCGACATGTGCTAAGCCATCTGCCCAAAACATCATTTTCCACTTGGAGTACTCTTACTAAGCTTTCTCTATCTAGGGTCCCGCCATGTAATGCTAAGGCATTGATTACCCGAAATTCATTGCCATCAATATTGTTGCGAATGCAGTCGCAATAGCCATGGGTTTTTTCCCACTGATTAGAATTAATGACCATCTCGCCATCTAGCAAATCCCAAAGAATCACCCCTTCGCCAGTGTCATTGCCCCCTTTTGTGTACTTTACTTCCATCAAAAGATAGGGAGAAAATTGCGTTTTAGCAGTGAGGAATTTATGGTGATCGGACTTAAGTAATGAGGTCTTGTGCATATCCATGATTTGTTGAGCAGTATAGCGAGCCTCTAAAGTGTGAAAATCTCCGCTATTAACAAACTCCACAATCTCGGTTTTAAGTTCAGGCTTGTTTTCGGAAAGCCAGTAGGCTCCGTAGGAAAGGCCTGCTAAAGTAACTAAAGTTGATATGATTCGCATATTTTTTAGTATAAGGAATTTTTTTTTTTTTTGGTACCTTTTTAATAAGTTGAAAAGGGCAAAGCACTCTTGTATACTTTGTAAGGTATGACCAAAACCATCCATGTCTTATCTGATCTTGCAATTAACCAGATTGCCGCTGGAGAGGTGGTGGAAGGGCCAGCCTCTGTTGTAAAAGAGCTTGTAGAAAATGCAGTTGATGCAGGTGCTAGTAGAATCTCTATAGATATTATTGGGGGGGGGCATTTTTTAATTGAAGTCTCTGATAACGGGAAAGGGATGGTTCGGGAAGATGTAGAATCTTGTATACAGCGGTTTGCAACAAGTAAAATCTCTTCCCTTGAGGATCTAGACTCTTTAACAAGCATGGGATTTCGAGGTGAAGCCCTTGCTGCCATTTCCTCTGTTTCAAAATTCTCCATCACTAGTTCTACAGGCTCTGTGGCAACTGTTTTAGAAAGTTCGGGGGGGAAAAACCTTCTGCTTTCAAACGCAGCAAGGGGGCAGGGGACAACAGTTCGAGTGGAGTCTTTATTTTACAATACCCCCGCGAGAAAGAAATTTCAAAAAGCTCGGGGACCTTCGACAACAGAAATAGTCAAATGCATAACAAAACTATCCCTCTGCCATAAAGAGATTGCCTTTTATCTAACAGTAGATGGCGCTTTAGTATTTAGTGTAGAACGCTCAAATACAAATCGTATTTATGAAGTATTAGGCAAGGACTTTTTTTCCCCTCCGATTCTTGTGAGTTATGAAAAAGCGGGGCTGAAAATCGAAGGGGTCATTGGCTCTTCTTTTCAATCGCGAAGCAATCGGATGGGCCAATTTCTTGTTGTGAATAGACGATCTGTCTATTCCCTTTTGATAAGCAATGCTGTTTCCTCAGGATTTGGAACCGCTCTTGGTAAGGGGGAGTTTCCGTTATTTTTTCTTGATATGACCTTTGATCCTAGTAAAATTGATGTAAATGTCCATCCTCAAAAAAAGGAAATCCGCTTTCAAGAGGAAGAACATGTTTATGCTTTGGTGCGAGAGGCAATTGCATCAGCTCTAACGGGGTCGTTTGGTATTAGTGGGCAAAGCCCTGTTTTTGACCGGCCTCAAGTGCAAACTTTTTTTAAGAAATTCACCTATGCAGAAAAGGCCCCTTCAGCAGCTGCTACCTATAAAGCACATGTTTTTAATACTAGAGATTTTGAAGAGAGGGGATTTTTAACAGTAAAACTACTTTGGGATGAACTCTGTGTTGTCGAGGTAATCGCCCCTCACCCGCAATTTAGTTTTATCCAGCAAAAGGGGCATGTACTGATTGATCTTTCCATTCTTGAAAAAGCAAAAACCCCCCACGCATCCCTTTTTATCGGGCAAAAGTTACTTGAATCAGAAGAAATTTTTCTTACACAGGACGATCTTGCTACTTGTCAACTGAAGAAAGAGAACTTTTTGGATCTAGGAATGAAATTTTCCATAGGAGATTACTCTGTTATGTTATTGGAAATGCCTGAAATTATGGGCAAAGATAGAAGAGATCTTTTTATGCATGCCTTAGCCCTTTTTCAAAGCGGGGAAGAACTAATTCATCTAAAAGAACGAATCTACACGCGCGTTTTATCCAAAAAAAAGTACTCCATTGATGAGGCTATTATCCTGATCGAATCAACTGACAGTGATAGTGTGGGTAGGGAAATAACAAAAAATGAACTAAGGGGCTTATGCAAAGAATACACAACTTAAATATTACATCAGGATTTCAATACATCGACAATCCTATTGATATTTTTTATTTGATAGGAAAGAAGGTCTCTTTAGGCACTCTTCTTGTTTTTCCTGAAAAGAAAATGTTTTTTGTCGATTCTCGGTATATTGACAGCTGTAAACAACTCCAAGGGATAGAGGTCCACGTTAATGACGATGGAGAGCTTGACGATTTTCTTCGATCTGTTCCCCCTCAAGAGGTCTTTATAGACGGGGCTACTCTTTGCTTTAATAGATTTAA
Organism: Chlamydia trachomatis; assembly: GCA_945872565.1. Taxonomy (GTDB): domain Bacteria; phylum Chlamydiota; class Chlamydiia; order Chlamydiales; family 2-12-FULL-49-11; genus JAJACQ01. Next base: position 67,565 of record CAMBZN010000002.1, on the reverse strand, counting down.
AACGCTAGAAAAGTTGATGCCTCTTGCAAAATTTACCCCCTCTTCGAAGATAGAACAGATTCGAGCTATCAAAGATCAAAGTGAAATTGAGATAATGAAAATTGCAGGAGCTTTAAATTATAAAGGGTATGAACATGTAGTCTCAATATTAAAAGTTGGGATTTCAGAGAAAGAAGCAGCCTGGGAATATGAGAAATTTTGTAAAGAAAATGGGGGAGATTCCCTATCTTTTGAACCTATCATTGCCTTTGGAAAAAATAGTGCCTATCCCCATCACCGTAGTGGGGGTACAACCCTTGAAAAGGGAATGAACGTTTTAATTGACTGCGGTGTTACTGTGAATGACTATACAAGCGATATGACCCGAACTCTTTTTTTCGAAAAGAGTGCAAACCAAGAAGGGTATACAAAATGGAAACATCTTCATGATACTGTCCAGCAATCGTATAATCTTGCTGTTCAAAAGGCCCTCCCTGGTGCATATTTTCACACTCTTGACGAAGAGGTCAGAAAGTATGCCCACCTGCAGAATGTATCACAATATCTAAGGCACTCAACAGGACATAGTTTAGGTCAGCAAGTTCATGAATGGCCCCGTATTTCATTTCGTAATAAAGATATAGTAATCAAGCAAGGGATGGTTTTTACTATAGAGCCTGGCCTTTATATAGATGGGTTTTTCGGGATACGTTTTGAAAATACATTATTAATGACAGCAAGTGGTTTAACGGTCATCAGTAAATGATTAGGCCTCTTTATAAAAAAAGGTCTAATCTAACTAAATAGATTCAGACAAAGCTTTTAAGGGATCATAGATCATGGGGGTGCAACCATCATTTTCCAGGTCTCCATTTTTAGAAAAGCCTTTCTGTTCATAAAATGATACAGCTAAGGGGAGGGAGCTTAGTTCAATAGGTTTCTTTTTTCTGTTAGAGTTGCGTATTAAAAGATCCATGATTTTTGAGGCTGATCCTCTTATTCGATCCTTGTTAATAGGATGTATCAAATTATTTGAATGCGTTGCTATGTACCATAAATGATTATCTATAGCGCCATAAATGGCAATTGATTGAGGATTGTTATTTTCATCAGAAGATACAAGAACTCTGATTCCTGGGACAGGTGTTCTTATTAGAGAACCGATACCAAAAGCCATCGTATTGCAAAGTCGAGCGTGATAATCAAAGATTTGCTCGCCTTTTTTTTTCTCAGATAATTCTGCAGTAGAATCTGCTAATATGGCCTTGCATTTACTATCAGAACTTGTTTTCCATGCTCGAAGTGCTTCAAGTATGTCGGGTAATTTTTCTTTGCCAACGATTAGCTGCGTTTTTAAATAATTTCTGAAACAATTTGCAATTTTTACAGCCGCTGCTGACTTTCTTGATAAAGATTGAGATAGTTCTTCAGAAGATTCCGCTGGTATTGCTAAAACAGCTTCGGGAGCTTCTTCCGCTTGAGCTTCTTCCGCTTGAGCTTCTTCCGCTTGAGCTACTTCCGAAGTACTTTTGAGTGGAGTTAAATGACTAAGGTCATTGCTTTTTTGGATAAATAAACCAAATGCGCAGATGATTGGAATGATCATGCTGATATAAGAAAGAATTTTTAAAACAATCAAAACCACTTGTTTAGCACTGTTAAGAGGGGTTTCCTCTATTATCTTAAATTCTTTAGAAAAATTGAAATAATCTTGAAATTGTATCTTCATGAACACTTCCTTATTAATATTAATTATAACATAATTAAGCCTTATTTTCAATTTAAGTTTATGATTTGTAAGCGCTTTTTAGAAATGCCCCCTTGCTCAGCAACAAAGATTTTATCGCCTAGGAGGTGATGTGGATGAAAGTTGTTATTTAATTGATCATGAACGAGTTAGCTCTAACAATCTAATTATTAAAATTGTTATAAAAACCCTTTCTTGGTCTTAAGTTACTGATATTTTGGTGTTAGCAAAAGGTAAATTACGCAATTGGGTTTCCGATTTCCTTCTTTCTATCTATGCAAAAATCTAATATACATCCATATGAAGACGTTTTTGCTTTTTGAGCTCGCGAACAGCAAGATGAGCTTCCTCTGAGGAGTGAGTAGTTAGGATCTTTTCGAGCATCAAAATTACATCTTTTGCCATCCTGTCAGCGTCTCCAGAAATATAGATATGGGCTTTTTGAAAAATGATAAGATCATAAAGGAGAGCTCTTTCCTCCCACATTCTATCTTGAACGTAAATTTTTCTGGAACTATCGCGGGAAAATGCAGTAAATAATTGCAAATGTCCTGATTTTTGATACTGCTTGAGTTCATCTTCATAATAGAAATCAACCTTTTCATTCCTATCCCCTGTGAATAATACGTTATTTTTACGTTGGTTATGTACTATTTGCTCCTGAAGAAAGCCAAGAAAAGCAGCAAGCCCTGTTCCTGGTCCTACCATTATGATTGGAACATCTTCTCTAGGGGGGCAAAAGGAGGGATTAGGTTGAGGAAAAATCCGAATGGTTTTGTACTTGAGCAAATGTGATGCTGTGATGCTTGTGTAGTTTTTGTTTCCCTTTTTATAACTAAAATCAGCAACTAAAAAAAGCAATCTATTGCCAAGGACTTTCTGAGAGGATGCAATGGAATAAAAACGTGGCAGCATTGGAGATAATACATCTACAAGCTCTTGGATGGGCATCTGCTTAGAATAGAATTTTGCTAAAAATTCTACTAAATCATGTTGATCACAATACCCTTTCCAATCCTCTTGCATAAGGGTCTCTAGATGATTATTTTCTTGATAGGGGAGGCACGCAAGGGCTATTTTCTGTGTAACTCGAGAAACATTTACATGCTTTAAAAAAAAGTCATAAATAGATATTTCTGCGTCAATTTTTGCTGGATGAACGATGAAATTTTTATCGGTAGCAAGGATGGTCATAATATGATCAATTTCTTCGGTTAGATTCAATGGCAAAAAGCCAAATGAAGAACCGACCTCATACTTGATCCCTGAACCCTCGATAGAAATTTCCACATGATAATTAGTCTTAGTAGAACCTTCCTTGTTTAAAGAGGCCACTCTTTCAATTTTTGCTGTAAAAGGGTTTTTTATTGAATACGCAGGGGTTACATTCATACGGCTGAAAACAATTCCTTCCCATCTAAAGATGCGTAGGCTTTTTCCAAAAGGGGGAGTTTTTTTCCTGATATTCCACCAAGAAATGCGATCGCCTCTAGAATCCTTGCTCTTGCTTTGTGCTCACCAAGAAGAACAATAGAGTCAAATAAAGGCGGTCCTGTTGTTTTTCCAGTAAAAGTAACAAATAGGATAGGAATGACCTCTTTTTTAAAATGAATCCCAAACACATCGCTTAGTGCTTTTGAATTTTTTTCAACACTCTCTTTATCCCAGCCATCTTTTTCAAGACCCCAGAGAAAAACTTGCAGTACATAGCAAGTTTGCTGTGGTGTAATAAGCCTTGGGCAAAAGAGCTTTTCATCAAGATGTAAGTTGTTTACAAAGAAAAATCCGCATAAATCGATAAAATCACCAAAAGTTTTCATCCGAGTGTGAACAAGAGGCATTAATTTTTGCATAAACTCATCTTTAAACCCCCACTCCTTAATTCTTCCCCATAAATCTTTCTCGGGGATGGATGCTATCATATACTGCTGATTGATCCAATCAAGCTTTTTCACGTCAAATACTGCTCCGCTTGTCCCTATTCGCCGCTCATTAAAGGTGGAAATGATCTCATCTAACTGGTAGATTTCTTTTCCCCCTTCCATGCTATAACCCATCAAAGTTAAAAAGTTGATAAAAGCTTCAGGAAGGTAACCGGAATCTCTATAATAATAGGCAGAGGTAGGATTTTTTCTTTTAGAAAGTTTTTTTCCATCAATTCCTAGTAATAAGGGCATGTGCATAAACGTCGGAGGGGTAAAACCAAACGCTTCATTGATTAATATATGCTTTGGAGTAGAGCTTAACCACTCATCGCCCCTAATCACATGAGAAATTTTCATCAAGTGGTCATCAATCACATTTGCAAGATGGTACGTTGGTAGTCCATCTGATTTCATTAAAACCTGATCGTCAATGTCAGCGCAAGGAACTTTTACAATTCCCTTGATTGAATCGGTAAAAGTAACCTCACCAGTTAGTGGCACTTTTAATCTTACTACAAAGGATCTTCCTTGATTTTCAAATTCTTTAATTTCTTCATCGGTTAAATTTCGATGCCTTCTATCGTAGCCGGCCCTTCCCCCTGTCTTTTTCGCAAGAAGCTTGATCTCTTCTAATTCAGCGGCAGTTGTGAAACATTTATAGGCTTTACCCTCGGAAAGGAGTTGCTTGCAATATTTCTTATAAATATCGCTTCTGTCTGATTGTCTATAAGGACCGTAAGGACCTCCCACATCGGGGCCTTCATCCCATGTAAGGCCTATCCACTTGAGCGATTCATAAATGCTGGTCTCATATTCAGGTCTTGAACGTTTTTGATCAGTATCTTCGATTCTAAGGATAAATTCTCCCCCATTTGCCCGTGCATAAATGAGATTAAAAAGAGCCATATATAATGTCCCAACATGTGGGTGTCCTGTTGGCGAAGGAGCAATACGTGTACGAATTTTCATGCAAAGAAGTATATCCTATTGACAAACTTTTTGCAATTGAGTTTTACAGATCTTTGTCGTGGAGGAGAATGAACTCTTTCATGATATTCATACACTCTGCTAGTTGATGATCCTCTTGCGAATAAAGTTCCTCATTATAAACGTTGTCAGTAGGGTTTTCTATGGCAAGGAGGAAATTCTGATAATCCTTATTCAATTTAATTCTTTCTTCAGAGGATTTTTGAAGCGCGGGAAGATATTTTGCAATGGACTCTTTTTCCTGAAGATTCATTTGAAGAGCTTTTTTGATTTTAAAGCGGTAGAGGGGGTGAACATCAGCAAGATCGTCTTGAAATAAAGGGTCTATTGAATCATTGTCCAAAGGAAATTTGGCAAATTTCTCTCCGATTTCTGATTTTGCGTACACCCCTGGAACAACAATGTCTGAGAGAACACCGGTTAACTGAGGGCTTTTACCTCCAACAGTGTAATATACCCCCCCCGTTACTTTATATTCCCCTTTTGGATTGACGCTATCTGGAGAGGCATCAAAAAATGTCCCTGATTGGTGAGTCCCTTTTCCCCAAGTTCTGCTATCGCCCACAATGATAGCCCTGCCATAATCAGATAAGGATAAGGCAACAATTTCTGATGCAGAGGCAGAGCCTTTGTTTGTTAAAACCACCAAAGGGCCGTCCCAAAGCTTGTTATCACTAAGGTTACGAATACGGCTTACATCGCCCGTATGGGTTCTAATTGCTGCTACAACACCCTTGTTGATGAATAATGAGGCAACATTAATGGCTTCAGTTAATACCCCCCCGCCATTATTTCGAAGATCTAGGATCACCCCTTTTAACTTATGGTTCTTTTGAATCTCAAGGATCTCTTTTCTTAAGTCCTTTACAGATGATGCAGTTGGAACCGAATAAAAAGAGTGGAGGTGAAGGTGGGCTATTACACCATCCCCATAAGGCTCAGTTTTTGCTGTATAGCGACTCTCTTCCACAACGATCTCATCTCTAACTATCTCTACATCAAAGGTTTGTTTTGTATCTTTTTCAGTTCTAATAATAGAGAGAATCACTTTTGTCTGCTTTGGGCCCCGGATAAGATCCACAGCCTCGGAAAGATCCATCCCGATAATGGATGTATTGTTTACTGCAATGATTTTATCCCCTTTTTTTAAGGATTTGTTCTTAAAAGCTGGGCCTCCCTTGATGATTTTTTCTACAGATAAGCCATCCATTGTATCGCTTAAAATAGCTCCGATTCCAAAAAGCCTTTGCTGGATATGGATAATAAATTGCTTTGCCTCGTGGGGAGTAAAATAAGTTGTATGAGAATCTAGGGCCTCGGCTACGCTTTTTAGAAAAAAAGCATGGACCATTCTAGTTCTTTGAAGAGTTGATTCGGTGATCAACTCTTTTTCTTGATTTAAGCGCTTTTTTAAAATATATGCCCGTTGCTTTTCCTGCTTATCTTCAGAAAGACGGGTGATTGCATCCTCTTGAAGAGACTTAATCATGCGAAGCTTCATCTTGCACTCCTCTTCAGTTTTTGGGTGCCCCATCGCTTCTATGGCTTTGTAGTCCACAGCTTTTGGCAGATCTTTGTAGGAGATAGAAGATTCTATTGTATGACGTCTTTCTATCGATTTAAGAAAGGTTCCGTACAAGGTGGAAAAAAATGTAAAGTTCTCATGATTATAGTCTTCTGTAGCAACGGTTAAAAAATTATCAGTGGGGTTTAGGTACATATCTATTTCAGAATGAAGGAGATAAACCTTTAATGGGTCAATTTTATCAATAAATATATTGAAAATCCTCCCCATCAGGACATTATCTATTTTTTTGTACTTTGCATGCACTTTTAAGATCTCTTCGGTTTTTTCAAAGGTGTCGTGAGCTGTAAGCTTTGGGGGGGCTATTGAACCATGTAAGGCGCAAGATATTGAAAATAAGATTATTAAGAACAGATTAAAAAAATTTTTCTTCATTGTACGGCCCGCCTATTTGATCGCAGCATAAGTGATTTGTTCCTTTCTAACTAGAGAAAAGTGAAGTAAATTATTCAATAATTTTGATTTTTTTGTAAATATATTCTTAACTTCTTAATTTTTTTACGCTTTTGAACGAAAAAGATTGATATCAATTCTTTTTTTATGGCAAAATTACTTATTCAAAAGGGTAAAAGAATGAATAAAATGAAAAAGCGAGTTAACTAAAGGAACTTTTTAATTATAAGCTAGGCTTTAAAAGTTTGTAAGGTTAATTTTTTAAATTATCTTAAGAGAGGAGGGTAATAAAATGTTTGAAGAAAAAGAAAATATGAAAGGTATTGAGCAGGGTGAAGGTAGTAGCTCAGCAAGAGTTGTTTCAATTACTGAGGCAGCAAGGCTAAATAATGTAACAAGACAAGCAATTTACGTTGCAATCAAGCAAAGAAAGCTTAGAGCTTCTAAAGATGCAACTCGTTGGACTATTGATCTTAAAGATTTAGATGACTATAGAAGAAGAAAGTACTCTAGAGCAAAATCGATGTTTGATGGTGAATTAGTGTTTGATAATCATAAAGGATATTTTTCGGTTAATCAAGTTGCAAAAATGCTTGGTGTTCCGCCGCAAAAAATTTATTATGCAACACGAATTGGATTGTTAAAAGCGATCAGAAAGGGTGCTGCATGGGTAATTCATTCCGATGATGTAAAAAATTATCAGCAGAATTATTTAAATAAAAGAACTGTGAATACAGAAGCTTCTTCAGAAGCAATGTAATCAAAGGGCGTAGTGCCACTTTTGCCTCTCACATGCCTCTATCAAAGTACTTTTGGTAGGGGCATGTATGTTTAAGAGAGTTTAGATTTCATCTATTACGATAAAATCTTTAATTTGAAGTTGAATCGATGATTTATTCAAGTAAACATTGATATGTGGTGTAAAAGCAAGAAGAAGTTTAATGTTCTTTTTTAGTAGGGTGGGTTTGCGATTACCCATGTTGAATCCAATTCCTTCAAGGTAGCGATCTCCATCTTCTAAAGAAAACTTTAAATGATTTTTCCCTATGATTTTAGGGGAGTGTACCTGGTGTGCAACAGCATACAAAGTAACATGGGGATTTTCCATCCCGTATGGCTCTAAAAGTGTGAGCGATTCTAAAAATTCAAAAGTGAGATCCTTAAATGAGATTTTAGCATCCAAGTAGAGTTTTGGTTGCAGATCCCTTTCTTTAAGGTGTCTTTGAGCAGCTTGGATGAATTTTTCTTTTAAAATAGGGATATTTTCTTCTTTGATAGTTAATCCGCAGGCGTAGTCGTGACCCCCAAAATTAATTAATAGGTCCTTATTTTCTTTTAAGACGTCAAGAACAGGGAATTCTGGAATTGTCCGTATGGAGCCTTTTCCGATACCATCTTTAATGGTGATGACAATTGTTGGTTTGTTGTAGAGTTTTGAGATTTTTGTAGCCAAAATTGCTATGATTCCCGAATGCCAGGTGTAGGAGTGTAACACGATTGCTTTATCACTGACTATGGAGGGGTTGTCTGCAATTAATTTATCTAAATTCTCAGTGTCCTTGCGTTCAATTTTTTGCCTTTTTTGATTCATTAGGTCAAGATCGCGAGCAAGGGCTTCTGCCTCACCCATATCGCGTACGAGAAGGAGGTTAACCCCTTTGATAGGGTTATCGATTCTGCCCAAGCTGTTAAGTCTTGGTGCAACTTTTGAAGCAATATCTGTGGTGGTAATATCTTCTGGATTTACTTCGGAGACGTGAATTAACTTTAATAGACCAATTCTTTGGGTTTTTTTAAGTTGTTCTATCCCGTATCTGACTAAAATTCTATTTTCACCAGTTAATGCCCCCATATCAGAAATGGTTCCAAGGGCGACCAAGTCTAGGTATCTTCTTAAGTCGATAAGGTCTGCCTGAACCTCGCCCTTTTTTGCGAGCATATTCATCATTGCGTGAGCAAATTTAAAAGCGACCCCAACACCGGTTAAATCCTTGTTTGAATATTTGCTCCCCTTTAATTTTGGATTGAGTGTTGCAATGCAGTGGGGGATTCTGTCTGTTGGTTCATGGTGATCGGTGATGATTACATCGATGCCAAGTTTTGTAAGTTCTTCAATTTCGTCAGCTGCAGTGATGCCGCAGTCTACAGTGATTAAGAGTTTGCAGTCATTTTGCTGTGCATACTCTACAGAATCTAAAATAGTATTGCCTCTGTCTGAGGATCTTGAGACGATATAAAAGTATACACTTGCCCCAAGTGTTCTTAGGAAGTCTACAAGAAGAGTTGTTCCAGTAATGCCATCAACGTCATTATCCCCAAAGATTAAGATGCTCTCATTTTTTTTTAGGGCGTCGTAAAGTCGAGCTGTTGCTTTATCGATCTCACTTAATTTTTCAGGTGGGATAAGGTGAGGAAGTTTCGAATAGAGAAATTTATGAACATCTGTTTTTTTAGTGAACTTTCTAGAAACTAATACTTGAGCTGTTGCAGGATGAATATGAAATTCAGAAATAAAATATTCGATTAATGCAGGATTTTCAGTTGGATAAACCCATACAAGATTGGAAGGAGATTGTTTATATTGCATGGGATCTACTTTTTGGCAAAGGATACTTGATTTTTATAAAAAAATCAAGCATACAAAACCGATTTTAAGGGATACTATTGAACTTAAAATCAATTAGACATCTTTCAAAGCTCCATTTGCTCATTAAAGCAGCAAATTTTCGCACCTTTACCATCAATTTTTTCGACCATATCTTCAGATATGCTCTCGAAATTTTATGGTAAATTTGTCGAAAATTGATCTATTTTTTCGAGCAAAGCGAATTTCGAAAGAGGTCTATTCTATCCATTGATGCTTATGATTGAAGCGGATCTTGCCTTCTTTTTATCAAAGCTTTTGAAAAAATAAAAGAACGTGCTTGCCAAGAATAAACTAGAAAATGTTCCAATAATTACTCCTACCATCATTAAAAATGAGAAGTTAAAGATCGATTTTCCTCCAAGCATAACAAGAGATAACAGCACAACAAGAGTTGTTAATGATGTCATCATGGTCCTTGAAAGGGTCTTGTTTAAGGACAAGTCGATCACTTCCTTTAATGGGGTGGAATGATTTCGCTTAAGCTCAGCGCGTATTCTATCAAAAACGATGATTGTATCATTTAAGGAGTACCCGATGATGGTCATAAGGGCTGCAATGGTGTTTAGGTCGATGGAGAGTGGAAGGCCAAGAGCCTTACAAATTCCAAGGGTTGCTAAAGTTAACATTAGATCAAAAGCAAGACCAATTGTTGCGGCAATTGCGTAGCTAAACTCAAATCTTACAGTGATGTAAACTAAGATCGAAAGTAGTGCAAGTAACAATCCAAATAAGGCATTATTTCTCATAGTTTCTGACATTTGGCCGCTAATAGATGAGAAGTTTTTGTCCAACGAGTTTAGTGAGTTAGAAGTTAACAAAACATTGGAGCTTTTTAGACAAGCAACAATTGCTACAAGTCTTGGGTGTTTCTCATAGGAGTAGCTAATATCATCTTGAAAAGAGGGTCGTTTTAAGTTAGCAAAAGGTCTACCTGGATTATTTAACCCATTGCTTAAATAAATCTTTAAGGAGTTCTTGTCTTTAAGCTCCCTAATAGAAAACTCTGAAGGAGAAATTCCGTGAGATATAAGGGCTTGCTCTACACTTGACTTTGGAGTTACACCAGTTGAGCTTGCAACTTCAAGTTCAAGGGTCATCCCTCCAGTAAAATCCATTCCAAAGAGGCTCCCTCTTTGTTCGTATAAAGTGACGCTCCCTGCAATAATAAAGGCAGTAGCAATAAATGTTGCAACTTTGCCGTATTTAAGAAAAGAAAATCCAGTGCTTGGAAACAAGTTTAGCATTGTAAGAGTTTGCCCGTTGCCTTTTTTAAGCCAGAAGCTAAAGAAAGTTCTTGTCATATAAAGGGCTGTAAACATCGAGGAGGTAATTCCTATAATTAAAGTAAGAGCAAAGCCTTTTACCGGTCCTGCATCAAAGTTTAATAGGATTAAAGCTGCAATGATGGTTGTGAGATTAGAGTCAAAAATGGCCGAAAAAGCTTTTCCATATCCGTTTGCAATGGCATTGTGAATGTTTCCATGAGTCTCATTTTCTTCACGAACACGCTCAAATATCAATACATTAGCATCCACTGCCATACCAATTGTTAGGATGATCCCTGCAATTCCAGCAAGAGTTAAGGAAGCTCCAAGATTTTGTAAGGTTGCCCAAATAATTAAAATGTTGAACACAACCGCAATGGAGGCAATTAGCCCTGCAAACCTGTAGTAACCGATCATGATTGCAATCACAGCAAAAAAGGCGATCACCGTAGCAAGAATCCCTTGGGATCGTTCTTTTGCCCCAAGTTCTGGGCTAATGGTTGTTTCAGAAATGATCTCGGGAGTGTAAGTTAAGGATCCAGCTCTTAGGTCTGCTGCAAGTCTTGCTACTTCTTTTTGAGTAAAAGAACCAGAAATTCTTCCATTTTCTCTTAAAGCATCTTGTAGTCTAGGCATACTTATGATTTTGCCGTTGAGAACAGCAGCTAATCTCCAGCCATTGCCAGCGGTAATTTCGGAATACCCGCCGTTGACCATTTGTGAGGTTGAAAATACTGACGTCCAATTATGTAAGACTTCTTGCGGGTTAATATTATCTTGAGATGAGTTCGAGTTTACGCTAAAAGAAAGATAGTTTCCACTGCTTGCATCATATCCAGATCTCACATCAACAAGCCATGCGCCCTCTAGTGCGTAGTTATTGAACAAGATAACAAGTGGATTTGTCATTCCATTCCAATCTTCAATGCTATCTCCCTCTAACACTCCAATTTTAGAAATTCTGTCATCTACAAGAGAGCTCATACTAGAGTCCCTAGGGTCTGAAAGTTGTAGACCATTTTGCAGTAAAACTTTCCCTGAATCGCTTCTTGGCAATGGGTTTGCACTGTCTAGAGCCTCGCCATAAAGGTGGCAAAAGGCAATTTGATTGATGCTCAAAGAATCGGTCCTGTTTGTCACTAATGCTTCATTCCACACTTCTTGTAGGAACCTGCTAAGAGAATTTCTAACGGATGAATTATAGTAGGAAAATTTTTCGTTGACAACGTGAAAAGTCATTGATGAAGAGGTGATCAATTCACTTGCAGAAAGACTTTGTGTTGCTGGAAAATCTAAAGTGATGAATGAACCCTCTTTTCTGATCGAAACATCTGAAACGCCCATCTTATTCACTCTGCGGTATAGCTCATTGACCCCCTGATTTAGGTCTTCTTCACTTGTTACAGCTCTGTTGTGCTTGTCTTTTAGTGCTACGCGAACTGTCGAACCACCGTTTAAATCCAATCCCCAATGTAGAATTTTTTTCTCATCACCTCTAAAGTATTTAGATGTTGATAGGGCAAGGTTGCTAAGAAAAGGGCTTTTTGTAGGTGAGGGGATGCTTAGATGACCTTCTGCTTCCACATTAGATTGAGCCTTGTTATATTCATCTTGCCATTTTAGTAAATCGGCGTGCTCTTTATTTTCTATGCTATTAAGAGTTAAGATTCTCTCTCGTACGTTAGAAAATTCTAAAGTAGCAAATTTTCCAGAGCTTATCACGTTCCATTTTTCTCTAGTGGCAGCAAGCAGGGGCTGAAAGTAATCAGAAATTCTAAAAATATAATCGTTTTTAAATTCTTTTGAATAAGGAAAATTGCTTCCCTCGTACACATAGGCACCGTGCTGACGAAGCAAAGAATCTAAAGCCATCAAATCTTTACCAAGAGCGATGTTATCAATGCCTGTTTCTTTTTGCATGGAATTTTTATTCATCAGAAGCAAGCTTTTTCCGATCACATAGACAGATCCGTTGCTAAATCCGTTATTTTCACCATCTTTATCAAGAATTGGTGCGTATAAGGCTAAACAAAAGGCCTGTTCCTGCTCAGAAAGTCCTTTGTATTCCTCCCAGCTAACAATCTTATATGCTTCAGGATTGAGTTCTTTAGAGGATCTTTGCCAGCCGGCAAGTAATGAAGCCTTTAAGGTAGCAAGTTTTTTCTCAGCAACAGTCTTTAGATCAAAACGTAATAGACTTTTTGCGTTACTTAAGTTGGAAAGATTTAAAGTAAATAGTGGGCCGTTGCGTTGAACATCTTCTAATGTTTCATTTTTAACTTTAGCTATCGCGTCAAAAATGAGCTGTGAGATCTTATTTTGATATAAGTTGCTCTGCTTATTCATATAGTTGATCAAATCTTCTGATATAGAAAAAGTAAGAGTTCTATTGTCGTAGTCAACAATTAAAGCAGACACAATTGGATTGTAAGAGTGAGTTGATAGAGTGAAAAGACCCTTTGCGTGAATTTTGTTGTTGGTTAGTTCTGTAGAATAGTGAGTCTTTGAAAGCTTTTCTGAAGGGGTTATAAAAAGAGACTTCCGATTTTTCAAAAGAGTGATGGCATTTAAGAGCTTTTCTTCCTGCTGTTTGAGTGTTGTAAAAGCCCCTATTTCTGCAATCGAAGAGTCATTTTCATCAAGACCCTCCTCCTTTATTTTGGCAGCAAGCTCAAGCTTTTGCTTTTGGATAAAGTCTTTGCACGCAGTAAAGCCACCGAGGCAATGATCGTAGAGAAATGCGGGGTCGTGACCGCCTGATTGAAATGCATAAGCAAAGAATCTCTTTTGTAGGGCAAGGTCATTTTGAAATAAAGACTTATACTCCAAGAGGGTGTCAGAGAGAGATAGGAAATAAGGAGTTTTATAGCCAATATACTGGTCATTGATTGTTCGTTCTAAATTACTAGCCGATGTAGAGTTAGAGGTGAGAACTTTTGCAACTTCCAAAACTCTATCATCTAAAATATCTCTATATTCTGAAGTGATTGATCCATCCTCATTAAACATAGGCACATAGGCAAAGTATTGTTCTAAATTATTTAAGTCAAAATGGATGGGGATTTCTCTTTTTAAAAGGACGGTTTTTGAAGCAAGATCCAAATCATCTCCATCAACAGGGAGCATCTTTTTTGGATAGAAAGGGATTAGGTTTCCAGCTTTTGTCATATGAGACTTAAAAACGCGTGCCTCATTTTCTGTTTTAAAAGTTACATGAATAAGGTCGGGGGTCAGTTCTTTCAATGAAACATTAGTAGGTTTTACTTGAAGAAGTTTGCAATAGGAGTAGATCCATGCGATAGATTCTTTTTCTAAATTGTTTACTCTACTTGCAATATCAGAACCGATCTTCATCGAAGCTGCTTTAGTGATTTCACTTTTTAAAGGATTGGAGTAGAAAAAAATCGTTGGAAGAATATTATAAAGAGTAAGTGCCGAAACGATTAAAATAACAAGTAATGACTTTCTTTTCTGTTGACCCTTCATAAGCGTTACTTCCTTGAATAGAATTGTGAAAGAAAGAGTTTATTAGATTTGTAACCAATTGTCAATAGATCTAGAATATTCTAGTCAAGAATTTCTCCTCTTGGTATTCTCAAAAGATCTTTTTGAGAAATATATGACTGAAATCCTATCACCAACATGTGAAAACAAGACAATGAGGAGCAAGCCGCTTCCTCGCCATGTTGCTATTATTATGGATGGAAACCGCAGGTACGCTAAAAGAGAAAGTATATCCATTCAAGAGGGGCATATTGAGGGTGCAGAAAACCTATTAAGGATTAGCCAAGCTGCTGCAAATATGGGAATTGAAATATTAACTGTGTATGCGTTTTCAACAGAAAATTGGTTTAGAAGCGAACCTGAAATTCAGTCCTTATTTCATATATTTGAGCTATATTTAAATAAAATGAGGCCGGCGCTCATTGAAAATGGGATTAGACTTTCAACAATTGGTGATGTAAGCCCTTTTCCCCTTTCTTTAAAGACGATTCTTTATGAGGTTAAGCATGCTACAAGAAATGGAAGGGGCCTGCAGCTTGTGCTTGCTGTCAATTATGGCGGCAGGGATGATCTTAAAAGGGCGATGATTCAAATAGCAAAAGATATAAAAAATGGCAAAATCGACGAGGCTGACATCACTGAAGAGTTAATAGGGCAGCATCTTTATACCGCAAATTTTCCTGACCCAGACATGTTGATCAGAACAAGCGGGGAGCAAAGGGTGAGTAACTTTCTGCTTTGGCAGATTTCCTATACAGAGATCTTTTTAAGAAGGATGCTATGGCCAGATTTTTCAGTGGATGACTTTAAAGAGGCTGTTGATGAGTACAGGACAAGAAATAAAAGAATGGGCGTTTAGGAGAGATTAGGATGGAAACTAGGTTTAAAGATTTAAAGGCTCGATTTCTTGCGTATACAGTTGAGGTGTTAGCATTAATTCTCATTGTCTATTTTTCGCAGCTTTCTGTAATGAAAGTGATTGTGATGCTTGTTGTAATGGCCTTTGGCCTCGCAGCAATTTGGGAATATGTAGAGTTTTTAAAAACCAAGGCATTATTTTTGCCCTACAACTTACTGGCATTATTTACAGCGATTTTTATTTTTACTAATTATCTCCAAATTCTCAATTATGGGTTAACGGGTCTAACTCAAATGATGTTAGGCTTATTTTTATTTGCAATTTTTATTTATTATTTCTCTAAAGTAGATCAGGCAATAGTACATATTTCGACAAGTTTTTTTGGAATTGTATATATTCTTGTCCCTTTAACACTTATGGTAAAAATTTTATATCCTGAATCGATCGGAGAACCATTGATAAATGGAAGGTTATGGCTTGCGTACTTGATCACTGTAACTAAGATGGCAGATGTGGGGGGATATTTTTTAGGTAAGAGTTTTGGTAAAAGTAAACTTGCACCAACAATCAGCCCTGGTAAGACAAGGGTAGGTTCAATTGGTGGGTGTTTATTTTCTGTAATTGCAAGTGCTCTTTTTTCCATTTTAGGATCCCTATTTCCAGAGTTTGGATTTCAATTAAGTCTTCCTTTTGCTATTGTATTGGGGGGAGCGATTGGAATTTTTGGTCAAATTGGGGACTTGGCTGAATCTTTATTGAAAAGAGATGCAAAAGTAAAGGATAGTAACTCTATTCCTGGGGTTGGAGGCGTCCTTGATAATCTCGATTCGTTGCTATTTACTGCCCCAATAGTGTATGTATTTTTAAAAAACATGTGATAAGATGAAAAAATTTATAAAAATAACCATTGATGGACCTTCTGCATCTGGCAAATCAACAGTTGCTAAAGGGCTTTCGAAAAAGCTTGGATTTACTCATCTTGATACTGGAGCTATTTATCGAGCAATTGCCCTGTATTATAGGAATAAAAATCTTTTGTCTGCAAATGATCAAAGGCAGGAGGAGGAGCTTGCGTTTTTCTCCTATTATTTTTTGGGCGATGGGGGGAAAAGAAAGCATTTTGTTGGATCAACTGATGTTACTGAAGAGATCAGAAGTAGAGAAATAGCTCACATTTCCTCTTTACTTTCGACAAAAGTGTTCATACGTGATTATGCAACAAGACTCCAAAGAATCGTTGCAGAAGGGGAAAATATTGTTGTAGAGGGGAGAGATACTGGGTCAGTGGTGTTTCCGGGTGCAGAGATCAAGATCTTTCTTGAAGCAGATGTAGAAGAAAGAGCAAGAAGACGGTTTAATGTTCTTAAAAAAAAGGCAGGAGCCGAAAGTTTAACCATTGAAGATGTGATCACAGATTTAACAAGTCGCGATGAAAGGGATATGACAAGGGAACAATCTCCATTAATTTGTCCTAAAGATGCAATTAGAGTGGATACAACAGAGCTTGGGGTAAATGATATTGTTAAGCCCCTTGCGTTGATAGTGAAAAAATATCCCCACTTAAAACCTGCTCATCGAAAATATTGGTTCTCGTATAAAGGTAAGAAGTGCTCCATATTCTATTACCCCACTAAGTTGTTTTTTTATGGGTATTTCAAACTGTTCCATCGTTTTAAAGTGGTCGGCTTAGAGCATTTTGAGATTAACACCCCGGGAATTATCGCTTGTAACCATGTTTCGTTGATGGATCCCCCTATGTTAGGGTGTGCAAGCCCTCAAGTCATTCATGCCCTTGCAAAAAAATCCTTATTTAAGTCTAAATTCATCTCGTTTTATCTCTCAAAAATAAATACTTATCCTGTTTCAGGAGACGCTGATGATAAATTAGTCGTCAAACATGTAGTCTCTTTACTATTAAAAGGGGAAAAGGTTCTTATTTTTCCTGAAGGGTCAAGAAGCTTGGATGGAAAGTTGCAACCTTTAAAGCATGGACTTGCATTATTTGCAGATAAAGGGAATGCAAAAGTAATCCCAGCTGCTGTTATTGGTCCAGAAAAGGCTCTTCCCAAGGGAAAACTAATACCAAAATTGTTTGTTCCAATTACCCTTGCTTTTGGGCCGCCGGTTTCATACGCGCAAATCTTTAAAGACACGGGCAATAAGAAAGAAGCACGGGATCTCTTTCTAAAAACAGTAGAGGGAGAAATACAAAAATTAATAGATACACATACAAAACCATTAAGGAGAAAAAATGACTGTTAAAGAATTAAATGAATCAAGTTTTAGTGAAGCAATCCAATCAAATAAAGTTGTAATTATCGACTTTTTTGCCCATTGGTGCGGTCCGTGTAAAACTCTTAGCCCGATTTTGGAGGAGGTGAGCAATGAAGGTTTTTCTGTCTTCTCAGTAGATGTTGATGAAAATAGAGATCTTTCTCAAAAGTTTTCTGTCTCTTCTATCCCAACTGTACTTTTTTTCAAAAATGGAAAAAAAGTGGATTCTTTTGTTGGCGTAAGGGAAAAAGAAGATATCATTGATATGGCAAATTCACACGGCTAACATAAATGGCCTCTTTTAAAACTTCACGTACTCAGAGAAAGGGAGCTTTGAAAGAGGTCTAATGACGAAAAGTCCTGTTGTCGAAGAGCTTCGTAAATTGCAATGGACACTGAGTTTGCAAGATTTAGACAGCGAGCTTCTTTATGCATGGGCAAAGTATAAAAATCGTTATTCCATAACTCCTTAGCATAAGCAGGCAAGCCCGCTGTTTCGCTTCCGAAAATAAATATCGCGTCTTTTTTAATTTCTGCTGAATACAAAGATCGAGGGGCTTTGCTTGAAAGAAAATATTTAGGAGCGTCTGTTTTTAGTAGATATTCTTTTAAAGAAGGAATTATTTTTACTTCCACCCCCAGCCAGTAATCTAATCCAGCACGTCTTAGTTTTTTATCGGTGATGGTAAATCCAAGGGGCTCAACCAAGGTGAGCTTACATTTGGTTGCTTTGCAAAGCCTAACGATATTTCCGGTGTTTTGTGGTATGTCAGGTTCAAATAAAATGATTTCCATTATTAAGACCTTATGTAAATAAAAATTGCCTGAAAAGAAGGTGCTTTTCAGGCAATTGAATGTGTATGATAAAATTATTTTACGTTTGTATGCTTTAAATTGGCATCAGCAAATGCATCTTCTGATGGGAACTCTGTTGTTGTAGGAATAAGCTTTTGATTTACTGCAACTTTATCCTCAAGTCCCTTCATTTCGATTTCAAAAGTTAGTAGAGCATTGGGGGAAAGGGAGCTACTTACACCGTATCCTAGTTCAGGATGGATATAAACAACACGCTTTTCGCCAACTTTCATTCCTAGAATTGCCTTTCTAAACCCTTCAATTGTTTCATCAAGTGAGATAGATTCATCCTTTTCAGACTTTCCAAAAACTTCCCCGTTCAGGTATGTTCCTATGTAAGAAATTACTGGAATCTCTTTATCTGAACAGCCCTTGCCAGTGCCTTCAGCAAGCTTTTTATATTGCAGCTTTCCATTTTCAAGCTCAATGATCGAATCATTTTTCTTGTTGGCGGCTAAAAACGCTTCAGCTGCTTTAAGGTTGGTTTCACACTCAGTTTTAAACTTTCTTTCTTGTAAATGTGTGATCATTTCAATTGTTTTACTATCTGATAAAGGAGACTCCATGCCGTTGAATGCATCTTGAATTCCGCTAATAAGTGCACTTGTATCAAGGTCTAAGTCAATTGAACTTAAATTTTGACCGATCATATGCCCGTATGCATGAGATAGAAGCTTAAGGTCTTGAGCAGACAATTCTTCATTTTGCTTTACTTCAATTTTCTCTGTTTGAGCTTTTGTTTCGACAGCAAATATAGTTGCACCACAAAATAAAAAAGATAAGAGATGTTTCATAGGTAACTCCTTTGTACTAGTCATACTTTACTAGGATCGTACTTTATAGCCAAGTTTTTTTCTTTAGAACTGCTCCGCTGGATTCAGATCCTCTAAAAGTAACATAATTTTTTCTTTAACTCCATCGCTTAAAGCGGGGGGCTCTTGCATGTTCTTAGCCATAACAATCCCCTCTCGGATCTGATTAAAATTGATTTCCTTGGAATGCTTTTGTTGCAGCACCTGTACAATATAATGTCCACATGCCTGGCTATAGAGTGCTTTTCTCCCTGGGGTAATTGTGATCCCGGCGTCAAAATATTTACAAAGGTCTTGTTTAGATATGAGGGCGGGCTCGTTTGCAAGAGCGCGATCAAATCCTAATAAGAAGGCTTCTTGGTTAAAATATTTTGAAACTATATCATTTCGTTCTAACACTTCCTCTATAAAAAAGCCGATCTGATTACTAAAAGTGGGCTCAAGAACAGGTGTTTGAAGGTTAAGTAAAATTGAAAGTAATAACAGGGTCAAAATTTCTCCTTAAACGTAGAGGGTTCTTTGGGCATCATTTTTACAGTGACGTTGCAATTAATATATTAAATAAATATTTAATTATGAGGTCTTCTTCTTGTGAACAATTTCCCTTATTGCGCGATCAAATTCTGGTGTGATTAAATCATTGTAGGTGTGTCTGTATTGGCTAAAAATGTCACCGTAATATTGTGATACTTTATAGTGCTCAAAACTCTCACGAAATTGCTTTCTAATGATGGATATATCAATGTATGTGCAATTAGAAGACTGCAGTTTTCTCAAAATATTTTGCCCAAATGCATAGCTTATTCTCTGACGCTGTGCAAGATCTAAGCTTCCTTCATCATCAATATACTTTTGGATCTCGGGGTCTGTTATCTCCATGCAATGGTGGGAGTCGGATGAAAAAGCGCTTATAAAACTCTCTGGATCGATGAACGGGATAGAGCGATTGTGATTAAGATCAAACATAAGTCGAGCAAGACCTACACCAGCGACTTTATTAAAACGGGTGATTTCCTGATTGCTGGATTCTTTGCAGTCGCTATTACAGGATAAAGGGGCGGAAATGGAAGATAGCTCCCCTTGAACTATTCCAAATACTAAAACAGTAAACGATAAAGTGTAGAATTTAATTGAATTGAACAAAATTTACCTTCCTTAAATAAATAAGAAAAATCATATCTAACTATAGAATTTAAGTAAACTTGAAAATAAACGGCTTAAAGCTTTATAAAGATCCAAGTAGTTTTTTCGTTTCTATGAAAAGATCATCCAACTGAGAATCGGTTACTTTTGATGGGCACGACATCATAAGGTCGGAAGCTTTTTGGGTCTTTGGAAAAGCAACTACGTCTCTTATTGATTCAGTGCCTGTTAAAAGCATCATCATTCGATCTAACCCAAAAGCGATTCCTCCATGGGGAGGGGCTCCGTAAGAAAGGGCTTTGGTTAAAAATCCAAATTTTTCTTCAATCTCTTCCTTAGAAAGGTTAAGAAGGGAGAAAATCTTTTGTTGTAAGGCTGATTCATGAATACGGATGGAGCCTCCACCTAATTCATATCCGTTTAGTACAAGATCATATGCGTTAGATAAGACACTCAATGGATCACTATCAAGTTTTGCAATATCTTCAGGAAGGGGGGAGGTAAAGGGGTGGTGAACTGAGGTGAGAAGTTTTGTTTCTTTGTCCACCTCAAATAGAGGAAAGTCAAGTACCCACAAGAATTTTAATTCATCCTTATTGATCAAGTCTAATTTTTCTGCTAAGTGGCGCCTTAGGTGGTCTAATGCTTGAAGTACAATGGATTTTTTGGCTGCTGCAAAAAGAATTAAGTCGCCCTCTTTACTCCCACAGAGTTTAATCAGCTCCTCTTGAAGCTCTGGATCGAAATATTTTACTATGTTTGAGGTAAGACCACTTTCAGTGACTTTCATCCATGCAAGCCCTTCAAGGCCAAATTGCTGTGTAAAGTGGGTTAGTTCATCGATTTCACGACGAGAAAGGGAGCCTCCACCGGGTACATTGATCGCTCTAATCAAGTGCTTTTGTTCCAAAGCGTTCTTGAATATGGCAAAAGTAGATCGTTCCGCAATCGGTTCAACATTAATAAACTCCATTCCAAAACGGAGGTCAGGCTTATCAGAGCCATATTTATCCATGCATTCTTTGTAACTTTTTCTCATAAAAGGGGTGGATAAATCAACACCTTTTAGCTCCTTCCAAAGTTTTTTAAATAGTCCTTCTCCAAGGGCGATAATATCTTCGTTACTATTAAAGCTCATCTCAATGTCAATTTGTGTAAATTCAGGTTGTCTTTCTGAGCGTAAATCTTCATCTCTAAAGCATCTTGCTACCTGAAAGTATCGATCCATTCCTCCTACCATCAATAGTTGTTTATAAATTTGAGGGGATTGGGGGAGGGCGTAGAAATGATGGGGATGAACTCTTGAGGGAACGATATAATCTCGAGCGCCTTCTGGAGTAGACTTTGTAAGAATAGGAGTCTCAATTTCTAGAAAATTCTGCTCAGCTAAGTAATTTCTGATGATAATTGTTGCTTTACTTCTTGCTATCAATCGGTTTTTTAATTCCGGACGGCGTAAATCTAAGTATCTATAGGTTAATCTAAGCTCATCTTGAACGTCAATTTTCTCATCTGCAATAGAAAAAGGGGGAGTTGGACACATTGATTGAATTTGAAGATCAGTTGCTTCTAGCTCGATTTCCCCAGTAGAAAGATTGGGGTTTGTCATCCCCTCCTGACGATTGCGAACTTTTCCCGATACTGTTATGACCCACTCAGAACGAAGATGCTCAGCTTTGCTGTGAGAGATTTTATCGATAGTTGGATCAAAAATAATTTGAGTAATACCGTAGCGATCTCTAAGATCGATAAATATAAGTCCGCCATGGTCACGCCTACGATTTACCCATCCAGCTAGGTGGACAATTTCTCCAACATTTTTTTTTGTAAGTTCTTGCAGGGTATGGGATCGAAATTTTGTTGGTTTCATTTAGTCTCTCTTATGTGAGCGTTGGTTGGTTTGAGCCATCTATTAAAAAAGTATGTAGATTTTTTATCGGGTAGGTTCTTTCTGTTCTTTGGCTTAAATTTTTAACCTTGCAAACGCCTTGTTTAAATTCATCCGGGCCAAGGATGATAGCATATTGTGCTTTTTTGTCGTTTGCATTCTTTAGCCCATTCTTGACGGAATATTCAGGGTCAATTTCGGCGATGATGGAAGCCTTGCGACAGCTATTTACAAAACTTGCTAGAATCATTTTGCACTCGGCGTTTAAGGGTATAAAGTAATACTGCGGAGGGGTTTCTTCAGGAAAAGTAACGTTTTCATCCAATAGGTACTGAATGGTTCTTTCTAGTCCAAGTCCAAATCCTACTCCAGGAAGATCTTTTCCCCCTAAAGCTTTTACAAGTCCATCATATCTTCCGCCCCCGCCAAGGGAGTTTTGGCCGGAAGTAAAGTCTGCTCGAACCAGCTCAAAAACAGTGTCTGTGTAATAGTCAAGTCCCCTTACTAAATTTTTATCTACTGTATAATTAATTCCCAGTCGATCAAGCCCTTCTAAAACGGTTGCAAAATGTTCTTTTTCTGCTGCTCCAATAAAATCTAAAATGTTTGGGCAACCCTCTTTGATCTTGATATCTGCTGGATCTTTGGAATCAAGTATTCTTAAGGGATTTGTGGAAAGGCGCCGTTTGCTATCCTCAGAAAGGTGATCCATGTGTTTGCAAAAGTAGGCAACAAGCTCTTTTTCGTAGAGCTTTCGACAATTTTTTGAACCAATTGAGTTAATTAGCAGCGTAGTTTTTGTAATTCCAAGCATTTCAAAAAAATGCACTAACATAGAGATCACCTCTATGTCGATAAACGGGTCTTTTAGTCCAATGACTTCTACTCCAAATTGATGAAATTGGCGATATCTGCCCTTTTGCTGTCGATCATATCTGTAGCAAGAACCATTATAAAATAGCTTTGAGAGTTTTTCATTCATCCCCCCATTTTCTATGTAGGCACGAATTGTTGGGGCAGTAAGTTCTGGTCTAAGGGATAGTAAGCGCCCCTTTTTATCGGCAAAAGTATACATTTCTTTGCTGACAATGTCGCTCTCTTCCCCTGAAGACCTTGTAAACACCTCTGTGTATTCAAATGAGGGGGTGACAACTTCGCTGAATCCATACAAAGTGGTGATTTTTTCAATTGCTCTGTTAACAACTTTCCAAATTGCAGGTTGCTGCCATTGTTCCTTTGCGGCCGGGTATCTATCGTAGCAGCCTTTTACACGGTTTTTTTCCATGCATTGACTATACAAAAAAAATACAAAGCTGTAAAGCTTCTTTACTTTTGACGTAGCTGGCAAATCATTACAAGGTATTTTTGATGGAATAATCGTGTTATATTCCACTTGGGTAAAATCATTTTATAGAGTATCATTCTAATTTTTATTAGGTTGTAAATGAAATTTCTTTTTACATCATGTGCTTCTCTGATTCCTTTTTCAGAGGAGGCCATGTATACTCATAAGTATCACTATTTCAATTACGCTGGGGATGTAGCACCACATTGGGATTATGTCGGAAGCGATGGGAAAGAGGCAAGAATTTATGTTGAGGGGGGGTGGGTTTGGAAGAGTCCATAAATTCCTTGAAATTAGAATACTTGAAAACATTTGAGTACTTTATCGACCATATAGATGGTGGCGGATCATTAGAAAAATATCTTATAAAGACCCTAGATTTCTCTAAAGGTGCTTTTAGTGTAATACTTCCTAAAAATGCAAAAACAGCGAACGTGTATAAATTTTCTCACGGGGGAATTAATCCCCTCATTGAATCTAATCAAACATATACTCTTAAGGGGGGAGAGAAATTTAGTCCAAAAATACGTATCACAACTTCTCGAGAAGTAAGCAGTATAATAAAAAAATTTCTCGACGAAGACGAGAGTCATTTTATGATCTGTGAGAATGTGATGATGAGCCGAGAAGATAATCATACAAATAACCAAAGTATTGGACTGCATTTTTTTAACGATGAAGTGTACTATAGTTTATCAAGCACTAATTCAATAGATGAGATTAACATAACTATCAGAAGGACCGATCACATTTGGCATTCATTGGTAGTTCTTTATAAGGGCAGTAAGCCGCATAAGAATCTTTCAGTAGCTAATCTCTCTGATATTGCTTCAGGGGTTCGATTTATACTCACAAGCGTGCATGATGGCGAAAATTTTATGTTTTGGGAAAGAGATCTTTCTTATAGTTTATCAATTCATGTTTAATCGACTATAATGCCTCATAATGGCTAGTCACTTGATTTTTGAGCTGCAATTTCAACTAATAAAATAGAAAAGTCAGTGCACCAAGAGGATAGGTGGCTATTATTGCTATCTACTGCGTGCTCTTCATAAAGACCAGAAAGCATCTGAAGATAGGGGAGGGGAAACCAATCCGCATCCTTTCCGCAGTGGTGAGAGAGATAAAATCCAAACGGCTCGCCCTCTTCGACGGCATAAAATTGAATCGAATCGATCACACGGCTAAGGTGGTGTAAATATTCATGAGAATGTTTTTGCAATTTTCTTCGATTTAGCGAAAGAAGTAAATAGTTCCATGTTTCAGAGAGGGTATTGATAAAGGAAACTTCTCGGGAGGCATCTTTTTTTGATAACCACTTAAAGTGAGCCAGCAGTTTCGATATCAATAGATACAAGTCTTGCTCGCCCCTGTCTAGATGTGAAATGTTCATCGAAGATGAGCCGCCCTCTTTCTCAAATAATATTTGTATGATGGTTGCATAAAGAAGCTTTTGAGGATCTATTGCTTTGTTTTGATAGTTGATTAAGTTGTTCTCTTTCTCGACTTGAGAATGAACCAAAGCCGATTGGTTAATAATAATAGAGGCAGGGTCACTCTTGTCATATTTGGAAATACTTGGTTGTTTGAATAGATCACTCATATTTTCATCTATAGCATATTTTACAAAGTGGTCAATATAAAGGAATCAAAAGGGTTGACTTTTTGCATAGGTGAAGTTAAAGTTGAACAGATTTTATTTTAGGAAGTGGATGGGATTATTTAATAAATTAGGAATTTTTAAGAATGCTCCAATTGGTGAGAGAATCACCGATCCTGAGACAATAAAAAAAACATATACTTATTGGAGAATCAGAACTTTCTATGCCATGTACGCTGGGTATGCCTTCTTTTATCTTACAAGAAAAAGCTTTACCTTTGTTATGCCCTTGATGATCTCAGAGCTTGGCTTTTCAAAAGCAGACCTCGGTATTTTAGGAAGTATACTTTATTTTACTTATGGGATCTCTAAATTCTTCAGCGGAATCATGAGCGATCGATCCAATCCCCGATATTTTATGGCAATAGGGCTCATCTTGACGGGGGTTTGGAACATCTGCTTTGGACTCTCCTCCTCTTTATTCTTTTTTGGGGTTTTTTGGGGGTTGAATGGGTGGTTTCAGGGTTGGGGGTGGCCTCCGTGTGCCCGGTTTTTAACCCATTGGTATGCTCAAAATGAACGGGGGCGCTGGTGGGGAGTGCAGGGCACTTCACATAATTTAGGAGGGGCTGTGATTCCTATTATTGTGTCCGTGATCGCAAGTTCTTACGGGTGGCGGATGGCTATGTACGTCCCTGGGGTCAGCTGTATTTTAATGGGATTTTTTTTAATTAATAGGCTTCGTGATACTCCAGAATCACTTGGCCTTCCATCCATTGAAGAGTACAAAGGGGAGGGGGTTACAGATAAAGATAGACTTGCTGAAAAAATGAGCAAAAGGCAACTTCTGTTAGATGTTGTTTTAAGAAACAAGTATATTTGGATTCTTGGATTTGCATACTTTTTTGTTTACGTGGTAAGAACTGCTGTAAATGACTGGGGGCAATTATATTTTTACGAGGTAAAAGGCTTTACATTGCTTGCTGCTGGCGCTTGTATTTTTATGTTTGAAGCAGGGGGCTTTTTAGGATGTTTAGCATCAGGATTTCTATCTGATAAACTTTTTAACGGCAGAAGAGGGCCTATCAACGCCATTTTTTCGATGGGGGTAATATTTTCAGCGGCAAGTCTTTGGTTAACTCCAGTAGGGGCAGTTTACTATGCCAATGTAATCATGTTTTGCACAGGCTTTTTAGTTTTTGGTCCGCAGATGTTAATTGGTATGCAGGCAGCTGAGCTTGCTCATAAAAAGGCTGCAGGTACTGCTACTGGGTTTGTTGGTTGGTTTGCTTATGTTGGGGCCACAACTGCTGGATATCCATTTGGTAAGATTGCTGAAGAATATGGGTGGAATACTTTTTTTATTTTATTATTGATTTGTGCTTTTTTAGCGTTTTCATTACTCTCTTTGGTCTGGATTCCCCAAAAAGGAACCTCTCTTCCCTCAGCATAAGGAGTTATGATGCAGTACACCCCCTTATATCTTCACTCCCAATACTCGATATTAGACTCGACCCTGTCCATTGTAGATTTGGTGAAAAAAGCCAAGAAATTGGAGCTTACCTCCCTTGCCCTTACTGATTTTTGTAATTTATTCGCCTGCATAGAGTTTTATACTGAATGTAAAAAAGCGGGGATCAAACCGATTATCGGCCTTGAAATAATGATGGCTCCTGGCTTATGTACGGAGAAAAAAAGAATCAGTGGAAAAGCTGCAGGAAGAGCTATTGTATTGCTTGCAAAAAATGAGCAGGGGTATAAAAATTTATGTAAATTATCATCCATTGCCCATCTGGAAGGGTTTTACTACACTCCCCGAATTGATAAAGTTTTGTTGGAAAAATATCATCAAGGGTTAATATGTCTTTCTGGCCCGTTTGACAGCCCTCTTGGCGATATTGTTCTAAATGGAGAGCAAAATGAGGTGGATGAGGAGATTAGTTTTTATCAAACTTTGTTTGGAGAGGATTTTTACTTGCAAGTATCTTTAAATCGGATGACTCTTGCAGAGCTTAAAAGTTGTGGTGTGGATGATGAGGTTTGGGTGATGCAGAAGATGGAAGCTACATACGCTGCTCAGGAGGATCTTGTTTCTGCATTTAAAGCATTAGGGGAGAGACATGGAATTAAATTAGTTGTTGCAACCGACATCCGCTATGCAGAAAAAGATGATTTTTTAGCGCATGAGGTGATGATGAATGTAGCCTCTGCTGAGACAATTCAAATTTTTGAGCAGGGTGCATATGGAAAGCAGCCGGTTGTGTATAAAAATCCAAAAAGAAAAATTGCCAGTAGTTATAATTTATTTTTTCCTTCAAAAGAACAGATCAAGGATCGTTACCAAGAGCTAGAAGAGGCGGTACACAATACCAATCATATTGCAAGTTTATGCAATTTGACATTTGATTTTGAGCAAAAGCACTACCCTGTCTACACCCCCCCCCATCTTATAGGTAAAGTGCTGCACGCGGAAGAAAGATTAGCAGAGGCAAATGATTTTTTAAGAAAGTTATGCCTTGCAGGAATTGATAAACGCTATCAAAAAGAAGAGCTGATTCGTGTGCAAGAGAAGTATCCTGCACAAGAACCAAAAGAAGTTATTGATAAACGCCTTGCCTACGAACTTGAAATTATTATTTCTAAAGGGATGAGCGATTATTTATTAATTGTGTATGACTTTATCCATTGGGCAAAACAGAATAAGATTCCAGTGGGGCCAGGAAGGGGTTCAGGAGCGGGTTCGATTATTCTTTATTTGATAGGGATTACCGATATTGAGCCCCTTGGGTTTGATCTTTTTTTTGAAAGATTTATTAATCCAGAACGAATATCTTATCCCGATATTGACGTTGATATTTGCATGGAGCGGCGCTCTGAGGTTATCAGATATACAATTGAAAAGTATGGAAGTGATAAAGTAGCCCAGATTATTACTTTTGGTACAATGAAAGCTAAGATGGCCATCAAAGATGTGGGCAGGGTCCTTAATATGCCCCTTTCTAAAGTCAATGCTATTGCAAAGTTGATTCCTGAAGAAGTGGGTGCAACAATTGATGATGCGTTAACAATTGACCAAGAGCTCCAAAGGCTTGTCAAGGAAGAAAAAGACGTAAAAATTTTAATCGATTTGGCAAAAAAACTTGAAGGGAGCGTTAGAAATACTGGCGTTCATGCAGCAGGAGTGATTATCTCAGAGCTCCCCTTAACAGATGTTATTCCAGTATGTAACGCAAAAGATACAGACTTACTTGTAACGCAGTTTTCTATGAAGCCTGTTGAAAAAGTGGGGATGCTTAAAATTGACTTTCTGGGATTAAAGACCTTAACATCCATTCAAAAAACTGTTGATTCTATTTCCATGCACAAAGGGATAGATTTAGATTGGGTGAATTTATCGCTCCATGATAAAAAAACCTTTGATCTTTTAAACCAGGGAAAAACCTCTGGAGTATTTCAGTTAGAGTCTGCGGGGATGCAGGATTTAGTCCGTCAGCTACATGTCGATCGCTTTGAAGAAATCATTGCAGTAGGTGCCCTTTACAGACCTGGGCCTATGGATATGATCCCTTCTTTTATAAGCAGAAAGCATGGACGGGAAAAAATTGAATATGACCATCCAGCTCTTGTAGATGTTTTAAAAGAGACCTACGGGATTATGGTTTACCAGGAACAGGTGATGCAAATTGCTTCTTTGCTTGCTGGATATAGTTTGGCAGAGGGTGATGTTCTTCGTCGGGCAATGGGTAAAAAAGACCACGAAGAAATGGGACGTCAGAGAGAGAAATTTCGTGAAGGGGCAAAAGCAAAGGGGGTAGATGAAGAACAAGCTATTGCTATTTTTAACAAGGTAGAAAAGTTTGCCTCTTATGGTTTTAATAAATCGCACGCAACTGCCTACGGGTATATTAGTTATGTAACTGCCTATTTAAAAGCAAACTTCCCCTATGAGTGGACGGCAGGGTTAATGACCTCTGACATGCAAGATATTTCTAAAGTATCAAAACATATTGCCGAAGCAAATAATATGGGTATTGCTATTTTGCCACCTGATATTAATGAATCGTACCCTTATTTTGTTGCAACCGAAGTGGGGGTTAGATTTGCACTATCAGCAATCAAGGGAGTGGGAGAGGGGGTTGTATTAGAAATTTCTGAGGAGAGGAGAAAAAATAAGAAGTTCACCTCTTTAGAAAATTTTTTAACCAGAGTGGATTTTTCTTCTGTAGGGAAAAAGATGGTTGAAAACCTTATCCTATCTGGATGTTTTGATTTTTCAGGATGGAGGAGAAAGCAGCTATTTCTCTATTTACAAGAGAATTTTGATCGAATTGCAAAGGCAAAAAAAGAAAAGAAGAAAGGTATTTTAGATTTATTTGCCGATGATGAGATCCAGAAAAATAAAAGTGAGAGTGCTCCAAGTGACGAGGAGTTTGAAGAGCTTGAGAAACTAAAATACGAAAGAGAACTGCTTGGCTTTTATGTTACTGGACATCCTTTAGGAAGTTATAAAAAGTCTGTTGATAAACTGGGATGTAAAAATTTTACTCAAGTGATGGAGGGTGCTGCCGGCGAAGTTTTTAAAGTGCCATTTGTCATTGATGCAGTGAGCATACGCGTTTCCCAAAGAACAAAAAAGAAATTTGCCATTTGTATTGCAAGTGATGATGACCACCGATTTGAACTGCCCATTTGGCCCGATCTTTACGAACGGATTGCTCCAATTTTAGAAGATAATTCTTTATACATAGGAATTCTATCTGCTGATGATAAGGAGGGTACGTTACGTTTGTCTTGCAAAGATATTTTTCGCCTTGAGGAGATTGAACAGAAGGAAAAAGAAATTGAGGAAGCGTACACAAAGGCCTCTCGATTTGTTAAAAAACGTGTAAATAGCGACCTTAAAGAACAAAAGCAGATGATGCCCATCAAACTACACATGAATATGGATAAAATGTCGATGAAAGGTGTTTTGCTTTTAAAAAACATGATTAAGAAATTTCCAGGACCTAGGCCACTTGAAATTTATTTCATTGCAAAAGATCAAAAGATTGCAAAGCTTTACATTGATGAAACAAAAGGAGTGGATCCTACAGAGGAAATGAAAACCTATTTTAAGTTACAAAATGCTGTGCTTGACATTATTGAAGAAGAGGAGGTATCATCTTAGCATATGAAAAAATATCTATTTACTCTATTTTGTCTCCCTTTACTTGTTTTTGCAACAGAAGAGGAGGCATTTACAAACTTACAATCCCTCTATCAAAATCAGAATTGGAATAAGATTATATCAAATTCCGCCATAATGGTTAAGGAATTTCCTCAATCAATTTTTTCTAAAGATGTCTTGTTCTTTACTGGTGTTGCCTATTTTCATATTGATGATCCAAGTATTGCAAATGATTACCTCTCTAAATTCCTAGAAAAAGAGGGGAATTCTAGATTTTTTGAAGATGCCTTAAAATATAAGTTCTTTATCGCAGAAAAGTTTGAAAGTGGATATTATGGCCACTTATGGGGAATAGCTGCTCTTCCAAGACTTGAATCAATGTGGCAGGAAGCTTATCAGTTGTATGATGAGGTAATTATGACTTTGCCAAGAAGCGAAGTTGCTGCTAAGGCGATGTTTAGAAAATCCTGCATGTACTTAAATGATGAAAAATTTGACGAAAGTGTTGACGGTTTTTCTAATTTAATTAGAAGGTTTCCAAGCAATACACTTGCTCAAGAAGCGTATGTACAAATTATGAAAGTCTATAAAAAGCAAATAAAAGTTGGGTACCTTGATCCTAAATGTTATGAGTTTGCCTTATTGAATAAGAAGAAATTTGATTTGGCCTATCCATCTAGCCCTTTAAAAGTTGAAATGGAAGAGGCAGAGCTTGATATTATTGATTTGTATGCTGAGGATGTATATAAATCAGCTTTATTTTTTGATAAAAAGAGAAAAATTGATTCTGCTAAGATGTATTTACAAGCATTGATAGCAAAATATCCAACATCTAGATATGCCTCCCTTGCTGTGCAAAAAATTGCTGCATATAATCTTGACAGCTACAAGCAGCTAAAAAGTGCTACTGACACGGCCCTGCTCGTAGGTGCAGAATGAAAAAGTTTACTATCCTTGGATTAGTTGCAGTCTTGTGTAACTCCTGTAACTATTCTGTCTCAAAGCTTGATATCGATGGCCAATCTTCTATTGAAACTAGCGTTGCAGTGATTAAAAAAGATCCACGGGGTATTTTGAGAAATCAGATTGCACGAGAGATGGCGTTTACAAATTGCCTTCGATATAAAGATCACAGCGCTAAGTATAAACTTCTTGTAACGATCACTGAAGATGCAACCTCTAAGATCACCTTTATGTGGGATAGAAATCCAAAAACAAACGCTGACCTAGAAGTGTTTTATCCGACCGAAGCACAAAGACAGTTGATCGCAAAAGTAGAGCTTGTTGATGCAAAATCAGGTGTTGCAGTAATTGAGCCCTTTTTCTTACAAGCAGATAGCATTTACGACTTTGTTAACCCGACAGTTCCTGGTACTCTTGAGTTTAACGATCCGTATGTTGGGGACTTAAGTGTTTTGCAGTATTCTTTAGGCCAATTAGATTCTGAAGAGGGCGCTGAAATCGAATCTTATGAACCTGCTTTTGAAATGCTTGCAAAAAGAATCGTTTCACGTCTTGCCAAAACTCGAGCAAAAAAAATAAATTGAGGTTTTTTTCATGGCGAAAAAGATTTTTCCAGCTTGTATAGCAAGTCTTGAACTCATTATGGAATACTATAGAAAGATTATCTCCGACTCAGGGATGGCTATTGATAATGCAAAGAAATTTGAACTAGCATTGGAAGAGGCGACAGTAAACGTTATTTCGTATGCATATCAAAGTGATAATGGATTGATAGAAATAGAGCACCAGCTTAGCAAAGATTTCGATGAATTAGAGATTCATATAAAAGATTCAGGAAAGCCTTTTAATCCTTGTAGTTTTTCTGAAAAAGAGGAAACTTTCAATTTAGAGTCACAAAAAATTGGGGGGCTAGGGATTCACTTTATTAGAAGTTTATCCGATAGAATTAAGTACCGCTATAGCGACAATATGAACATATTAACCCTTACTAAAAGCATTATCTCTCAAGAAAACTAGAGATTTCTTCTTCAGTATCAATGACTTCGGTTAAAAAGTGACGAAGAGTTTTTAGAACATATTTTGGCGTATTGTAAACACCGCTTGTGTTATAGACAATTTCTAGTTTAAGATCATCCTCTTTAATAAGAGCAATCATAACAGTAGTAGAAGCAAGATCCTTAACAACTTCTGGGACGATCCACACAATAAATTGATTGTTAAACAAGGTAACTTTGCTATTATTTTCCAAGACATGAAAATAAAAAGGGAATTGATCTTGAAGGAGCTTTTCTTCTTCTTCAGTTTGATTTAGTAAACACCATTGCTTTAACATTTCAAGATTAATGTCCATCACCCCATCTTGAACCCAGTAAGAAGGATCTTCTAAAAATTTTTCGTAATATTCTTCAAGTTTTTCTGGTTTTATCATGATAACCTTTTGAGCACATGCTATAAATTCCTACATAGCCATCATTGAATTTTATTGATACTTTTTTTTTGATTTTTTTTCTTCCTTGGTTGAGACTTCTTGAGTTTAATACCTTTAACCGATAGGATAAATGATATGCTATGGATTTTATTACTCCCCATTTATCTTTTAGGAAGTTCACTTTCTGTTAGTACAAGTTCTTCAAATGTTTGTGCGATTAATGCAGAAAATGGGAGGGTGCTGTATGAGAAAAACATGCATCAAAAGATCTTTCCAGGAAGTGTTACAAAACTTGCAATTGCACTATATTTACTTGAAGAATGTGAAGTGGACGAGAATTTAGTGGTCACATGTGCTGCTGAAGCGTTAAAAGTTGTTACTGAAAAGGAGAAAGTGGCAAGTAATTTTACCCTGCCGCCATATTTACTTGAAACCGATGGTACAACTATTTATTTACATGCTGGAGAGCGTATTACTATGGAGAGCTTGATGCATGCGCTCATTGTAAAATCTGCAAACGATGCGGCAAATGTACTGGCTTCTTTATATTTTGATTCAATTTCTGACTTTATGTTCAAATTAAATGCATATCTAAGGAGAATAGGGTGTAAAAATACCCATTTTCTTAATCCGCATGGATTGCATCACCCCAATCATGTGAGCAGCGCTTATGATCTTGCTATCATCATGCAACGAGCAATCGGACATCCAATGATCCGAAAGCTTATTTCAACTGTGGAATATGAGATTCCAAAGACAAATAGCTCGAAAGCTCGGAGTATAAAAAACACCAATAAATTGATCCACCCCAATAGCGAGCACTATCTTCCCCATGCAATTGGTGGAAAGACAGGGTATCATAGAGAGGCAAAGCACAACATTGCAATGGTTGGAGAAAAGGATGGTCGTGTAGTCATTATTGCTGTAAACAAAGCAGAAAATCGGTTGAAATTGTATGATGATTGTCGCAAGATTTTTAATGCAGCCTTTGAGGAAAAAAAGCAAAGCCGTATTCTTTTTAACCATGAAGATTCAACCTTTACCGCCTATTTGCCATGGGCAAATAAAGAGTTAGTAGCAAAGCTTCATGAAGACTGTGTATTAGAATTCTACCCTTCAGAAGAAAGAGAAATTGTTGCTGAAGTGAACTGGCATGAGTGTAATAGTCCGATAGGGGCGGACCGCCTTGTTGCTACTTTAGATGTATACAGTGTTGATGGAGAGCCTATTGCTCAGTATGAGCTTTTTTCTGAAGAGTCGATCGGTTATAAGATCACCTATCGGGTGAGGCTTGCGCTCAATGCGCTTATAAAAGTAATGGCAAGTCATCCATTTCTAACTTTTATCGGAATCGTCCTTATTTTTCTGTTCATTCCAAAGAGAAGACGTAAGGTTGTATAGCTCTATAAAGTCTTCTGTTCTCAAATCTTCCGGGCGAGCCTTCTCATTTAAACCAAGAGTGTTTAAACTCTCTTTGACCATTATGTTTTTAAGAACACTAGTTAGCATTTTTCGCTTCTGCGAAAAAGCAGTTCGTACAAAGGATATGAAAGACTCTGTATCTTCAAGTGGTAGAACATGTTTGGGTTTTAAAGAGATGATCACTGAATCCACTTTTGGGGCAGGGGTAAAACAAGAGGGTTTTACAACAAATAGAGATTTTTTTTCAAAATAGAAGCTTGTAAAAATAGTGAATGAGCTTCTATTTTTTGATGGCGCTTTTGCAAGGATCCTTTCGGCCATCTCTTTTTGTACCATTAAGACCACTTCAGTGAATAATAGGTGGCTTTGAGCAATTTTTGCAATAATGGGGGAGGTGATATGATAGGGGAGATTGGATACAATCTTGGTTCCTACTGGTAAAAAAGAAAAATCTACTTTGAGCACATCGTTATTGATGAGGTGCAATTGTTTTTCATGGCCTAAATATTTAGATAGAATCTTTATTGCGATGGGATCGATCTCAATTGCATAGACTGTTGCCCCCCGAGCTAACATGCTTGCTGTGAGCGCTCCTGATCCTGGTCCAATTTCTAAAACTGTATCGTCTTTACAAATGTTTGCAGCGACAAGGATTCTTTCTACAACGTTCTGATCAATGAGAAAATTTTGAGATAGAGATTTTTTTAATGTCAGCCCTTCTTCGGCCCATATTTTCTTTATAATGGAAATTTTAGTCGGTTGAAATTCACTCATCTAGTAACGCAAATGGTTCTAGTTTACTGCTTGAAAGAGTTTTGCCAAAAAGTCCTTCTACATCGTACTGTTTGTATAAGACGGCAAATCGATCTTGTGAGTTTTTTTCGCCCAATGAATTAACAATAGAGTTTTTTAGCCCTTCTCTTACTGTGGCAAAAGGGGGGATTTCTTGCTTTTTATGCTCTTTTAGCTGCAAAATTTTCCCTGTGAAGGTGCCATTTCTACTTGCTGTAATCACATCAGAGGTCATGTTAGCTTCAAGCTTTTCAAGGATGGCAAGAAGGCTTGCAGATAGCTCATGTGTTTGTAAAGTGATATCTTTGGAAAGCCCAACTGTCACTTTGTCATTTTCATTTTGTATCTGGTCGATAATAAATGTGAGGTTTTGACATTTACCATCTTTTAATAGATGAGAAATTCTTTCGGTTGTTTGTTGTAAAAGGAGCTCATCTTCTGTGCTTACATATAATGTCTGGTAGGTCCAAGTGTCCTTTTTAGTAAGATTTGCTGCATAGCTTGAGTATGCTTCAACAACAGCTTTTGGAGTTACCTCCATCAAAGTTTTGTTCCAAACTTGCATCCAGGCTACATGTCCTGAATAGAGTTCTCTTTCACCCATTGTTCTTGCTTGCTCGGGAGTAATAGATAAGAACTTATAAGCCTCCACTTCATTATCGCCGAACATTTGCGCAATTTTTTGAGTGATGTCGGCAGTTGGAATTTTGTATTTCATGTGCTCTGCTTCGAGCATATATACTTCATCATTAATGATTTTTTGCAGGCAGCTTTTCCAATTTTGGAAGTAATAGCCACAAATTGCCTCTGTATTTCCAAACATTTTTGGATCGTGCATGTAAATTTGCCTGTCCATCTCTCTTTTTACATCAAGAACAGTGATCGTTTTAGAGCCGATTTTTGTGAGCACTTGATTGTGTGTTTGAATTGTTGCTGCTGTAGCAGAAGAAAAAACAAACAGTGCAGTAAGAAATAAAGATTTTAAGGGGAGGTTTTTCATGTGAATTATAGTAGTAGATGAAGATATTCTATTCAAGTGATTTTTTTTGAAAAACACTAACGTACATAGCATCGCTGCCGTCTAGAGTTAATGGTATGCTATGGTCAGAAACAAACGATAAGTCCTCTCTTTTCTTAAAAAAATCTGTTTGATCTTGATTCTCTTCTTTTAAAATACTGCATGTTGCATAGATTAAAAAGCCGCCATTTTTTAGATAGGGGATAGCTTTAATTACAATATCTCTTTGTGTTTCTGTAATTTCATCGATAAAAGCTTCCGTAAGTGACCACTTCTGATCGGGGCGTCTTCTTAAAGTGCCTGTGCAAGAGCAGGGTGCATCTACTAAAACGGTGTCCATATTTCCATTGAGTTTTTTAAGTCTTTTTGGATCGCCAGAATAGATTTGGAAGTTTTGGATGCCGGCTCGTTTCAATCGTTTTTTTGCATCAATCAGAGGCTTTTCTCTAATGTCATGAAGGTGAATTTGACCGCTGCCATGCATGTGGGGGGCAAAGGCCAAAGACTTGCCGCCACTTCCTGCGCAATAATCGAGGATATGTTGATTTTTTTTTGCAGCAACAAAGGTTGCAATCAGCTGAGAGGCTTCATCTTGAGGTTCAAAAAACCCCTTTTGAAAGTCCTCAAAGGAGTTAAATTGTGCTTTTTTTTCTAGATTGAATCCGTTAACTGCATGTTTGCAAGGTGTTAATCCTAATTCGTCCTTATATTTTTTAAAAAAGTCCTCTTTTGAACATTTTGCTAGATTTACACGAATAGTTATGGGAGCGCAAGTGTTGCTTATCCGGCAAAATTCCATCGCAGCTTCGTAGCCAAGAGAGTTGATAATTTTTTTTAACAGCCATTTAGGAAAGCTTACTTGTACATGGGAGGGAAGGTGAGGGAGGTCTTGATGGATGGGGGAGTTATTGCCAGTATAAAGTTCAATGTATTCATGGGCTGTTGTTGCGCCAAAAAAAGAGAGCAGCTCTTTCCATTTAAAAATTTCATATACACCCTGTTTAATCCAAAGACGATCTTTCGAGCCAAGGCTGTGATTAGTAGTAAAATATTTATGCATATGAAGGTCTAAAGAGCTTTTTGCTCGCAAGGAACTTTCAAGAACTAATTCTAAATGTTTTTTTCTAAAAGGTGACCACATGGCAAAAAGTATACCAATTTAAACGATTTTAAGATATAAAAACGGTAAAGGGGGGCAAATGAAGGCTATCGGAAGGATTTTTCTTTCAACTATTTTTATCTTATTTGGGATTTCGGCTATTTATCATTGGGACGAGGCCTATACAGACCTTGATGCGGCTATTGTGAACCTACAAATGGTGAAAGGAAACATCGAACTGATGGGTTCTTTTTTAGATTTGTTAACTTGCTATATTACTATTTTGTTAGCTTTGGGTATTTTTTTACAAGTAGTGGGTGGCTTACTGGTTTTTTTTGGCTTTCAGGTCAAATTGGGGGCAGTATTTCTTGCCTTGTATCTATTTGGATCTACCCTTGTGTACTTTCCCTTTTGGTTGTACGAAGGGGAGCAGCTCACCTACTACCTAGTTCTTTTTTTTAAAAATGTCTCCATTTTAGGAGGTGTCTTGCTCCTTTTTGGGGGGAGTAAGCGGCAGATGAAGCAATTGATCTTAAACGATGAACTCTAAAAAAATATTTCTTTGTTCGTTTTTTTGCGTTCCTTTGATGCTTTTTGCTGACCCCTCTTCCAGGGGTTTGTGCTTGATGGCCTATTTTTTCGGATACCCTGCCTTGTTTCTTTCGGCTTTTTTCTTTGAGAAAAGAAAAGTAAGAGCTCTATATGTATATGGGTGTGGAGTTTTTTACTTTCTTGTGCAAATGCTTTGGTTGGGCAATGCTCAGTATCACGGAGCTTGGATTGTTTACGTCTATTATTTACTCGCCTGTATTTTTCCTGTGGGTTTTTATGTAGTTGGATATTTTCTTCCCAGGGATGTGAAGGATCTAACTCTTTTAAAAATTCTGGAGCTCTCTTTTTTGTTTGCCGGTTTTGAATATTTGCGACTTTTTGTGGTTTGTGGGTTTCCCTTTCACACCGCAGGATTGATTTTATTACCCTTTGATTATCTGTTGATTCTTGCCTCTGTAGTTGGAGAGTATGGTCTTTCTTTTACGGTGGTGATGGTAGGGTTATATAGCGCAAAATGTATTCTCTTAAACAGACCATGGAGGGTTGTTGCTTTTGCTCTTATGCCAATACTTTTTGGTCACTTGATCCATTCAAGTCATCTTAAATCTGCAAAATATAGTGAAAAGATTAGTGTAGCAATTGTTCAAACGGGTTTGAAAGTGGAAGAAAAGGGGATTATCCCCCACTTTGAGGATGCGTATATTTCGATGAAGGATCAGCTTTGCTCGATTTGGGAATGTGTAAGTACATTAGAGGGGGTGGATCTTATTTGTCTTCCTGAGGCAGCTTTTGCTGGGGATGGAGTTTATGATCGGTATACAAAGGAGGATTTGGAAGAAATTTTCCCTCGGGAGCTTGCTGCTTTTTTTTACGGGAAAGAGGAGTTTTCCAACATGGATGTTTTTCTTGGGATTTCTTTGTATTTGAAAGTCGATGTGCTCATAGGACTTGTGGTTGATAGAGAAAATGCTATGTTTTATCTTTCCGGTGGGAAAATGGTAGGTACTTATGTTAAAAGGCGCCTGCTACCTATTGGAGAATATATTCCGTTTGATTTTTTAAAGCCGATTGCAAAACTCCATGGTCTTGAAGGCTCTTTTAAAAAGGGGAAATCTTTTGATTTACTTGAGTCAAAATGGAGAATTCTTCCTACTATTTGCTTTGATGAAGGTTTTCCTCAAGACTTCATCAGGTACCATAGACTAGATCCAAAGATGCACATTAATATAAGTAACGATGCTTGGTTTATTGGATCAAAACTAGTAAATAGCCATTTGGCAATAGGAAGATTGCGATCTGTGGAAAATGGGATGTATTCGATTCGTGCCGGCAATATTGGAGTTTCAGCAATTATTTCTCCCATGGGGGTGGTTGAGAAACATCTTCCTACTTTTGATGGTAATGGATTGCCCTATAAAGGGGTGCTCATAGATTCTTTCACTCCTTACAAGGTAGAGACGATTTTTTCTAAAGTGGGCAATCCCGGCTTGTGTTTGGTTGTACTTATGACTGTGGCTCTAATGAAACTGTTCTCTAGAAGGGAAATTTTTGTAAAAGCTTGATCAAAAAATACCCTTTAGAATAGAATTTCGATAATAATTTGACACCGTGTGCTGTAAGGAAAGGAGATCACTTGCCTGTATATCGAGAAAGCAAAGCTGAACCTGCAGCTTTTACGGTTGGGGAAAGAAACAGGCAAACCATTTGTCAAGCAGTATCAATGGAGGGGGTAGCCCTTTTTTCAGGTGATCTAGTAAAGGTCTTGTTTCTCCCCACAGACAGGCCTGGGATTTATTTTAGACGCGTTGATTTACCAGGAAAACCCTATTTAAGGGCAAGCATTGAGCACCTAATAGCAACACCTCGATGTACAATCATTGGAGAAGGGTTTGTTAGAGTGCAATGTGTAGAGCATGTGCTTTCTGCTGTTGCTGCTCTTTCAATTGATGATTTAATCATTGAATTAGACGGCAACGAGCCGCCTATTTTTGATGGAAGTAGTAGTAAGTTTGTGCAGATGCTTGAAAATGCAGGGGTGCAATCAGTGGATAGAATGCAACAGGTGTTTTATTTGCAAGAGGCTGTTTATGTCGACGATGGGGGCTCTCAAATGATTGCTTTGCCATCAAAGAGTCTTAAGTTTAGTTGTACAATTGCCTATCCGGGCCGGGAGATTCTTTCGTCGCAATTTTACTCCCTTGAGCTAACAAAAGAGTCCTATATAAGAGATATTGCGCCCTGTCGCACCTTTGCTCTTGCTCAAGAGGTCAAAGAACTTGTGCATAAGGGGATTTTGAAAAGTGCAAGTTTGGATCATGGAGTAGTTGTTGATGGAAGTAAGATACTCAACCCAGACGGATTGCGCTTTTCTAATGAAATGGTACGTCATAAGATTTTAGACATGATTGGGGACTTTGCGCTAATTGGAGCGCCTGTATGTGCACATTTTATAGCTATTTGTAGCGGCCATGCTTTGAATGCAAAGTTGTCAAAATTGATTTATGCGCATTTGATGGAGAATTAAAAGATGACAGCTATAAAAGTAACCCCAGCAATGGATCTAGAAGAGATAAAAAGACGAATTCCTCATAGAGATCCGTTTTTATTTGTCGATTGGGTAGAGTCATTTGACATGGAGACACGGCGGATGATTGCTTATAAGACCCTTTCAGGAGAGGAAGGATTTTTTGCTGGGCATTTTCCTGCCGAGCCGATGATGCCGGGGGTTTTAATGGTGGAGGCCCTTGCGCAAGTGGGAGCAATTTTCATCTCTTTAAAAGAATATCATGGCTTAAAAGTCCTTGTAGGAATTAAGAATTTCAAATTTCGCAATCCTGTGTATCCTAAAGATACGATGAAGTTAATTTTGGATGTAACACATGCATCTGTTGTTGGTGGTAAATGCAGAGGGGTAGTGGAAGTGGCGGGTAGAAAATGTGCTGAGGGAGAGATGACATTTTCTATTATAAAAGAGAAAGTGAAGGAATAGAATTTAATGTCAAATATACATGCAACAGCAATTGTTCATAAAAGTGCTAAAATAGGAAATAATGTTGTCATAGGCCCCTATTGTATCTTAAATTCCGCTGGGATTGTTTTGGAGGATGATGTCGAAATTAAGTCCCATGTGACAATTGAAGGCAATGTAACAGTGGGTAAGGGGTCAAAAATTGCCTCCTTTGCAACACTTGGAGCTCCTACAACAAATTTAGCATTTAGAGGGGAGACAACTTTTGTAGAAATCGGAAAAAACTGTGACATTCGAGAATATGTTTCGATTAATTCTTCCTGCGGAGAGGGGACAAAGGTGAGGGTGGGGGATAATTGCCTGCTTATGCCCTATTCTTTTGTCGCCCATAATTGCGTGGTGGGAAATAATGTAATAATGACCAATGGAGCAACTCTTGCAGGTCATGTGACGGTGGGAGATTTTGTGATTTTAGGGGGCTTATGCGCAATTGCACAAAAGCTTCGTATTGGAGATCATGCGATGGTGGGTGGGGGATCGATGGTTGTTTTAGATATTCCGCCCTATGCGATTTGCTCTGGATATCCTTGTAAAGTAAGCTGTTTAAATATTGTCGGTATGAAACGAAGAAATTTCCCGGCAAGCATTCAGCGAAGTTTAGCAAAAGCTTTTCGAATCACCTATAAAATGGGTTTGAAGTGGGCCGATGCTCGCGAGCAGATACTTGAAACAATTCCTCAAAGTGACCCTATTGATAATTGGATTGCATTTTGCAGTAGTTCCAAAAAAGGGCTTGCTCCTTATAGAAAAGAAATACTGGTGGAAGGCGCAGAAAAGTCTTTTAGCGCCACTTAGGAGGTTTTTTATGCTCTCGATCATTTTTTTTGGTACCGATGAGTTTGCGGCCCATATTTTATCAGAGCTTTTGTCTGCTGGGAAAAAAGTCCTTGCTGTGGTTACAAAACCAGGTAGAGCTAAAAAGCGAGGAGGGGAGCCTTTGCCCTCTCCGGTAAAGAGTTTTTTAGAAAAATCCGGTTTGAATGTGCCTCTTTTTCAGCCAGAAAAGGCCTCTACTAGTGATTTTGCTCAAAAACTTCGGGCCTTTGCCCCTGATTTATTTGTGGTTGTTTCATATGGGGAAATTATGAATGAGGAGCTCCTTGCTACTCCAAAAGTAATGCCGATTAATATACACCCCTCTGCGCTGCCAAAGTACCGTGGGGCCTCACCGCTTCGTTCTGCAATTTTAGCAGGGGAGGAGAGGGTTAATGTGTCTGTTATTGAAATGGTAAAGGCAATGGATGCTGGGGATATTTTAAAAACCGGAGAGATAAAGATTTCTTTAGAAGAAAATCATAGCGATGTTCAAAAGAGAATGTTTGTAAAAGCAGCTGAAGTTTTACGGGCATGTTTGGAAGATTTTGAAAAAAATGTTATTGTACGTACGCCGCAGGTGGGAGAGGTAACATTTACAAAAAAATTTAATAAAGAAGATGCATGGATTGATTGGTCGAAAAATATTGATGATATTGTAAATAAAATTCGTGCATTTGGAGATTCT
Organism: Chlamydia trachomatis; assembly: GCA_945872565.1. Lineage (GTDB taxonomy): Bacteria > Chlamydiota > Chlamydiia > Chlamydiales > 2-12-FULL-49-11 > JAJACQ01. The sequence continues at coordinate 25,786 of CAMBZN010000002.1, read as the reverse complement.
CCTGGTGCTTTAGCCACCGTACAAATTGGAAATAAGGAACTAGTTGTAAAGATTACAAAAGCCTTAAAATATTCTTCAGAACCATCAGAAAAGGTTGTAACAATAGCCTTTTCTAAGGGAATGGGTTGGCTTGTTGGCTGTAGAGATGGAGTGTTGAAAATAATGATGTTACAACCTGAAAATAAAAAATTAATAGGCGTTCAAGACTTCATTAATGGTGCGCAGGGGCAAGTTCCAGTGCTTATTTCAAAAGATTAAAAAAAGTTTGCTCTATCTTAACGTTGCATTTGTTTGCATTTAATAAAGAAACGGTGTATTATTCTAACTTTCGGGGTGTTAGAGAGAAAGTGTTTAGAAATGATCCGTGTAAATTTGAACTTGAACCAACTTTTCTTCATAAAATCTACGATAAATAAAGAGTGACTAAATAAAATCATCTCAATACAAATGAGATTCACAGTTAAAAAGGAGATTTATATATGCCAACAGCAGTAGGAGCGTCAGGTGGTTCAAAGGGTAGTGTTTTACCGAGCCCAGAACCATTAGAACCAAAATGGAAAAGCCCAAAAGACGAACTTAAAGAACTTGTTAGAACTTTGAACGCAGCTAGAAACGATTATAAAAATGCACCAAATAGCCAAGAGGCACGCGAAGAACTTATAAAAGCAAGATTAGCTGTAGGTCAATGTTTTTCTAAAATTACAAAGAGTTTAGGTCAAAACGTACCGGGAGAGATTAGTCTAACTGGTAAAGTAAAAGGTGTGTATAAGAAAATAGTAAATCCTGACGGCACGACGACATTCGAGATGGTAAGTGAGACATCGAAAGCAATGCCACCTGGAGTAGCAGTGGCTGCTGTGCTTACAAGTCACGAAGCAATGGGGGCGGTTGCTGACGGCCTTCAGCTTGTAGATGGTACTTTAGGAAACATTTCTGCAGAAATTCAAAAAGATATAAAAACAGGGGCAGCGGTCGCTACGTTGTCAGCTTTTTTTGGATCCTTAATCAAGGGTGTAAAAGAGATGCTCGAAGCTATAAAAAAAGGGAAAGAGTATGAGAAGAAAAAAGCAGAGGATTCTTCCGATGTCGAAGAACTGAAAGATATTCAGTTAGCTCATGGTAGAAAAGGTCTTGAGACATCGGTCAATTTTGTTTCTGCAGCTGATAAAGCGATGAAATTTTTCTTATACCTTGTTGATAAAGGTCTTTTGCACATGAAAGAAGGTTATGCAAAAGTTTTAGGTCATCTTGCTCCTACATTTAAGTTCTTAGGGTCTGCGTTAACTATAGCAACTACATCTATTGCTATTCATAGACAAAAGATTGACTCTAGTGAATACGCTACACCCGAGGCTGAAATCTCAAATGCTTACAAACTAGCAACAGCCATTGCTACTATTATAGTGACAACATTTACAGTAATTGTTAAAGCTTTAGCTCTTGTTGTCTCTCCGGTAATTATGACAGTCCTGTATGCTGTGATGGGTGTGGCGCATTTAGTAGGAGCTGTCCTAGCTCTACATCAAGAATACGCTGATGGTAATCTCATGGTGGACATCGACACTTGTGCAATGATAGTTGACCAACCGCTAGCAAAAGCTGATAATTTACTCGCAGCCCATGGTTCTGCTGGTGGTGATGATGATGTTCATGGTGGAAGAAGTGGAGGTAGTTCTTCTCCGAGTGCTTTAACTGCTGTTGCGAATGCGACTGCTGTTGGTATAGGTGCTGTTGCGACTGTTGCTAGTACTGGTTTGAGTGCTGTTGCTAATGCTGCTGCGACTGCTGCTAATGCTGCTGCTAATGCTGCTGCGAGTGCTGCTAATGCTGCTGCTAATGCTGCTGCTAATGCTGTGACTACTGCTGCTGCTGCTGTGACAGCTGTGACAGCTGCTGGGGAAGGATTATTTCGCTCTTCAGCTCCGCGTCTTGATAACACACCTGCTCCTGATCCGGTAGTGCATCAAGAAGGTGGTGTATCTGATCCTGAGCAATCTCCAGTTGATGTTTCAGTTGAAGGAGAAGGAGAAGGAGTTGCGAGTGATACTGCTGTAGCTACTGCTGGGTCTACTGGTGGAGGTGGTGATGCTCCTGTAGTTGATGCTACTGATGCTCCTGCTGATGATAGTTCAAGTACAGACACTAGCTCACGCTCTAATAGCGGAGGAGACGAAGTATAATAGAAATTAAATAATTATAATTTTAATTATCTAATATAATTATAACTTACAAAATACACGCAAGATTACGCTTGCGTGTATTTTTATTTAATGATAAAATTATCATTAAAATTTGGGGAGATAATATGAGTCAAGGTGTTCAAGCGGCTTTTGATGGAGCTGCCCTTGTTACGGTAACTCCTGATACACAAGGCGCAAGTAGTTCTGTTGGGTTTGCTCAAGCTGAGCATCTGCATAATACGGAGAGGATCAACACAAAGCTCTCTTTTGCGGTGTTAAACCTTGTTGCAATCGGCTTTAAAGCGGTCGATGTTCTTGCAAAATGTCTTATGACCACTGCAGCCTACTTAGCTTCTGGAGTCTTTTTAAAGTTTATACCCGTTGTAGGGGCTGTGATTAGCTTTTGTATCTCCTTATTTAATGTTGCGATTTTGGCAACAAATATGTCAAGGTGCGCGTCTAAATTAAAAGAGGTTAAAGCTCAGCAAGTTGGAAACGGAAACCTGGATGTAATTCAGGATATTGAAATCTATTCCATTGTAAAAAAGATAGAGATTATCATGCACATGATTGTGCTAGGGCTTTCAGTGGTAGCAGTGGGCATGGTGTTTTTTCCTGGGGCTGCTTTTTTCCTTCCGGGGCTTATTGCAGTGATTGCAATTTCTATCATCCTTTATATCGCCTATCAAATTATTCACTACACATGTAATATTGATGAAATTGAAAAAATATATGAGCTAAATGTCCCGCTTAGTTGAAAAATTAACAAAATCTGAATGGCTAATTTTTATTATCGTTGCATCAATGATAGGGGCAACTTTTGTCATTTCTCAGACAAAAGTCTACGTAATTAAAATTAAAATGAATGAATCAACAGCTCTCGATCATAGCAAAGCAAAAAAAAATAAAAAAACCATTGTCTTTAAATGATTGTATTTGATAACATCTTCGCATAACTTATCGTAGATTCTAAATTCAGACCTAACGATTAAATAAAATTCAGCCTTCTTTATGAGAAGGGAAACTGCTATAAAGGATAATAGTATGTCTCTAACTCTAATTGGAAAGAAGCGTGGTATGACCCGCGTATTCTGTTCTAAAAGTGGAAAAAATATTCCATGCACCGTTCTAGAAATTCAATCGCACCTTGTGCTTCAGTCTAAAACTGACGAGTCCGATGGTTACAAAGCTATTAAATTGGCTGCATTTGCTCTAAGCGATGCGGACAAAAGAAGAGCGAAAAAACCTCACCTTGGACAGTTTAAGGATGGAATCGCTCCTATGAAAACTTTCGTTGAGTCTAGAGGGTCATTTGATCTTAAAGCCGGCGAGAGCGTCAACGCTACTTACTTTGAAGTAGGGGCGTATGTAGATGTTCGTGGTACTACAAAAGGTAAGGGGCATCAGGGTGTAATCAAAAGATTTGGTGTTTCAAGTATTCACAAATCTCATGGAGCAGGACCTGTTGTAAGGCACCTTGGATCATCTGGATCTTTAACTTCACATGGACGCGTGCAAAAAGGAAAGAAAGGCTCAGGGCAAATGGGTAATGACAATCGCTTTGCTGAAGGCTTAGAAGTGCTTGATATAGATAAAGAACTTGGAGTGATGGTTGTCAAAGGATCTGTCCCAGGATCTAATGGCGGAACAATCTATGTGCGAAACAATATCAAGGGAAAGAAGTAATTAGAGGATAATGACTATGTCGAAAAAATGTAAACAGTATGACCTTGATGGAAAAGAGCTTAATCCAATTGAGCTAGCTATTCTAACAGAAGAAGGAAGAGCTCACCCTCAGTCAACAAAAGATTATATCAGAGCTTTGAGAGAGAACGCAAGACAGTGGTCTGCAAATACCAAAGATAGAAGCCAGGCCAATCACTCAGGGGCAAAACCCCATGCTCAGAAAGGTACAGGTAAAGCAAGACAAGGATTTTTAGGAGCGCCTCAGTATAAAGGTGGAGGTAGAGTTCATACCCCTAAACCAAAGTTTGACCAACACATAAGAATTAATAGAAAAGAAAAGAGAACAGTGATCGCAACTCTACTTTCAGAAAAAATCGAGAATGATCGAGTAATTATCTTGAAGGATGAACTTTCTACAAGATGCACAGTGCCGAAGACATCAGTTATGGCTAAGTTTCTAAAAAGCATCGAGATGAAAAAAAGTTGCTTATTTTTATTCAATAAACGTGAAGGGCAAGAAGTAAAAAATTTCCAGAAAAGTTTGTCTAATATACCTAAGACTTCGTTTCAATATATAGAAAATTTAAATGGTTATACTGTGCTTGCGCATCAACATATTGTAGTAATTGATACAGCTGTTGAAAACCTTAAAGAATTGGTGAGAGGAAATAATGGATAGAAGAAAAGCTGAAGTAATCAAGTGTTTGCACGTTACGGAAAAATCCGGCATGCTTTCAAATCTTAAAGATATGGAAAGTAACAAATCTTTAAGAGCTTTCAAATGTGAGAAATATACTTTTGTAGTTGCAAATTGGGCGAATAAAATTGAAGTGCGAAAAGAGATTGAAGATACCTACAAAGATCAAAACGTTAAGGTAAAAAAAATAAATATAATTAACCTTCCTGGAAAAGTAAAAAAGTCTAGAAAGCGTGGAATCAGACATGGTGCTGCTAAGTTAATCAAAAAAGCAATAGTAACTCTTCATGAGGGATCCTCATTAAGGTTTGAAAGTTAATATAGGAATCGGAAATGCTAAGAAAATATAAGCCTACTACACCTGGAAGAAGAACTCTTGTTCTTCCTGGCATTGAGGAGCTAACAGAGAATGCGACTCCATTGAAGTCTCTGTTATCAAAAAAGATAAGAGGTATAGGAAGAAACGCGAAAGGACATCTTACTTCACGAGCACGTGGTGGTGGTCACAAGAAACATTACCGTATCATTGATTTCAAACGAGACAAAGATGGTATTAAAGCAAAAGTTGACTCCATTCAGTATGATCCAAACAGAAGTGCTCACATTGCGCTGCTGCATTATATGGACGGAGAGAAAAAGTACATTATTGCTCCTCGTGGCTTAAAGCAGGGTGATTCAGTTCAATCTGGTTCAGACGCTCCTTTAAGAACAGGAAACTGTTTACCTTTGATCTCTATGCCGATTGGTTCAACCATTCATAATATTGAGTTGTTGCCAGGTAAAGGTGCTCAGATGATCAGAAGTGCTGGAAGTTCAGCTCAGTTGATGGCAAGAAGTGGCGGTTATGCGACTTTGAAAATGCCTTCAGGTGAAGTGAGACTTGTAAAAGACACATGCAGAGCAACTTTAGGTGTTGTTTCAAATGCTGAACATAACCTGATGGTTATTGGTAAAGCAGGAAGAAATCGTTGGTTGGGTAGAAGGCCTCTTACTAGAGCGACTGTTACAAACCCAGTAGATGGTTGTATGGGTGGTGGAGAAGGAAAGTCAAAAGGACGTCATCCTACATCTCCATGGGGTACTCCTGCTAAAGGATACAAGACAAGATCTAAGAGAAAGAGTAAGAAGTTAATTGTAAAAGACCGTAGGAAAAAATAAGGAGTAGAAATTGGCAAGATCATTAAGAAAAGGACCGTTTGTTGATCATCATCTTAGTGCAAAGGTGTACAAGGCGAAAGCAGAAAGTTCAAAAACACCAATTAAGACTTGGTCTAGACGTTCAATGGTAACGCCTGATATGATTGGCCTTAATTTTGAAGTACACAATGGTAAAAAGTTTATTCCTGTTTTTGTTAGTGAAAATATGGTTGGTCACAAACTCGGTGAGTTTTCTCCAACACGTATTTATAGAAAACCAGGAACGAAGAAGTAAATTAGGAGAAAACTATGGCTCTTGCTAGAGCAATCACAAAACACGCAAAAGTAAGCCCTCAAAAAGCTCGTGTTGTTATCAATTTAATCAGAGGGAAGAATATTCCAGAAGCTCTGTTCCAACTAAGTCAAACTGGAACAAAAGCAGGACGTATGCTTATTAAGACATTAAATTCTGCTGTGGCAAATGCCGTGCACAATAAAGATGCTAATTCAGATGATTTATTCATCTCAGAAGCATATGTGGACAAGGGTACATTCCATAAAAGAGCTTGGACAAGAAGCCGTGGGATGAGAGCGCCGATCGAGAGAAAAACAAGTCATTTAACCATTGCTGTAGACGTAAAGAGCAAGATAGCAAGTGAGGAGAAGAAGTAGTATGGGCCAAAAGACAAATCCAACGGGTTTTAGACTTGCGATTAGAAAAGATTGGAAATCAAGCTGGTTTGCTTCAAAGAAAGATTTTGCAAACTGTCTTATCGGTGATCACAAAATCAGAGCTTTTCTTAACGCAAAACCTTCATGTCAGTCTGCAAGTAAAATTACAATCAAGCGCATGGGCGATAAAGTTGAAGTAACAATTCACACTGCAAGACCTGGTTTGGTAATCGGAAAAAAAGGAATGGAAATCGAGTCACTAAAAAATGACTTGAAAAAGTTCACTGGCAAAGAAATCTGGCTAGAAGTGGAAGAGATTAAAAGACCTGATCTAGATGCAAAATTAGTAGCTGAAGCGATTGCTATGCAGCTAAAAAGAAGAACCGCATTTAGAAGAGCCTTAAAAAAAGCAATGCAATCAACTATGGATGCAGGTGCTTTAGGAATTAAAGTACAGTGCTCAGGAAGACTAGCAGGTGCTGAGATTGCAAGAAAAGAATGGTATAAAGAAGGCAAAATCCCAATGCAAACTTTAAGAGTTGATTTGGATTATGCAATTGCTAGAGCAGAAACTACTTATGGTACTCTAGGAGTTAAGGTTTGGATAACTAGAAATGAAATGTCTAAAGATATCGCAGGAAGATAGGGGGTTACATTGGCACTACAACCGAAAAGAACAAAATTTAGAAAGAATCAGAAAGGACAGCTTAAAGGATTAAGCAAAGCTGGTAACTTTGTAGCTTTTGGCGATTATGGAATGCAGGCGTTAGGAAGAGGTAAAATTAAGTCAAATGAACTAGAAGCATGTAGGATTGCGATTACAAGATTCTTCAGCAGAAAAGGTCAGGTTTGGATTCGTGTGTTCCCACACACTCCAGTAACCAAGAAACCTGCTGAAACTCGTATGGGTAAAGGAAAAGGTGCAGTAGATCATTGGGCAGTTGATATTAGACCTGGAAAAATATTATTTGAGGTTGGTGGAAATATTACTTTACCTGATGCGCAAAGAGCTATGGCAATTGCATCTGGTAAATTAAATATTCCTACTAGATTTGTAAAAAGACTTGAGACGGTAAAGAATTAGAGGATAACCTATGACACTAGATGAAATAAAGAACCTAAAGACAGATGAGTTAGAGAAGAAAATCATCGAATGGAAAAAAGAGCTCATGAAGTTAAGAGTAACTGCAAGATTGCAGAAAAAGACTGAAAAACCTCATATGTTCAAAGTGATTAAAAAAAGAATTGCAAGAGCGCATACTGTAAAGAGAGCATTGAAGCAAGGAGAGGATAGTTAAATGACTGCATTAAAAGAAAGAAAGTCTTATACGGGCAAAGTTACTTCTGTAAAAATGGATAAAACAGTTGTTGTTACTGTCACTTATTCTGGTAGACATAAGCGTTACGAAAAAGTTGTTTATCGTAATACAAAGTTTTATGCTCATGATGAAAAAAATGAGTGCTCACTAGATGACACAGTAACAATTATAGAGACGCGTCCAATGTCTAAGCTAAAGAGATGGCGCATAGCAAAGATTAACCAGAGAGAAGATAAATAATGATACAACAAGAATCACAATTAGAAGTTGCCGACAATACAGGCGCAAAACGTGTTAAGTGTATTAAAGTATTGAGAGGATCAAAAAGACGCTATGCTGGTGTTGGTGATCTAATCGTTTGTTCTGTACAAGAAACGCAACCAAAATCAATGGTTAAAAAAGGCGATGTAGTTCGTGCTGTAATAGTTAGAACAAAAAAGCATATTAAGCGCGCAGATGGTTCATACTTAAGATTTTATGTAAATAGTTGTGTCATTTTAGATGAAAAACTTGAGAACCCACGTGGCACACGTATTTTTGGACCTGTAGCACGTGAATTAAGAGATAAAGGATTTATGAAAATTATTTCCCTTGCACCAGAGGTAATTTAGGAAGGAACTATGAGAAGATTAAAGATCGGTGATCCAGTCATCGTTATTGCTGGAAATGAGAAAGGTAAAGAGGGAATGCTTCAAGCTATGACTGAAAAAAGAGTTATAGTAAAAGGGATTAACAAGAAAAAGAAGCATGTTAAAGGTAATAAAGAAGGCCAAAAAGGACAAATTGTTGAGTTTGAGGCCCCTTTTAACATCTCTAACGTTGCTTACTGTGAAGACGGTAAAGGATATAAGCTAAGAGCTAGACATAATAGCGAAGGCAAGAAAGAAATATACATCCTCCTTTCTGACAAGAAGGATAAGGTAATAAGAACAATTTAGTGATTTAGGAAAATATGGAAGAAACTGAATATCAAAAACATTATAAAACTGTTGTAATAGACGGTTTGCAAAGCAAGTTTAATTTTAAGAATAAGCATAATATTCCTAAACTCTCAAAAATCATAGTGAGTATGGGGCTTGCGGTTGCTTCTAACGACAAACAGCTTTTGCAATACTGTATCGGCGATCTAGAGATTATAACAGGACAGAAGCCTTACGTAACAAAAGCTAAAAAGTCTATTTCTAACTTTAAACTTAGAGAAGACCAACAGATTGGAGCGATGGTAACCCTTCGAGGTAAGCGTATGTATGACTTCATGTTTAAATTGATCCATATATCTGCACCAAGGATTCCAGACTTTAGAGGTTTGAAAAGGAAGTGTGATGGAAGAGGTAACTACTCCATGGGTCTAAAGGATCAGACAGTATTTCCAGAAGTAAATTTAGATAAAATGAAGAAATCACAAGGTATGAACATTACATTTGTAACAACTGCAAGCACCGATGAAGAGTGTGTAGAGTTTTTAGAAATGATGGGTATGCCTTTTAAAAAGAAAACAGGTAATTAAGGGAGATCTCGCTTAAAATGATACATGATCCAATAGCAGATATGTTAACTCGAATCAGAAATGCGCTAGCAAGAGAGCATCGATTTGTACATGTTATGTACAGCAAATTAAATGTGAACATTTTAAATGTTCTTGTAGAGGCAGGTTTTATTGATAAATTGCTTGTAAATGAAGAATTGCATTTGATTCGTGTATATCTTAAGTATACATATGATCGCAAACCTATGATAAATAAACTTACTCGAGTTTCTTCTCCAGGTAGAAGAAGATATGTGAAAGCCGAAGAACTTCCTGTATTAAGAAGAGGTTTAGGAAAAACTGTTGTATCTACTTCAAAAGGTGTTATGGATTCTGATAGAGCAAGACGAGAAAATATAGGCGGAGAGCTTCTTTGCTCTGTTTGGTAGAACCTAAAAGGAGAACTTAAAATGTCAAAATTAGTAAAAAAACCAACAGAAGTACCAAAGGATGTAAGCATTACTATCCTAGGGAGAAAAGTTGATATTAAAGGGCCTAAAGGATTAATATCCCTAAACCTAAATGAAGGAATTTCTGTTGTTGTTGATGGTAATATCGCAAACATTGTAGCAGAAGAAGGAATAAGTCATCCGCCATTTGCTGGACTTGAAAAAGCACGTCTAAATAATGCAATTATCGGTGTAACAGTAGGCTATAAAAAAACTTTAGAACTTGTTGGTGTCGGTTACAGGGCTGCTTTAAAAGGAAATAAGCTAGATTTAAGTCTAGGTTTTTCCCACCCTTGTGAACTTTTGATCCCTCAAGGCATCAATGTAGAAGTTGAAAAAAATACAAAGATTCATATCTCTGGTATTGATAAGGTTCAAGTTGGACAATTTAGTGCAACAATCAGATCAAAAAGACCACCTGAGCCTTATAAAGGCAAAGGCGTAAAGTATGAAGGCGAATACATTAAAAGGAAAGCTGGTAAAAAAGCTAAGTAGGAACAATTATGCAAAGTGAATTAAAAAAAGCAAAAGTAAGACAGGCTCGCAGAGCACAAAGAATCAGAAAACCTTTGATTAAATCAGATAGACCTAGATTGTCTGTAAATCGTTCTTTAACAGCTGTTTATGCTCAAATTATTGATGATAGAGAATCTAAGACGATAGTTGGAATATCTACAGCATCAAAAGAGCTTAAGGGAATTAAAAGTAGAAAAGAAAGAGAATTAAAAGCTGGTGAAATGTTAGCAAAACTTGCGCTAGAAAAAGGAATTGATAAAGTTGTATTTGACCGTGGTCATTATAAGTTTCATGGCAGAATAGCTACTTTTGCAGCCGGTGCAAGACAAGCTGGATTGATATTTTAAAGAGGATAAATATACATGGCAGAAGAGAGAAAAAATACTCGAGCGAATAAAAAAGAAGAACCTATGAACAAGGATTTTCAAGAAAAAGTCTTGTTTATAAATCGTTGTGCTAAAGTAGTTAAGGGTGGGCGAAGATTTAGCTTCTCAGCTCTTGTAATTGTAGGCGATGGTAAAGGCGCTATTGGAATGGGATTTGGTAAAGCCAATGAAGTTGCCGATGCTGTAGCAAAAGCAGTTAGTGATGGCAAAAAAAGTATGGTAAGATTTGAACTTGATGGCGACACGATTCCTCACGACGTAATTGCAACTGCAGATGGTGCTAAAGTAATTATCAAATCAGCGGTAAAAGGAACAGGAATTGTTGCTGGATCACAAATTAGAGCAGTATTAGAGATGTGTGGCTTGAAAAACGTTGTTGCTAAGAGTTTAGCAGGGAATAATCCTTGCAACCAAGTAAGAGCGACATTCAAAGCACTATCTAGTTTGCAAAATAGACAGAAAACTCTAGAAGCGAGGATGGCATAATGTTAACTCTTAATGAACTGAAAAAATGCGCAAATCAAAAGTCCAAAATGAAAAGAGTAGGACGAGGTGTAGGAACTGGTAAAGGTAAAACTTGTGGTCGTGGTATTAAAGGTGCCAAATCAAGATCTGGTTACAAAAGAAGAGCCGGAACAGAAGGGGGACAACGTCCAGTGTTTAGAAAAGTCCCAATTAGAGGATTTACAAGAGGCGCTTTCCTTAAACCAGAATTTGCTATCAACCTAAGCATGATCTCTGAAAAGTTTCTTGATGGAGATATTGTTTCTCTTGCAACTCTAAAAGAGAAAAACTTGATTTCTAATAAATCATCAGCGAAAATTAGAATACTTGGTCACGGTGAACTTACAGTGAAAGTAGATTTTATAGCACAACATTTTACTAAGAGTGCTGAAGAAAAGATTCTAAAAGCTAAATGCAAGGTAGAGCGTATCTAATATGATTCAGAAGCTGCGTAATATATTTAAAGTGAAAGAATTAAGAGAAAAAATTGGTTTTGTTCTTTTAATGCTTTTCATTTGTAGAATAGGCTCATATGTTACAGTTCCTGGAATCAATGGAGAATTAATTCTTCAGTCTTTTAAGGCAGCAATCGGTGGCGGACAGAATCTATTTCAGTTTGTAGATGTATTCACAGGCGGCGCTTTTGCTAAGATGACATTAGTTGCACTTGGTGTAATGCCCTATATTACAGCTTCAATCTTTATTCAGTTACTTATGAGTTTAGTCCCTTCCGTCCAGAAGGAAATTAGAGAAAATGGTGATGCTGGAAAAAGAAAACTTGGAAAATGGACTAAAATTCTTACGCTTATTATAGCATTATTCCAATCAGGATTATATGCAAAACAAGCTTTAGGGTTTAATATAGCTACACCAGGAGTTGTTTTTTCTGAGTTTACCCAAATAACAGCATTTGGTGTCCCTTGGCTCTTTTATCTAGTAACGATGGCTTCAATGACCACAGGAACTTTGTTCTTAATGTGGATCGGAGAGCAGATTACAGAGCGGGGAATTGGTAATGGAATTAGTATGATTATTTCCTTAGGAATTTTATCAGCAATACCTAGAACGCTAGGAAGTATCCTTTCTGGGTTAAATATTGATTCTCAAGAAGCAGGACAGTTAACCCTTACCTCACTTATCGTCTTATCTGTGATTTTTATAGCAATCATAGTCGGGACAATAATGGTGTTGCAAGGGATAAGAAAAATCCCTATTCAATATGCACGTAGATCGATAGAAAGCACAGGCGATAGTAAAAAAACTCCATTTATCCCTCTGAAAATCAATTTTGCTGGAATTATGCCAGTGATCTTTGCCTCCTCTTTTTTAATGTTTCCAGCAACTGTTGGAATGTTAATGAAAAATACTAAGATTATTGCCGAAATAGCAAGCTATGTAGCACCTGGATCACTGGGTTATATGATTGCATTTGTTACTTTGATCATCATATTCACTTTCGTCTGGACTTCTATGCAATTTAGACCAGATCAAATTGCTTCAGAGATGACAAAAAGCGGTGCATTTATTCCAGGAGTGCGTCAAGGAAAGCCAACAGAAGACTACATTAAGCATTCTATGACAAGAATTACGACAATTGGTGCTTTTTTTCTGGCTTTTATTGCAATTTTGCCTACAATAGTAGGGAAATTATTATCAGTGGATCCTACAATAGCTCAATTCTTTGGTGGAACATCCATATTGATCTTAGTGGGAGTTATTTTAGATGTCAGCCAACAAATAGAATCACATCTAATAATGCAAAAATATGATGGGTTTATGTCTACAACTAGAGTGACAGGAAAATTTTAAATATAGGATTAAAGAAATATGCCAAGAGTAGCCGGAGCAGATATTCCAAAGAAAAAACGTTTAGTAATAGCTTTAACGTACATATTCGGAATTGGACCAAAAAGATCGTCAGATGTAATTAAAGCGCTTAATTTAAGTGAAGATATGAAAGCAGATGAGCTTACAGAAGCTCAAATTGCTCAGTTAACTTATCATCTTCAAAACTCCTACCTTATTGAAGGAGATTTAAGACGTGAGGTGCAGTCTAACATCAAAAGATTGATTACAATAGGAAGTTACAGAGGGTCAAGACATCGTCTTGGGCTGCCTGTTCGAGGACAAAGAACTAGTACAAATGCAAGAACTCGTAAAGGTAAAAAGAAAACTGTAGCAAACAAGAAAAAATAACACGTGAGGAAGTAAACAGTGGCTAAGGATATAGCAGTAAAAAAAGTAATGAAGAAAAAGCCTGTAAAGGCAAAGAAAAAGCGTTCCATTTCAAGTGGAGTTGCTCATATTAAGGCAACTTTTAACAATACAATCATCACTGTTACAGATCCACATGGAAATGTTGTAGCTTGGGCATCAGCTGGGAAAGTTAATTTCTCAGGCTCAAGAAAATCTTCAGGATTTGCTGCAACTGTCGCTGCTCAAGATGTCGCAAAAACAGTAGCTGGAATGGGAATGAAGGAAATAGAAGTAAAACTAAAAGGACCTGGTGCTGGTCGAGAATCTGCAATCAGAGGTCTTGCAAGCGGTGGTTTAATCATCACTGTCATAAAAGATATTACTCCTGTAGATCACAACGGTTGTAGACCAAGAAAAACAAGAAGAGTATAATATTTCACGGTAGCAAAAAGTTTTTGGAGAAAAAAAGATATGTCAGTAATAAAATATGGAAAATTCGAACTACCTACAAAGGTGAAAGTAGAAGAAGATGAAGAGTCTTCAAAAAAAGCTCGTATTATCGCAGGACCTTTCGAAAAAGGTTTTGGTCACACAATCGGTAATTCACTTCGAAGAATCATGCTTACAGCATTAGAATCCCCAGCAATAGTCTCAGTACTAATCGAAGGAATCTCTCATGAATACATGGCTTCTGAAGGAATTATTGAGGATATGACCCTTATCATCCTCAACGTTAAAGGATCTTTATTAAGAAGATTGCCAATGGGTGATGATCCGACAGCAAGAGCTGTAAAAACAATTTCTAAGGAATTAGAAATCACCGCAGAAATGATCGAAAATGCCAAAGGTTCTTACAAAGTAACTCTTGGTCAAGTAGTTTCAGAAGGTGAGTTCGAAGTGCTTAATAAAGGACACGTTCTGTTCACAGTAACAAAGCCAATGACTAAAAGAGTGGTGTTTAAAGTTGCTATCGGTCGTGGATACAGACCTTCTGAAGAGATCAGCCTCCCTAACAAAGTTGTAGATGAAATTTACATCGATGCAATTTTCTCACCTGTGAGAATTGTAAACTACTTTGTAGAAAATGCAAGGGTTGGTGGAGATACTGATATGGACAGATTGGTCCTAGAGATCACAACAGACGGACGTATCACTCCAAAAGAAGCCCTTACTTATGCAACACAAATTGCAAATCTTCATTTTTCAGTATTCGATGAGATGCGTTTTCAAACAATCTCATATGAAGATGAACAAGCGGAACAAGAAGGCGATAGAGATACTCTATTAAATAAATTGTATCTAAAGATAAACGAAATTGAGCTTTCTGTAAGATCTACTAATTGTCTACAACAGGCAAATATAGATACAATTGCAGAGCTTGTCATCATGCCAGAACCAGATATGTTGAAATTTAGGAATTTTGGTAAAAAGTCTTTAAATGAAATTAAGGCTAAATTAGATGAAATGGAACTATATTTAGGAATGGATCTTTCTAAATATGGTATCACTCGTGAAAATGTAAAAGAAATGGTTAAAACGTTAGCAGATAAAGCTTAAGGGACAAAGAAATGAGACACAGAAAGAATAAGACAAAGCTTAATAGGACAACAGCGCACAAAAAAGCGTTAATGAGAAATTTGGCCAAAGAGCTGATCAAACATGAAACTATATCTACTACGAAAGCTAAAGCAAAAGAATTAAAGAAGGTCTTTGAGCCTTTAGTAACGCTTGCAAAAAGCGATACTTTACATGCAAGAAGATTGGTTCTATCAGAACTTGGATTGCATTTTAATTCTTTAACACCTAAAGAAGCAAGAAAAGCAAAAGAGGGCGACACCTCAATGTACAACATTGATAGAATCGTCATGGATAAACTCTTTAATGTATTAGGCCCGCGCTATAAAGAGCGTCCAGGCGGATACACTCGTATCGTACTCTCTGAAAAAAGAGTGGGTGATGCAGCGCTTACTTGTTTCATCGAATGTGTTTAAGCATTAGCTAAAATCTAACCTTTACTTTTCAAAAACTCTCATCTATTATAAATTGAGCTATTCGATTTAAAAAGATGGGAGTACAAAAGGAAATAATGAGGAAGAAAGTTGCAATAAATGGTTTCGGAAGAATCGGAAGACTAGTATGTCGCGCCCTTATCAATGATCCAAATTTTGAGATCGTTTTAATTAATGACCTCGGTTCACCAGAATGTTTGGCCTATCTTTTAAAATACGATAGCATTCATGGAATGATTAATAATAAAATTATCGCACATGAAGATTTCTTAACCATTGATGATAAACGAATTCAAATATTTGCAAAATCGGATCCAATAGATATCCCTTACTCTGAATTCCCTGTAGACTTTGTCGTCGAAGCTACTGGAATATTCACTACTTTGGAAAGTGCAAATCGCCACCGATCTGCAGGGGCAAAACAGGTAGTGATATCTGCCCCATCAGATGCAAAAATGTTTGTCATGGGAGTAAACCATAAGGAATACGACCCTCATGAGCATAGGATTGTTTCCTGCGCCTCGTGCACAACAAATTGTTTAGCGCCACTTGCAATGGTATTACATGACCATTTTACCATCATTGAAGCACTCATGACAACAGTGCACGCTGTAACGGCAACGCAAAAAGTTCAAGATAGTCTTTCTAAAAAAGATCGCCGTGGTGGAAGGGCAATTTTAGATAACATTATCCCATCAACCACAGGAGCTGCAAAAGCTGTAGGAAAAATTATCCCCTCATTAGAGGGTAAACTAACAGGGATGGCATTAAGAGTGCCTGTTAGCAATGTGTCAGTAGTAGATTTAACCGTAAGGTTAGAAAAAAGTACATCCCTAAAAGAGATTGCAAAAGTCATGAAGGACGCTTCGCTCTCCTCTTTACATGGGATATTGGGTGTAACAGACGATCCAGTAGTATCCTCTGATTTTAAAGGATGTGCTCTATCATCGATAGTAGATATAGGCGCATCAATAGAATTAAACGGAAATTTCTTTAAGTTAGTATCTTGGTACGATAACGAGTGGGGATATGCAAATAGAGTCTGTGATATGATGCGGTACATCGCATCAACATTATAAAAGTTTAAATAAAGAGATAATACATGAATTTTACAAGAGAACCAATATTAGAAACAATCATTTCAGCTAAAGAAGACTATAAGCTAAAAATTAAAAGCACAAAGCATGAGGGATCTGCAGAATATCTAGTGGATGCTGTAGAGGTAGTTTGTTTCGGCACTACTTTTTTCTATCGATCTGGCGAACCTGCACACACTTTTTTTGTCCCTGCGCAAGATTTTGAAATTGAACAAGTTAGACAGGTGCGCATCAGTTTAAAAACACCAACAGAAACAAATATAAAAATTGCTGGTGGTGCTGAAGGGGGAAATAGACCTGCTTCAGAAAAATCTAAAGAAAATAGAAAGGAAAAGCCTGTTAAAGATCATCATCATGACAAGGGTGTAGAAAAAGCAACTGACTCAGATGTAAAGTCCAACACAGAGGAAAAAGCAGAGGTTGAAACAACCAAAGCGCCTTCAAAAGATAAGCATCTAAAAAGATCTCAAAATAAAAGGATGTCAAAAGATCGTAAGAAAGCAGAAAAGGAAGCTGCTGGTGTAACATCTACTGAACAAACTCCTCAGACCTCTATTTTTAAACATCTTTTAAGACCTCCAGAAGCTTTAATCTCTGATAGTATGCATAAATACCAAAGTATCATTAACAGCCAAAATGAAAAAAGAACTTTTGTCCCCAGCGAAGAAGTGAAGGAGTCAAAGCCTGTAGAAGTTCCTATTAGTAAATCATTTGATGATCCAGAGCTTGTTTCAGAGACCCCTAAGCACCTTGATAAGACTGAAGAGCAAGTGAAAATCAGTCAAAAACCTTTAACTTTGAAAGAAAAAATGAAAAAAGTTCTAGCTCCTGCGATGAAGCTTCCAGAGAACCAAGGAGAAGATAGCTAATACAATTTGGACAGTGCAAAATAGCATTTAATAAAAAGACTCTTGTAAAATAGGAGAACCTATATTATACTATTAGCAGCTGATCTGTTGTAAATGCCCAGATGGTGGAATAGGTAGACACAAGGGACTTAAAATCCCTTGACCGTATGGTCGTGCAGGTTCAAGTCCTGTTTTGGGCATCATTTTTATTCAATTATACTTTTAACTCAAAGATCTTGTTCCTTAATATTTAGTATGTTAGTATCACTTCTCCTGCGCAGTCAGGAGGAATTATAAAAGCAATAAAGGAGTAAGTATTATGAATAAAGTTTATATCGCAGCAGTTGCTGCAGTAGTAGCGTTTTGTCCAAAGCCGCTAGAGGCATCACAAAACTATGAGCCAAAGCCTGTAAAACAGTTACATGTGTTTGACCCAGCTCCAGAAGGAGAGGAAGTTCCAGTAAAGCCAAAAACTCTTGAGGGAGATGCATATGCGTGTGCCTGTGCTTGTCCTTGTAACGATGAAGTATCTGAAGCAAGCGCTGAGGTTGCTGCTCTTCAATCACTTGATTGGAGTAATCTTGTAGGGGTGGCACGTGCTATTTCTGTTGAAGAAGCAAAGCAACTTGCAGCAAACGATACTACAATTACTTATTTCTTCTGGACAGGTGCCGGAGAGTTAGTATTGGAAAAACCAGACGGAACATATGATTGCTTATTTCATGGTCAGTACACAAGCGAGTCTTATGGAGATGCAATGTTCTTTTCAAACGAATTGACTTTAGAAGATGTTGCTCGTTTCGGTGACTTGTACATTTGTAACTAACTAAGATATAACCCATTTCCTTATAGGTTCAACGGAGTTTATACGGAAATGGGTTTATTTTATAGTCGATTAAACCTGAATTGATAAATTTGACTTAAGCAAGCAAAGCAAAATGGAAGCGCAAGCATCCAACCGACAAAACTCATGCCAATCGGCGTGAGAGAGGAGGCGGATCCATTTGGCAAAGTCGTAGCAAGTAAAATTTATCAATTCAGGTTTAATCGACTATATTCACATCCGGGTTTGATTTTAAATGGACTTTGCCCTTTTAAATGCACCTAAAACCATGAGATAGCATCAGAATCTTATCGATGGACGGCCAAAAGAAGAGAAATAGACCCTTTTTGAGCCGTTATTTACCTCTTAAAAGAGGGTTCACTTTTTCTTAAACAGATAAAATAGAGAGGTTAACGAGCTATCACGAGCAATGATCATCTTGAAATCAACTAATTGTACAGAAGTAACACGCTTAAAATAAGAAAGTTACGATTTAATTACACTTTAAGAATTGTGGATTTAATTATAATTATGTTATAATTATAATTAAATCCAACAGGCGGTTTTTAAAGTGGTAGTTTCACTAAGTGCGGCGCACGAAGCATTAGAATCCTTTTTTGGCCCTCTACAGCGGGGGGTGATTCAGAAAAATAATGAAATCAATAAGTTTGTTATAATAGAAATGCCACTTGCCAATGAGAAGGCAAAATGGCTCGCAGGTCTTCATATTGTCGGGTTGATTTTTTTGAATGTTATAGCGCTTTTAGTGTTTTGTGTATTATGTGTCATGCGTAATAATTTATGTAAAAAGCTAGAGATGCTTATGTTAGCGTCAGAAGAGCAAATGCCTCAAGAAGATAAAATTCAAGCACCCATTTCAACTATGTCCCTAATGCCAAAATTAGAAGAAATGCAGATGCTTCAAGTGCTACATCCTCAGCAGCTGATATTAACTATGCCACTAATACCGACATTAGAAGATTTAAACAGAGAGAGCGCCTCAATAAAAATTACAAAGCTGTGCAAAAACTATTTAAAAAACCGGAAATTAAAGGTGATAGAATGTGGTATCGAAAAATATCCTACGGTTGTTAAAACAATCGATATGTGGAGTGCCAAAAAACATGAATTATTTGGAAAAATGTATCGTACTCCTGGTTTTAAAGGGGATTGTGATTTTGAATTTTACAGAAGATTACAACAAGCACTCAAGGACCATGAGCTAGATTTATTTGCTGATCAAGCAAATATTGCTTCCTTTATAAAAAGCGCATTAGACGGTCAAATAGAGCGGAAGCCCCCATCAAGGACTGTTGAAAATTGGGACAAATTACTTATCTGTTCTGATCAAGAAGAAAACATCCAGTCAATGGCACTTTTCGACTCTAAAACAAATACTTTAGCTTATTTAGTGACTAGTGTTGAAAACATACGTCATAGCTTTAACATACAGCAAACTCGAGGCTCTGGTTCGAAGATCATGAACTATTTAATTAAACAATCTATAAGAAATAAAAGAGAGCTTTTTCTCTCAGCTGTTTCAAGTGCAGTATCGTTTTATAAACAATTTGGTTTTAAAGAAAATGGACCGAATATAAGAGGTGAGACATTGCCAATGATTTATAGGCCTCCAGTTAAGCTACCTGCAGTCTGATTTAGTTATTCTCCAAACTATTTTGTCCTTTTGACATCAAATTATTATATTGAAATAACTCGCTTAAAATAAGCAAGTTACGATTTACCAACACCTTAAGAGGTGGCAATTTAATATCAATCGCCGATTGTAATTTGAAGTGCACGAAGCATTAGAAAAATTCTTTGGCCCTTTAGAGCGGATGATGAGTCAGCGGCTGAATCGACAAATTCCTACGCAATTTTATGGAGCTAATAAAGTCACCAACATCAATGACCTTGTAATAATTCAAATGCCCCTTGCCGATGCGCGGGCAAAGTGGCTCGCAGGTCTTCATATTGTCGGGTTGATTTTTTTGAATGTTATAGCGCTTATAGCATTTTGAGTATTAGATATTAAGCGCGTTGAATTTGTTAAAAAACTAGAGACAATTCGCGATATTTCTGAAGTTGGAGGTGGTCTCTATAAGGTGAGCAAAATATTGTTAGCTGATAGGGATGTTGTTTTAGCTGCCGTTACTAGAGATAGATCTCAAATTTGCTTACCTCATCCAAAGTTTAGAGGGGATAGAGTGATAGCTCTTGCTGGGGTTACTAATAAGGGAATGAGTCTTGAGAAGTTTAATAAAAACATTCGAAAAGATAGAGAAGTAATTATAGCTGCAATTTCGCAAGCTTGTGAAGCGCTCAAAATAGAAACAAGAATTTTACAAGATAGTGGGGAGGCAGTAAACAAGGACTCTCAGGAGAAAAGTAGAAGTGTATTACAGTATGCTAACGAACGTCAAAATGAGATTTGGCGTTATCATGATTTAGATAATTTTGATTTACCACCATGCAGATGAGACAAGATTCGTCAGCTGACCATCAAGGTTTAAAAAGCAAACATAGACGGCGTAAAAAGTGTCAGATAGTCAAAACCTCGCTTAATGTTTAAAAATTGATTGATTTTCCTCCCTTTTATTGTTATGATAAAAGTTTATACAAGGGATGATTTATGAAAACTGAAGATCTTATTAACGCTCAAAATAATATACGAGAAATTTTTGAAAATAAAACTGACGAGCTAAACCAAATTAAAGAGTCTAAGAGCTCAATTAGCTCAAGATGGCAAAAATTTATAGAGCTTATCATTCCATTGCAATTTTCAGAAATAAGAAAATTAATGTATCCTGGAAATCAAGATGGATTGAGCAAATTTAGCATTGATCTTATGGAGGCTTCTAAAACTGATCTTGAGATACGCCAGCTAAATGAGGGTAAATGGAAGTTTCTTTTACAACATGCCTTCGGAATCACTGAATTTAAACAAGTAACCCTTGAAAAAGCTCAGCAAATGGTCAAAGAAATCGCTGAAGGAATGCAAGTAGGTTCATTTCTACTCAAAGTAGATGCTTTAGTTACTCCAGACTATTTAAAAGGAACCATGATCGAAAAACGAAATAAATTATTCGAACTCCTAACCCCTGTCTATATAAATGTATTTAAGAATCATGGCTTAGAGGGAGAAAACGGATACATCCTTGGGCAACGCGCGTTGATGGATTACTATAGCGACCCTTTTATCAAAGGCTACTTGAATTCAGCTCAATTTCATGTGTTTTCTAGAGCAAAATTGATCTAATATTTGCTTAGTTTAAGTACCAAATTGCAATGTTCAGAGTTGATGCGTATATAAGCCATGCAAGGTAAGGTACTAACACCCATCCAGCAGTTCTATTAATACGAAAATAGTAGACAGTCATCCACGTTACAATTGCGACGATGAATAGTATCTCAATAGCTGAAAAACCATACATTTTCCATCCAAAAAAAACAAACGACCAAAATCCGTTAGCAAGTAATTGACCAAAATAAAGTAAATAACAGATCACCTTCTGCTTTTTAAACGCCCCCGTCATTGAAATCTGCCATACTGCAATAGCCATCAGCAAGTAAAGAAGAGTCCAAACAGGACCAAATACCCAAGGCGGGGGATTCCAGCTTGCTTTTATCAGATCAAGGTACCAAGGATTCAGACTTTTCATGGTAACAGCCCCTGCAAAATATTGGACCAGTAACGCGGGGATGTACCAAAGTATTAGACTAAAAACGCTTTTGTTTTTCATAGAAACCTAAGAAGGGGTGAATTTTTTTTGATATTATCAGTTGTGGAAAATATTTCAAATGTATTTTTTCTGTTCAATGCAAAGGCTATTTACCGATCTATCTTTGATAAAATCGACACATGCATCAAAAACCATCGGGTTTCTACAAATCCATGCATGCCCTGCTAAAACGTATTTGTGAATATGAGGTGTCTTTGGGCAACACTCGCTCACAGAAACTTTTCCATCATTTTTCTCACGAAAAATTGGATTCAATCCAAATGTCCCTGAAAGAACTAGAAGAGGCATATTTTGTGGGAAGGATCGCTCTGAAAAATCACCCGGTGAGGTTTTTTGCAGCTCTCTTCCAGCATGTTTGCCAAGAATTTTATTTGCCAAAGGTACTAGATCAATACTACGAGCGAGCTTTGATCCATTGATAGGGGAGGAGATTAAAATCACCTTACCTTCTTTTGCTGCAGGGGGTAAATTGCTGTCACTTAAGGCGGCTCTTAACACAAGACCTCCTAAAGAAAAAGCAACATAATGAATGGGTGTCTCACTATCATTTGAAATGTTTCGTATTGCCGCAGCAAGATCTCGCCCGTGCTCTTCAATTGTTTTTTTCGTGCTCGGATATTTCCAGTTGATCACATCCCAACCATCTCTCTTAAACTGCCTATTTAAAGTAGACATCGATCGATGATTAATAATACCATGAATAAGTATAACCTTTCCTTGGGAGGGTCTAGCAGGCTCTGACATCAATGAAACAGTGCAAAAAATAAACCAATTAGACAGAAAAAATTTCATTTAATAAAAGACCGTAATTTTTCAAAAAACGATTTTGTGTTTGGGGAATTCTGTGAATTAAAGGTCTCTCCTAGCTCAGCAAACGCCTTTTTTTGCTTAGCAGATAGATTTACTGGGGTCTCTACATTAATGCGAACTAAAAGGTCACCCGTCCCATTTCCATGAACATTGCGAAATCCTTTGCCCTTCACTCTTAAAATTTTCCCTGATTGAGATCCTTCTGGAATGGATAGGATAAACGCCTCCTTAAATAGAGTAGGGATCTCCTTTTTTGATCCAAGCGCCGCATCACTAAAAGTAATGGGAAGGTCTAGATAAACATCATCTCCATCTCTTTGGAACACTTCATGTTGTTTGACAGTGATATATACATATAAATCACCAGCAGGGCCGCCGTTTTCACCAGCATCGCCAAATCCTGCCATCTTTAAGCGCATTCCAGAATCAATTCCCGCTGGGATCTGTATCTTGACTTCCTCTTTCTTTTTGTCTTTACCATTTCCATGACACTTACTGCATGGTTTAGAAATCATACTACCACTTCCGTGACAGGTAGGACAAGTGCTTGACATGGAGAAAAAGCCTCTTGTTTGCTGAACTTGGCCTGAACCTTTGCACAAGTTGCAAGTCTTGATGTCGGATTGGTTTTCAGCCCCTTTTCCACTGCACTTAGCACAGGCAATATTTCTATTGATAACAGCTTCTTTTGTAACCCCGTTTGCAGCCTCTTCAAATTCGATGGTTACCTGAAGTTTCTTAGAGGCTCCCTGCATAGGATAGTTTCCAGCGCCGCCACCTTGTTGCTCAAAACCGAAAATGTTGTCAAACATAGAGCCTTGAGCGCCACCACCGCCGCCGCCTCCAAATGCTCCCATAAACGTTCTAAGAGCCTCTTCCATAGATGAAAATCCGTGAGATCCACCACCCATGCCACCACCACGAAGTCCTTCTTCGCCGTACTGGTCATAGATCTTCCGTTTTTTCTCATCGGATAATGTTTCATACGCCTCAGAGATTTTCTTAAACTTATCCATTGCTGTTGTGTCATTAGGATTTTTATCTGGATGATACTGAACAGCAAGCTTGCGGTAAGCTTTTTTGATCTCTTCGGGGGATGCATCTTTTGATACACCTAAAACATTGTAGAAATCGGCCATATTGGATTAACTAACCCTTGTCTTTTTTTTGAATTTTAAAGCTTGCTTTTGCTTGAGCTTTTCAGTTACTGAAGGCTTGATATAATAACGCTTTGCCTTGATAGATTTCATCACACCTTCTTTATCAAGTTTCTTCTTTAACGCTCTAAGAGCCTTTTCTAATGTCTCGCCAATACGCACTTTAATTGTTATCATGTAGAGTTCTATCCTTTGTTGATAAGTTTTGCTTAAGATTGTATCACATCGAGGGATTTAAGTTCAAATTCAAAATTTCAAATAAAATCTATTCGCCTTCGCTGAAATATGTGGAGGCTGTGATTCTAAAAATGGGTGTTTCTTTTATGTCGGGAGTTAACTCATCGGGGGATTCAGGGTTAAAATATTTAGAGCCTTCGCCTTGACCAAGAAGCACCTCTACTCCATCATAATTTGTTGTCGCATGAATTCCTGTTCTATTATTTAAGACAAGAGTATCACTCTCTAGCATAGGGACGCAGTACATTAAACCCTGTTTTTTTAACTCCCCTAGTTCTTCTCTAGAATATGTTATTTGATCATGATCAGAAAAGTTTGTAGGTGTTTTACCTACAGTTGTTGGAAGAATATGACCATCTCGAGATTCTTTATAAAGAAACAGTAATCCATCCTGCTTAAACGCTCCATGGCCCAAGGCTGATTTATTATGGGGATGGAAGCAATTACATAGGCCCGTTCGGCAAATTGCGGCGGTTAATCCTAAATGATCTTGATGGGATTTATACAATTCGTTTCCCTCAAAATTCTTGGCTTCTGTCATACTCATTCTATTATGATTCGAATCGATTTTAAGTGTTTGTTTAAATATCTAATAATTGATGGAGAAAGCTCTCTCATTAGAACAGTATAGATTTTTATAGTCTCCGTAGTATTTAGATCATCTAAACTATAGAATTCGGAAAAGCTGTTGGTCTTTAAATCTAGTACAATGAAGCCTTGGGGATGCCTTTGTTGACTAGTTTTCCACATATCAAATAGCGTTCTTAGGTTTGGATTGGCATTACGCGCAACTGCTGCATATTCTCCAAATGGCTCAATAGATTCAGCAAGATCTGCAGGTGCAGTAGTTTCTGTAATAGGACAAGTTGTATCAATTGGAGCTACTATAGATCACCTTAATTTTCAGGTCACTTTTCGAGCACTTTCAACTTATTGTGGAATTTTTATTTGGACTACATCGTGACCACTCCATGTTTTTAAAAATGCTTCACTTGTTACAGTAATTTCCCACCCGTGAAAGGAATCTCTAAGTCTTACTTTAGATAAATCTTCTGATATTTCATCGACTATAACAACATGACCACCGATGTTGCAGTTAATGGATACAATACAAGAGCCATTTTTGCTAATTAGTTTTTTTAATTCACCTAAGTCTTTTTTAACTTGAGTTACAATGCTCTCAAAACCTGCCGTTATAATATCTTGCACCTGATCTGCAGTGTTTCCTAAATCCCTGCTCTTTACAGAATCGAGATCAATTGTTCCTCCGCAATCAAAGATAAGCATAGCTGTAGTAGCAGCAGTACAGGAACGTAATCCTTCTTGCAGAATAATAGCTTTATTATTTTTTGTGAAATAAGCGAATATACGTTCAGCAGGGTGATGAAGATCATTATAAAAGAAAGTTCTTTCCCCTATGTCTGCTTGTTTAATAATGGGTAATTTTTCTACAATTTCAACAGGAAAATTTATGGAGTATTGCTTATGAAAAATATCTATAACTTCTTGATCATAGTACAATTGACCAGTAGGCCGATTAGCAATCCTTTGCATCAGTTTAAAATGCTTACTACTATCCCGATTTCCTCCAGGAGGTCGTCTTCTTGTTTGATCAAAAGGATCGATAGCGTTCTTTGAATATTCGCTCTGAGCACGTCCATGGGTAGTTGCAGGTGGAGCAGGTGGAGCAGGTGGAGCAGGTGGAGCAGGTGGAGCAGGTGGAGCAGGTGGAGCAGGTGGAGCAGGTGGAGCAGGTGGAGCAGGTGGAGCAGGTGGAGCAGGTGGAGCAGGTGG
Organism: Chlamydia trachomatis; assembly: GCA_945872565.1. Taxonomy (GTDB): domain Bacteria; phylum Chlamydiota; class Chlamydiia; order Chlamydiales; family 2-12-FULL-49-11; genus JAJACQ01. The sequence goes on along the minus strand of CAMBZN010000002.1, from coordinate 4 downwards.
AGCA
>CAMBZN010000001.1 GCA_945872565.1 Chlamydia trachomatis | reverse complement strand
CCCTTGCCCTTGCCCTTGCCCTTGCCCTTGCCCTTGCCCTTGCCCTTGCCCTTGCCCTTGCCCTTGCCCTTGCCCTTGCCCTTGCCCTTGCCCTTTCCCTGTCCTGTCTTTATTTTTTGTTTAGTACGCTGAGATAACTAAAACGGAATTGTGTCCGCCGAATCCGAAGGAATTTGAGATAGCATGTTTGATTTTATGTTGGATGGGGCCGTTTTGTAATAGGTCGAGATCATTTGCTTCGTCTTCTTTTTCAATAATGTTTATTGTTGGGTGGAGTGTATTTGTTTCTATTGCCATTAAAATTGCGGCAAGTTCTAGTCCTCCGCAGGCGCCTAGGGCGTGTCCTATCATGGATTTGGTGCTATTGATTTTTGGTTTGATGAGGTTGTTTGAGAAGACAGATTTTATTGCTTTTATTTCGCAAAGGTCTCCACTTGGTGTGGAAGTTGCATGGGCGTTGATGTAGTCTATATCAGAGGGTTTTAAGTTTGCAGATTTTAAAGCTTGCTTGATACACTCTGCAACACCTGATCCGTCTTCTTTGGGGTTTGTCATGTGGTGGGCATCAGAGTTTAAAAATCCGCCGCTAAATTCGGCGTATATTTTTGCGCCTCTTTTTAGGGCATGTTCCTCGCTTTCTAATATAAATACAGCTGCTCCCTCGCCCATTACGAATCCATCTCTTTGTTTGCAAAATGGTTTTGATGCTGTTTTTGGATTTTCATGTAAAGTTGATAGAGCGTGTAGGGCGGAAAAACCAGCAAAAGCTACTTCGTTCATGGCCGCTTCTGCACCGCCGGAGAACATGATATCGCACTCATTATTTTCTATGTATTGCTTTGCTGCAAGTAGGCTGTAGTTTGCTGTGGCGCAGGCTGTGGATATTGAGTAATTTGGGCCTGTAAGTCCAAATTCAATTCCAACAATTGCCCCTGCCATGTTGGTCAGTAAATGTGGGATGAAAAAGGGAGAGACTCGTGAGAAATTTTTATTATAGGCTGTCATTAAATTGATAGAGGCAGTTGTCATTCCTCCGATTCCTGAGCCAATGATGACACCGGCACGACTTTTATCGATAGCGGAGAGGTCTAACCGGGAATCTTCGAGGGCAAGTTTTGCTGCGCCCATAGAAAATGCCATTACAGGATCGGCGCGCCTTGCTCGTTTTTTATCAAGATAGTCTTCTGGATTGAATTCACAAACTGGTGCACCGAATAAATTTTTAAGTCCAGAGACCTCTAATTCAAAGGGTCTGACTCCGCTTTGGCCCTCTAAGAGCTTTTTATAATAAACATTTTTATCGCTACCAAAGCAGCTAACAATGCCTATTCCAGTGATCACACATTTTTTCTTTTTCATAAAAAAGAAGTTTAATATAAAAATTAGATTGTCTGCAACTGAATTTGTTTTCCTTCGATCCAAAGTTGCTCCAGATCATACCTTTCGCGAAGTCCCGGCATGAAGATGTGTACGATGATATCGCTATAGTCGATAAGAATCCACTCACCTGATGATAGTCCGTCTAATCGCAGAGGTCTTTCTGAAAACTTTTCCCTCATTTCCCTTGCTAGGGTAGAGCCGAGTGCGGAAACGTGTCTATTTACAAGTCCATCTACTATTATTAAATAATCTGTTACATTAGAAAACCCTTTTACATCGAGAACAAGAGGATTGATCCCTTTCTTTTCGGTGAGGTGGTTAACAATGAATTTTAATCTTTCTGTCTGATTGAATTCTTTCATGTAAAGTAGTATACAGGAGGAGCTAAAAGATATCCAGCTAAAATTTACTTGGTAGGGGCATTTTTTATAAACGCCCCTTTATTAAAAAAATGATTAATTTATTAACTAGATACAGATGTGAAAATTTCATCTATTAGTTTGTCACGCTCTTTACGTACTTTTTTTATACGGTGTAAAGCTTCTTGTTTACCATTGTCAAGAGGATTACCCAAATGCATACGAATATGGACTTGAACTACCTCTTCAGCTATGGTTACTATTTCCTGTAATTCTTCCATATTGTTCTTGGTAATTTCGTAAGATTGCAATTTCTTTTGTTGCTTTTTCAAACATTTCCAAGCCTCATCATCATTATAGTTGCTTCCATCATACCCGTCAAAATTTGCAAAACTTTCAGCATCGCAAGCTTCATCAACAGCTTTAAGGGCTTGTTTATAAGAATCTATCAGAGGTATTATTATATAGACTTTATTTCTTATTTCTGCACTCGAACCTGAAAAAAAATTTGAGCTATTATTATATTTATTTAGATTTTCTGAATTATTTTCTTCTTGATACTTATTTAGTGCCGCCATATTTAGACTAAAAAGTTTATCATTTTCCACTCGAAGCAGCTTTAGTTCTTCTAGAGATTTACTTAGATCCGTCTTGGCTTTTTCAAAATCATCTAAAGCCGTATCTTTTGCTTGTTTCAATTCTTCGGCCCTAAAAGGTGAAACTTCATGATCAACAGCAAATTGATATCCCTGTTCCGTTCCCTTAGAATCAGAGAAATCTTCGTTTATTGCTTCATTATCAACTTTAACATCATTTTCGCCCTCAGCTTCAACTGGGGTGGGTATAACTTGAGTGACACCATCAGACACGGATGAAGTTTTTTCTTTATTTACCAGATAGTCGATCACAAATGCAGCCACTAGTGTTATAGCATTAAGAGCCACGTACCCAATCATTGCCAAAATCTTTTGCCAATATTCTTTTAATTGTAAAATCTTACTAACGATCATCGATGGATGCTTTTGATGAAACTCTACCCTATGCAAATTCTCTGAACCGTTTCCTATTTTTTCCATATTACCTCACGTTTTTAATCGTCTCTATTACAAATACAAATAAACTTTTGAACTCTATCTTATTAAAGCACTCTTTAGTGCCGCCTAATAAGCTTCTAAACATCGCCCAATATCCCTTAGATTAACACTTTCTAATACATTCCTTCTTAAATTTTTATCAAGGGTATGAAATCCTGGAATGTTCTCTAAAACAAACGATTTTTCGAAAGTATTTTTTATAAGTTCGAAAAGACCACCATGACTAGATTCAGGATTCTCTATTGCCTTTGCAACCAGATTTTTATAAAGCGATGCTTGTATATGTTTATCACTAACAAATTTCAGAAGATTGCAACTTGCACTAATTTCATTTTTCGAAATGAGTGTATTGATTAGCCTCTTATAATGACCACCCTTATGAATGCTTATAACCGTACTCTCTTCTAAGATTCTTTCAGCTAAATTTAAATCTGATCGCATATAAGATTCAAACTTTAAATCTAGCAATCGAATATGCTGATTCTCAGAAAATAATGCAGGCTCAAATTTTTCGTAATCTTCATAGCTATTTTTAGCAATATATCCTTCTATCCCAACAAGTAATTCAAACAAATGATTAACAAGATATGGTTTTAATATTCTATTTTTACTCACAACGCTTAAACTCCTAGAGGTAAGTCTCACTGAAGGATCCTGCCCACTAAAACAGTCGCATAAAATAAGATTCAAAGCCTCTTGCTTACGATCTGCTACAAAAAGTGCATCATGTACATCAGCAAAGATATTTATTCTTACTATATATGATAAACCATTGTACAGTTTCTCTGCTCTCTCAAGATTGCCATTTTTTATATGCGCTGGAATCAATTCACTGATGATTGTCTGACTGATATATCCACTCTCTCTATGTTCCTCTATTAGCTTTTCTGCCCCATCAAGGTCATTTAAACGTATACATTTTTGGTATTTAGCAACCGTGATATCACGCATTTCTTCATCTAATGATTTCTTCAATTCATCGGTTAGTTTTGAAAATTGAATTCTTAAACTCTCAGCTTTTTCTTCAAAACCATTATCACGGTAGAGCGTATAAACTTTAAAAAGCCATCTTCCGTCATAGACTCTCTCGCTCCTGTAGTCACCCGAATAAAACCCAATTTCAACTGTTACTCTGCTTGAAGAAAACAAACCCATATTTTCTTGCAAGAAATTAAAAGCAGCCTCGCAGTCACCCCCTAGCACCAATTTCTCATGTATTTCATTGAAGATTTTTCGTTTGTCTGCTTTTTTATGTAGATATATTTGATTGTACATCTCTATGCACCTATCTACATTCCTATCTGGCCCTTCTAGCTGCTGCAGAGCAAATTTAGCGATTGTCTGATCTTTTTGCCAAGCCGGCAACCCCTTCATTAATTTTTCAGCCGCATCAAAGTTATTTTCCTTAAAATACAGATTTATCAATTGATCGCACATTTGTGATCGCAATAGCTGCTCACCCTTTTCCGTCATTAAGTCAATTGGTTGATTTAGCCATTTTAGAGCAATGCATTCAGCTTCCCAAAGATCCTTTTCCTCCTTCGCTACTAAAGACAAAACACCTTGGAAAATTTGCAAAACAACCTTTCTTATTTTTTCGTCAGTGTTGCTAACATCTCCTAGGCTTGTCAGAAGTGATTGGCATACAGCAGTATAGCTAGTGTTAGACGACGCCTTCGATAATGCTTTTTCAAAACTAAACTCAGCTGAAATACTCATATAATAATACCCGTATTAAATACATTTTTTATTAAAATTATAACATAACTATCCATTTTAAGAAATAAAATAAAAAAATGAAGTTATCGTAGGGTAAGATCCTAAGGGTTAATGGGGTACAGAGCTCCACTTTCAAGCGAACTAATCATTGATTAATTTTTTTCAAAATCTGAAATAATTATTTCACATGCTTTTTCCATTGGAAAGAGGGACAAATCAATCCAGCGAAATAAAGGCTCTTTCCTAAACCAGGTAAATTGACGTTTTGCATAATTTCTAGAAGCTTTCTTGAAATTTTGTACCAAAACTTCCCAATCTGCATCAGTTTGCCTTGTGTCTAAAAAAGCAAGCGATTGCCTATACCCTATTGCATTTGCTGCAGAAGGATTATTTAACAATCCCATACTTTTTAACCTTACAACCTCATCAAGCAGCCCCTCATCGATCATCCTATCACATCTTTCTTCAATTCGCTTGTATAAAATTTCTTTTGGGTAATGCAAAAACCAACATCTAAAATCCACATCAGCGGGAGTGTCCTCTCTTGATGGCTTTGGAATTTCTGTTACCTTTTTCCCAGTAAGTGCCATAATCTCTAATGCTCTAACTATCTTATGTCTGTCTGATGAGGTGATTGTCTCTGCATAATCTGGATCAAGGCTCTTAAGCTTTTCAAAAAGGATTTCTAACCCATATCGATCGGCATCTTCCTCTAAACTCTTTCTAAGCACACGATCTGATGCGGGCCCTTTAGGAGGCCCGTATAAAATCGTATGTATATAAAACCCCGCCCCACCAACGATGATCGGGGTGCTATTATGATTGAAAATCTCCTGACAAGAGAGAGATACTTCGTCATGAAAATTGACCACAGAAAAATAATCTTTAATATCGCAAACATCTAATAAATGATGTGGAAGGCTCCTTCTTTCTTCAGCTGTTGCCTTAGCGCTGCCAATATCGGTACCCTTGTAGAGCTGTAAAGAGTCTGCAGAAACAATCTCCCCACCGATTGCTTTTCCAATAATCAACGACGCCTCTGTTTTTCCAGCAGCAGTTGGCCCTGCAATGACAATCACCTTCTTCCGTTTTTGAAAAAGGTCGCCCTCTTTCTGAAGCTTTGGGATTGGGTTTTCATAAAGATTTCTTACCACATCTTCCTACATAAGAGCAGCACTCTCATTTGCATATATTTGTAATATCGATTCAAATCCAGCAAGACGGACAATTTCCATCACATCGTCATGAATTGCAAAGAGCTTAAAGCAACCATCCATTCCCTTCAACCTTTTTGTCATGGAAAGCAAAACACGCATCCCAGCAGAACTTAAGTATTCCACTCCTGAAAAATCTACTAATATTTTTGTATGCTTTTGTTCAATTTCTTTATTCAACGCATTCTCTAGCTGGATGGAAGTTGTCGCATCAAGCCTTCCCTCACATCTAAAAATCAATCCATTTTTTCTTTCATCTTTTGTTACTAACATCGTTTCCCCTTTTTTATCTCATCACCTGATCAACCATCCATTTCAGGTATTGATCATTTCCATTTTCTACTGTAAAAAATAGAATTTCCGGAATTTCATATGAGTGATGCTTTTTAATTTCTAGTTCTATTTTTTTATAATGATGACCCAATGTCTTCATAACAACTTTCACTTCCTGCTCTGTGACTACTTCCCCTTCTAGAACAAACCATGATTCAACAGAAGGGTAAATGGAACCAGAAGAAATCAGCCCTTTTGCAAGTAAAAGTTCCATGATCTCTCTTGCTTCCTCTAACGTTGCTGCTACCCATTCTATTTGAATGAACTCTTCCATTATTATCCCTATTTAGTCAAACTTCTCTATCAATGCTCCCCCGTCCAATCGGAAATCGATCATCAAAGTTCCCCTCTCATTTTTTAAATTATTACAAAGTATAATATAATTAGAAACTTCGTTCAAATAGTTTCTTTTCGAAAGCCTCAAAATATCCTTTCTCTGTAGGTTGTTAATGGAGACAATCAGCTCATTTTTCCCAAGACTTCTTTCTTCAATGTTGGAAACATCAATTGTGCTAATTACCCCCTCTAATGCAAAAGCCTGTAATTCATCCAGGACTTTTTTTGCAAACAACCACCTCTGATATTCCTTGTAAGCAGAAATATTTCTCCCTTGGGCAATCTCCTCTATTCCTAAAAAAACTTGAACAAGTCCCCTTGGGGATAAAAAAGGGCGGATAGGAAATAATTTTCCATGCTTATCTATCCCTATGTTTTTAAAATCCGATACTACAGCCACAGCAGTTACATGAAAGTACCGTACCTGAATATGGTCATCTGCAATGAAAGAAACCTCTGCGTCGTCAATTAATGGAGAGGCTAAAAGCTTTGCTTTTGCACTTTCAAGATCAAACTCCTCACAAGTGACTGGCTTATCCAAACAAAGACCTAAAAGTTCTGTCAAATACAAGGAGCTTACAGCCTCTTTTTGCAACGAGAGTTGGGAAATTTTACCAATGGATTTTGCCTTGTAAGGTTTGCATTTTTGCAAAAACAACACTCCAAGAAGGGTTAAAACAAGCACTAAACCGATTAAAAGCCTCTTTTTCACTTCGCCTCTTGTATAAACTCTCGTAATTGCCCGTCCAAACTTCCAGCAGTTAATGCAACAACTGTTTTACGTTCTTGTGCTAAATACCCCTTTATACTCGATAAAGGAACGTATACAGACCCTGTACGATTACAAAATTCTTTTATAAGTGGCAATGGATTGACCTTAGTTTCTTCACTTGCTTCAAAAATATCTGTGATCACCACATTTTTAAACACTTTGCAAAATTCATTCATTTCGTCCTGAAAGCGGGTGATTCTATGAGGCTCAAAGACAATTGCAACCTCTTTTGAAACTTTATTGAAATGCTCAAGTACATTTCTTACCTCTTCAGGATGATGCGCATAGTCCGAATAGATGTTTTTGCCCAAATACTCCATCCTTCGATTAACTCCCTTAAATGTTTTAAACCCCAGAGCGATCTGATCGTGACCAAGCCCTAAAGAATCTAACAATCCATACACTGCAATAGCATTTTTTATGTTATACTCACCAAACATAGGAAATAAAACATCTTTTCCACCAATTGTAAAAGTACTAGCATCGTTCATTAAATGAATATTTTTAGCAAAATAATCAAACCCCCCTTCTAATCCATAGCTTTTTCCAGGTACTTTCCATGTTTTCAAATAAGGATCTGCCCCATAATAGAGAAAATGTTCATAAGATCTAACTTTTAGTGCAAATTTTCGGTACGACTCACAAAGTGCTTCCCCTTTTTTCCAAAACGCTAAATGATCTACATCACAACTTGTTAAAATTGCCCCAAAGGGATTTGTTTTAAGATGAGAACCATCACTTTCATCCCCTTCAAGGACAAAATACTCCCCATCAGATATTCTTCCATAACGATCTAAATTTGAGCAAAGCCCCCCCACAGCAAATGAACAATTCAAGGGAGATGTTTTCATGCAATGAGCAAGTAGGGCAGATGTTGTTGTCTTTCCATGGGCACCGGCAACCACAAGTTGCTTTTTTCCTTTTGCTAAGTACGAAAGTAGCGTGCTTCTAAACACCACCTTTTTTGCAAATAAAACCTCTGGATTGCTATCTTTTACTGCAGTTGATCTACAAACTAATTTTTTTCCCACCTGCTCTTTTTCATGAGAGGGGAAGACTCTTACTCCCCTTGCTTTAAGCCTATCGACGTTTTTTGAAGGGGTGATGTCACTTCCTGTGACCACAACCTTTAAATCAAGGAGCATTTCAGCAAGTGCTGTCATTCCAACACCCCCAATTCCAGCAAGATGCACCCCATGTTCCAAATCCGTTTCCAATACCTCTTCAGAGCAAAATTGCATCGATGTACTCCCCCTTTCGACCTGATAAATATTTTTTAATATTTTCTTGCATGCCGGTTCTTTTATCCTCTGTGCAAAATTCTTCTAGCAAAAGGGCAAGCTTATCTTTAGTGATTTCCTTTTCTAAAATCACTTTTCCAGCACACACGACATCTTGAATGAATCTTGCGTTCAAATCTTGGTGATTATTCACTGCATGTGGGTAAGGAATTAAAAGGGTGGGAGTATGTGAAATCAAAGCTTCCTTGATCGTACCAGCACCTGCTCGACAAATAGCAAAGTCACACGCCTCCCAAGCTCGATCCATTTCCTTAAAAAATGTAGTTACAAAAGCCTTTATCCCATGCTGATCATAAATTTCTTTAACCCCTTCGTGCAACCCTGTTAAATGAATCACCTGGATCTTTTCTTTGATGTACGGCAACATGTCATTAAGCAGCGTGTTAATCGATTTAGCGCCCTTTGAACCCCCAAATATCAGAATTGTTGTGACCTCCTCATCAAGCCCAAATTCCTTGCGCAACAGTTTTTTTGAAGGAAGCTCTCTTTGCTCCTGTGGATTTTGAGATAGATGCAAAAGCTTTACTTGCCCGTAAAGATGCTTTGCAACCTCATCAAATAGAATCAGCGTCCTTTTAGCAAAAAACGAAAACATCTTGTTCACTTTTCCTGGAATGAGATTTGGTTCATAAAGGGTAATAGGGAGCCGTAAATAGACCGCTGCCAATAAAACAGGGAGGCTATGAAACCCTCCCATTCCAATCACATGGGTGATCTTTTCTTTTTTTAATATTTTTATCGCCTGCCTTGCCCCTTTCAAGATCTTAAAAAACCCTGAAATCACACCTCCTGAAAAATTCTTTCCAAGGACATTAAACCGCTTAAATTCCTTTTGAGAAACAAAGGGATTTTCACAGATTCCCACACCGATTAAAATACGCTTGCCCTCTCCAGGAAGCTTTCTTGCAATATGTAACGCAGGAAGTACATGACCACCTGTCCCACCAACTGCAAAGGCAACACTTTCTTCTCCGTTTATATACTCGCTCATGCAAATCCCCCAAGGATTTTTTTTTCAGAATCAATTGTTTTTTTGTGCACACTAAGAATAATAGCTACCATCAATAAATTCGATAGAAATGACGACCCCCCTAGACTGAAAAACGGCAAATTAGTCCCTTTACTTGGTAACATTCCCGATACAATGCCAAGATTTAAAAATGCTCCGAAACTGATGATAAAGGTATAGGTCAGAGCAAGAAAATGTGCATACATATCATTTGTTGAAAACGCTACATATGACCCAAGTGCTGCAACCACCGAGTAGAGGGAAACTAAAAGAAATATTCCAGCAAAACCAAACTCTTCGGCAAAAATTGCCGCTATATAATCACTTCTTGCCTCAGGCAAGTAGTGATATTTTTGCATACTTTCCCCCAGCCCTTTTCCAAAAAATGAGCCGCAGCCAGCAGCAATTTTTGCTTGGTAGGCTTGATGTCCTTTGCCTAAAATATCACTTTCTGGGTTTAAATAGGAGGTGATCCTTTGTGTTACATGGGGCATGCTAAGTGCTGTTGACAACATCACTATCAAAAAAATTCCAGTAGGAACGGCCCAATACTGCAGCTTGATCTTTGTGATAAAAAAAAGCAAAATCATTGTAACAATCAAGATAAACGCCGTTCCATTGTCAGGTTCCATAATAATTAAACAAATGGGCAAAACAAGCAACATGAGAGAGAAACAAAACCGTTTGAATGAAACCTTATTATCAGCCATTTTTAATAGATATAGGTAAAAAATAGGAAAGCCCACTTTCATAAATTCTGATGGCTGCAGTGAAACTCCAAAGAAATTAATCCAACGGTGGGACCCATTTACACAAGATCCAATCTTGGGTAAAAACACTGCTATGAGCAAACAAATGAGGGTAGCATAGATATAATGCCCTTTGTGCAGGAAAAACTCAAATCCCTTACAATAGACCAAAAAACCCAAGCCCACTCCAAAAGAGATATACAATGTTTGTTTAAGCAACGGAACGTAGGTGATCACCCCTTTATCGATAATTTCTGCAGAGGTTGTGTTAAATACCATTAACAACCCAAGGCAAATAAGAGCAGATACGCCCAGGATTATAAAGGAAATCGTTCTCATCTTTTATCTAATCCGTAGCTTGTCTCCAGGCTTAATCTTCTTGGCTCTTGCCTCGTTTAAATCATTTAATTCAAGTAGCTCTGATACCTTGATATGGTTTTTGATAGCAATTGTCCAAGGGCTATCGCCTGTCTTTACAGTATAATATTTCTGCTCGACATCTTTTTTAAGGGTGGGATTTAAAGCTTTTACCTGCATTTTTTTACGTGTATTTTCTTTTACAAGTAGAATTTGACCTATGCGAAGTTTTGAACTTTTCATCTTGTTTAAAAACATAATTTCTTCGACTGTTGTATGGTGACGTTTTGCAATTTTTTCCAAAACATCGCCGCCTCTTACAATCACCTCAATTGTTTGATCCTCTAATGTAGGCAAAGTTTCTGTGACTAGAGGCTCTTGCTGCACAATAGATTCTAAAACAGGTTTTGAAGGATTGTCAGCTTTTGCGATATATTCTTTTAATATTTGATCCACCTGATCAAGATCACTTTTTTTCGGTGCTTCCACATTTTTTGACTCACCAACAATCACCACTTCATGAGAATCTAAATTCATCTCCCCTTTTAAAGTGGGTCTAAGAGCAAATAGAAATAGCGCAAATAACAATCCTGTATTGACAAATACTGAAAACACAATAATTTCTTTTCTGTTCATCCTAACACTTCCCTTTTAAACGCCACGCCGCGCTCTGCAAATCCTGAGAACTGATCAAAACTTGCACAACCCGGTGATAATAATACTGTATCTCCACAAGTTGCTAGAGATACCGCTATGGACACTGCCTCTTCCATCTTATGTACTGTATACAGATCAAAATTGCTCTGCAATGCTTTTTTAATTGCTTCTGCAGATTCTCCATAACAGATAACAGCTTTCACTTTTGTTTTAAACAAGGCATTCCAAACCGAAAAATTGCTATTTTTATTACTTCCACCTACAATTAGTACTATCGGTCCTTTGACATTTTCTACAGCATATGCAGTGGCTGCGGGATTTGTTGCTTTACTGTCATCGATGAAAATCACCCCATTTTTTTCAGCGACAAATTCTAATCTATGGGGAAGGGGGGTAAATTCCTCATCTGCCTTTTCAAGGCTCCCCCCGAATTTCTCATGGACCTTTTGTATCATTTGAGCAACAGGGCCAAAAAAATACTTCATCGGGCTAAAATCACCCTCCCTTTCTAATAGATAAAGTCCATCATCTTTTAAAAGATTTTTGATGGAAAGCTTTGCTTGGTAGTACTCGTCAAAATCTACATGCATGTCTAGGTGGTTGTCAGTTACTTTTAACAATAGCGCACAGTCTAATTTTTTACTGTTCATCAGTTGTAATTGAAAAGAGCTGAGCTCTACTATTGCCCATTGATCTGCCTCTAAATATGGCAATACATCACAAGCTGGGATGCCGATATTTCCGCATACTCTAGCGCTCATCATGTGTCCTAGATAGGTTACAAGGGAACTTTTTCCATTAGTTCCAGTAACGCCGATGATTCTACACTTAGCATACCTAAAACTAAGCTCCACCTCTGCTATCACCTCCATCTTTTTTTTTATCTCCGTCACAAAGGGAAGTCTGATGCTAATACCAGGAGACAAAACTGCAAAACTAAAGTTGATATCAGGAAGATTTTCAGCAGTGTTCATTATGTGAACAATAAAGCCCTTTTCTTTTAGTAGCTTTGCAGCAGAAATGCCGCTTACTCCCTTACCTATTACAAGAACATTTTCCATATTTTTACTGTATTTTTAAGGACGCAAGTCCAATTAATGCCAAAATCAATCCTATCATCCAAAATCGTATGACAATCTTACTTTCGTGCCAACCCTTGATCTGAAAATGATGATGGATGGGAGAACATAAAAAAAGCCGTTTGTGAAAGACTTTCACCCAAAAAATCTGCAAAATTACTGACATTGTCTCCATTACAAAAATCCCTCCCACAATTGCTAATAGAAACTCCCTCCTAAGCAAGATTGCTGATAGTCCGATGGATGCACCAAGTGCAAGGGATCCGGTATCTCCCATAAAAACTTGCGCAGGATAGCTATTAAACCATAAAAACCCAAGCAATGCACCGATCATTGAAAATAAAAAAATCGCAATTTGCCCTGCCCCTTCGATATAGAGGATGTTTAAATAATCTGCTACCAAAACGTGATTGGATACAAACGCAACAACTGCAAAAACTCCCGCAACAAGCAACATGCACCCTGTTGCAAGACCATCTAGTCCATCAGTTAAATTCACTGCATTGGATGATCCTATCAAAACAAATAAAGAGAAAGGAATTAATATAAGTGAAGAACTAAAAATAAAGGGATTTTTGAAAAAGGGAAAATAAACATACTTCATAAAAAGAGGAAAACTTCCCTCTACACCATTTCCTTTGATTTGAGGAGTGAGTAAATTCATACATTCATTGATTCCAGAAAATATTGTTTCACTTTGTAAGTAAAGGACGACAAAAGACATTGTTAGTAACTGCATCAGAAATTTAAGCCGAGCAGATATCCCAATTTTTTTCATTTTACAATAATCATCCAAAAAGCCGGTAGCACCCATTGTTAAGAGAGTAAAAGAAAATAAAGTTGTAAACGGACTTTTGACATCCATCCATAACAAGTTTGAAAGGATCATGGAGAAGATAAATAAAAGGCCCCCCATGGAAGGAATAGATGCTCCTTTTGAATAAGTTCCAGTAAGGGCTGTTACTTGGGCAACTCTTACCCTATGACCTACTTTCATGGAGACAAGTTTTGCAATAAAGACTTTCCCCACTGCTAAAGTAACAATAAAGCTTGTGATTGCTGCCATAAGCATCCTAAATGTAGTATAAAAAAACACATGAGGAATGATAATATTTAACTTTTGCAGCCACTGTAAAAAAAGTAAAATCATACCTTAAGAATAATCTATACTAATAATACTTTCAACTCTTATTAGTTAAAGAAGAAGATTAAATGTTGTAATCAGGAAGCTCTCTTTTGCCTCCAATAGCTGCATGATATATCCCCGTGATTATAACACCCGCACCTATTACAAAAATGGCTACAGAAACTGTAATTATCAAAATAGCAAACCAATGAGGAAGAGCATAATCAGATTGTAGTAAAAGTGCCGCAAGACCAACTGCTAACACACAAGACTTTACCGCTATTGAAAGCGTCCTTTTTTCATCAGACATCACAGCCGCAGGACGTGATGAATTTACAAATGTAAGCAATAGTTACTCCTCTATTTGAAATGAATTATTTTAAGGAAAAAATTATAAAATCGCAGTAGTTATTAGTCAATATAAAAGGCTATGGTGTGACCGTTCATATGTACACCAAGGCGAATTAAAAACGGGGAATAAATAAGGTTTGTATTCAAATCAATTCTAAATTACTTTTGTAAGGCAGGGAGCGTTTCTAATATCTTCCATAATTTGTGAGAATTTGCCCCCTTTAAAAGCACTACATCACCCTTTTTCATCTCCTTGTATACAGCTTCCTTCAGAGTTCTATAGTCGTAAAAATAATGCCCTGGTTTTCCCTCATTAATAAAGCGATCAAAAATGATTTTTGCCCCCTTACCAATACAAAAAACCATATCTACCCCCTTTACGGCAGCATTTGCTACAATTTGATGGGACGCAACATTTACTGCCCCCAACTCTTTCATTTCTCCAAATACTAGAATCTTACGACCATCTTTTTCTGGTAAGGGGAGATTTTGAAGTGCTGCAACCGTAGAAACTGCATTTGCATTATAACTATCGTCCACAAACAAAATTCCATCACGAACAATTTTTTGAAATCGATGCGCCACAGCACGCCCTGCAAGGGTTAAACTTGCAAGCCTTATCTGATCATCACTCATCCCTAAATACTTTGCAACCTGATAGGCTGCGCAAAAATTCTCTGAAAAATGAGTCTCTTTATAGGGAGATAGCACCCCGATCGGGGATGGATACAAAACATTTTTACAAAAGCAATTTCTGTACACGGCATCAAACTTTGCTGATTTTTCATGAATGACTGCAAACTCTGTGCTGGGTAAAAAAATCTCAGCTTTTGCCTCTGCAATCTCTTCCAATGAATCAAAATTTTCACTATGGCAATAAGTGACTTGAGTGAGCACTGCAATGGTTGGAGGAGCAATGGAAGTTAGTGTTTTAATCTGTCCCTTTTTGGTCATTCCCATCTCTAATAGGAGATAATCCTCATCCCCTTTTGCTTCTAAAATGGTAATGGGAAGTGTGATCTTTGTATTAAAGCTTCCTTTGCTTGTATGGACCTTGTACTTCATTGCAATAAGGGCATAAATCATCTCCTTAGTGGTTGTTTTACCAACTGAACCTGTGACTGCAATGACTTTGATCTCCTTTTCCTTTAACATGAAAGATGCAAGCTCTTGCAATGCAACCAGCACATCCCCCACGTGAAACAGTTCTAAACCAAAACCCGCCCCTTGATATTGCTTGTCCACAACTGCTGCATAAGCACCTTTTTGAGCAACACTTTCTAAAAAGTCATGTCCATTAAAATTTTCTCCCTTTAAAGCAAAAAAAATCCCCCCTTTAGTCACATTTCGTGAATCAAAGAAAAAGGAATCCACATCCAAAGAAGAGTGAGTGACTAAACCAAAAATAGAGGCAATTTTTTTTAAAGGTATTTTCATATTTTCAGCATACAAAATAGAAACTATTTAGTCTATGATTTCACAAAACGCTTAAATAGCACTGGTAAAATAGAAACTAAAGAGAGCAAAGCAAAACCAATTAACATCTCAGTGCTCACTATTTGAGAAAACCCTGGCATTGCATCAAGCTCTATTAAATCACCAAATGATCTTCCAACACTTGTTAGCACAAGTGCAATGGGTATCATTCCAAAAAAGGTAGTGACTGCAATCTTTTTGTACGAGACAGGCAATGTCGAAACAGCAGCCGTTACAAGAGAAAATGGAAAAAGTGGCATAAACCTTAAAAAGAGTAAATACATCGTCTCATTTTCAGAAAACCCTTTCTGTACCTTTTTAAAAAACTTATTATCACTATTTAAGAAATAACTTTTAAATCCTAGTCTACAAGCCCAAACAATCAACATGGCCCCGACAACAGCACTTGTTGCTATAACAAATATAGAAATCATAGCTGGAAACATATACCCGACTAAAAGATCGAGCATGAGCAGTCCTGGCAAAAATGTCAATATGGCAAGGGTGTAAAAGGATACTGCAAGGATCAAGGAAATCCAAAGATTTGAACTAACAAATTGTTTAATATCAATATGAATTTCTTTCCACACAGACCATTTAAAGTATTCAAAACACCCCGTTGCATAGAGGGCTAGGATAAGAAGCGAAAAGCCACCCAATAGGAGAGCCGGTTTTAGCAGGGGTAGGTATTTCTTCATGGTTCTATTATACGCAAATAGCATTAGGTTGCAAAGGAAAAGAACGGATTTGAAAAAAAGGTGGCACCCAGATTTGAACTGGGGATAGAGGCTTTGCAGGCCACGGCCTTACCACTTGGCTATGCCACCTTAGGCAAATCATTATAGCAGCCCCCCTCAATTAATGAAACCAAAAAATTACAGGATGTGTTAGAATGTTTTCATGTTAACAATTTGTCCTACTCCCATTGGGAATCTTGGAGATATCACGCTCCGCACATTAGATGCCCTCAAAGCGTCTGATTATATACTATGTGAGGATTCCCGCAAAACCGGATTCTTATTACACCACTTTGCAATTTCTAAAAAATTAGTAGTTTTTCATAAACACAATGAACGGATCATTGAACAATTGATAATTGGAGATTTAAGGGAGGGGAAAAGCATTTGCTTAGTGTCGGATGCAGGAACTCCTTCCATCAACGATCCAGGTGCTCATTTAATTTCACTCTGTCATCAAGAAGGCATTAAAGTGACATCTCTTCCTGGTCCGTCAGCTGTATTAACAGCTCTTTCCTTATCTGGTTTGGAGTATAACAAGTTTCAATTTCTTGGATTTTTTCCGAAAAAAAGCTCTAGTCGGTCTGCTTTGATTGAAGAGATTCTTTACTACGATGGCGTTTCCATTTTTTTTGAGTCTCCGAATCGAATCATGCAGGTGATTGCACTATTTCCTGAATCTACAAAAATCGTAATAGCAAAAGAGCTCTCCAAGATCTATGAAGCGCTAATCATGTTAACTCCCAGTCAGGCCCACTTGTTTGAAGATCGCCTAACGCGTGGAGAAATCTGCGTCCTTGTTCAAGGATCTGAAAGAAAAGCATTTTTTGCGTTTGACGATCAGGTGCTGATGAACATTTTAACTGAATTTCTTTCCACAAAAGATGCAGCCCGGGCAGCTTCGAAACTTACAGGGAAAAGGAAGCAATTTTTCTATAAAAATTCACTTTTAGAATAGAATCTTTCTAACTTCGGCTTGTTGAAAATAATAGCAGCAGTATTTATCTGATTTTCTACATCTATTCTAAATTCATTCAGTGGATTTACATAATTATAATCATACAATACATCAGGCATAAAGTAGACATGTTCGCAAGCTCGATCAAACAAAAAGCAAATTTGCGCAATGTCTTGTGCCATGGAATAAAACTTTCCTTCATGCATCCAATTTTCTTTGGGAATGGATTTAAATAATCCAGCGTAATAAGTTCTAATATGACTCCAGCGGTAGGATAGATTGCGAAATGAACCATCTTGTAGGTTTACGGTGGGAGTTGGTCCGCTATGACCCTTAGGGTTCATTTTTGACGTATCTTGTCCATAAGTCATCCAGACATGATCGCTAGCATATGCTTGATTTAATCTTTTTAAAACACCCTTATGAAAAAGGCGATCATCTCCATCGACAATCACTACAATTTCATCATTTTCACAAGAAGATACCATTGTATAGTAATTGAACATTGCTCCTTTATTAGTATCATTTTCCAAATAGGTAAAATCAATCTCCCTTTTGCTATTTTTTACATAATCTAGCACCACCTCACCTGTACGATCCTTGGAAGCATCGTTGGTGTAGATGATTCTAAAATTTGAGTAATTTTGACCGTAGATACTTTCTAAATTCCCTTGGGCGAATTTTTCGTTATTGTAGGAGGCAATGACAACAACAAATCGCTTTTCTTCTATTGGTCTTTTGATCTTTGGGGCATAATTCAATTCTGTAGAAAAGCAAGACACTACCATAACAATAAATAAAATCAGATTTTTCACTCTTAACCTCTCAGATAAGTGTTTTTTAAAAATGATCTACTCTTTTCAAGAATCATTTTTTTCTATATAGTAAAGCATATGACATTACAAAAAACAAGAGAGAAAAAAAAAGTTGCAATTGTCCCTGGACCATCCCTTCAGTATGGCCTTATGATGATGGTTGCCTCGCACAGGCTTCTTTATGAAGGTGCTGAAGTCACTACCTACCACAAGAGCCTTGGACGATTAGATATGTGGTTTCCGGCACATAAGATTATGGCTCCTCCCTGTGAGGAATCATTATACGATGAATTTTCTACTTATGATCTTATCATTTTACAATATGAGAACTCTCCCCTATGCAAAGAGTTGATTGCTCATTTTAGAACAAGCAAACAGACCCTTTTGTCTGTCTTTTATCCCCAGTATAGAAAAATGACACACCCACCACTGACCCCTCTTGATCGTGTTTTTAACAAGTCCCTTCCCATGGTGGAAAACATTTCCTTAGCCATTGCTTCTTTGCTATGTGTGAGACAGCATTCAAAAAACAACGGTCTTCTACCCCTTAAAAACCTCATTCACAGAAAGCACAAACGACGAGTTGCGATATTTCCTTCCAAAAACATCCTAAAAAAATATGAAAAGATCAAAACCTCCTTAGAAACTCTTGGTTTTGAACCATTTTATCTTGATACAGAATGCTCTGCAGAAGGGGCCACCCTCCTTTACGAATCGGGGTTTTTTATTGGACCTGATTCTGACTTTTGCCATCTTGCCTCTAACTTACAAATCCCTACTTTAGTGGTTACAAAAGATAAAAGGCCTGCATCTATTCACACACCCGGTTGGCTTAGAAGTTCCTTTATCACCCCCCCAAAATGGATTCCTAGGGCAAAAGAGCGTCTGATTTCTGTTGATAAAGTGATGAAAGGCTTTTCTAACCTTGCTAAAACCAATAACGTAGAAGTTTAATGCGTTTTTTCTTGATTCCATTTCCCCCCTAACTATGCTTTATATTAACAAAGGATGGATGTATGGGAAATAAGCCTCACCGTATCAAGAAAATGCAGCAAAAAGTACTAAGGAAAGCCTCTCAAGAGGTTCTTTCTGAAAATCACTCTTTGGAGATTGAAAAAAGGGAGATTTTATCCGTTCTTAAGCCATTTAATAAGAATGAAGTAAAAGAAATGTTAACCGCATTTACAAAAAACAGCATACATCTTTATTTGAAAAATAAACCTCACCACTCAAAAAGATCAACCCCCGGAGATGTGGATCATGAAGTTCCTCGCATTATGAACTCACGTACGCTTGAGGAGAAGAACTTAAAAAAATGGCAGTTAGCAGGCTTGCAAAAAAGTAGCGACAGAGCTCGGAAACATTCTAAAGATACTTGGAAGAAAGCTGGTTAAAATAATTCAAACTCGCTTTTTTTTAGTGGGTGTGCTATGATTTCCCCTATGAAAATAGCACACATTTCTGATCTACATTTTTTTTCCCCAAAGATCACATTTTCCCATCACTTTGGAAAAACTCTTATAGGGTACGTAAATGCGCAACTAAGACGAAAAAATAAATTTCTTACCCGCCATCTTGATCAATGTATTGCATCACTAATAAGGGATGAAATTGAAGTATTAATTATCACAGGCGATTTCACAACCACCGCAGATCCTATGGAATTTTCTATGGCAAAAGAATTCTTAAAAAAAGTCAGGGATGCAGAGATAAAAATATATGCAGTTCCTGGCAATCACGATGCTTACACACAAAAATCGTTTCAAGAACAGATGTTTGCGCAAATGGTGGGTCAAACGTTCACATTTTCAAATGAAGGAATTTATCACGAAAAAATTCATCCACACTGGGATCTTATCCTCCTTGATAATACCATTTTAAACAAGCCACTTAGTGCCAATGGTCTGTTTCCTGCCGCTCAAAAAGCTCCTTTGGAACAGATCTTAAAAAATTGCACGAATGTAATCATTGCCAATCATTTTCCCTTACAAAACAAAATTGCTCATCATAATTTACTAAACAGCGAAGCGTTACTGGAGATACTTAAAAAATGTAATGGTTCTGTGCTCTATCTTCATGGCCATACCCATCAAACAGAATATTCTAATGTTGATGGAAAATTGCATATTTTTAATAGCTCTGAAACAACTGTTGCATCTAGATTTACCTATCATCAAATTACCCTTCTTGATGACATCTTTTCCTATAAGCAGGTGGAGTATTATGACTAAACTTCCCCTATGGATTGAAGAAAAGGGACTCTCATTTAAATGCACTGGTTGCGGGGCTTGCTGTACAGGATCGCCTGGATATGTGTGGCTTGAAGAAAGTGACATCGTCCGCATGATGGAGTTTTTAAAATTAGATAGAGATTCATTTTTAAAAAATTATTGTAGAAGCGTAGGCAATCGAATTAGTCTGATTGAAGATTCTAAAACCTATGACTGTGTATTTTTAAAAAATAATAAATGCTCTCTTTATAATGCCCGTCCAAAACAATGCCGGGTTTATCCCTTTTGGGATGAGGTGATTAAGAGCAAAAAAGATTGGGATAGAGAAGTTTTCTATTGCGAAGGGATCAACCATAAAGAGGGCCGGCTGGTATCTAAAGAAGAAATCCAAAAAATACGGGTTCAAGCAGAGACTTGATAATATCTTGGATGAGGGGTTTTCCTATCGTTTATCCAATAGCTTGTACGGTAAAGAGGTGAATGAATGTGCACTCTTCCAATTGATCCTTTTGTTCTTATGAAGCCAGGGTCGGTTGGTAGACCAAGTTGCATCCCAACAATTAAAGCATGGCCGGGCCCAATTTGTAGACACGACAAATTGTAAGCGATAACTGTAAATTGACGTCCTGCATAAAGATCGGTTCTCATCATTTTATCAACGACCGCAAACTGTTCAAGGGCACTTGCAAATACTGGTATACTCAATTTTAAAGCTTCCAAAATCATATATATCTCCTTTTTTTTGCAAAGAGTATAGGAAAATGGGGAATATATTAGAATCTTTTTCTTGTTAAATTGTTCTTTTTATGTCTAGTTTAATGTATAAGAAGGAGATGACATGGGCGAAAAAGGGATGAAAAGAAATACAGAAGAAACGATCAAGCAATGGCTTAAAGCACCTTACGATCTACAGACGCGAAACGAAGTAAAAGAACTCATCACCGAGCATAAAGAAGATGCCAGGGAGGCGTTTTCTGGAGAAATTGCTTTTGGAACCGGTGGTATGAGAGAAATCATGGGGGTAGGGACTGCCCGGATTAATAAGTACACTATTCGACTTGCTACACAAGGTCTTGCTAATTACATTCTTAAACACCCAAAAGAATTATGGAAGAAAGGGGTTGTGGTGTGTCATGACTGCAGAAATCATTCAAGAGAATTTGCGATTGAAACAGCAAGGGTGTTTGCAGGCAATGGAATTGCCGTGCATATTACTAAAGATTTACGTCCTACACCTTTTTGTTCTTTTGCAATCCGTCATCTTGGAGCAATTGCAGGGGTAAACATCACTGCATCACATAATCCAAAGGAGTATAATGGGTACAAAGTCTATTGGAATGATGGTGGACAAGTTGTAGCGCCCGATGAGCCTAAAATTATCGATGAAATCCATGCTATTGATGATGTTGGATCCATTTTATTAGCTGAAGAAGACTCCCCATTAATTCGTTGTATTAGTAGTTTGGTGGAAAAAGCTTACCTAGAAACAGTTTATGATGAATCGATGTTTAAGCATGATAATGAGGCGTTTGGAAATAAATTGAAAATATGTTACTCCCCCCTTCATGGGGCAGGCATCACAATGATTCCTGATGCGCTCCGTCTTTGGGGCTTTGACAATTTGGAGATGGTAAGAAATCAAGAGCATCCTGATGGAAACTTTCCTACAACAAAGACACCAAACCCTGAGACTGAATCGGCAAGAGCCTCTGGAATTGAAACATTAAAGCGGACTAAGGGAGATCTTTTATTAATTTCTGACCCTGACAGTGACCGCTTAAGTGTTTCTATGCAAAAAGATGAAAAAATTCACACCTTTACAGGCAATGAACTTGGGGTGATTTTTCTTTATTTTTTGGCTAAACATCGGGAGGGGTTAGAGCGCTGGGCGTCGATCACGACAATTGTTTCAACACCACTTTGTAAAGTGATTACTTTGAGCCTTGGCGGCACTTGCTTTGAGGTTCTTACTGGTTTTAAGTATATTGCTGAACTAATAAAACAATGGGAGGATGGCTCTTATCAATTCTTATTTGGATTTGAAGAGTCGCTGGGGTATTTATCGTCGACAAATATTCGTGATAAAGATGCAGTTCTTGCTGCGTGTCAAATTTCAGAAATTGCCCTACATCTTAAACAGGAAAATAAGACTCTTTTAGATTTTCTCTATGAGATTTATGTTAAATATGGAATTTATCGTGAGGGGGGTGCATCCGTTGAATTTAAGGAAAAAGAGCTGCTTGACGCAGCCATTGCTCCCATGATGGAGAGTCCGCCAGAAACTTTACTTGGAAAAAAAGTGGTAAAAATAGACAATTATCAAACGTTAACTTCAACAAAATTTCCTGAAAAAACTTTTACGAAGATCGTCCTTCCTAAATCTAAAGTGTTAACTTTTCATCTTGAAGATGGTTCAAGATTCATCTTTCGCCCTTCTGGAACTGAGCCTAAAATTAAAATCTATGCCTCGATCCATGCCCCTTACTCCCCTGTATTATCCATATATAAGCAAATTGCTAGTCTTGATCATCAAATAGAGGCTGATTTAGAGGCGTTAAAAAAAGAATTTTTTAAGTAATAGACCTCTTGCGTAATTAGCTTTATCTGAAAAAATCGATCAATTTTTGACAAATTTATCATAAAATTTGGAGAGCATATCTGAAGATATGGTCGAAAAAATTGATGGTAAAGGTGAGAAAAATTGCTGTTTTAATGAGCAAATGGAGTTACGAAAGATGTCTATTGATAAATGTTGTGAGGACATATTGGTTATCAAAGGTAAACGTTGCATCTTTTGAGGGTGAATACTTGACGTGAATCATCCTACTTCCTACTAGTTCTTGGAACTTAACCCCCAAGTTCTGCTGATCCCCATCTAAATACCCCACTATGTACGCAGAATCCTTTTCAAGCATGTTTCGTAAGTGTTGCTCGATATTTTCTCTTGCATCTACTGATCCTACAAGATATTTTCCATTTTTAGTAATTCTCCAGGAGGCGTTGCCCAGCCAAATAGACCATTGTTTTCGTTGTCTTTTTTTTCCATTTTTTAATCGTATTTCTATATCTTCTCCCAATTCAAGAAAAATATTTGATCCAATTGAATTAAAAACATGGGTCACTTCAATGTTTTGTAACTCCCTGTCTAGTAATTTAATCTTTTCTAAGAATTTTTTATATGGTTTTTCTGCCAAATAATATACCCTTCCCCATCATATGCTAAAAAAAACACATGCTGAGCTAACTTTGCCATCATCTCAATGGTATTTTCTGATATACTAGAAGTTTCATTTTTATATAAGAGACCTCTTGTTAATACAATAAGGGAATGCCAAGTACAATTAGAAGCATTAAAAGCCTCCGTAAGCAACAGAGGGGATACCTTTTTTTGAGTAAAAAGAAAATATATTTCCTTATCTAGATGAACGCCTACTTCATCGAACAAATCCCATTGATCGTTTGGATCATAATCGTGATTAAATGCATCAAAGATGCAAATAGTATCGGAATCAGAATATATTTCCTTTGTAATTATTTCATTGATTTTACTTCTTGCTCCTCCTCCAACACCACCATACTTGAATTCAGAAACCATATTTTCTGAAAGATCTTTTTTGAGAAATGTATAAAATGTTCCATCGGAGAAAGGTGTATGGTTTAAAACTGCATTTGATAGAGTATTTAAATTATTTAAATTATTTTTAATGAAAAATAAAGATTTTTCAAACTCAATTTTGTATTTTTTTATTTTCTCCATATTTTTTTATATTACTAAGGTTCCTTTACTTCCCAAGTTCCATCGGGTTTTATTCGTATTCCTTCAGGAAAAGCTGGCCCATGATAATCCCAATGGGGACCAATAGGATCGCAGTGATCTAAATCTGGATTTAATTTTTCCATATCCCTTCTTTTACCTCTTACCCAATTCCCCTCTCCGCTTTCTGGAGTGCCCTTTCCTTTCCACTCAAACCCTTTTCCTGGAGATTTAATAGTTTTTTAAAAATCTAATATAAGTAGTGTTTTAAATTAATATTTCCTTGATTGTGGCTCATCTGGATATTTGATACGCAAATGATGTGTAGCTTTGATTATCTCTACAAGCTTTTGCTTGACAGTAGCTAGCTCATCAAAGGTGAGATTGCACTCATCAAACTGGTTGTCTAAAATTTTCGAGCAGGTGATTTTTTCTATTAACTTTCGCACCGCCTCTTCTGTATTTTCTTCAAGCGTCCTTGAGGCAGCCTCCACAGAATCTGCAAGCATAATAATTGCTGACTCTTTTGTTTGAGGCTTAGGACCTGGATACCTAAACGCCTTTTCATCAACATCAGATTCCTCTCCATTCATCTTTTTCAATTGCTCCAGATAAAAAAACTTGATCAAGGTAGTTCCATGATGCTCTAAAATAATATCAATAAAGATTTTAGGGAGATTATATTGTTTTGCCAGTGCAACCCCATCTAATATGTGACTTTTGATAATATAGGCAGATTCAATAGGGGTTAAAAGCTGGTGGATATTAAACGGCTTTTGCCCTGTCATCAACTGGTTTTCTGTATAATAATGAGGGTTGTTTAGCTTTCCAACGTCATGATAAAGGGTTGTCACCCGGCACAACATCCCATTTGCTCCAATTGCATTTGCTGCATACTCTGCAATGTGCCCAATAGATAGTGAGTGCTGGTACGTTCCAGGTGCCTCCAAGCTCAATCTTTGCAATAATGGATGGGTCGGATCAATATATTCCATCAACGCAATATTTGTCATAATATGAAAGACAAGCTCGATAATTGGGATCACAACTACTAAAAGAATTGCAATCACGACAATATTAAGCGCAAACGATCCTAGCTGTAAAATAGCTTCTTGGTTAAACAATCTATCAACAGAAAGTAAATAGATTAACGTCGCAAAAGAACAAACGCCCCAAACCTTAAAGCAAACAAAAAAAATCTCCTTTCTCTTTTTCATCTTTGCAGCACTTAATGATGCCACAATCCCAGCAAACACATTGATAATAACAAAATGATTATGACTTATGGATATAGTAAAACCGATCAGAACTGTTAGGAATAAACTTGTAAACAATGCAATACTTTCATTAAAAAATACCGCCAGTAATATTGATAAAAAGGGAATAATAATCGGAAATTGAAAAAAAGTAGCAATTGCATATGGACTTGAGTTGATCGCATACTCACTACACTTTGCCATCGCACATGTTAAGATGATCAACACAATATATAATGTTAGTTTATTGGTATTTTTAAGCACCTTCGGGTGCTTTGTGTAGAAAAACATCCAACCAATTCCTACAACTAACAACGCCAGCAAAACTGAAGAGATCATTTTAACTACAGAAAACACATTACGAGATGCTTTTAAGGCCTCTTTCATAGCTAAAATTTGATCATATTCCTGTTGAGTAATTTGATCCCCTTTTTTTACTATAATATCATGTTGTGACCTTGACGAGAAGACTTCAGGAACGGTTATGAAAATACTTTTTTCCATTGCCGCCCGTTCATCATGGTCTCTTTCTAAAAGATATCGATTTCCTCTAAAAAATCCCACAACGTACGAAATTTCTTTGACATACTGGCTGTTTTTAGCACTCATTTCTCTTTCTAACTTTCTCCAAAATTCATTGGGTAAGGTAAGAGGCTTTTTAACAACTGCATCTTCTATAATAGAGTAATGAAGGACAGGTAACCCGATCTCTTCTCGCTTTTTATAGGTTCTTCGATCGGTAAAATGCCAGCTCTCTAATTTTTTTATCAGGTGCTTGGAGATTTGAGTCATCTCATTGTAGGTTACTGGATAAGTATTTCTCCAAGCGGGATGATTTGAAAGCTGCCTTAAAAAATCCGTCTCAATGTTATTTAAATCGCTCTCTTTTATTCGCCAAATTTTACCCAAATCAACGAGTGCTTCTTGCTTTAGAACTGTCATTTGTTTTTTGTCTAAATAAGAAAAATCCTCGATTGCAACAATATCTTTTGGGGCTACACTGTTTAATTCGAAGACAAAAAAACTCCTTTCTCGGAACTGAAAAAACCCCGCAAGGGCAAAAATTAAGACAAAAAAGAGAAAATAATCCCTTTTTGAGAATGTTTTTCCCAAATTTTTCTTTTCTTTTTTTATCCTTTTCCTAAACACAAGTTTCCTATTTCCTCTGTATATTAAACTCTTCCAGTATTTTTTGCGCTAAAAAAACACCTTTTCTGTTACACTCCCCTTCATCTATCTCTTGATACATGATAGTAAATTATATTAAAATACGCTTTTTGGAGATTTTTATGCAAACAGATGAATATATCGCACTTTCTAGAAAGTACCGTCCCATGACCTTTAAAGACGTTACAGGTCATCAAGCAATCATCACCATTTTAAAAAATCAAATTGCCTCTAAACAATTAGCTCATGCCTATCTTTTTACCGGGCTGCATGGAACTGGAAAAACAACCCTTGCCCGTATTTTTGCTAAAGCCTTAAACTGCTCTCAACCAGAAAATGGAGAACCTTGCAACCATTGCAATTCCTGTAAAGAAATAACAAGTTCCTCCTCCCTTGATGTATTAGAAATTGATGGAGCTTCCAATCGGGGAATTGATGACATCAGAAACATCAACGAATCTGTCGGATACGCAACATTCCAAGGAAAATTTAAGATCTACATCATCGACGAGGTGCATATGCTCACCAAAGAAGCATTCAACGCCCTGTTAAAAACCCTTGAAGAGCCCCCTTCCAATACTAAATTTTTCCTAGCAACCACAGAGGCTCATAAAATCCCTCCCACTATTCTCTCCCGCTGTCAACGTATCGATTTAAAACGAATTTCTTTGGAGCTAATCAAAGCAAAACTTCTGCTTATCACTCAAAGTCTCTCTAAAAAAATAAACAACGATTGCCTCTCTTTGATCGCACGTCTGGGAGATGGAAGTATGCGCGATGCTGAATCTCTTCTAGAAAATATCGTTGCCTACGGCAAAGAATCGATTACAACCGATGAACTCTACACCATTTTAGGCACCTGTCCGAAAAAATATTTTTTTGCATTGGATCAAGCTTTTAAAGACTTTGATCAAACCATCCCTTTTACTCTAGGGCCAAAACTTTTTTCCCTGCATACTAATCTCTCATCGCTTATCGATGATCTATCCCTTCACTTTAAACACCATGCACAATCAATTCTTAAACAACCATCAGAAGAATCCCTTCTTTTCACGCAAGAGGAAATCCAAGGATACAAACTTTCCTCCTCCATCTATACAATTGATCAAGTTCTTGCGATCTTAAATATCTTAAGCGATACCTATCACTACAGCTTTCCCCCTGTTAGAAAACAAATTCATGTGGAAATGCTCCTACAAAAAATCTTATCGTGCAAATACGCAAAATCTGGGCAAGAAATTTTAAAGTACTTGCAAGGGTTTAAAAATGAAACAACCCCCCACCTGCCAGCAAAAGAGCCCATCGCAAAAGTACAAGTTCCCAAAACTGAAGAAGACAAAACACCTCGGGAAACAATTTTACAGTTTGCTGCTGTGGAGCTTGAGGCTAAACTTGATAGAAATGTCTAAACAATATAACTAAACACATAATATAAAGGAGCTTACTATGGGTAGCGGATTTTCAAAAATGAAAAAACAACGCAGAGCTATGGAATCACAGATGGCGGAAATGCAAAAAAGTATGGATGAAAAAGAGATTGTGGGTGCATCTGCTGGGGGCCTTGTCAAAGTGATTTTATCCGGGACCAAAGCGTTTAAAAGAATTTCCATCAACCCAGAATGTGTCGATCCTGAAGATGTCGAAGGGCTTGAAGATCTTATTTCCTCTGCTTTTAAAGCCGCAGAGGAGGCAGTGGAAAGGTCCATGGAAGGGAGCGGTTTAAACATTCCAGGTTTTGCTTAAAAAACTGGCTCTAGCTTTTCTAATAACAATTCACAAACATCTAAAGATGTCGCAGATGCAAGGGCGGAAGTTGCTAAAATCGTTGCTTGTTTTGCATCTATATTTGAAAGGGCCGCTCTAATTACTGGGATCAACCGAATGCTGCAGGAAAAATGTCTAATTCCAAGACCGACTAAAAGCTTTGTATATTTTTCACATGATGCCGCCTCACCACAAATACTGACTTCAATCCCCTCTTTATTTGCTGCAGAAACAACAAGTTGTATTAACCGTAAAATGGAGGGGTGACTGATTTGAAAGATGCTTTCATTTTCAGGACAAATCCGATCCATAGCAAGGGTGTACTGCATTAAGTCATTTGTACCAATAGAGAAGAAATCACACACTTTTGCAAAGTGATCTGCCATCAAGGCAAAGGAGGGAACTTCCACCATACAGCCGATGGCTAATTTCGAAATGGGCGTTTGAAGTTCCTTTGAAATTTCTTTGCGACAACTTTCGATAAAGGAAAGGGCTGTTATCAATTCATCGTAATCGGTAACAAGAGGGAGAAGTAGCCGAATAGATCCCTTTAGAGATGCTTGGTATAACGCTTTTACCTGCTTTTTGAAAATTTCAGGGTATTTCATAAGAAAACGTATGGACCTACACCCAAGAGCAGGATTTGGTTCTAGTTCATCCATTTCGATGATTTTTTTATCACTTCCTATATCAAAGAGTCTAAATGTGAGAATCGCTCCATTTGCTCCGTTGATAATTTCTTCATACCTTTCCACCTGAAAGTCAAGAGAGAGAGTTGTTACAGCCTCTTGGAGAAACAAAAATTCGGTACGAATTAATCCCACAGTATCGATCTTGTATTCAATAATTTTTTTTAAGTCGTCCATGCAATCAAAATTGGCAGAAACTTGTACTTTTTCTCCATCTTTTGTAGTAAGATCCTTTTGATAGCTTGGAAAAAAAACAAATTCTTTGGCCGATGATTTGCTTTTGGCAAAATACTTTTCTAAAGTTTTTTTCTCTGGGCTGATGATAACCTGACCAGTATATCCATCGATGATCACATTTTCCCTCCCCACGTCTTCAAGAAAAGTCAAATTAATTCCAGATACAAACGGAATTCCTTTAGCCCTTGCAATCACTGCTGAATGGGACATCTCACCGCCTATTTTAGAAATAAATCCTTCAATAAACCCCTTTTTTGCCTCTGCCGCTTTTGTAGGGATAATTTCATAATCTGCATAGATAGAATGTGGCAACTGCTGAATTGTTTCATGCTTTGGAGAGGGATTTAAATGACGCAAGATACGATGAGAGAGATCTTTGATATCTAGGAGGCGCTCTTCTGCACCTTCTCCTTTCATTTGCTTTCTGAACAACCGTTTATACTCGTCAATAACATACATAAAAACACTTTCCGTATTTTGACGCATATGAGCTATTTTTTCTTCGATGGAGTGCGCTATCACTGGATCTTGCAACATTTGAATGTGTGTATCGATGATACTGCACACCTCTTGGGACCCTTCCTTTTGTAGGTGGTCATATAATGACTCTAATTCCTCACGTGAACGAGATAGAGCTCTTCGATACCTCGCAATTTCATAACTAACTTGCGAAGAAGTGATTGCAAACTCTGGTATGGGGGTTTCTTTTCCTTTGAATAAAAAGAACGTGCCAATACCTATGCCTTCACTGATGGGTATTCCTTCTAAATGAATTTCTTTTTTCTGTTTTTTCACAAAAGAACCAAGATAAGATTGTAATCTTATCTGATAAAATTAGATTTTATCAACTACTATTTTAAACAACATTTCCCGACTCCTTCTGTTTTCTAGCCATTGTGTCTAGAAGCTTGATATTAAATTCTTTTGCCGAGTTCACTCCCATCATTTTCAGACGGTGATTTAACACAATTGTTTCAATCAAAAGGACCGCATCCCTTCCTGGCTTTACTGGCAAAATGTAATAAGGTATTTTTACCCCTAAAAACTCTTTATGCTTTTCTTCCACACCCACTCGATCGTAAAAGTGGTCATCGTCCCACTCTTCTAATTTAACAACCACATCGATCCTTGCTTTTTCACTTACACATACTGCGCCATATAAATGAGCTACATTGATAATTCCAATGCCTCGTATTTCCATCAAGTGGGCAGTGATAGCAGGCCCTTCCCCTTCTATGTAGGCCCCCTCTCTTTTTGAAAGGATCACTATATCGTCAGAAACAAGCCTGTGCTGTCTTTCTATCAGCCCTAAAGCTGTTTCGCTTTTTCCTACGGATGAGTCTCCTTGAATCAATACTCCCTTTCCAAAAGCCTCTACTAAAGTACCATAACAAGACTCTGATTTTGTAAATGCTCTGCCTAGAAAGTAGGTAATCTTTTGCATCACATGGGAAGTTGTATGTTTTGAATTAAACAAGGCAATATTTCTTTGATCACAAAGATTTTTAAGCTCCTCAAGAGGTTCTACATCCCTTGTTACAATGACCATTGGGAGTTTTTCTGTAAGGACTTTGGAGAGTCGTTGTTTTCGAACCGATGTTGATAATGAAAATAGATACTCCATTTCGATCCTTCCGAAAATAAGAATTCGATTGAATGAATATCCATTTAAAAATCCGGTGAGGGCAAGCCCTGGTCTTTCAATATCAGGAACAGTGATCGTTTTGCTTAAACCATCCTTTCCAGCCTTCATTACTAAAGAAAGATGGTCCCCAAAATCATGAAAAAAATCTTCGACTGTTAGCATAAATTTATTCCCACGCAATTCAGGGCTTGACTTTACTGCATTGTTGGTTTTAAGTATAGAATTAAGAGGAGCTATGAAAAGAAAAAAACTCATTATTATCGGTGGAGGGTTTGCAGGTATTAATACTTGTAAAAACCTAAAACGGGCGAACTTAGACATTATTTTAATAGATAAGAAAAACCATCATCTTTTTCAACCCCTTCTATATCAGGCAGCAACTGCAACCCTTTCACCTCGAGATATTTCTCTCTCTTTAAGGGAGATTTTTGCTCGCCAAAAGAACACCACTGTCTTAATGGGAGAGGTGATAGCTATTGATAAAGAGAAACGGACCGTCACTTTGGAAAACAATGAAATTGTCCACTTTGATTACCTAGTGATTGCAATCGGTGCCATGCATTCGTACTTTGGTAATGCTAGTTGGGAAAAATATGCTCCTGGAATTAAGACCCTTAAAGATGCACTACTCATTAGAAATCATCTTCTCACTTCTTTTGAAAGGGCCGAAAGAGAGCATCATGCCTCAAACAGGCAAAAGTTTCTTAATTTTGTAATTATTGGAGCAGGTCCTACCGGTGTAGAATTTGCCGGAACTATTGCCGAGCTTTTAAAAACCACCCTGAAAAGAAATTTTCGACATATTAATCCTCAAAATGCTCATATTTATTTGATTGAAGGGGCAAGCCGCCCCCTTCCCCCTTTTCCTGAAAGTTTATCGACATATACGAAAAAGACGCTAGAAAAAATGGGGGTAAAAATTTTAACCAATACAATTGTTACCGATATCAATGAAAATGGGGTGACAATGGGGGATAAATTCATCGAATCAAATAATATTATCTGGGCAGCTGGTAATATGGTCCCAAAGGTATTACAAACTCTAAATATTCCCCTCGATCGAGCTGGAAGGGCTATTGTTTGTTCCGATTTATCCATTCCCGACCATTCAAACATCTTTGTTCTTGGTGATGCAGCAAATTTTACCACAAAAAAAGGAAAACAACTCCCTGGGGTTGCAAGTGTTGCCATTCAACAAGGGCGGTTTATGGCAAAACTTTTAAAAAATCCTGAGGATAAAATACGCCCAAAATTTCGCTATTTTGATAAGGGTAGCCTTGCTACTATTGGATCGGGAAAAGCTGTTGCCTCTGTGGGGGGATGGAATTTTAAAGGAATTTTTGCATGGTCTGTTTGGGCGTTTGTCCACATAGCCTACCTTATGGGGTTTAAAAATAGACTTTCTGTGATGTTTGAATGGGCATTACATCACCTAACTGGCGCTCGCTCTGCAAGAATTATCCACGGCTCCTTAAATGATGATCTAAAAATAAATAAAGAATAGTTTTATCTAGCTATAATTAGATGCGATATATTAAAATAGTTAATAAGTTTAATATTATATCAACTGTTTAATAATATAATTTTATTTAAAAAAAGGATTAATATATGCATCTTTATAGAACACCTGAATTGGGATTTGTAGATACATTGAAAGCTTCTTACCCAGCTATAGCAGAGGAAATAAAACATAAAGATTTAAGAGCAAGCTCTTTGCACGATAGTATTCATAAAGCAGCTGCCACATTAAGAGCTTTGATGAGAATAAATAACCATCCTCTAAAAGAATGTGATTTCTATCTTTTTACTGTAACTCAAGTGCAGTTTATGTTGGCGTTAGAAAGGCACCTTCATCGTGCACAGTTTCCTGATATCGACCCCCCTTATGAAATACTATACAAGCGAATCCAAGATTTTGCCCTAGAACGGATTGTTACTAACGGTACTGGATGGTTTGGGGTATGGTATTATGTTCGTCTTAAAGATGGGCATAGACCTGCTTAATGTAAAAAGTCTTTTCATTTAAGCCTCATGTATTCATAGTTTTACTATGAAACTATTTTCTAACAAGTTGAATTGGGAGAGATTTCCTGCCTTATTTATCTTCGGATCCATTCTTTCTGGAGCATTATGTTCGATGGGAATGATCTATCCGATTTTATTTGCTTTCACCCATAAAAAGCGCTCGTTTGTCCTTGGGTATATTTTATTATCCGCTACAACTGCCATTTTTTTTATTCAACAGAAGAAGCCTCCCCTCTGCCGTAAAGACTTTGTGGAGGCCTACATCACTCCAAAAGTGCTTAAAAGATCTAATGGAAAACTGTATCTTTCTGCAAACATTCCAATACTTAAAACTGCCTCTTTAGAAGAGTTTGAAAATCTTTCCTGCATAATACCCATTGAAGGGGAACATCGACCTTTGTTTGATCAAGACTTTATTGTGACGGGAACAATAAAACGATCCCCTTATGGCTATTTTTTGCAACCGGCATCTTGGGAAAAAGTTTCTTTGACTTTTTCTCTTGCTGAACTTCGGTATCGATGCAAAAGAGGGGCTGAAAAGATCATTCATAAACATACCCTAGATAATGATGTTAGGGGCTATTTTTCAAGTCTTGTCACTGGTGATGTTTCCGATTTGTTCATAAAGGAGCGCTTTAAAGCTGTGGGGTTGCTTCACACGTTGGCAATTTCTGGTTTTCATTTTGGTTGGGTGATTTTTGTACTTTCAGTTCCCCTTAGTTTGATTTTTCCGAAAAAGTGGTCATTGATAGTACTTTTGTTTTTTGCATGGGTGTATTTACTTTTTCTTGGTTCTTCAGCTTCAGTCTCAAGAGCCTTTTTAGCAATAACAATCTACCTGGTAAGCATCTTAATTTCAACAGTTGCGCTACCTTTAAATGCTCTTGGTTTAGCAGGGGTGATCTCCTTTTTGATTTCGCCCTATTGCCTGTTTGACCTCTCTTTTTCTTTAAGTTACCTGGCAACTTTTGCGATTTTAACTCTCTACCCATTGATATCTGAAATTACCGGTTTGTTTTGCCGAAAAAGAGATCAAAAAACGCTCCTTTTGATGCCCTTTTTCGATAAAATAGCCTATTTCGTACTAAGAATGCTTTTGCTTGGAGGAGTTCTCTCCATGGTCATTCAAATTGTTTTGTTGCCACTTTTAATAGGGTATTTTCCATTTTTTTCTCTTTGGGGAATTTTTTACAACATGTACTTTCCCCTTTCTATGATTCCCACATTAGTTCTGCTGATTCTTTCCTTTATTTTTCCCCCTCTTTGGAGGGTAAATGAAATGTACTCAAAGCCATTTTTAGAATCTGTTCTTTACGGAAATGGGTTTGCCTCTCTTTTGGTTAAAC
This sequence comes from Chlamydia trachomatis, assembly GCA_945872565.1. Taxonomy (GTDB): domain Bacteria; phylum Chlamydiota; class Chlamydiia; order Chlamydiales; family 2-12-FULL-49-11; genus JAJACQ01. Next base: position 126,286 of record CAMBZN010000001.1, on the reverse strand, counting down.
TTCCCGGTGTGCACCCTCAAATTCTTTCAGGAGTCTGTTGTTTGTTGATTTTTCTTTGCCTCAGGCAAGAAGGTATCTATCATGAGGAAAATTTAGACCTGCAAGACCAATAGTGATTTTGACTATTGACATAATCGTTGATCGTCGATACACTATTTGATCTATTGTGGCGATAGTAGCTCAGGGGTTAGAGCATCGGTTTGTGGTACCGAGGGTCGCGGGTTCGATTCCCGTCTATCGCCCATTTTCATTTACCCATAAATATTTAAATTCAGGTTCAATGACTATATAACTCAAGAGAAAGTGGTTTTACAACGGATGAAACTGGGCTTGTTTTTTGAGCTATAAATGAATACTTACATTCCCGTCCAGATTTTAGCCATTCTGATTCTTGCATTACTTCAATCATAGAAAACCCAAAAAGAGCTAAAATTTCTCGTATATAATTTTCAGGATAAAAAGTGGTATATAATGTACAATAGTCTATAGGGTAAAAACTTTCAGAAACTAGCAAGGATCCTATAAAAAAACCATTTTTTGATACACATCTACTAATTTTGTTAAGAGCTTTTAACATTTGAAGTGGAGAAAGGTATTGCAGTACATCTGTACAAACCACAAGATCCACTCCCCCCTTTGCACCAAATGTTTGTAGATTCTCAATGTCTGCAACTTTTAGTTCAACTCTAGCTTCTTCCCCGGGAAAAGCCCCTTTAGCCAGATCAATTGCACCTGAACTGACGTCAAATCCCTGTATTTTTTCTATTTGAGGCATTTTACCAAGAGCATGTTTGATTGCAAGACCTTTTCCACAGCCAATATCTACCATTGTACGAATTGGCACTTTTGTTAGAATTGGATGGTCCAAACATGTGTCTATCAAGCCCCAACGACTAGCAAATTCACTAATATCTGCTCTAACTCTACGGCTGTCTGCAGGTTTTGTGCCTAGAACATCATCTAAAAGTTTGTTTTCAGAAGCTAACTTACCCTTTTCACGTTTGTATCTAGTAATTTCACGATGATATATAGTCAGATCTATCACAAGAAAGATGATAGTCAAACATGCAATTATGTATAAAACGATAAATATCGATCCTAGACACTTATCTTCTCCATTTTTCGATAAAAGAAGCCTTTCTATTCGATAAAAAAGAGCTCCAGGCTCTATGGGATTTGCTGGTCGCATTTGTTCAATTTCCCCTTTTAACTGCAAAATTATCAAAGATTGTAAAACATCATTATGATTATTTATTATAGCTCGATTATACCCCCGCCGCAGAATTTTTTCCACGTCCAAATGATAAATGATAGCCGCTTTTCGACTAAAAATTTTAATCTCGATTAACTAATATGCGTAAAAATTGTATTTTTTTGATTATAAATGCTTTAAGTCTAATCATGCAGTTGACCTAATTGTTAAAAGATTCCTAAATTACTGATAACTAATCTATTAGAGAAGCAAAATTGATGGATCAATCAAAAAAATATCGCTTTGTGGGTGCCAAGGGGCTAATTGGGGATAGGGTTTTAGCCCTATCTTCTAAGAAAAAGCTTTAAAATAATCTTTAACTAATGTTATAATTAAACTATCGGAAAAAAAATAAGTTTAATAATTAAAAAAAGGAGTCATTATGTCAGGAGCAACAACATCAGTAGCATTAGGTAGAGCAATTTCAGTGGTGGCAAGTCCCGCAAAGAAGAAGTTTCATGAACTAAATCCACACATGTTAAGCAGTAAAGCTCTTAATCAAGGGAATGACCTTTTAACAAGTTTTTTTCAGGTTCTATATATGGGTTTATACGCCTTAGCTAACGTTGTTTTTGTATGTATACCTTTTGCCATTGATTATGCAGTAAGCCGCCAGCCTGCAGTAGTCAAAAAAGCAGAAAAACAATACGAAAGCACGATAGAAAAGACACTAAAAAATTTAATTTCGTTAGAAAGGGAACGTACAAGCTATTCAACTGACGATTATATTAATCAAGTGAATTCAGCTAAGCTTCCCTTAAAATCTGCTTTTGGTGAGCTCTTAATAGCTACGCAGTTGCTAGAAGAAGGTAAACCTGCTCCTGCTCCTGCTCGTGCTCAAGTCAAAAAAGCAGAAAGGGAATTAAAGAAAAAAATCAGAGAAATTGAAAAGGAATTAAAAACTCTAGATAATTTCATTCTTGATGTTGAAGTAGATTTTTTACATGAAGCAGATTACAAAAAACAATATGACTTAGGAGCATCTTTAGACCGCATAAAAGGAGAACGAGTTAAAATCAAAGAAAGATTAAATCATGCTAAAGATAATCTAGCTGAATTCAATGGACTTAGAGCTGCTCCTACTCCTGCTCCTATTTCTGATGAAGATTCTTTTCTGCCGCCTGGTACAATTCTTGAAGGCGAGGATTTTTAGTCTAAAGAACAAAAGATCGTTAAAAATTTTCAGGATAAAGAGACAAGGGCTCAAAAAGCTCTTGTCTTTTTTTATGTCTTTTCATTATAAATTTACATAGAGCCATCGATTTCATCACGAAGAATTCTTCTCGGACGACTACCGTCTGCAGCGCTAATTACCCCATTACCCTCGAGTAAATCTATTAACGACGCTGCCCTTGCATACCCAATTTTCAACTTTCTTTGTAAAAATGTGGTAGAGGCAGTTTTAAATGTTAAAACAATCTCTAACGCTTTTGCATACATTGGGTCAACATTCTCTTCTTTGTCCGCAATTAAACTATCATCAGAAGAAACGTCATCAAAAGATTCAAATAAATAATTGGTGGGAAAACGCTCTTGAATGTGGGAAACAACTTTTTTAATGTCTTCATCGCACACATAAACCCCCTGACATCTCAAAAGCTCTGCAGTACCAGGGGCTAAAAATAGCATGTCTCCGTTTCCAAGCAAGCTCTCTGCCCCATTTTCATCCAGAATGATCTGTGAGTTGATACGCGAAGAGACTTTAAACGCAATCCTAGTAGGGAAATTTGCTTTGATAAGACCTGTGATCACCTCTCTTGATGGCCTTTGCGTTGCAATCACTAAATGAATGCCCACAGCCCGTGCCATCTGAGCAATTCTAGCAATAGGGGTTTCTAGGTCCGAAGAAGAGGTCATCATCAAATCTGCAAACTCATCGATGATTGCCACTAAAAAATACATCTCTTTAGGAATTTCCATCTCTAAAGTCGCTTCAAACTCCTTATCAATCTTCCTCTTATTAAAAGCATGAATATTTCTCACCCCAAGACGCTTTAGCATCTCATAGCGCATTTTCATCTCTTTTACTATCCACTTAAGCGCTGCATATGCCCCCTCAGGTTCAGTAATAACAGGGGCAATTAAATGAGGAATTTTTGCAAAAAAAGTAAGTTCCACTTTTTTCGGATCTATGAGCAACAACTTAACCTTTTCAGGGGTAGAATTCATTAAAATAGACATGATCATTGTGTTGATACAAACTGACTTTCCAGAACCTGTAGCACCGGCAATAATACAATGGGGCATTTTTGTTAAATCACACATCACATCTTCCCCACGCACTGTTTTACCAAGCAGCACAGGAATATGATGCTTTGCCGGCAAACTTCTATAAGAATTCAACATATCCTTAAAACCCACCTCTTGGGGAATAGAGGAGGGAATCTCTACACCCACTGCTGCCTTGCCTGGAATAGGTGCAATAATACGAATGGACCTTGCCTGTAAATTCAAGGCAATATCATTTTCAAGTGCCTTGATTTTCTGTACCTTTACCCCAATTGCGGGATGCACCTCAAAAGAAGTAATTGTTGGCCCCGAATGAATGAGCCCTACTTTTGCCTCGATGGAAAAACTTGCAAGGGTCTCTTCTAAAATTTGCGCCTTTTCCTGAAGCTCCTTTTTCAACCCTGTTTGATCTACCTCTGCAGTATTTGATAATAAATCAAGAGGTGGAAGATTATAATTAGACTCCTTTATTTTTCCAACCGGCGCCTTATTTTGCTTTGCAAACTCTACTTTCGTATCTGTAGCAAAAGAATGACTCTGAATAATTTGTTGCTTTTTTGGCTGGGGAAGCATTTTTAATTCTTTTTTTTCCGCTCTCTTAGGCTCCCTCCTATCCCTTTGTGAAAAAGTGGTATAGGGAGGAAATACCGATGCCGCAAGGGGCGCATTTTTCCCCTGCCTTGTGTTTTTTACCTGTAAAAAAGAAAACTTGCGCATAAGAAGCAGCAATTTTCTTAACATAAGCACAAGGGTACTGGAAATTGCCGGAAAAACGCCCAAAATATTTCTAGTGATTTTCACAAAACTTAAATCTGTTAGAAAAACAAACCCAATGATTGCAAGGTTAAAAAAAGTGAGCAACACCCCCACATCACTAAGCAAATGCTGCAAGTTAAAATTGAGCAAATCCTTGTAAAGAAAATAAAACGGTACACCCCCCAAATTATAACGAGTATACTTTACTGGCATTGCAGCTTTAATGGTTACTGACTCTGAATAGACCCTTTCATAAAGGGGGGAAAAATCAAGCCACCTTGTCTCGGCAAATAAATTCAGTAAAATACACACTGAAAACAGGTGAAGGGATAAATAACTTGTTTTCAATGCAAGATTTTTTGCATCTTTATTACGCAAAAATTGATAGCCAAAAAAAGTCATAAACCCAACAAGAATATAACTGCCCAGACCAAACAAATAATGGAGTGAAAACGCTGCAAGATGCCCTGTTATTCCAAACATATTTCGCTCATGATGGGCATCGACAAATGTAAAGAGACAAAGAAAAATAAATAGGCTAAATACAATCACAAATACACCCCGCGCTTCAGGATGCGGCTCTTGTTTTTTCACGGTTTTTTTAGGTGTACGAATGGCCCTTTTCATAAACTGCAATATAGCATACACTGTATTTAGATACTATATTCATTGTAGGAGAGGAACAATTGAGAGGAATATGTCCACTTTCATCAGGATCTGAAGGGAATCTTATCTATGTTGGATCTAAAAAAACAAAATTATTGTTCGATGCCGGCATTTCTTTGTCAAAAATCCATGAAAAACTTGCCGAAATAGATCTGACTCTTGATGACATTGATGGCATTGTTATTTCTCATGAACATAGCGATCACATCAAAGGGCTAGAACAAATTGCAAAACATACCTCCCTTCCCATCCTTTGTAACGCAGACACTGCAAAAGCAATCTGCTTGATGATCGACACGCGCCCGAACTTTAAAATCTTCTCAACTGGGGAACCCTTCACATTCGGCGATATTGAAATCCAACCATTTAGCATCCAACACGACACCCTTGACCCTGTTGCTTTCACCCTTACATTTGATAACATTAAAGTGGGCATCTGCACAGACCTTGGATTTGCCTCAAACCTTGTGGCCCATCACCTACAGAATTGTAACTACCTTCTTATCGAAGCAAACCATGAGGAGGCTATGGTCCATGCCTGCGCCCGCCCCCTTATCTACAAAAAACGAGTTTTAGGAAGACAAGGCCACCTCTCTAACAAAGCATGCGCTGAACTGATCGAAAAAATCGCTCACAACGATCTAAAACATATCTACCTTGCTCACCTTTCTTCAGAGTGCAACGCCCCTGATGTTGCCCTCAAAACAATAGGCGACCATTTAGAAAAACAGGGCATTGAAGTACCCCTGTCCATAGCCTATCAAGAAAAAATTTCAAAAGCTATTTTTTTCGATTAATCTGAAAATAAGTATTGATTTTAACTTTTTGTTAATGTAATATTTATATTATTTTAACAATGGATAAACGATGGTGCTACAATCAACTACCAGTCCTTTTGCCCCCCAAGAGATGAGGGTATTGGTAAAGGGCGAATTTACTCCGGCTTTTTATGGAGCAATCATAGGAACCACTTTAGCAATAGTTATTATGGTAGTAGCTTTTTTTATTGCCCCATTATTTGTCGCTGTCCCATTGTTAATAGTAGGAGTATTTGCAATTGTAATTGCCTATGGAAATATTGGCCTAAAAACAATGATTTTGCCAGTAAATAATCAATTTTACTCTTATCTACCTTCCAACACCACTTGCTATATATCCGATCTTAATGTAAAGCATACAACAAAAGACAACGTTACTCTGCATGGAATTTTTCAAGAAAATACAGAAAATAAAAATCAGAAAATATCAGAGCGACCTCTTGTGATCTATTGCGGTGGCAACTGCGAGCGTCCATATCTAGCTGATTCCTTTCGGTTTGCATGGGATGGACAGCCCTTTAATAGCCATGACATTTTGTGGTTTGCATACAGAGGAACAGGCCCTAGTGAGGGCAGTTTTGGTACTCATCGCCAAAACGTCTCTGACGTAATAGAAATATATAAACGAGCGCAAAAGGAAGGTTATACTAATATTACATTCATTGGTCTTTCATTCGGAGGAAAAGTTGTTTGTGATGCAAAAGCAGCGCTTCTTCAAGAAAACAGTGAATTAATAATTCCCCTTGTAGCTGCACATACCTTTAGCACAATGGACGAAGTGTTTTCTGGTAATCTTGAGGGTTCAAATCGAACAGCGCTAAGAAATATCACCTCTTTCTTCCTTAAGACAGTAGGCCATCAACATCCTCCAGTAACTGCTACGCACTGGCATAAAACAATGGGCACGGATAACACTATCATCGGCGGTGAAGAGGATGATCGTATAATGAACAAGCATATGGCTTTAGCTGATGTTTTTTATACGCGTCCAGAACCTAATCCATTTTTTGATTTCCAAAATAAGACTAGAAGTGATACAACTTATATAGGAACTAGAGTGATTATCGATAGACAAAAGCATGGTGACGTTGATTGGACAGCTATGAATTGACAACCCTCACCTGTTGACCCCGACATGTAGGCCTCCAACTAGAAGGGCAATGCGGATATAAGCTGGTTAATCGTCATTGCGAGAAGTTTTAATGCGGGTAACTTCCTTCATCTTCTCTTTTGATTCCATAGCACGTTCTTTTAATGATTTTTTCGGTTTTAACTTGGGAATTACCCCTTGCAGCAACGATGAAAGATCCTTAGATTCTTTCTCATCATCAACAAAAATCCCCTTTTTAGAAAGATCTGCAGTTTCAATATCCATGGTTTTCAATCGGTCAGAAATTTGCCTTAAAGACTCTAATCTTTGTGAAAGTGCATGAAGTTTTGTATCCACTGGTTGCTTGGTGGTCCCTTTCATGCTAGCAAGTAACTTCTCTTCTGAATCAAATCTTGAAGAGAACATCGCTGCTGCATTACTAAATTCTGGCGAAAAAACAAACGGCCTTATCGCTGGAGGAATCGTTGTATAAAAATCATCAGCAAGATCTGGTTCAAGCTCTTCTTTTGCCTGTAACTTTGGCGGCCTTCCCCTTTTAGGTCGGGGGTTTAAGGCATCACTTGAATAATACATTTTTGCCCTTGCCTCCATTATGTCTCGTGCAGAGGCAACATCTTTGGCAACCCTTGGAATGAATTTTAGCTCTTTTAACTTCTCAATCAAAGGAGTAGGAAATTCCAAGTCTTCTTCAAACACAAACACCACTTCATTATCTCTTAAAAATTCAATAATACGAACCCTTGACCTCTCCTGATAGTATTGCTGCCATTTATCCAGCTCTGTCAAATGATCATAGACAAATTCCAAGAAATTTTCTCTTGCACCACGTGAACTAATGATTTCAAGTAATTTTTCTTTAGTATCAATATCGTACACTTTTTCCGTAACAAAACCTTCCATAAATTTACGTGTTTCGTAATAGGTAAGTTTTGGGATTGCACAATATCTGTCGGAATTGGTTTTTAACTCCTCCTCAGCAAGATTAAGCTCCTCCTCCCCTTTGTCTAAATCAAAATAGACCAAAAAACCTTCCATCTTATCAAGATAAAAGTCTCTAATATCATCAGATTTTGAAAAGACTTCAAGCAGACGGTGGTACCTTAAGATTAAAGGTTGTCTGCATTTTTGCATCGGCTCGCTCATATCTTCCTTCCAGTGCGGTTAAAGATTCACTATAGCAAAATTCTTTAGTTTTTTCAACATCTATTTGGGCATGCTCCTGCTCTATAGGATTTGCTTGAAAATGGAAAATCAAGTATCATACAACCTTTCACTACACAAAGGAAAGGCCTATGCTCCCCATTAAGAAAATTTTAAAAGATCCAGCACTCATTGAACAGCAACTTCGCACTAAAGATTCTTCCATTTCTCTAGGTGAACTCATTCAACATTACAACAGCTATACAGAAAACTTATCTAAATTAGAACGAGTAAAAGAGCGTTTAAATTTCCTATCCAAAGAAATCGGAACAAAAAAGCAACAAGGGCAAGATCCTTCCACGGCTATGCATGAAGTTGCAAGCACTAAAATGGATTTAAAAGAACTAGAGGAAAAAACCGACCTGCAAAAAGAGCTTTATGAAGCATGCCTTAGTGTTCTTCCAAACCTTCCCGATCCAAGTGTAAAAATATCACAAGATCCGGGCGATAATGAGTGCATCAAGCAAGTGGGGCAAAAACCCACTTTTCATTTTCCTGTCAAAAATCATTTAGAAATTGGGGAGCAAAACAAGCTTTTTGATTTTGCCGCAGGGGCAAAAATTGCTGGCTCTGGATTTCCTGTTTACACAGGTCTTGGGGCAGAACTAGAGTGGGCATTGCTAAATTTAATGATTGATACCCACAAGAAAAATGGATTTCAGATGCGACTTTTACCTCACATGGTCCATCCAGAGGTCATGTATGGGTCAGGGCAATTGCCAAAATTTGCCTCTCAACTATTTCGTGTGAAGGACAAAGATTTTGACCACTATCTGATTCCTACCGCAGAAGTTGCTTTAAACGGCCTTTACATGGATACGATCATGGATGTAAAGGAGCTGCCGAAAAAATTAGTTGCTTATACCCCATGTTTTAGACGAGAGGCAGGGGCCCATGGAAAAAATGAGCGCGGATTGATTAGAATTCATCAGTTCAATAAAATCGAGCTGTTTGCATTTACAAGCCAAGATGAAAGCGAGCAAGTGTTCCAGCAAATCCTATCCTCTGCTGAAGAAGTTCTTGTGCAGCTTGACCTCCATTACCGAAACATGCTCCTTGTTACCGGCGACATGTCCTTTGCAGCTTCCAAAACAATCGATATAGAGGTGTTTTTACCAGGGCAAGGTCGCTATTATGAGGTCTCTTCTGTTTCCAATTGCACTGATTTCCAATCAAGGCGCTCTAAAATCCGTTACAAAGATAAAGAAACTCATGAAAATACCTTTGTCCATACAATTAACGGATCTGGACTTGCAACGCCTCGGTTGATGGTGGCTATTTTAGAAAACTTCCAAAATCCAGATGGTTCATTTAACATCCCTAAAGCGTTAAAAAAGTATTTATGAGTACAAAAAAATCACATTTTGAAAATTTGTCTGTTATTGAGCATTTAAAAAATGCAAGGCAAAAAGGGAGCAGAGCAACTTCCGACCTTCATGCTGTAGAGGCACCAGGGCATATTTCTGCAGGAGCCGATAGCGCAAAAGATGTGGCCATCTCCACCCTTTTAATTCAAATGATTGCAAGCACCCTAGACATTGGTCAAGAAAAGATCTTTATCCTACTGTCTGTTTACCTTGTGGGAATTTTCTTTTGGAAAGTTGGCAGGTCCGCTCAACTTGGGTGGGCAAGAATTGAGAGGATAAACAAAGCCGTAATGGAAGAAAAATTTGAAATCGAGAATAATCGAGAGGAAGAAAGGGAAGAACTCACTGAGATTTATGCGGCAAAAGGGTTAAGGGAGCCATTACTATCAAAAATTATTGATGTTTTAATGGCTGATGACAACAAGCTTCTCTCCATAATGCTTGAGGAAGAACTAGGCATTCCAATGGAATCTTACGTCCATCCGCTAAAGCAAGCACTCGGGGCGGGAGTTGGCGTTGTAATCGCTGCACTATCGATTCCAACGGGCCTTGCGATCTCCCCCTCTTTTGGATTGTTTATCACCGCATTTTCCATTACAGGGATCACCGGCATTATTCTAGCAAAAATGGAGAAGCTGGAGGTTTTAGAATATACAATAAAATCCTTAAGCATTACTTTTCTTGCAACCTTTGCAACCTATTTTTTTACAAAATTTCTTGTCAATGAGCTCTTATGAAAAAAAATCCACCCCTTACTTACTTACTAGACGATTATCTATCCTCAGGCTTTGAAGAGACACAAAATCCCTTTATTACCGCCGATTCCCGTCTATGGGGAAAATATTCCTCAATTGTATCCTCCTGCCTCTCTCTTGTGCTGCTTATGTGTTCATTTGTTTTAACATACTATTTTAAAAACCTATCCAATTTTTTTTTAATTATTGTCTATTTTTTTGTTGGAACTCCAGCTCTTATAGACACTTTAAAAGACCTAAAGACATTTAAGATTAACATCGAAGTCTTGATGACTCTTGCAGCTTTTCTTTCAGTGGTGATAGGTAGTCAATTGGAAGGGGCCCTTCTTCTTGTGCTTTTTGCACTCTCCCACTCTCTTGAAGATATGGTCACGCAAAAAACAAAAGGGGCACTGTCAGCCTTGCAAAAAATTTCTCCCACTCTTGCTATTGTCCTTGAAAACGATGGGGAAACGTTTCAAAAATCTATTCGAGAAATTGCGCCTGGGACAAAAATCTTAATCCGATCAGGGGAAATTGTCCCCCTTGATGGAACAGTTGTTGATGGGGCATCTTTTGTAAGTTTATCTCACCTAACGGGGGAAAGCATCCCCATTTCTAAAAAGAAAGGTGATCAGGTGCAGGCTGGAAGTATGAATATTGACGGTGCATTGACTGTAGAGGTAACAAAAACTTCTGGTGAATCTACTTTAGCTAGAATCATTACTCTTATTACCCAGGCTTCTGAAGCTAAACCAAAGCTAGAGCGTTTCTTAGACCGCTTTGGATCAATCTATGCCTCCTCTATTATTGTTTGTTCTATTCTGATTGCAGCAATTCTTCCTTTCCTATTGTCTATCCCCTTTCTCACAAACCAAGGGTCAATCTACCGCTCTCTTGCCTTTTTGATCGCAGCCTCTCCTTGTGCCCTTATTATTGGAGCACCAACTGCCTATTTAGGGGCAATCTCTGCGTGCGCAAGAAGAGGCATCCTCCTCAAGGGGGGGGTGATTTTAGATGCATTAAGCTCCTGTACCCGTCTTTTTTTTGATAAAACAGGAACTCTTACAACCGGCCAACTAAGCTGCACCTCCATAGAGGTGCTCTCCACCTCTTTAGATAAAAACTTCCTAGTTAGCGTGGCAGCTGGCCTGGAAAATGGGACGCATCACCCCATTGCCGATGCAATCATTTCCTATGCAAGAAAAAATGCAATCCCTTTTTCTCCCATTGAAGATCTTAAAGCAATTTCTGGATATGGGGTCGAGGGGGCTATACAACAAAATAGCCAAAAGGTCAGCGTCTATATCGGTTCACCTGACTACATTCTAGAAAAAATTCCAAACCAAAGAAAGGAACTCATCCTTAGCAAAATCGACCGTCAGGGGAAAGTTGTCTCTCTTGTGCTTGTAAATGAGAGCGTTGCAATTTTTCATTTTCTTGATGAAATTCGTCCTAATATGAAAAAGACCCTCCTTGATCTTTCCAAAAGTATTAACTTAGAGATGCTTACAGGTGACCATGTAGCTAATGCAAGAGCTGTTGCAGATTTAGTGGGTTTAAAGACTTTTCATGCTGATGTAAGTCCTGACCAAAAGTTACAGATTATTAAAGATTATAGCGATCATGAGCATATTATTATGGTGGGAGATGGGGTTAATGATGCTCCGGCGCTCTCTTTTGCTTATGTGGGCGTTGCAATGGGTAAAATTGGAAGTCAAACAGCTATTGAGGCAGCAGATGTTGTCCTTTTAAATGATGATATTGCAACCATTGGATGGCTTTTAAATCATGCTAAAAAGACCCATCGCATTGTTAAACAGAACATTACACTTGCTCTTTTAGCAATTGGTATCAATGCTATTTTATCCCTATCTGGGTTGATTCCACTTTTTATAGCGGTAATCCTACATGAGGGGAGCACAGTTCTTGTGGGCTTAAACTCCTTGCGTTTATTAAGACAAAAAGTCAGTCTAACAACTTAATTTTTAGTAAGATATTTAGCAAAATACAAAGCGAAACAATTAATTAAACTTTTTTTAGTTAGAGCCTTTCATTAGAAGAAGTAACATGCTTAAAATTAATAGTTTATTACTCATTGCTGTATCTCTTAACCCAAAATGCCGTTTGTAAGGAGATATACTTTTTTTATAAAATTTTCTTATCATGGATATTTACTTATTGAATTAAATCTATGAATAATTTATAATTACTATATACTAAAAACAAAAGTTAATAAATAAATGAAAATATCAAAAGAGCAAGCCCTAACCTTTATGACTACACCCTGGAAGCTCGTAAATTCAGCGAGCAAAAATGCTTTAGCGAAAAAAGTTGGAATTACAGCTCTTGCTGTCTTATCAATCCTATGTTCTGGGGTGATTATTCCGCTTATTACATGTTGGGCCATTAAGCTGTCGTCGAAAAAAGTTACCCCACCACTTCCTTATAACACAGCTACCTTCCCTGCTCCTGCTCCTGCTCCTGCTCCTGCTCCTGCTCCTGCTCCTGCTAATGCTACCCTTCTTACTACTGCTACTGAATCTTTGGTTGCACTAAAAAAATACATCAACGAGATGCAGAAGTATAGGATAATCGAGAAGCCATTTTATGAGATGATCTCTATTTTTATTGAAACTGGACTGGATATAATAAATAATTTGAGCGACTCTACTGCAGATCCTATTTTAATAAATAAGGCTATTAATAATGCTGATATAACCACTCAAACCGCTACTGCTAAGCTAAATAAAACCAGTAGTCATATCGATATACATCCGGGGCTACTACGTTTTCTTAAGCAATCAATTGAAGCTCTTAATAATGCTGCTAATGCTTTCAGAAATTAAGTTAAAGGGGGGGGGTATAACCTGTAAAATGATTACAAAACAGGCGGTACTCTGATTTAGAAAGAACTGATCAAATGATCAATTATTTCTTTTAATTTTTCCAATTATAAACCCGTTAAAGGATGGAGTCTCTAGCACTAAATGAGTGATAAACCATCTTAAAAAAGGCCTATTGTGCTGTAAAACAAGAGAATACACTTACTCTTTTAGCAATTAAAGCAAATACTGTATGATTATTTTCATAGATCATCCATTTTTTTCATCATCGAACAGAAGCTCTGTTTGATTAAAACATCCAATATTTATTAAAAAATGAGAAGGTGAAAGAAATTTTATAGACAAATATAGATAAATTTTTAGGGTTAAGAGCACAGGACCAACTATGAAAAAAAACATTCAACTTGCTCTTAGTCACGAAAGAGCCTCCTTTGAGATCCATTATAATTGGACACTCGCTCACATGCCAGCATCCTTTTTCGAGGAATTTTCTGATGATCAAGTAATGACTATTGTACACAATCTGATGGGTTTTGCCGTTCAGGGGGAATTTGTACAAATTCATTTTAGCGATTGCTCTATTGTGGTTTGCCTTGATGGCCCGCTTGCCGACTTAAAAATCTTAAAACAGTACGTGCACTTTGGAATCCTTAGTTATCAAACTTTTATCTCCAATTCATCCCTTCCCGGTTTTGACTCAAATGAAAAAATACGGGTCGCTGTGATCTATTATACAAAGGTTGTCGATGAAGATAGCAAAGGAGAGTCACCCCTTAGCTTCGATGACTTACGGCAAATATATGTAAATGTACTGGCAAGGATGCCAGAATTTACGGAAAAAGACTTTGATTCCGCTATTATGAGCATGAATTCTAGGTTTTTAAAGGTTCTTACCAGGGATCGGTTGGAACAAATTGTAGAAATGTATTTTCGATCTAAAACAAGGGATCACCTTCAGTACGATATTAGATACTTAAGAGACTGGAAATTGGATCATCCTCAAGGGCCCTCTATGCAAATTGTCCTTGCATGGAAAAATACCCATAAATATCAATTCCTCTATAAACTAGCAAAGCTTGTTCATCGCCATAATCTTGTTATGAAAAAAGTTAATGCTACCTATATTGATCCATACAGCTCTGATAATATTCTCCTTATGTCTTTATCTGTCCATGGAAAAAATAACACTTCTGCCTGGGAAGCAACTGATATCAAGGATTTTTTACAAGAGCTTGCGACGTTAAAATATTTCGAAGATGCAGATGCTATTGAGCTTAAGTTTGTAAACACTTTCCTTGTCACTGGAAATGAGGGAAATCTTTTACGAACCGTTCTTGACCTTACCCATCAGTTGATTCTTCATGCCGATGCAAACATGTATTCAAAGGATAGTATTATTGAGGCTGCAACGTATCATCCTGATTTGACAGTAAAGATGATAGAATCATTTCATTGCAAGTTTGACCCAAAAATTGCCTGCCTAAAACAATTCGAAGTGTTGAAGAAATTGTTTCTTAAGATGATTGACGAAATTGATACAGGCAACCTCTCTCAAGATACCAAAAGAAAAAATATTTTTCTCTCCATGTTTTCTGTTGTTGACTACACCTTAAAAACAAATTTTTACAAAAATAACAAAAGTGCCATCGCCTTAAGAATTGATCCTTCTATTCTCACAGCTTTATTTTACGACTATAGAGAGAAATTTCCTGAACTTCCCTATGGAATTTTCTTTATAAAAGGAAAATCCTTTATTTCTTTTCAGGTTAGGTTTAAAGATCTTTCTCGCGGGGGGTTAAGGACCATTTTCCCTAAAAAACCGGAGCAAGCCAACTGGGAGAGGTTAAATATTTTTTCTGAATGCTATAATTTAGCCTATACGCAGCAGAAAAAAAACAAAGATATTCCAGAGGGAGGGTCAAAGGTTGTGATCTTTATAGAGCCTTTTGCCGATTTAAGTTTTGAAACAGAGATTTATCAAACAGAGCTTGTCGATGCAGGGCTAAGCGCTGATCAAGTGCAGACAAAAATTACACAGTATCACGGCGGACAAAGAAATGCTTACCTATACTCATCGCAACGTTCCTTTGTTTACACCCTATTGAGCCTTGTGAATATGCATGAGGATGGGTCTTTAAAAGCCAAAGACATTGTAGACTATCATGGCCGTCCTGAATATATCTATCTTGGACCTGATGAAAATATGCATAACTGCATGATTGAATGGATTGCTGACTATAGTGTTCGGGTGGGGTATATTTTAGGGGCCGCCTTTATCTCCTCCAAGCCAAAATATGGTTTCAACCATAAAGAATATGGAGTGACTTCATACACAGTGAATGTCTACATGGAAAATATCCTTAGATATATGAACATTGACCCAGATAAAGATCCCTTTACTGTAAAAATTTCTGGTGGTCCTGACGGAGATGTTGCTGGAAATCAAATTTATAATCTTTATAAGTTCTACCCCCACACAGCAAAGTTGCTTGCAATTACCGATGTTTCAGGGACCATCTATGATCCGCATGGGCTTGATTTAAAAGAACTTGCGCATCTTTTCAAGCAAGAAAAGCCTTTACGATTTTACCCTGCAAGCAAGCTTCATGATGGGGGATTTCTCCTTGACATTGACACGACCAAAGATAAATCTCAATACCAGGTTGAAACTCTTTGCCTGAAAATGGCCGGCTCTAAGTTAGAGGAGCACTGGCTTTTGGGCAATGAGACGCAGCATTTGTACAGCCATCATTTGCATCAGGTGGAAGTGGATGTATTTATTCCAGGTGGGGGGCGTCCAAGAACGCTAAATATTAATAACTATCGAAATTATTTAAATGCCGAAGGGATGCCAACATCTAAAGCGATTGTAGAAGGGGCAAATTTGTATCTAACCTCTGAGGCAAGAAGTGCCCTTGAGGGGCTTGGTTGTTTGATCATCAAGGATAGTTCGGCCAATAAAGGGGGTGTTATGACCTCATCACTTGAAGTAATGTGTAGTTTATTGATGAAGAACGAAGAGTTTTTAAAAGATAAGGATGAGTTGATGGTTGATGTTTTATCCTTTCTTAAAGAAAAATCACAAAATGAAGCAAGTTTACTATTAAAATCGCATGATGAGCTCAAAAGTCCTCTTACGCAATTATCAGATGAAATATCGGAAAAAATTAACGGCTACACCTATCAAATCCTTGATCATTTGGAGAATATTGAGTTATCAAGCTCTTTATCAGATCCGTTGATGATCACACTTGTGGAGTATTTGCTTCCTATTTTTCAAAGAAAATATAGAGATAGGATTTTGACATCTATTCCACAGATGCATAAGAAGGCAATTATTGCATGCGCGATTGCACAAAAAATTGTCTATACACGTGGTCTTAGTTGGAGGCCATCGATTGTAGATATTCTCCCGCTAATTATTGGGCCGCGCTGATCGAGTTTTCAGCTAATCGGTTTTTGCTCCCCCGCCCCCGCCTTTCTCCTGCTCTTGCTTGAGTTTCTCAAGTTTATCAGGATCAAGAAAATACTCGGTAAGCTGTCTTAACAATTCATGTACAGATTTCCACGTTGAGTCTTCAGGGTATTCTTTACGAACTTCTTCTAATTTATCATCATATTTAGTAGAACAAGGCCTTTGTGTCCGAACAAATTTCACTACTAAATTTACTATTTCTTGAGTTATAGTCTCACCTTTTAATTGTAACATTGTAAGTATGATTCCAACTACCGTTGTAACACTTCTTTCCATCCCTTGAGAGCAATGAACTACCATCATTTCAGGATTTCGACTTACCTCTTGCCTGATAAGAAACCGTGCCGCTTCTTTAAATGCACCAAATACTTTTAAAAAATTAGTAGTACTTTTACCATTTATATCAAAGTAATAATCCAACTCTGCATCTATAACTCGTGTATAGGTCTTCATTGATTCATCTTTTTTTGGATTAACAGTATTATTTAGAGGGTAATCTTTAGTACGTTCAGGTTTTAAGTAAAGACGTGCAGAAGTATTTATGTTATCTTGGTCCGCACAACCATGTTTTATAAGGTCCCAAGCTTGTCCATTTGTAGTGTATACACATCCAAAAATACCCCCATCTGTACAAGTCGTATATGGAATAAAACATGGTCCCTGCATAAAATTATCCATACCTTGTTTATTTTCGGCAGTACGCTTTTCGTTTAAAAGTTCTTTAAATGTATCTATTTTACCTTTATGATTTTGACTAATTGGCTTACCTACTCTCCTTTGTTTTGTTGTGTTTTGAAAATCAACAATGCCGTCTAAACATAATCTTGCCCCAACACAAAGATGAGGGAAAACTTTAGCTAACGTAAACATGTCTCCCAACAATTCAGGCTCTCTTAAATAGCCAACTTCTTTACTATCTGCTAAACTTTCTCTTGAAGCAATTACATGCCTCATATATTCGATCATTTTTTCAGCCGATCCAAAAACATCCCTGCTTAATTCTACTCGAATTTGTCCTTGTTCTGCCCTTACTTGATGTCCTCGTATAATCTTTTGTATTTTTAATGCAGCTGCTTCTGTTTTAGCTTGTGCTGGTGCTGGTGCTGGTGCTTGTGCTTGTGCTTGTGCTTGTGCTTGTGCTTGTGCTTCTGCTGCGGCGGCTTTTGCTGCTGCTTGTAAGGCTCTTCTTTCGTTGTCTTGTCTTTCTGCTTCGTCATCGGCGTCAACTGTTGAATCTGAATCTGAATTTGAATGTTCAACTTCTTCTTCCTTAATCGGTTCTAATGGGCCGCCGGCTCCTGTGGCTCCTGTGGCTCCTGTGGCTCCTGTGGCTCCTGTGGCTCCTGTGGCTCCTGTGGCTCCTGTGGCTCCTGTGGCTCCTGTGGCTCCTGTGGCTGCTGTGGCTGCTGTGGCTGCTGTGGCTGCTGTGGCTGCAGCAGAATTAGATTCTGTTACTTTCTTCTTAAAATTTTCTAAGAGTATGGTCATTGCAATTAGCGCAGGAATAAAAACAAACGATAAAAAAATATAACCGATAACACGAAGAACGTCATAGCCTATTTCTTTGGAACCAGTTTTAACAACACTGTAACTGTAGCCGTTGCCATTTTTGTGTAATTTATGGCTACCCCCCACAGAACACATGTTCATTAAATCGGTAAGAGCCTTTGGGACAATTGGTGGTGCCATCATTTTTCCTTGATTTAGGTTTTATAAAATGCAAGTTTACCATATTCTTCTAAATAAAATCATGTAAAATCTTTATAATACATTTTTTATATATTTATAAACTCTATCATCGCATCCAATTGCCCTAATATTTTTGCCGTAACCTTCTCTCCTACAGCATTTACCCACATAAAATAGGCCGCTCCACTTATGGAAATAGTCACTTTTACCTCCAAACCCCCTTCCGTTTCCACCATCTCACTCTTTCTAAACAACTTAGCACCTGGCAATTGAGCGCATTCGGTAAAACTTACATTTTCTTGCACCTGTTCTAAAATAAGCTTTACTGCGGGCACTTGTTTAAGTTTAAGCTCTATTACCCCTCCCTTCTCAAACTTATCTAACAGTACACTTGTCTCTACCTCTGTGTTCCATTTTGCCCAATTGTTCACATCTTTCCACAGGTTCCATACTTGCTCCTTTTTCACCCCCGGATACCGTTTCTTAATCGTTTTTTCCCACATTTTATTCCCCCAATGGTTGATCGCATATATCATAATGACTTTTTTTATTTAAAGAAAGATCACTTTTAACTATATGAAAATGATAATGTTATAATATTTTCCAGCAGTCTTTGAATTTAAGTGCTAAAAAGCTTGTCAATTGAGTGCTATTATTGTATACTCAAAGTTAGAACAAAAGACAGGGATCTAAAAAAAAATGAAGGCATCAGCATTAAAACCCAAGGACCAAAGAGAGCACGACGTCCTTTTAGGGCTTGTTGACCTCTACTTGAAAACCGGCAAGGCTGTTGGGTCTAACACCCTAAGAGAGAACGGGTTTGATTACATAAGCTCTGCAACCATCCGAAATTACTTTGCAACACTTGAGACTAAAGATTTACTAAAGCAACACCACACATCAGGGGGAAGAACACCAACTGATAAAGCCCTAAAGCTCTATGTCGAAAATCTTCTTGAAAAGAATCTAATCTCCTCCCTATCCACAGATGATGACGCATTTCTCCACGATGTGATTTGCAAAGAAACCAAAAGGTTATCTTTTTATTTCCAGGAAATCACAGAGGCTATTTCCGATTTAACTTCACTTGCCACTCTTATTACAGCGCCAAGGTTCGATCAAGACTTTATTTCAAAGATTGTTTTAACAAAAATTGATGAACAAAGAGCTATTTGTATTATTGTCACTGATTTTGGGTTTATCCATACAGAAACAGTGCACCTGCCCCCTCACATTAGTACTTTTTCCATTAAAAGGATGGATGATTATTTTCATTACAGATTAACCTCTTTGGATAAACCAGCCCTCAGCGAAGAGGAAGAAACTTTTGCAAAATCTACCTATAATGAAGTTGTACTAAGGCACTTTATTAGCTACACAAACATGAATCATCCAGACATCTACAAGAGCGGGTTTTCAAAGCTTTTACGGCACAGCGAATTTCACGATCCAGAGACACTATCAAACACCCTGTCCTTATTTGAAAGCACCCTTTCTTTGCAGCAAATAATGAATGATAACGATGCATTAAACCTTCGTATTGGAGATGATTTTCAAGAAGTTCTTAAGCCCCCTTACAAATGTGCGATGATTCAAATTCCCTATTACATTCACAATAAAAAAGTGGGGAATATTGCACTAATTGGCCCGTCGAGAATGAATTACAAAGACCTAATTTGTTTATTAAAAACTGTGTCCTTGTATTTAAGTGACACCCTCACTAAAACTTTATATAAATATCAACTAAATTACCGTATGCCCAATTCTAAAGAAGTGACGTATACATCCACTGACCTTCCGGTGATTGGACTAACCCATAAAGAGAAACAATGAGTAAAAAAGAAGAACATAAAGAAGAACATAAAGAAGAAGAAAAAATCATCACTCCGGCAGAGTTAATTCAAGAGCAACTTGTTCAAAAAACACAAGAGGCCGCTGATTTTAAGGATAAATATTTTAGATCCCTTGCTGAAATGGAAAATACAAAAAAGCGTTTAATGCATGAAAGACAGGAATTAATTGCCTATTCGGTAAATAACTTAGTCGAGGATATGTTAGGCCCTATCGATAGTTTAGAGGGTGCTCTATCTTTCACAGACAATCTTTCCCCGGAGATGAAAAATTGGGCAACAGGATTTAAAATGATCCTAAACCAATTTAAATCAGCATTAGAAAATCACGGGATTGTATCATTTGAAAGCAAAGGCAAACCTTTTGACCCTACTTATCATGAAGCAATTGAAATGGTTGCAACAGATGAGTTTGAAGAAGGAACTGTGATTGAAGAATTAATGAAAGGATACAAAGATGACAGGCGTGTCATTAGAGTTGCAAGGGTAAAAGTTGCACAAAAAGTATCTCAAGAAGAATAAAAAAAATAAAAAAAGGATAAAAACTATGACAAAGAAAAAAAGTACAAAAATCATCGGCATCGACCTTGGTACAACTAACTCATGTGTTGCAATCATGGAAGGTAAAGATGGCAAAGTAATCACAAACGCAGAAGGATCAAGAACAACTCCTTCCATTGTTGCATTTAAAGGTTTAGAGCGACTAATTGGTGTACCAGCAAAACGTCAAGCTGTAACAAACCCTGAAAATACCATTTTTTCAGCAAAAAGATTCATCGGCAGGATGTATAGCGAAGTGAAAAACGAAATTTCTACAGTTCCTTACAAAATTGTAGAAGGAAGCGGTGGAAAAGTTGCTATTAAAATTGGTGACAAGACCTACAGCCCAGAGGAAATCGGTGCTGCGGTATTAACAAAAATGAAACAAACTGCCGAGGAGTACCTTGGTGAAGAAGTAACAGAGGCAGTAATCACTGTTCCTGCTTACTTTAACGATTCCCAAAGGCAATCGACAAAAGATGCCGGAAGAATTGCAGGTTTAAACGTTCGTCGTATTATCAACGAACCAACTGCTGCTGCATTATCCTATGGTTTTGATAAAAAAGGTAAAGACCAAAAAATTGCCGTTTATGATTTAGGAGGCGGTACTTTTGACGTCTCAATTCTAGAAATCGGTGATGGCGTATTTGAAGTTCTTGCTACAAACGGTGACACCCATCTTGGTGGTGATGACTTTGATAACGTAATCATGCGGTGGATATTAGATGAGTTTAAAAAAGAAACTGGCATTGACTTATCTGCTGACAAAATGGCCCTTCAAAGGCTTCGCGATGCTTCAGAAAAAGCAAAAATTGAACTTTCCGGAACACCGTCTACCGAGATCAATCAGCCTTTTATTACTATGAGCAGCGATGGTCCAAAACACTTAAACCTTACTCTATCAAGAGCAAAGTATGAGAGTCTTGCTGCCGATTTAGTTGAAAAAACAAAAGAACCGTGCCTTAAAGCAATGAAGGATGCTGGCGTATCTGTAGCAGATATTGATGAGGTGATTTTGGTAGGCGGTATGACTCGTATGCCTATGGTACAAGAAAAAGTAAAAGCAATCTTTGGAAAAGAGCCTCATAAAGGGGTGAATCCTGACGAAGTGGTAGCACTTGGGGCCGCAATTCAAGGAGCTGTTCTAACAGGTGATGTAAAAGATGTTCTTTTACTTGATGTTGTTCCCCTTTCATTAGGGATTGAGACTCTAGGCGGAGTCATGACAAAAGTCATTGAGAGAAATACAACCATCCCTACTTCGAAAAAACAAGTGTTTTCTACAGCAGCTGATAATCAGCCTGCAGTAACCATTGCTGTTCTTCAAGGTGAGCGTGGAATGGCCGCTGATAACAAAAAGATTGGTAATTTTGATCTTTCTGATATTCCTCCAGCACCACGAGGGGTACCTCAAATTGAGGTTGCTTTTGATATCGATGCTGATGGTATCTTGCATGTATCTGCAAAAGATAAGCAGTCCGGAAAAGAGCAAAAAATTCGCATTGAAGCTTCTTCAGGATTAACTGAAGCTGAGATTAATAAAGCTGTAAATGATGCAGAGGCGCATAAAGAGTCTGATAAACAAGCACGTGAAAAGATCGATTTAAAAAATGAGACAGACGCTCTTATCTTTAGATCTGAAAAATCTCTAAAAGACTATGCAGAAAAAATACCTGCAGAAGTAAAGACAGAGATCGAAGAAAAAATCGTTGCTGCAAAAGAAGCTCTTACCTCTGATAATACAGATCGGATTAAAACAGCCAAAGATGCTCTCAATCAGGTGATCCAAAAAATTGGTGAGTCTATGCAAAGCGCTCAAGCAGAACCAGATGCACAAAATGCAGAAGGAGAAGCGAAAAAACAGCGCAGCTACACCCATCAAAATACAAATGGCGGAACAAAACCTGAAGACATCGAAGATGCAGATGTTGAAGAGATCAAAGACTAGCTAGAAAGCATGGAGTGGGAAACAACGGATTCCCACTCCACTTTTCTTAATTAATTAATAGATATTGAATGATAAATCCACTAATACTATGATTATTCTCTTTTTTTAAAAAAGAGATTTTTTATGATATCCCAAGTTCCATCTAGTGCAACTATAGTTTCTGGTACTTTTTTACCTCCAATTAAATTCCGTAATAAGAATTTTCCTAACTTTCCCACACTTTTAGAAAAATATGGACCCCATTTTGCAGAAGGACGTTTTGGCCCCACAGCCTATACAACACAAGCGATGGAAACTCTTGAGTTAGACGGCGTATTTGGTTTTAAAAAAAATACTTTTAGAAAAAAAGCACCCCTTGTAACAGTGATTTTTTTTCAAATAATAAGGATAAAGAATAGAGATTTTGTATGTTACACCCTAGCAAATTGCAACCGTGAAGGGAAAAATAGCCCAATTCAAACAACTCTCCCACTAAATCGAACAATCTATTTGATGACGCTTAGCAACTTTAAAGATCGTTCTTTAACCCGAATATTTCCAACGATTTCTATTGTTGGAGAATTATTTACAATGGATCTTGATTTGATAACTTATGGGAGCGAAGCTGCAGAAAAGGCAAGGCGGATCGGACAGCTACTTTACGATCTTCTCAAAACAATTTACGGTTTTAAAGATCATGATGTAAACAATGTACTTGAGGCATTGTGCACGTATTCAAAAAACCCTGCGTGTCTTGATCTTGGATTTCATGGCGTAGGCCCCCTTCGCCAGGGCACAATCGACTGGGAAAGAGCCTGGTGGAGCAACCACCCTTCTATTCCCCACGACTCTGATTTTCATGGAGACTGAACATTTTAGCGCTTGATTAAGGTTTGAACCAGTTTAACAGTTTTTTGAAATATGTTAGTCATTTTTAGTCCACTCATACTTTTCAATAATTTTTTTGCGACATTAAGATGCGCAAGTGTTGGTTTATAATGACCAGAGTATCTATTGATCATAGTAATACAACCATTTTCATCTATTTTTATTTTCCCTGCCGACTGTACATTCTCACCAGAGAAAAAACTAGAATGTTGGATCTTCCCTGTTTCTGTCCCTTTCTTTAGCGCTGCATATATTTTGTTATCTTTTATCACAAAAATATATAGACCTTTCTCCATTTTTTCAATTAAGGAGCCCTCTTTACCCAGCCCTATTTGTTTACAAACTCCATCTTCAATGGTAACAATTGTTTGATTCCTATCTCTATCATTAAAATATCGAACTCGCTCGGTGCTGATCAGCTGTTTAAGCACTCTGTTAAATACCTCGTCTGTTTTTCTTAAACTATCAATTTGTGCTCCCGCAAGTGTAGGATCTTTGTGCAACACATAAGACTGCGGAAATGTAATAGATTCAAACTCATTTTTGTAAAGATGATACGCTTGCCCATCTAAAATAAAGCTACGCTTTTCTGCCGCATAAGATTCCTGCATCACACATAAACTCATAAAACCACCTAATTATAATATAATTATAACATAAATTTATTTAAAAATCGATGATAAAATAGTTCAATAGTTATATAAATTAATTTAAGCACTAACTATTAGTGGTTTATGGTTTAATTGCCTGTTGAAAGACTGTTTGCAGCATTAATTAGGTGATATGTAAGTATGCTTTAGCCAAAAATCGTTACTGTGGAAGAGGTACCAGTCATAAACACTAAAGGTATTCATTCTATAGAACAATTCGTACATTCCATCATAATTATAGTAACTAGGTAAGACAGGCGCAATGACACTTGCCGAAACCGGTGCTGCGACGGCAATATCTGGGCAGGTGGCATTAGTGTAACTACCTGAGAGATAAGTAAACTCCCCAGACCCCATTGCATCGATACTTGTGTTTCCTTGCCTGTTGATTGCTCCCCCAGCATTTAGTCTAAGATTCCCTTCTTGCCCATCAGAATAAATATATGAGAGATTGGGAAGAGTACAGTCTCCACTAAGGGTAATGTTTTCACCTGCTGTAATTGCAACTGTTCCATTACCAGTTGTAACCAATGTATCAGAATGGATAGAATCTCCCGTATCCATGGAAATATTACCGCCAGCAGTAAAGGTAATATCCCCCATACTCGCCTCTACTCTTGAATGGGTATGGGCCGCATTACCGCTTGTCATAATAATATGTGAAACAGAGTCTATAGTTACCCCATTATAGCCATAAATAGCTGCATGAGCACTATTTCCATGACCTCCACGAAGCTCTACATCTTCCCCCGCATCAATAAACACCTCTTTACCTATGATCTCTGCTACAGAGCCTGTTGTTTCCAACCCACCCCCGTTTAACTCAATATCCCTTGCGGCAGTAATTGTAATTACCCCATCATTTGAAAGATCAATTATTTTTGCGCTGTTATTTGTTCCTTGCGCCCCTGCAGTTACAAAAAGGGAAGCAAGATCCAAAGTCACATCTTTTCTAACTCCGGAAGCAGCACTTATTGATGCAATATTTCCTGTTCCATCACCGCCCCCCTGGAGGGTTAGGTTCCCCCTTGTAGTAGAAGTAACTGCCCCACCAAAAATTCCTGTCACAAGACTAGAGCCAGATGATCCAGCAATGATCTCCATATGATTGGGAGCAAAGCTTCCACCAATTTGTACAAGTTCTGAGGCAACAATTTTCGAAGTTCCACAAGGGCCCCCAAGCAATGAAATATCCCCCACACCATCGCTTAAAGAATCGATTGAAACGCAACTACCCTCTATCTTTGCCTCTCCACCATCCCCTCTCATTCGAAAATGATTTCCAAACTCTATCTCAATATCTCCACTATCAGTTTGGACAATTGCCTCCCCATCGGTTGACCCCTGAAGCTGGAATGAATCGGATCCACTAATGCTAATATCCCCACTAGTTAGGTGTATGCCCACTGTTGAAGAGGAATTAATGTGTATGATAGGCGCAGAAAGTGTGACCACATTTTGACCTGAACGGTTGGACCCTGTCATGGTTAGTAGTTTTGAGATGTCAATTTGATCTTGAGCAATCAAACGTAGGGCATTTCCACTTGCCCAAGTAACATCGGTAGTTTCTACATCAATGTCCACGGCAGAAATCACTACATTTCCTGTTTCTAAAATACCTTCTAAAGAAGGCGTTGTAAAAATAGAATCCGATGCGATGTAAAGATAATCAGGCGGAGAAAAATTTCCCCCGTCGTTACCGGCCCCCCCTACCTTAATCAATGGTCCGTTAACTGTAAACGTCCCGCCGGTACCATTTATTGAATGAAGATCTCCAAGCCCATTGATACCAAGATATCCCCCGCTAGTAAGGGTAATGTTTCCCCCATTTCCGGCAGTAGAGGAAACATCAGTTGCGGCTAAATACAACAATGAAGTGGCTCCATAAAGGCTCACATCCCCTCCGTTTCCAGTGGATCCAATTGATGTAATAGTTGATCCACTGTCAAGATATACATTGTTTGTAGGATAGATCAAATCTGTCCCTACGGTTACATTTCCCCCACTAACGCCACTAACACTAATGGATGCACCATCTAAAAGAGCCACCGTAGTCCCATAAATCTCTACTGTAGGACCATTGCCAGCAGTTGTGAAAGCTTGTGAAATGCTCCCTGCCATTTCCACAGACCCCTTAAGGTTTGCTTTAGGATCGGCAACAAGCTTAATTCTCCCACCAGTAGAGATACTACTTGTTGCTCTAATTATCCCATTTTGATTAATCGCAAGTGAATAGATGTTTCCATCGGCCTTCATCATCACTGAAGAAGCACTAATGGAACCGCTATGATCAATTCCCGTTCCAGTATCGACAACCCCTGCTGTTTGCACATAAATTCTTTCCGCATCAAGGGGTTTAAAAAGCATTGTCGATCCTGCCCCTACCCCCACAGTATCTTGTGCAACAATAGTGCTTGTTGCATCAATTACTATTCTATAGCCTAAAAAAATCGCATCATACCCTGTTGCCGTAACATTTCCAGAAACAACAACTGTACCAGAACCTGTAAAAGTCCCATCAATATCAGGCAAAAACGATCCAGATAATTGTAGTCCTGATAAAAAAATTCCCCCAGTAACAATTGTCCCTTCTGGGCCAACAATCACCCCATTTGGATTGACTATATAAATAACGCCATTACTTCCAGAATAGACCCCCCCAGAAATAGTAGTTGCAGATCCTGTAATCTTATTAAAAACATGATACTTATCTGTAGAATTAGCCCCTGTTCGTGAAAATGTAATGCTCTCACCGGAAGCCAAATCAAAGGAGGTCCAATTAATGACGTTCACATCCGCTTGCGTTGTCACAGTTATTGCCGAAACACCAGAACTTGCAACCGCCGCCCCCCCTGCTGTAACAGTACCTCCAGATGGAAGAGCCGACAAGGTAAAAGGAACAAACAACAAAACTAGCGCCCTATTATACGAATACATGCAAAGCCTACGGATATAATTAATTAATTATCACTTTTTGTAATTAAATTAAAGAGAAGAAAAAGTAATGTTAATTATAACGCGCCCTTTTACACAAAATGTTTAGGTTTATTAGCCAAAAACTTTAATCATATCGTAAAATGTGACATAAGCAAAGAAAACTAGCAGCAGAGCAACAAATGGCACAACCATTCTCTGCATTGTTTTTGCTTTGATCCGTTTTTTAGTGACTACCTCATACATTGTAAAGCAAATATGTCCGCCATCTAAAACGGGTATGGGAAGAAGGTTCATAAACCCAAGATTTAAAGAGATCATGCCCAGCCAGTATAAACCAGTGACGATGCTACTTTTTGACCCATCATGAACAATTTTGACCATTCCTATCGGCCCTGACATGTGCTTGGGGCTTATAGATCCTGTTAAAACGCCTTTTAAGCTGAAAATGATGTCATTTATCACATCTTTTGCTTGTAAAAATGGTCCTGGATTGTACACAACTTTTTGATCTTTGAGTAAAAGTCCCGAAAAGAGGGTCTTTTGCTCGATTTTTTTTGCATACACATCTTTATCCATCGATCCTTCCAGGGTCTTTAAGGCCTGAGGATCACTTTTTTCCAAGAAGTTTTTATATAAAATAGGCTCTGTCGGCTCTAAGAATCGATAGTTTGAATCTTTTAAAGAGACTTCCTCTCCGATGGTATTTTCTAAAGCAGCAATTGCATTTTTATCCAAACTTTGAAAAAAGACTCCGTCGCACTCTGTCCATGAAGTCTTTTGATCTGTTACGCTACTTACCATTATAAGGCATTTTCTCACTGACACTGCATCAAAAAACTCTTTTGCATTGTGTACTTTGACCCCTGAAACTGCTAGGATCTTGTCCCCTTTTTGCAAAGAAAAGTGGTTTTGGTTAGTCTCTTCGATCAAAGAGAGCTCCTCTTTTACTGTAAGTCCATCACTAATTAAAAAAGGAATAAAATAAGTGCTAGCAATTGCTCCATCTAAATCCATCTCCCTTTTGTAGTCGACAAATTCATCCTTTTGACTATCGCTTAATTTTAAATCCCCTAAAAGGACCCTTGGTACCTGCTCGTGAACCTTTTTACCATCTCTTAAGACAGTTACAAGGGCAATATCACTGTTTACAATTTCACTTAGTTGAGAAACAGAAATAATAATATTTCCATCTAAGTAAACAATTCGGTCCCCCTTTTTAATGGTTGAATCCTTTAGTGGGGCATATTTTTCTGAAAGAGGATCAAATCCATCGGAGATAATATAAGAAGCTGCAGAGAGAATCCCCATACTTTTCCACTCTTTTGGAAACATGTCAGAAACTAGAGCTTTATCAGGAGAATACAAGGCAACTTTTGTGTTTACAATACCATTTTCTTGTGACTTGAGCCTTAAATTAACTTGCCCTTTATTTTTGAGCATCCCTTGAACTACCACATCACGAAACCCTTCATAGGGTTTTTCGTCGATAGAAATGACTTGATCCCCATCTCGTATTCCTTCAGAATAAAGCGCAGACTGCTCATCTACTTTTCCAATTAGTGACGTATATTGAGAAAACGGCTTCATCTGTCCGCCAGCAAAATAGATCCCTGAAAATATGATCATTGCAAAGACAATATTTACAAAGGGACCAGCAGCAGCAACAAGCAATCGATCCATCGGTTTTTTGCTATAAAAGCCCCCTTGTACTTGATAGGGCTCTTTTCCATCCTCAGGCTCCATCCCAGCAATTTTCACAAATCCGCCAAATAGTAGATAACATATTTGCCACCTGACCCCATTTTTGTTCCAAAAGAAAAGCGGCTTACCCATTCCGATGCTAAAAACTTCAATCTTCATACCTGCACGTTTGGCCATGAAATAATGTCCAAGCTCATGAATAAAAATCAAAAAGCTTAACCCAAAAACTGCAAATAAAATACTTGCTATACTCATATTCCTACCTTGCTGAAAAATCAGCCGCCTCTTTTCGTGCTTGTTTATCTGTCTCTAACACCGACTCTAAAGAGCTATCTTTAGAAATTGTACTTCTATTCATTAATTCTTCTAATATTTCTCCTATCCCTGTCCAGCTTACACTACCCTTACAAAAACGTTCAACTAATACTTCATTTGCAGCATTTAAGTAGGCGCAATAGGCCCCTCCCTGCTTTAATGCCTCAAAAGATAGTTTTAAACATCGAAAGCGACCTTCACTTCTAGGATAGAATGAAAAATGTAGCTCTCTGTCAAATGAAAAAGGGGGAACAACTCCCCGTTTTCTTTGTTTGCCAAGAAGTGCATATTGAATTGCCTGTCTAATATCTGGTTCTCCAACAAGTGCCTTGACAACGCCATCGTTAAAAGAGACAAAGCTATGCACTAAACTTTCTGGATGAATCACCACATCAATTTTTTCACTACTAATATTAAAAAGATGCTTTGCCTCAATCACCTCGAGCCCTTTATTCATTAAAGTAGAGCAATTCACCGCAACTTTTTTGCCACATGTATAGGTTGGATGGGTAAAAGCCTTTTCAAATGTAGGCGCCTCTTGTAAAAATGGTCCTCCAGATGCTGTAAGAATCAATCGATGGACATCTTGGATGTTTTCTCCAAGCAAACATTGCTCTAATGCACTATGTTCGCTGTCAAGGGGGAGAACTTTTACCCCTTTTTCTCGACAAAGGGTCATAAACGCCTCTCCAGCACAGGCAAGAATCTCTTTATTAGCTAAAGCAATCTGCTTTCCAGCACTTGCTGCAGCAAACGCTGCCAAAATTCCCTCTGATCCATCCATTGCAAACACACAAATGTCCACATCTGGATGACTTGCAATTTCTTCCATGGAAAGTTCATTAGATTGTGAGGCTACGTAAATCATTTTTGGACCGTACTTGGCCCGTTGCTCATTTAAAAGTTGGGTATTAGAGTAACAAGAGAGCGCTGCTACTTTAAGCTCCTCTTTGAAGCAATCAATGACCTCTAGAGTCTTTTTACCCACACATCCTGTTGAACCAAATACCGCAACGTTCTTCACTGCTTTGCCTCCTGTTTGCGCTCATGACTTTTTTTTCTGAGCAAAGCAAGAAACAACAGAAAATGAAGAGTGACAAGCAACCCTGAAGTAGAGAGGGCAATTGCTTGCCGCTCATAAAGCATTTTGATAAGAAGAAGTGAAACAATAGAAATGGCAATGTTTGATAGCACAGAAAATATAATCAGCTCCTTAACATTTTTTGCATACAATGAGGCCGTTACTGGGGGAATAATAATCAACCCAAGTACAGGGGCTATCCCAATATAGCGAAATCCACATGTGATGGAAAGACTTGTTAAAAATAAAAATCCAAACTGGAGCAGGAAGCTATTTTTAGTAGAAAAATGAGCAACTGTTGAATCAAATGCAATCACAACCAGTTCTTTGAAAAATAGACTTATAAATGTAGCACTAACCACACAGATTCCAACCCCCACAAAAAGATCATCGGAATGGATCAAGTCTAGATTTCCCATGATAATATCTACCCCCACGTGGGAAGATTTGGTGAAAATAGTGATCAAAATCGCCCCTAATGAAAAGAGTGTGGAAAAAACTAGAGCTGTGCTTGCATCATTATTCAAATGAATATACTTTTTTAGCCCCTCGATGAGCGTAATAGTGATGAGTGCTGTAACAATAGAGACTAAAACATAAATTCCGATATTAAGAGACAAAAGGGTAAAATGAGTCTGCCCAGAAATCACTTTCATTGTAATAAATAATAGGGCAATACCGAACAATACTGTATGGGATATGGCATTGGCTATCATCGATTTTTTCTTAAGAAATAAAAACGTCCCAAGGAGCGAAAAAGAAATACTATAAGAAAGTATGAGCAAAAGCTGCTGCCACTCCCCTGTTGTAAAGACTTTAAGAAGGGGCATGTTTTACCTCCAACTTTTCAGGAATTTTTTGCTCATGGGGGCAATGGGTAGGGTTTCCAAGCTTTTTAGCAAGCACTTGTTCCATCTCATCGGTTAATACATGCTCAATCTCATCAGCAAAAGCGTGCACTCTGTTTTTCATAAACCCCACTTCACATAGGTACACTTCCCAAAGACGGTGAAGCCTTATAATTTTTTCTCCGTATTTTGCTCCTGCATTATTTAATACAACTGTAGAATCTTTGCAAATATAAAAGTGCTTTCGACCTCGAAATAAAACAAGGGCAAAAACGATATAGCCAGAATGCATAAACGCCCTTAATTCACTAATCATCATCTTGCCATCTTTTTTATACAGCGCTTTTAAGACATTTTCCTCATGACATTTAAGGGAAAATACTATTTTTCTAAAGATTCGTAAAATAAATCCGCCGCGCTTACCAAACAGTAGAGAAAACAGAGTGATTGATGCCGAAACAATGGTAATCATAGGCCCTGTTGGTAACGCTAAACTCTCCGTCCCCAAACAAATAGAAAAAGCACTGCCGAGCAATGCCGATATTGCTCCAAAAAAAGTAGCCAAGAAAAAAATCGAAGAAATTCGCTTTACCCACCACCTTGCAGCAATAGCAGGTGTTGTCATCATTCCCGCAAGGAGTAAAATTCCACAACTTCTTAAAGAGATAATAACAACAACAAGGGTTGCAAAAAGAATCAACCCCTCTAACCACCTACCGATGCCAAAAAAACTTGCAAATGTTTTATCGAATTCAAAAATTTTAATTCTTCTGTGGCAAACGACAAGAAATACAAACATCAGCACCATGACCACCGCATACAACCGCACATGAAAACTAAGCATGGTGGCTGTTCGTCCATAAAGAAAAATAATCACATCTTTATATAGAACAGGATTTAAAGATTGTAAAATCGAAGAGAGTAACACCCCGATCCCTAAAAATGAGGATATGGAGATCATCAAAGATGCATCGGGACTTTTCTTCCACTCTGCTTGTAAATAGGTGCATTTTTTCATCGCAAGGTAGGCGGTGAAAATGGCCCCTAAAATAAATAACAAAGACATCCATTCTCCACTAACATCCAATGCCATCCCTACAAATGCACCAAGAATTAGTCCAGGAAAAGCACTATGAGCAATCACTTCCCCTACCAAGGCACTTTTTCTTAACGAGTAAATCACCCCAATCCATGAAAGGGAAATGCAGGCAAGGATCGCACCTAATAAAGAGACTGTACATGCAGGATCTGTTATCATCGAAAGAATCTTCTGGAAGAAATCAATCATGTATTTCCACTCTCCATCTCTTTGCAAAGCTCTAGCACTTCAGATAAAATCATATCATTGGCTCTAAATGCTCGGACAAGATTTTTTTTCGCAAGTACTTTTTTCACAGGGCCGCTATCAACTAAATAATGTGCAAGCAAAACCGCCTCATCAAACTCTTTTTTCACTTCATCAAGATCATGATGGATGCAAATCACTGTCTTTCCTAATTTTTTAAGCTCCTTCATACTATCAATGATCATCTCTGAAGTAGTATAATCTACAAACGCCATCGGCTCATCGAAAATATAGATCTCGGCATTTTGCATGTAGGCGCGGCTTAAAAACAATCTCTGCCTCTGACCGCCTGATAACTCACCTATCAGGGAGCGGCGCTTATCTGCCAAACCAAATTTTTCAAGCAGCAACGCGCAGGCCTTTTTATCTTCCTTCGAATAGGTACTAAAAAATCCAGACCTTGCGTAACAGCCCATCATCACTACCTCTTCCACAGTGATGGGAAATTCCCAATCGATCTCTTTTGTTTGTTCTACATATGCAATGTTTGCCTGGATCTGTTCAAAAGGTTGTCCGAAAAAAGATACAACCCCCGAAGTCTTTTTTGTCAGATTTAAGATTGCCTTAACAAAACTACTTTTTCCTGCCCCATTGGGGCCGATAATTGCCGTCATCATCCCCTTTTTTATCTCTACATTAACATCTATCAAGGCGGGAAATGAATCATAATGGACGGTTAAAGACTCCACTTTAATCACATCCTCGCTACCTGGTACATAGTCGTTTTTAAAGCTTTTCTCTAAAAATGTGGTAATTACCGATGTTCTTCTTTTAAGGTCAGAAAAAGCTTGTTTCAACCCCATTTTTTGTCTTGGCTTTGTTGCAAGAAGAGCATCAATTGCACTTGCGTCGATCCTATCCTCTGCATTGCTCTCTTTTGTCTTTTCACTCAATTACTGCCTCTTTTTTTTAAGTTCTTTGCGATCACGTTGGCATTATGTCTCATCATCTCTAAATAAGTCATCCCCCCAAGAGTATCTCCATAAAGCGGATCTTTACTAATTTTTACATCCAATCCAAACTTGCCACATATTTCAATCACTTTATAAAGGCCATCTTTAGGGAGATTTGACTCAAAAAAAACTACAGGAATGTTATTTTTTCGGATATATTCAATCACTTGTTGAATTCGTTTTAGCGAAACCTCAGACTCAGTTGATAGCCCCTGCATAGAAAACAATCTGTTGGCATTGTCAGCAATAAAATATTTCCTCACAAAGTAGTTAAACGCATCGTGAGAGGAGACTAAATAAAGACTATCTGCAGGAACTGTCCTAAACATTTCAGTGATCTCAGAATCTAAAAGCTTCATCTTCTCTTGAAGGATCGCTGTATTTGCCTGATAAAACAACGAATTTTCGGCGTCTATTTTACAGACTTCATCGCAAATCATTGTTGCAACCATTTGCATTAATTCCAAATCCATCCAGATGTGAGGATCGACCTCTTTTTGATTGATGATCACACTTTTTGGGGAGTTTTCCAACAATTGATCCCCTACAAACAGGGTATTTTTACTACTAAGCATATAGTATAAGCTTGGATTGTGCTCTAATGAAAGTCCATTTCCAAAAATGAGCTCTGCTCTCTCAATTTTTTCTTTATCCCCTTTTCTTAACTGGTACGAATGGGGATCAATTTCACCCTCGATCAATAATTGTACAGAAAATTTGTCCCCTACAATTTCCTTTACTACGCTATCAATCATCACAGTTGTAGATAAAATTTCCCTTTTTTTAGAATTATTACCCTCACTTGCTGGTAAAAAATAGGAAAAAATACCTACACTAAGTAAAAAAATTGCTATATAAAAAATATTTTTATTCATCTGGTAAAGCCTCATCAAGAAAAGACCCTCGCAGTATATCAAAAAGATTAGTTTTAATGTAAGAGGAATAGATAAATAAAAATTCTTGAGTTTATTTATGTAATAGTAGATTATTTTTATTCTTGAACAATAAATCAAATTAGGTGAATAAAGATGAACGAAAAAGATAGTAAACATACAAAAACTTTAGACGATATAGAAGATGTCATTTCCAAGGCAATTGACAAAGTGGGTGGAGATAAAGAGAATGATTTATGTAAGTACCTGCCCATGTCAGCTGGAGGTTATATGCATCACTTTACTCTTAGAAAAATGAAATTAAAGCAACCTTTTGAATTAGGTTCTTTAATCAATCAATTTATTCTTGAATCTAAAGCACCAAATGCTGTTGCTCCTAAGCAACGTGCCGCTCGCGGTTCAAAGAAGAGAAAAGATCAGATGACTTTTACAAGAATACAATTAGAAAGATTGTTAAACATTGCAAAACAAACTGGTGATAAAGAAATGATTTCACTACTTAGTCCTAAAACTTCTTTAGCAACTGCTAAAAGAAATTTGATGGCCTCTTTGCGTCAGGGAATTGTTGATGAAGAGCTTTGGTATAGTTATAAAGAATCAGCTGAGAGCTATCAATTTATTCAAGAGGCTAATAAAGAATTTATGTCTATGGACTTAGAATAAATTTGACATTTTCTTGCAGAAAGCCTCCCAGAAACGATTGGGAGGCCTTTTTTTGCTTGAATATAAAACCAAATCTCTTTAACATATAAACTGATTTAAGATAAATTTCACTAAAGGAACGAAATGTCTACAAAAACTCAAAAAGATGATATGCCAGCATTTGGAAAGGTAAGATCTTTCTTATGGCCTATTCACAACTACGAATTAAAGAAATTGCTTCCAATGCTATTTCTTTTCTTTTGCATTGCTTTCAATTACACAATTTTAAGAGATACAAAAGACACTTTAATCATGACAGCTCCTAAATCTGGTGCTGAAGCCATCCCTTTCTTAAAGGTGTATGGAGTATTGCCAATGGCAATTTTATTCATGCTTATTTATTCTAAATTAAGTAATATACTTTCAAAGAAAAATTTGTTTTATGCCTCAGTTATTCCTTTTCTTGTTTTCTTTGCATTGTTTTCAACTGTAATTTACCCAAATAGAGATGCCCTTCACCCTCACGCTTTTTGTGATTGGCTACAAACTTATCTTCCACAAGGGATGATGGGTTTAGTGTCTATTATGAGAAATTGGACATATTCTGCGTTTTATATCATGTCTGAGCTTTGGGGAAGTGTTTGCCTATCTCTATTATTCTGGGGATTTGCTAACGACATTACTAAAGTGAGCGAGTCAAAAAGATTTTATACATTATTTGGCCTTGGGGCAAACTTCTCACTAGTATTTGCAGGGGCATTTATTATGTGGGCATCTATGCCAGCAAGAGCTGCAGGTCTATCTATTGTTGACACATGGCAAGTATCGTTATACTGGTTAACTTCAGCTGTAACATTATCAGGCTTTGGAATCCTTGGTACTTACTGGTGGATTAACAAGTATGTAATGACAGATCCTCGTTTTTATGATGTAAATGCTACAAAAAGTAAAAAAGCAGCTAAACCTAAACTTGGTATGATAGAAAGTATTAAATTCCTAATGAAGTCAAAATATTTAGGTCTACTATCTATTCTAGTTCTTTCTTACGGAATGTGCATCAATTTGATCGAAGTTACCTGGAAAAGCCAGCTTAAGCTTGCATTTCCTGATGAGAACGCTTACAGTGCCTTCATGGGTCAGTTTTCTATGACAACTGGGGTAATCACAATGATTATGATCCTATTTGTTGGTGGTAACTCTATTAGAAAAATGGGTTGGAGATTCTCAGCTCTTGTTACACCAGTAATGATTCTTGTTACAGGCGGACTGTTTTTTACATTCATGATTTTCAATCAGAGTCTAGCAGGAATGATTGCCATGTTTGGTACATCTCCCCTAATGCTTGCAGTGATCTTTGGTATGATGCAAAACATTTTAAGTAAATCAACTAAATATGCACTGTTTGATCCTACAAAAGAGATGGCCTATATTCCACTTGACCAAGAAAGTAAGGTTAAGGGTAAGGCGGCAATTGACGTTGTTGGAGCAAGATTAGGTAAATCAGGCGGCGCTTTTATACAACAGTTCATGATTGCAACACTTGGTAGTATTGCAGCAATGGCCCCGTATTTAAGTGTAATTATCTTAGGTATGATTGCAGTATGGATTATTTCTGTATACTCACTTGATAAATTGTTTAAAAAAGCAATGGCTGATCAAGAAGCTGAAGCTGCAAGTGACGAACTTGCCTCTTCTTCACAAAAGAGTGCAGAGGCAGCAAGCAGCAAGAATCAAGAACCTGCAACTGCTAAGTAATCAAGATATTAGAAGTCTAATAAAAAGGCGACAGGAGAAATCCTGTCGCTTTTTTTATTAGTCCGTTTTAAACAACCTGCTAATTCCCATTCTTCTTGATTTTATCAAGGGCAATGGTTTATACTTTTTCACATGAAGAAAAAAATAGACCTCATTCGTAATTTTAGTATTATCGCACATATTGACCATGGGAAATCAACGATTTCTGATCGTCTTTTAGAAATCACTGGCACGGTAGAAAAAAGAGACATCAAAGAACAGCTTCTTGATGACATGGACCTAGAAAGAGAGCGCGGTATCACCATCAAAGCGCACCCTGTTACCATGAATTATAAATGTTCTGACGGCAACACCTATCAAATGAATTTTATTGATACTCCCGGCCATGTAGATTTTTCTTACGAAGTATCAAGATCTCTTGCTGCGTGCGAAGGGGCTATTTTAATTGTCGATGCAGCGCAAGGGGTTCAGGCACAAACTGTTGCCAACATGAACCTTGCTAAAGAACGTGGCCTTGAAATCATTACCGTTCTAAATAAAATCGATCTTCCGGCTGCTGATCCAGCTGCAGTAAAAGCACAAATTAAAGAGATGCTAGGCATTGATGCAAGTAACGCCATTTTAGCGTCGGCAAAATCTGGTTTAGGTATTGCAGACATACTTGAGGAAATCGTCTACTCCCTCCCTCCCCCTTCAGAGCAAAATGAAACAACCACACGCGCCCTTATTTTTGACTCTCATTATGATATCTACCAAGGAATTTATACCTATATAAGAATTTTTTCAGGAAGATTGAAGCGTGGTGATGTGGTCAAGTTTTTAGCAACAAATAAAAGTTTTGAAATTCTTGAAGTGGGAATTTTCAATCCTAAAGAGCAAAAAGTTGACGAGCTTGGACCTGGCGAGGTGGGATATTTTCTTGCAAACATCAAAAAGCCTAGCGATGTAAAAGTTGGAGATACAATCACCCTTTTAAAAGAGCATGTAACAGAGGCGTTGCCTGGTTTTAAAGAGATCAATCCGGTAGTTTATGCAGGGGTCTACCCTGTAGAAAGCTGCGACTATGAAGGGCTTACTGATGCACTATCAAAGCTTCGGCTGAATGATTCTGCCCTATTTATAGAACAGGAAAATTCGCAAGTACTTGGAATGGGATTTAGATGCGGCTTTTTAGGTCTTCTGCACCTAGAAATTGTCTTTGAAAGAATCTCTCGTGAATTTGATATTGATGTGATTACTACAGCACCAAGTGTTCAGTATCACATTGTAAAGACCAACGGACAAGTTCTCACTGTTGACAATCCATCTTTTTTTCCTGACCCCACGGTGATTGCATCCACAAGAGAGCCATGGGTATTGTGCAATATTTTAGTTCCTGCTGATTATATGGGCGGGGTAATGAATCTTGTAAATGAAAAGCGGGGGCTCCTTGTGAATATGGAAACAATCGAAGGAGGAAGAGTCTTTCTTCATGCCAAAGTTCCCCTAAATGAAGTGATTATCGATTTTAACGATCGATTAAAATCTATCACTCAAGGGTATGCCTCTTTTGATTATGAGCAATGTGGCTATGAGGATAGTAAAATCGTCAAGTTGGAAATTCGTATCAATGAGGATCCAGTAGATGCTTTTTCAACTCTTGTTCACATTTCAAAGGCCGACGCAAAAGGGCGCCAGCTGTGCAAGCGTCTTAAAGAAATTCTTCCAAAACAACAATTTAAAGTTCCCATACAGGCTGCTATCGGCGGCAAGATCATTGGAAGAGAGACCATATCTGCTATGTCAAAAAACGTTACAGCCAAATGTTATGGCGGGGATATCACCCGTAAGCGCAAACTTTTAGAGAAACAGAAAAAAGGTAAAGCAAAAATGAAGAAATTCGGAAAAGTTTCTATTCCGCAATCTGCATTTATTCAAATACTAAAAACGGAAGATAACTAAACTTGATCCCTTCCAAGTAAAGAATCCCAGTCCAATGGCACAAAAGCACATTTTATATTGCGATTATTTTCAATATTTTCTCGGTCTATCTTTTTTATCAAAGAGACCCTATCCTTTTGTAGTTGCTCATTTATTTCCACTTTAGCTAAAGGGCCCAGTAATGTACATCCCATCTTTTCTGACATAGATAAGAATACCCCTAAAGCTACCGCTATAGATCCACCTACTAACAGTACAATCAGAGCAACAAGGGGAAAAGCTGGAAAAATTGAAATGGAGCTAATAAAAAAAATACAAGCAACGGCTACTACAATCATCGCTGATGATGCACTATCATTTAAATTTTTCTTAACTGCATCGCAAGCGCTCTTGCTAACTTTTTCATTAAACTCTTCAATTTCTTTCTGAAGATTGCTTGAGCCATCTGTAGGGCAAGTAATTGGCTGCATTATTTTTACTCCTTTTAATTATCTTTTTAAATAATTATAACATATTTAATTTAAAACAAAAATTAAAATTTTAAAACATTAATTATTAAACAATTACAGAAAACTTCTATTACCCTATTTGAATACGGTTTTTTCTTGCTTCAAATACCCTTTAGTAGTCTATTTAGGGTTACGCTCCTGACACGAATTGAACGTGTGACCCTTCACTTAGGAGGCGAATGCTCTATCCACTGAGCTACAGGAGCTAAGAATAAATGGTAGAAAAGTATCTATCAAGAGGATATTATAGGATAATTCACAATTATCGACAACAAAGGAAAAATAATGGGCATTAAATCAGATATAGGTGTAATTGGGCTAGCAGTTATGGGAGAAAATCTTATCCTAAACTTTAATGACCATGGATACAAGGTATCTTGTTTTAACAGAACCCCCTCTAAAGTGGATGAATTCATGAGTAATGAAGCCAAAGGGACAAAAGTCACTGGCTATCACACGCTTAAGGAGTTTGTTGATTCTCTTGCCCTCCCTCGAAAAATTCTTCTAATGGTCAAAGCAGGAGATGCTGTTGACAGTTTTATTGGGAAGCTTACCCCCCTTTTACAAAAAGGAGATATCATTATTGATGGAGGAAATAGCTTTTATAAAGACACCCAAAGGCGCCTTGAGGAGCTTGAGTCTAAAGGGCTCTATTTCCTTGGATGTGGTATTTCTGGAGGGGAAGATGGTGCCCGTCATGGCCCTTCGATGATGCCAGGGGGAAGCATCCAAGCTTGGAATCATGTAAAAGAGATGCTTCAAACCATTTCAGCAAAAACCCCTAAAGGGGATCCTTGTTGCGATTTTGTAGGGGAAGGTGGTGCAGGTCACTATGTAAAGATGATTCACAACGGAATTGAGTATGGGGACATCCAATTGATTTGTGAGGCATCAGATATTATGGCTAAAATTCTTGGGCTCGATGAGGGTGAATTATCAGAAATTTTCACAAAATGGAACAAAGGAGACCTTAATAGTTTTCTCATAGAGATTACAGCAGGGGTTCTTGCTTTTAAAGATGTTGATGGCAGCCCTCTTGTATCAAAAATTTTAGATGTTGCCATGCAAAAAGGGACGGGGAAATGGACAGCGGAAAGCTCGTTAGAAGAAGGTGTTCCCCTTTCAATGATCACAGAGTCCGTATATGCCCGTTATCTTTCTACAGAAAAAAATATGCGGCTTAATCTTTCCAAAATCTATAAGCATCATACCCGTTTGTGCAGTAAGGATCGGGACATTGTTATTGATGATGTAGCAGATGGGCTCTATGCCTCAAAGCTTATTTCATATACCCAAGGGTACATGTTAATGAAAAAAGCTTCTGATAAGTACAAGTGGAACTTAAATTATGCCGGGATTGCTCGCATGTGGATGAATGGGTGTATTATCAGAAGTGCATTTTTATCTGATATTGAAAATGCCTTTGAAAAAAACGCCCATTTAGAAAGCCTTCTGCATGATGAGTTTTTCAAAAAAGCGATGTTAAAATGTGATGAGGGGTGGAGAGAGACTGTTTCACTTGCAACTATTCATAAAGTTCCATGCGCATGTTTTTCATCCGCTCTCTCATTTTTTGATGCAATTACCTCCGCAAAACTTCCAGCTAACCTTCTTATGGGTATTAGAGATTATTTCGGCGCTCACACATACCAGCGTGTAGACAAAGAGGAGTCAGAATTTTTTCATTCCAACTGGACAGGTCACGGCGGATCGACATCTTCTGCAGCATATAACGCATAAGCACCAATTCTGAATTGTATTATCCTTATTCTTATAATCTGATTTTTGGATGGTTAACAGCATTTATGTTTAAACTCTTTTAGACGAAAGATTTCCTTTCAGTATTATTTTTACAAATTTATTATATGTTTTTTTAATTTTATTACGGGTTTTTTTCACTCGTTGAGCTATAACTTTATGTTCTTTAGGGTATAGGTTCTTTATACGATGATACTCAAGATTATAGCAATCGTATGCATCACACATGTCATTAGCTAGCTCTTCCATGTTTTCACTGAGTTGAGCGGGCTTTTTTGATCCTATCGATTGAGTAAATCCGCTAGTAGACACTAAAAAGGAAGACTGTTTTGCTAGAAGGTTCCGCTTTTTTTGTAAATCTTGTTCTTTTTTTATAACATCATATAGTTCATTTTTTTGATTGTCTCCATAACGTAATAGGAGATCACTTTGCATTTTAAAAAAATTTCTACTTAATTTACCATTTACATTTATATACCACATTACTTTGGCATGCTGTTGCATGCGTTCACGTGCTAAACTTCTAATTCTGTAAGCTGATGCAAAAAACACACCTAATCCAAATACTATTGTAATTCCTATAGCAATAAAACAAATTGCTGCTACTGATAGTACTGCACCAAAATTGATTAATAGTGCAAGTGCAACAATAGGAACCACAAGTAATATAATCCCTGCGATAAGGACATCTTTATCTGTTTTTTTTCCCTCTTTATCTTTTATTTTTGATTCTAAAGGGTTATAATCATCAACAGAAAAAGCTTTTACCGAAATATATTGCGTCATAATAAAACCTTTAATTTAAAAACATCCTTTCTTAACACTACATTCTATAGTAGAATCAAGCACCTTAAGGACTATATAAATTTACCAAAAATATAAGTTTAAAACAAACTTAATTACTATTTAAATGTATCTATTTATTTTTATGATATAATATTTAAATTTTTTATACTTTAACCATTCCTCTGCTATTTTGCAAAAAGCCCTGTACTTCAAATACTTCGAGTACTATTATTATCTGATGACTTATAATACAAAAAGTGTTGAAAAAATCTTATCTCAGCATGGATTACCCTGTGAAGTAAAGGTGGTTACTGAAAAAAACAATCCCTCTCTTGCTCTTGCAAAAAATCTTGGGTGTAACCTTGGGCAAATTGCAAAAGTGATCGTTTTTAAAACAAAATTTACTAACATACCCATCGTTTTTATCCTATCAGGGACAAACCAGATAGACGAAAAGCAAATGCGCAACCGATTTGGGGAAAAACTCATCACAGCAGAGGATGAATTGGTTGAGAGTTTAACAGGTTTTTCAAGCGATCAATTACCTCCATTTGGCCATAAAACTACAATCGATCAGGTGTATATTGATGCAGACATTCTGCGCTGGGATACACTTTGGACAGCTTTTGGATCACTCAACAATTTTTTTCATATCCAGACAAAGCAGTTGATAAAACTTGTGGGTGGAAAAGTCATTTCCGTCACATAAATCCACTACATTTGAAAATATTCATCTAGCCCTTCGGCAATAGAGCGCGCTAAAACCTTTTGATAGGCAGGATCTATCATCTTCTTACACTCTTCAGCATTGGTAATAAATCCACATTCTACAAGTACTGCAGGCATGTTAGTTTCTCTGATAACACAAAAATTTCCCGCTTTCACCCCTCTTGAAAAAGCTCCCGTATTAGAGAGCATTTTTCTTAATATAGATTGTGCAAGCATTTTAGAGCGTTTAAGCTTCCACTGCTTGGCTGTTTTTGGATAAAAAACTTCTATCCCATGTGCAGCTGTATTGTGGGCAGCATTATAATGAACGCTTACAAGCACTTGCGATTTTGTATCATTTGCAATCTGTGCTCGCTTTTTTAAAGGTACATAGTCATCTCGAGCCCGAGTCATCACTACCCGATAACCCTTTTTTACAAGTTCGGTTTTTACATACAATGCAGTGTTAAGTGCAAGGGCCTTTTCTTCACAAAATTCATTATGCGTACCCAGATCAAAATTCCCATGCCCAGGATCTAGGACAATAATTGGCATGGTGTGCTTAACTTGAATTTCCTTTTTAAGAATTACATCTGTATAACTCACCTTTTTCGATTGATAACAACCGGTCAACAAAAAAAGAACTAAAAGTAGGAAATAGGATCTTGATTTTTTCATAGAATTTTTTATTATAGAGCACCCACCATATCTCTTGCAAGTGTTCTATCTGATGATAAAAATCTTTGCCCTCCAATTTCTTGTTCTTCTTCATGCCCTTTGCCAGCTATTAAAATCGTATCGCCCGCTGTAGCAATTTTTAGTGCATAAGCAATTGCTTCTTTGCGCGATAAAATCACCTCGCAGGGCAAGGATGAAATCCCCCTTTTAATCTCTTCAATAATGGTAACAGGATTCTCACCCCTTGGATTATCATTTGTAAGCACTGCAAAGTTGCAATACTTTTGAGCAATCTTTCCCATTAAGGGACGTTTTTGTTGATCTCTTTCACCCCCACAACCAAATACAATCAGAAGCTTGCCTAATGCTGTTTCTTTAAGTGTTTTAAGAACTTTTTCCAGCGCTTCGACTTTATGAGCATAATCAACAATGATACTAATTCCTAGATCGTTTGCAATTTTCTCCATTCGCCCTGGTACTGCAGGAAGAGTGGCAGCAC
The DNA here is from genome assembly GCA_945872565.1 of Chlamydia trachomatis. Taxonomy (GTDB): domain Bacteria; phylum Chlamydiota; class Chlamydiia; order Chlamydiales; family 2-12-FULL-49-11; genus JAJACQ01. The sequence goes on along the minus strand of CAMBZN010000001.1, from coordinate 82,960 downwards.
GCTCTGCGATTTCTTCAAAACAAATACCCAAAGAGTAAGCAATAGCAGCAGCTGCTAAAAAATTCTCCACATTAAATTTACCTATATGGGGGATGGTCACTGATTTTTTATCATCACCGATGCACAAGTCAAAAGTAGATCGATCATTAAAAAGCTTTATATCTTCTGCATAAATATCAGCCCGATCGCTTAGCCCAAATGTCACCGCCTCTGAAATTTTTTTCTTCAGTTGCTTTCCCCACGCATTGTCGATAGAAACAACAACTATTGCATCTTTCTTTCTATGATTTAAGAGCTTTTCCTTAGCTCTTTGATACTCCTTCATTGTCTTATGGTAGTCAAGATGCTCATGAGAAATATTTAAAAATGCAACCACATCAAAATAGGTCTCATCCACCCTTTTTTGATCTAATCCATGCGATGACACTTCCATCACACAATTTTTACACCCCCCAACTTTCATCTCCTTCAAAATTTTCATCAATGAGGAGACCTCGGGTGTGGTATGGTTACTTTTAAATGTCTTTAGTCCCGTGTATGTTTCAATGGTACCGATAATACCTGTGAGAGATTCAACATCAAGGAGATACTTTGTGAAATAGGAAACCGATGTCTTTCCACATGTACCGGTAATACCCACCATTGTAAGGGCAAGAGAAGGATTTTCAAAATAGTTACTGCAGATTTTTGCGGCAACAAGGGATGGGTCCTCTACAATCACTTGTGTGACTTTAGTTAAAAAAGGGTTGTACATATCCAAAACAATACATGCTGCCCCATTTTGAATAGCATTTTGAATATAATGATTTCCGTGAGTGCTGTTTCCCCGTTTAGCGATAAAAATACTTCCTGGAAAAACAACTGCTGAATGAGTAAATACCCCTGTGATATCAATCTCTTTAGATCCTTTTACTTGAATGGTTTCTACATCTTTTAATATTTTTTTTAGTTTCATATTATCCCTTCTTTAAACCTATTTATTCCATTGATCGTATATCGACTTAAGCTCTCTACTCTCCTTGAACCAATCTGATTCTTCTTTAACGGTTCTTGGATCCAATAGGGAAAATCCACGGGGATCATCATACGGGACTTTCATTATTTCAAGCGATCTTTTTCCTATCTCTCTAAAAATAGGTGCGGCACATTTACCTCCAAAGTGCATAGATCCAAAACCACTGACAAATTTTTTCTCTGGCTCGTCGACAACTACTATTAAAACAAATTTTGGGTTTTTTGCGGGAGCTATTCCTAAAAAACTTGAACAATGGGTGTTTTTAGAGTACACTCCGCCTACTATTTTTTCTGCAGTACTTGATTTTCCTGCCTCTGAATAGCCTGGGATATCGGCCAAATCAGAGGTCCCTCCTAATTTTGTCGAATATTTTAAAGCCCTCATCATTAATTCTACTATCGCATTAGAAAGAACTTTCTTTTTCTCCTTCTTGTAAACTGTTACCTCTCCTTCAGAACTCACAATTTTATCAACAATTGTTGGCTGTACAAGGTAGCCACCGTTTGCAAAAATAGCATATGCTCTAACCATTTGCATTGCATTAACAAGGACATTATAGCCAATAGCCAATGAGTAAGGTGTCGGATTTGACCACTGATCCTTACCATTCATGTATTTTCTTCCATACACAGGAATCATCCCTGAACTCTCATAGGGAAGCTCTAAACCGGTTTTTAATCCCAACCCAAAAGTATGCTCTAATTGATCACAAACCCATTTAGGACCAAGTTGATCGATCACTTTTTCAATCACTCTTGCTGGGTACACATTAGAAGATTTCTGGATGGCTAAAAACATGTTTAAATATTTATGAAAGGTGACATCCTTTAATGGCTTATTTCTCCCTTTAAAATTTTGATTGCTGGTAGAAACCATCTCTAATGGGTTAAAGATCGGGAGGTTTCCAGCCTCTATCATTGTTTCGTTTGCTTTAAGGCCCATGGCTATTGTAAGAACTTTCATGAGCGATCCCGGCTCAAATACATCCGTTAATGCTTTAGGCTTTGTATACCCCTCCTTTTGCTTATCCACAAAATATTCAGGGTATTTTTCAGGGGAAAAAAATGGATATTGAGCAAGGGCTAAAATCTCTCCATTATAAGGGTCCATCATCACAGCAATCCCCCCCTTACCTTTAACCCTATCTACCCCCTTTTGTAATTCCTCCTCGCAAATTGCTTGAATTTCATGATGGATGGTTAAATAGACATCACTTCCATTTTTTGCCTCAATGTGACGTTTTGCATCGTCTATTGTGTATTTTGGCGACCGCATCAGGTACCTTTTTCCTACATGCCCTTGCAAAGCTTGATCAAACACTTTTTCTATTCCACTAATTGGCAGGGCCTTTCCACTTTTTTCATCTCGATTTCTATAGACGGTACTTAAGACTTGCCCTAGCAAATGCCCAAAGGGATAGCCTCTTTTATAATCTTTGACAAAAGTAAGAGCATTGCTTGGAATCTTATTTGCTTTTGCATAGTTAGTCCACCAGCTCTCTATTTTCTCCTTTTTTGCAAGGGAAATAGAATCTGCAACTTTTCTCCACCTGCATTGTTTATAAAATGAGTCAGCAAGCCCTTCTTTTTCGATCAAGTCGGCAAGTACTGCAATCATTTCGCCTTTATGTTGTTCTTTAATTTGCATGGGATCAATATAGAGATGATGAGTTAACACATCCATCACCAAACATCGCCCTTTTTTATTATTTTCTGTTCGACAGTAGATTTTGCCGCGATGAAAGGGTTCTTTTACTACAAAGTGGTGCTGTTGCTCGGCAATTTTCACCCACTTTTCATGCTCGATCACCTGAATTTTATAATAGTGGACTAAAATAGTAGAAAATAAGAAAAAAAGAAAAAAACTTACAAATAACGATCTTGTTCGCAATTGATCTGTCCGCTCTTTCATCTTATCCTTTAGCGAACTGTACCAAGTAACGCATTTCTTGAACCTTGCAACACCTCTTCCACTTGTCTTGCAGCATCTTTTGAAACTTCTAAAGCAATTGTTTGTGAACTTTCCTTAGAAAGAAGATGTGCATATTCTGTTGTTTTTAAAAGATTGAGTAAAAAGGCAGGATTTTCAAACTTTTCCACTTCAAATTGTAAAATAGTATTTTGCTCTTGAATAAGACTTAGCTCTTTTGAAAGCTTTGGAAGCTGGATCATAAGCTTTGTTACATCATTTCGGGCGTGTAAATAGGCGCATAAAGCCATCGAAAATGAAACCCCACAAATCAAGATCTTTCCCAGCGGCCCTTTATTCATAGTCTTCCTAATGAAGTTTTTCTGCAACTCTTAGTTTAGCACTTCTTGCTCGTCGATTTTTTTTCATTTCCTCAAAAGTGCAAGGGATTGGTTTTTTTGTAATCAGCCTGATTTTTGCAGCACTGATATTCATCCCTTGTAGATCTTTCATAGGTAAAGAGGCACTTTTGAAAATATTTTTTACGATTCTGTCTTCAAGACTGTGAAAAGATAAAACACTAACTCTTCCGTTTGGTGCTAATACCTGCATTGCTTTTTTCAAGGAAATCTCGATAGATTCTAACTCTTTGTTGACATACATCCGTATTGCTTGAAAAATCTTTGTTGCCGGATGTGTTTTCCCTCTTCTGGGAATGACTTCTTCTATTACTTCTTTTAATTGGTGGGTGGTTGCAATCGGCTTTCTCTTTCGAGCTTTTGTAATTGCAGCTGCGGCATTTTTCCACAATCTTTCTTCACCTAAGTCTTTGAACATCACTCCAAGTTCTTTTTCAGACATTTCGGCAATAATTTCTTTTGCAGAGATGTGTAAATTTGTGTCCATGCGCATATCTAAAGGACCATCTTTCATAATACTAAACCCTCTCCCTTCTTCATCAAACTGCATAGACGACACTCCTAGGTCAAAAAAAAACCATCAACTGCTTCAACCCCTAAAGATTGAAGGTGTTTATCCAAATCAGAAAAGTTGCCATAAACATATCGCATTTTATCTGAAAATTTTGCAAGGCGACTTTTTGCAATTTCAATCGCCGTTTGGTCCTGATCACAGCCAATATAGATCTCTATTTCTGGATGAGCCTCTAATATTGCCTCTGCATGACCTCCAGCTCCTAGTGTTCCATCGAAAAACACTTTTAACTGAACATCTTTAAAACTGTCTAACACCTCATTTTTCATCACTGAAATGTGAGGAAAACCTTTATCATCTTTTGTCTTCATTGTCTTTTTCACTATAATTTCACCGTCGTTTGTACTGATTTCAATATGTCTTCTAAATTGGCATTGATCTCTACTGGATCATCAGCAAAAGCCTCTTCCATTAGTGAATCAAAAGATCCACCAGCCATTGCATCAGCTGAGAATAAACTCTCGTATTTTTCTTTTGACCAGATCTCAATTTTATCCATTGCACCGCTGATCATCAGTTCTTTATCTACTCCCACAGCTTTTTTTAATGAGGGAGGAAGAGTTACTCTTCCTACACCATCGCATGTAGTTTGGGTAAGGGTTCCAAAAAAGACTGTAAAAAACTTCTGAAATTTTGCAATGTGTTTTCTTTTTTGAAATTTTTCTACAATTGCATCAATCTCGCTCTCTTTATAAATAGCTAAACATCCCCCTAAAGATAGTCCGATAGAAAAATTTAGCTCCCCGTTTTCAACAAGCTGATACCGTAGGTTTTGAGGGAGCACAAAACGTGATTTCTCATCAAGTTTTGCGCTATAAGAACCAGAAAAAAATCCCTTTCGCATTTTTGGTACCGCTCAATTTCCCACATTTTCCCACAGAATACCTTTTTACATCAATTTACACAACAAAAAGCGCTAAAAAAGACCCTATTTTAAAATAATTACTTTGCAAAATGAGTGGTACAAGGGAATTAACAAAAGGAAAAAAAATGGGAATTTGTGGGAAATGGGGCGGTTTAAGAACAAAACTACCAGGCAGATTACCTTCCCACTTAATCATGCACGATAACTTATTTTCGGTATACGCGTCGCAAATTACTTGTTCTTCGAGGTGGAACTAGGGGTAAATAATCGTCTATTGCAATACCGATTGCAATTGTTAAAGCCTTCTTTTCTGTTTCTAATTTCTCTCTTAATTGGGGAAGCTTTGATCCAGATTCCAAATAATTTTTAATATTCATAGAAATAACTAAGTTGGAAATTTTGAACGCAATTAAAGAAGATACCGCTAAAGCTCCACCTATTAATAAGAGAGTCAATGCGACAGTAAAACCTGCTAGAGGAAAGATCGCAGGAGATAGTAAAACCCCTACTAGAGCAATTAGTAAAATAAAAAGAATACAAGAGCTCACTTTAATCGCAATCTTTAAATATTTATTTACCTTATTATTAATTCTATTTATAGGAGATCCTCTTCTATATTCCTCAACTTGATTATTATAATTATCAATTTTTCTATTTATAGAACCAGCACTTAATTCGACCGGTACTCTATAGTCAAATGGAACATCCAATCGAGGTATAGTATACATTTAAAATCTATGTTGTTAATTATACATTAATTATATTAAATATATATATAACCTTCAACACTATTTTAAAAAATACCTAGGTAATTTTATAAATACAACCTCTACGTAAATTAAATATTTTAAAATTCTGGAAGGCTTTCTTTTAATTGCAAACTAATCCTAAACAGCTTACATCAATTAAGGCTAATTATCAAAATTGTTACAGAAGGTCAAAAAATTCTCAGTCCCTTAGCTGCAATTTTGTTTTTTTCCTATTTTTTGGCATAACTAATATTTTATTTTAATAAATTGCATGAATAAATGCATACAAATTATTGGTGATAATTGTATAATTAATTCATCTTTAAAAATAGATTTTAAAATTATGAAAATCAATGAAAAGGCATTAACTTTTTTCACAACACCCTGGAAGCTTGCAAATCCTGATCATGGTGACCCCTTAGCGGAAAAAGTGGGATTTACAGTGCTTGCCATCTTTGCGATCCTTGCATTGGGGGTGATTTTACCTCTGATTATATGTTGGACAATTAAACTTTTGCATGAAAAAGTTACTCCTACCGCTCACAATACCACACCTGCAATAACTTTCACCCCAGAAATACAAAAGTTTAAGGGAACAAATTTGCCCAAGACATTCCTAACTGAATTAATAAAAGGTAAGGCTTTAGACGAATCCGTTGGAGCTGGAAGAATCAAAAAAGTTGTAAGACCAAAAGGTAGTGCTTGGGTCATAAAAGTGTGGAACCAACCTTTAAGACCTTTTACTCTACCAGCAACTGATATCCTCTTTTATCAAGCAAGTAAACAATTGGATTTAAGAGTTGTCCCTAAAATTAGGTATATTGCTCCTGATTCTGATAATTTTTGTTTAATAAAAAAAGCTTACCCTAATTTATCACCCATTCTTGTGCAAGCTTATATAGAAGAAAAAAATCTAGCGCTAGCAAACCTCAACATACCACATGCTCAAGACGTAGTGCTTTTTAATTGGATTATGGGAAGGCAAGATTCTAAAAGGGAAAATAGCGCAGTTGATATTGACGGGAAGGTTTGGGAAATCGACAACGATTCACCAGGGGGACTGTATTCATTGAAAGAAAGAAACAAATCTTGGCTTGAAGAAATTTCACCCCTTATGAACCATCCTCTTTCGAAATCAACTATCGAAAAACTATTGAACCTTCCAGAAAAAATTACCCTAGATCAGCGGTTTATCCCTGATTATGATAACGTGCATATTAGAAAAATCAGAATAGAAAAAACACTGAATGAAAATTTATCAAAATTACAAGCAATTATTCGAAATTTGATTCAACATTCAACAGACGCGGCCCCCTCACTTAAAATGATTGTAGAAAAAATAGCCTCTGAATGATGCTTCTAATGGATATATCTCTTGCGTTAAATTCAATTTTTATCTATCCATGTATTTATGGATAAGCTTCAAGGTACACACACAACTTATAGCATACCAATAGAAACATCTATTGAGTATGAAAGAAAAAAGCGCGATTATGACGACGCTTTTCACGATGATTCAGGTACGGTCAGGGGATCTGTTTCTCAAATAAACATCCGTCCACAAGAGAGCAATGTTAATCAACTTTTTGGGGCAAAAGTTACTGAATGGGGAAGATACAATGCTCCGGAGGGTTTTGAATCACAATCTGACAGCCTTTTTGGACCACAGCTAACCCCCTCATGCACCACAGAGCGTTTAGATGCAGCTTCCTCTCGCATTCAAGGGAAACAGTCGTTGCTTGCAAAAACCGCCACTTCCAATCCAAATGGAGAAATTAATAGTTTCGAAAATGATGCAAATAAGATACAATCCCTACTAAAGACAATTAGCACAATCAATAAAGACCTAGAAAACTGTTATGGGGCAAGGGCCGGATTTCAAAAAGGATAGAAATGGATACTAATGCTTGGTTAGATCTATTAGGATGGGATAATGATGATCTTCGAGATCTTCGATTTGTCGGTTATTCCTATATCAAACAAGGTCACTTCGAAACAGCCCTGAAATTTTTTGAAGCTCTTGTTATTTTAGCTCCTGAATCTGCCTACGACATTCAAACTCTCGGCGCAATTTACCTGGAAATGGGCAACAACATGGAAGCATTAAAAGCAATCGATAAGGCATTACTGTTAGACAAAGATCACGAGGACACTCTTTTAAATCGGGCAAAAGCTCTGTTTGTTTTAGGTTACAACGCTCAAGGGATAACACTTGCAAAACATCTCTTAAAAAAAGATACACCCCACATCCGCGACAATGCAGATGCATTACTTCTTGCCTACAGCTAAATAAGCTTAAATACCTTACCTAAATTGCCTTTTTTTTATTGGAAATAACTTGAGATGTATTTATATAGATGTTAGTGTATACTCATAACATTAGCTCTTTAAAGAGTTTGTGGAAACATTGTTCATAAATACAATATTGAACTAATCTAGGAGCCTGATTTTCTTTATGTTACTTGAAGAAACAAAACAAATGTGGGATGAATTCATCTCTTTTATGAAAGAGAAATGTTCAGGCGCTGAATTCCAAAACTGGCTTGCACCAATTACTGCAATTGATGGCGATGAACGGGGAATTACATTAGAGGTACCAAACGTATTTGTGAGCGATTATCTTCTTGCAAACTACCGAAAGGAACTTGCAATGTTCCTTCCAGTTGATGGGCAAAAATCTCCATTAATTACATTTGTAGTTGCCGAACCCATTCGCAAAACAGAAATTAAAGAATCTTCTCTTCCACAAACTACTCTTACCCCCGGCTATGAACCACGCCAAAGTGTTCGACTTAATAAAGGGTACACCTTTTCAGACTTTATCGAAGGACCTTCTAATCAATTCGTAAAATCAGCTGCACTTGGGGTTGCAAATCGACCAGGACAATCCTACAACCCACTCTTTATTCATGGCGGTGTAGGTCTTGGAAAAACACATCTATTGCACAGTATCGGCCATGAAATTAATAAGACTCACAAAAAACTTCGTGTCCATTGTATAACAACTGAAGCCTTTATCAATGACCTTGTTGACAACTTAAGAAATAAAACAGTAGACAAGATGAAACGTTTTTATCGAAACCTTGATATCTTACTTGTCGATGATATCCAATTCTTACAAAGCAGACTCAATTTTGAAGAGGAATTCTGCAATACTTTTGAAGCATTAATCAATGAAAACAAACAGATTGTTATTACAAGTGATAAACCTCCAAGTCAATTAAAACTTTCAGAGCGCCTCATTGCAAGAATGGAGTGGGGCCTTGTTGCAAATGTAGGAATTCCTGATCTTGAAACACGTGTTGCAATTCTTCAATACAAGGCAGAAAAAAAAGGTATTTATATCCCAAATAAAGTCGCTTTCTTTATCGCAGAGCATATTTTTAATAACGTAAGACAACTTGAAGGTGCCATAAATCGACTGGGCGCATACTGCGGCCTCATGGGCATTGAAGTCACCCAAGAAATAGTTGAAAAAACATTAAGCGAACTGTTCTCCTTTGCCCCAAAAAAGAAAGTAACGGTTGAAAAAATCTTACAAAGTGTTTCCTCCATGTTCAATGTTCGTGTACAGGATCTTAAAGGAAATTCTCGAGCAAAAGAGATTGCCTTCCCTCGACAAGTTGCTATGTACCTTGCTAAAGAAATGATCAATGACTCCTTGATGAAAGTTGCTTCATCTTTTGGAGGGAAAACTCACTCCACCCTCCTACACTCATGGAACAAGATCAAAAAACAACTAGAAAGCGATGAAACACTTCGCCGTCAAATTCAAATGACACAACAAGATTTAGAATCTTAGTCGCTTAAAATTTCTCCCGTCCATCATTTATAGTAATATAAAAGGGGAAAGATGGAACGAGGATACAATCACGAAGAAGCTAAAGCTTGTATGGCTTTAAATAATTCTGTATATAGTAATTATAATGGAATCTGGGATGAGTCACCCGATCACGATAATTTCAAAGTGGTACTAGACTCTAATAGTACAGGCGCTTACACCTTGTGCATCCGAGGGACTGTCCCATCAAAAATAAAGGATCTTATCATAGATGTGCAGGTGTTTAAAAAGATGCATTTCCCCATTGAAATGAATACAAAAGATCTAAAGCCGCGCGTATCGGCAGGTCTTACTACCATGTTTGAGCAATTAACACCAAAATTACTCCTTCGATTAGAATCTATTTCAGGGGGATGTGACCTATTTATCACAGGCCACAGTCAGGGAGGGGCGGCAGCTTCATTATTTGCCCTATGGATAGAGCACACCTTTCCAGGTAAATTCCAGATCAAGACCTACATCTTTGCTCCACCATCGATCGGCAATAAAGATTTTAGCACAATTGTTCAGCAGTATATTCCCTACGGAGTATACAGGGTAGTTAACCCCCTTGATACTATCCCCTATTTTTTTGTAAATATTAAGGCTCTAATAAACTCAAATACTCCCCGTCGGATCCCTATTTTTTTCAAACTTCTCTATTTTACCACCTATCTAATTCTAAAATGTAGAGGAATTGTTTATGCACACATAGGGGAAACTATTGTTTTAAATAAATTGGCTGTAGCTGATCCCCCATTCTCCTTTATTCCTTGGAAACAGTATCTCTCTCTTGTACTTTTAAACCATGATGGCCGTTTCTATTCAAAACTTCTTAACTTTTAAACGATAAGAACATAAGAGTTTTTACACACCGGCTCTTTCAAGATAGGATTGTCCGTTCGGTGCAAAAGATAAAGGGTTTTACTTCCATCTTGTAAAAGAGTTTTCAAGAGAAATTTTTTCAAGTGAACAAGCTCTGGTTCACATTCAATTGCTGAAAATTTCCAGCGTATTTTAGCAAGCTGCACTAAAGCAAATGCTTGAATAAGTTTTTGATAGTCGCCTCGATTTTTGTGCAGAAAATCAGCCCCTGAATCAAACAAAAAACAAACATCACCCCCCTTATACAAGGAGAGTTCAAACCCTAAAAGGCACATCTTACATAAAAAGTTTTCATCCACGCTTTTACAGCGGTGACAAAGTCTTGGAAAGAAGAAATTTTTTATATGGATCATTTTAAATGTACTTTTGGAGAGGAGATCGGACCGTCTAAAGAGATGACAAACAGCTCTGCAAACTTAAACAGAACATATTGCTTCATTCGAATATCAATGTGAATATTGCCATCAAAATCGATAAAGGATTGCGACTTATTCCATAAATAAAAGTAGGATCTACCCATGTCGCTATAGCTATTTTGCATCTTTATAAAATTTAACTTTCCATCGCCCACAAGAAAGTCTATCTCTCCCACCACAGGGATCATAAGTACTGGATCAAGACCTATGCGCCCGATAATTTCTTTTGCAAATCCAATCACTGGATTTGACCGTTTATCAAAGGCATTAGTAAAGCGTACCCCCCCCTTACCAGTGAGGGTAGATATGTCAGCTAAATCCCCCTTAAGGTCTAAAAATTCCAATTTTTCAATCATAAAGGGATTGGATAACTTATTTCGCTCCCCTTTTTTTGACATAAGGCAAGGGCGAAGATTTTTTATTTCAAATTTCTTAGCTTCGAGCTGACAACCTGAACTTGTTGTATCAAATACTGCATGCCTACAATTTGCTATCATCGAGCGATCGGCTATAGAAAAATCATTTAGCGTGCAAATTCCATTTTCAATCTGAATGGTTCCAAACAAACTGCTCAAGCAACATCCAACAAAATCAAAATCAGTTCCCTTGATCAAACCGTCAAAACAGACCCCATTTTTAAAATATAACTCTCCAATAACATCTATCCCTTTGCCAAGAGATAGTCTGTCGACAAACTCTACCACCCCCTCAGGCAAAATGGGTTTCATCCGTTGTAAATCAAGGCTCATTTCTGCTTTAAAGGCATTTTCTTGGACGGTATTTGCAGGGGTTAGATCAAACGCTACACCCAATAAATCCCCTTTCATCCGAAAAATCTCAAACTCTCCATCATAGCGTCCATCAACAAGCAACACCTTTTTGTCACAACATTTTCCATCCACCCTAAAATTCAACCGTTCATCAAGAAACACATGTGACTTTAGCTCGATATTTGATCCAAACAAAGGCAAATCACAATCAATTACAATTGCCTTTTTATTTCCTCTAACATGAATATTCTCGGCCGATACTTTTCTATCAAGTAGTACAAATTTCTGCCCGCCCATCATTGCGCTAAACCAAAAATCATTGCTCAAGGGTAAAATATCAGCCTCTGCAGAAAATTCTATGGTTTCACCAGCAACTTGAACGCCTAATTTTTCAAAAAGAAAGGTATTACTTAACAGTCCTTTAATCCCATGCAACGAAATTTTTTCCAACTGATCATGCAACCCAATGGATTTTACCCGCACCTCACATACCCCGGCCTGACTGTCACTTATTGCAAAATTTCCATTATGAATCATCCATTTACCATCATAGGTAAAAGAAAACTCTTCTAAAGAGTCGATGCTTGCTACAAAGGGATCTTCAAAAACAAAGCCCCCCATCGCTTTTCCTTCCAAAACTAGATTCGTTTGAAAATTTCCAACAACGTTTCCATTAAAGTAGAACCTATCATCTTTAAACCCTCCAACAAAGCAAAATGTATCGGCATTTATATCAAAAGAGGAGACTCTTAAGAGTTTTTTTTGGTGTCTAACAACCCCCTTTTGAACTCTAATTGCACTCCCATCCACTATTCCATTTAAGGTGCTATCGTTGCATTTGATGGTGAATTCTTTTCCCGTGCCGTCGAGCGCAAAATGAATCAGATCATTATTGCACTTAAGTAAATACTTCCCCTGATCAAAGGTAAAATCACAAATTAAAGGATCAATACACAGGTCCCTAACCACCTTTGGAAAACAGACATCTTGTAACGAAAGCTTCCAATTCATTGCTACTTCAAGGCCTTCTTTAAACGTGCATTTTTTACACTCCACCCCCTCATCTAAAAAATGGGTGTTGCTATCAAAAAAAACTTCTCTCTCCTTTACAGCTCCAGCAAGGCGAATTAACTCAACCTCAGAGTTATTAAACGCAAGATCAAAATCAATGCTTCCATCACTTGAGAGATCAAATTTATTGGCTCTAACCTTCATTGGAGCAAAGTGCCGCCCCATCTCTAAATTCCCTTCAAGCCCCCTTACCATAAAAAACCGGCTATCTGAACTAATTCTCATTTCAACATTTTCTAAGAAAAAATTCTGATCAGCTAATAGTTTTTTCTTCCCTTTTTTTAAAGCAATATCAACATACCAATCCCCTGTGTGCAAATTTTGCCTATAATGGGCCTTTCCGGCTGCATCTTTTATGTAGGAGTGCTCCTTTCGATAGGTGCAATTTTCCCCCTCTACATCAAGGTACACCTGATCAGGAGCGTACCTACCGGTAAATGCATATTCTCCATCAACAGACCATCTAAATTTAGTGATCTCATTTAAAAGGGGAAATAGACTTCCTGAAAATTTTTGAGCGGAAAAATCTACGATCATATCAGAAACACTTGTTCCAAAAGTCGTAAACTGCACTGAATTTATCTCTTTTCCATTAATAAAGGTTAAATCACCAAAACCACTATATTCTTTGCACTGTTTATCAATTTTTGCAGTAAGGATCAAATCGGTGTTGTACGACTTTTCCACATCAGCAAGCCATTTTAAAGCATCATCCCCACCTGCTGATAAAACAATGTCAAAAGTAGGCTCATCCATTGTCCCCTCTACAACAACCCTCCCTTTGACACCATTGATTTCAGAGGTGAAATAGCTCTCGGAAAACTCCCTATCACAAACTGTAATGTCGATCTCTCCCTTTTCAAGATGGTAAGGGGGCGTCCCCTCTCTGCCTATAACCATGCTCCCTTCGGTTAATTTCATTTCCCAGCTAGTTAAACTTGTTGTCTTATCCTTGAAAAGATCAATTTGGCATTGGCCAGAAACCCTTTTTGCCTCAAGAAGGGTATCGCGCTTTTCAGAATAAATCCCTAAATCTTCACATAACAAGTTTTTCAATGAAAAATCTTTGATCCCCTCATACCCGATCTCCATCTCCAAATCTCCGGAATAGCGCCCTTTTGAAATGGTATAATCTTTAAAGCCGGGGTCAAACAAGCCAAGCCCCACTTGTAAAATCAACATTTGGCGCACCTGTAATGAATCTAACCTTGATTTAATAAAAAAGGTATCATCACTGTGACTGCACACAACATTCACATGGGCCTGATGCCCAAAAACAGGATCGAGTTGTAGGGATAGATCAACCTCTAATCCTTTCTCATTTTTACTAATTGGCTTGCCTGCAAGTTGTATGGGAAGTAACCGATCTTTATCTTCAATAAAACCAGAAATTTCCACAGCCGCCTCTTTAAAAGCATCCATTGTGAAATATCCTGATAAATCCTTGAATGAAAACCGTGCATTGCCTTTTTCATCCAAAACATTAATTTCCCCCTTATCCACTGAAGATATAATTTTAATGTTTGAAAGGATCCCTTCAGAGTCTGTTGCCACAGGATAATTCATATCCACAAAGATACGATTAAAAGAGGAATTGATTCCGGCGGTATCGTTAGTAAACTTCCCTTCTAAACAGCTCATGTGCACACGGGCATCTTTGATTACATTTGTGGATGAAACAGCAAAAAAAGCACTCCCATCCAATTTGCCATTTTTAATCTTCCAATCAGAAATTTTTCCTCCCAAGAAAAAATCAGCAAACGTTTTATAAAATGCAACCCCGCTTTGTCTTGCCTCTACATCTACAATCCACTGATCCGCCCACATGGATAGATCAAGCTTAACCTGCCCTTCCCCCTCTTTTGAAAAAACAATCTTTCCAAGCTTTTGTGGCGATATGGACTTGCCCAAGGTCACTAAACATTCCCTACCTGGAATATGAATGACACCGCTTGTAATTTCTACCTGCAAAAGGGTAGATAAAATCGATCGCATTTGATCTGAAGATACCGTCCCTTTTCCGCCAATTTTTTTCTCAAAAGTAACATCGAGCCCATCTATTACAAAATGGTTAGAAAAAGAGATGTTTTCCAATACCGGCGCTTTGCAAAAAATCTTTGCAATCTTACAGCGAGGACCGCCGTCTTTGGAACTTAAATTAATATCATGAAAAGCAATTCCAGAATCAACCAAAGAAATATAGGAATAATTAAAATCCCAATCCCCCTTTAAAGAGATTTTATGGGAGACATATTTTTTTAAGGCAAAGTGAAAAATCGATCCTTTAAAAACAAAACAGGCACCAACAATGGATAAAAATACAAAGAAAAACATCGAGCGTTTGGAAAGAAAAAGTTTTTTTGACATACGCTTTTTTAGTTGGTATAATCCTATTTACCTAATATCATAATAGGGATGTTAAATTAAATGAATTCCTTTTTGTTTTCTCTGGTTGAAACGACAAAGTCCTTCTTTATTTATAAAAGGAGACATCCTAAAAGTGCCCCTTATGTTCACGATCCTGTGGATATCAAAAGAATTATGACTCTTGTTGTCGTTGCCCTTCTTCCATGCACCTTTTTTGCAATTTTACATTCTGGGATGTATAAGGTACTCTATGGCAGTGTAAACATACCCCTGATGGAGGAGTATATTGCTGCCTCTACTTCTGTCTCTTGTTATTTTCGCTTTCTCCTGCAACATTTTTTTTCTTTTTTTTGGGCAGGATGCACTCTGTTTATTCCACAACTTCTGATCATCTACACAACCGGTGGTTTGATAGAAATTTTCTTTGCATCATTACATCGAAAGACTGTTTCAGAAGGGTTTTTTGTCACAGGAATTTTATTTGCCCTTATTTTACCCCCCACCCTTCCCTACTGGATGACCATTTTTGGCGTCTTTGTTGGACTAATTCTGGGCAAAGAAATTTTTGGGGGCACTGGGATGAATATCTTTAATCCTGCACTTATTTGCCGCTGCATCTTGTATTTTTCATTTCCAAGTTACATGACAGGGAATGTTTGGGCAGGGAGTAATGCATTTACCACATCAAAAAACCTGATCACTTACAACCAAGAAATTTACCCTAAATCATATGATACGATCACAACTGCCTCGTCTTTAAACATCGCAGAGCTTCCAAACACGGTGACACGTCTTCAAATTGATGCCGTCTCTTTAAGTTTTTTGCCCGATGTAGGGCTTAAAAAAGAACTCGCTCAACGGCTTGCTATTTTCAATCCAAAACTACACATTGATTCTTTATCGGCAGCTGAGCTCATCGATTTTGTTACCCTTGAGCTAAAACTTCCCGAAGAGCAGCTAGAAAATGCCTATCATTTTGCAAAACTCCTCTACGGAATTGCCCCCTACTCTGATGGTAATCTGTTCTTTGGAAATATTACCGGAAGCTTTGGGGAAGCTTCCAAATGCGCAATCCTTATTGGAATGATCTTTCTTCTACTTACCGGCATCATCTCCCTTAGAATTATCCTACCTGCGGCCCTTGCCGCTCTTTTTACTGCAGGCTGCTTCTACTTATTTGCAATGTCAGAGGCTGAAACTGCTGCCCATTTTGCAATTTTGCCCTATAAACATCTGCTGATGGGAGGACTTTTATTCGGAATTGTCTTTATGGCTACAGATCCAGTCTCTTCCCCTACTACAAAGATGGCGCAAATTTTGTATGGCTCTATGATCGGAAGTTTAACCATTTTAATCAGGCTGATCAATCCTGCCTTTCCAGAAGGGGTTATGCTTGCTATTTTATTTGGCAACAGCTTTTCCCCACTGCTTGATAGGATTGCTCTTTTTTATCGCAAAAGAGGATTTCATGGAAAAATTAGGAGGGTTGCCACGTGAAAGAAAGGGGCACAGCTCTATTTATTGCCCTCTTGTGTGCCTTTTCCGCATTGAGTATTACGGCTGTTTCTACTGCTTTAAAACCCGCACAAATTCGTGCACAAAACTCCTATAAAAATGCAGAACTTTTAAAAGCTGCAGACTTACTCCCCTTAGGTGCTACCAATACAACCATCAAAGAGCTGTCCAAACAGTATTTAACTCCCATGCTAACAGACGGTGCGGGCAATTGTTTTACATTTGAGGAAAAAAATATCGATTTTAATTTCTATCAACAACAAAGTCAAACAAACACCACTGAAAAGCCCCTTCTAAAGCTTTTTTACCAGGTGAAAAATGGAGGAGTAATTCTACCAGTAAATGGTTTTGGGCTTTGGGATGCAATTTATGGATTCATAGGAATAGATAAAAATGGTGTGACAATCACCGGCATCTCCTGGTACAGTCAAAAGGAAACCCCCGGTCTTGGGGGAGAAATACAAAATCCAAAATGGCAAAACTCTTTTAAAGGCAAGTCTATTTTTCATGGAAAAAACAAGGAGAGATTTGGATTACAATTTATCCCCGTTCAGATGCTTGCCCTTTTACCCGAGCATGAGCAAACATTTTCTATCGATGCAATTTCTGGTGCAACTATTACTACCGATGGGGTGCAAAATGCAATTAAAAATTCCCTTTCTCCCTATATTCCCCTGCTAAAAAAAATGCAAGCGCAGTGATCTACTTGCCGCCTCTGCTCTCCATGCCCACATATCGTTTGGGGGAAGCATCGCGTATTTTTTCACCCTATTTGTTATAAAAGTCAATGCCATATACTTTAGTGCTAGCCGAGAAAGCCGCCTAAACGATCCTTCATAAATGACTATTGCAGCGGCTTCATAAATTTTTTGAAAAGATTCCGATTTTGTTGATGGTATTGAAGCTGCTGTCCGCATGTTGTTTAAGAGTGTGCAAATTCTTTTTATTCGAACCGATCGATTTTCAAAAAGAGATATGGTTCTGTTTATTTTCCCGTCACAGGCCCCTGATTTAATTGAGGTAATGAATTTCTTCAACTCTTTTGAATATCTGTCAACTTTTTTGCTTAACAGTGTACATGAATTAGAATATCTTCCTACCTGCTCAAGTAAACAACGTGCCCTATTAAATACATTTAAATATTTGTCTCTTCTTTCAGGGGGTCTTCTTCCAATATCAGTAGCAATTTTTATGCTTTTAAACAAAGGTAAACTTGCTAGCCTTGTAACAAACCTTGAACCATCATCATATCCATTTGCCTGCATTAGCGTCTCCCTTAATTCTTATTTCAACGTGACGATCAAACGCCCTTTTCCATCCATCAATTGATAAATATTGAACTGATGTGGGGTAACTTTTCTCCATTCTTTCAAATAATACTTTTAAAAATTCTTTGCTTTCAGGTGTTAAGCTATACCTATCTATTTGTTTAAATGTCAATTCTTTACATGACAGAAAAAGCGAGGAATTAATTTGAGCAGTTCTATATGTCTTAATACTTTGTAAAAAAAATTGCTTATATAAATCTACTGCGTAGCTTTTAAATGGACCAAGATCTAACTCATACCCGTTACCTGGAATAGTTTGTATCAGTACCGATCGCGCTATTTTTGAGATTTTATTTGCTAATGTGTTCAAATTATCTTCTATTATACTAGTAACATCTTTACCTATACTGTTTTCTTCAGAGATTCTTTCCATCGCAATCACCCCTGGTAGAACTAAGTGTTCAATGCATTTACTTACTCTTTGATGTAATATTTTTACTAAAGCATCTCCAACAGCTTTTGTTTGGAAGTTCTGGTCATCATTTAAGCGACTTTCAAATCCTTTTACTATGGAATTAAATTGTTGATCCGTAACTTCCTTCTTATTTAGGACTGTTAATAATGCAGGGGCCAATCCCTTAAATGTGCCGATAATTGTTAGTTGCATTTGTTCCTTAAAATGAATTACTAAATGGGTAATTTAATAGACTTATTTTTAAAAAAGTGTAAAATAATTTGTTCATTTTATCCACCATTTCATCCGCCGGTAATTTCTGTTCCTTATAATAATTATCGTAAAGATTAATTACCTCACTCTTTATTCTGATATTGATCCTTATTTTTTCTTCTATTCTAAGGTCTTTAAATCCATTGGTTACCATGTAAGATAGACATTTTAAAGCCATGGACCTTATATCATTACAAATCTCCATTGCATCTGACTCTTGGGCAAACAACTCGATGTCATAATGCGTTGTTGCAAGCATACCATTGTCATGATCCTCTAAAAGACTCATGCCGTATACAATTGGGGTCAATCTCATAGACTCTTTTACTTTTTCAATAAATCCTGAAAGATTAACAATCCTTTCATCATCATCGGCAAACCCCTGAAAAAAATCATTAACTCTTTCTTCAAGACCCTTATTTCCCTTTAAATCCTTCACTAACCGTTGATAATTTCGTTTGAGTTGTTGCAAAGGTGGAGATTGCAGTTGTTCTTTGCGAAGGCTCTTAATCGTACTTTTAAGATCATTACAAAATGTTTGCGTTTGTTCCGTTTGCCTTCGAAACGCTCCTACACTAGTTTGATCGTTTACAAAAAGAAATATTCCTTTATTATATTTGCTAAGTAGCTTTTCTATTTCTCTTTCCAAGGTTGTCTGCCTCGAACTAATCCCCTCTAAATGGACTATCGCTGCTTGAATGGAAGAATCATGAAACTGTTTTACTGTTTGTATCGACATAGGCACCAAAAAAAAGAAAAATTGTACCATTTTCATGAAAATAAGTCCATTTATATTAATCAATTTGCTAGATTTCATTCATGACAAAATTAACAGCTAAAAGGGCATTTTTAGACCCAATCTGGAAAGATAACCAGATTCTTGTTGCCGTTTTGGGAATTTGTTCGGCTTTAGCAGTCACAATACAAATGCAAACTGCAGCAGTGATGGCACTTGCAGTAGTCTTTGTAACAAGCCTTTCCTGTTTATTTGTTTCCTTGCTTAAAAAAGTGACCCCCGACAGTGTTCGAATGATCACCCAGCTTATAGTCATCTCCACTTTTGTGATCATTGTCGATCAATTCTTAAAGGCCTACTTTTTCCATCTATCCCTTACTCTTTCGGTATTTATAGGGCTTATCATCACTAACTGTATTGTGATGGGAAGATGTGAATCGTTTGCAAGAAATCACCCCCCCTGGATCGCCTTTTTAGATGGCGCAGGAGCTGCAACTGGGTACGGAATCATTCTCATTGGAGTAAGCTTTGTAAGAGAACTTTTCGGCTTTGGATCGATTTTTGGATTCAAGGTCATTCCTGCAGCGGTCTATGCAACATCAAGGAATCCTTCGCTTTATGTAAACAATAATCTGATGGCCTTAGCTCCCTCTGCATTTTTTATTCTCGGACTGTTCATCTGGTTAACTAACTTTTTTTCAAAACCAAGACCTTAAGTTTTTTTAATCTAATGCCTCTACATCCCCTTCAACAGATTCCTGTGTCTTTTCTTCGAGGAATTTCATAAATTCCTGTTTCATCGCTGAAAAATTAACAAAACAGGGAATCCCTAGTTTATTTGAAGGGCTAATTCCTATAAACTGTTTGGACAAAAGATTAAACTTACTCATAAACTGTTCTTGATGTTGTTTAAGCTCTGGATGGACTACACCCAATTCTTCGACCAAGGCCTTTACATTGAAACTACCGATCAAAGCTGCTCTATATACTCTAACTTCGTTGAACATAAGATCATTATATTCCTCTCTAATACACTGCTGGAATATTTCTTCGATTGCCGCTTTTTGCCGACTATTTTCTAAAAGAGTTGGAAGTAACCAATGGGCATGTCTTTGAAGCATTTGCTTAACAATTTCTATTTCATTTGTAAAAGTTGTTTTAAAATCGATTGCTTCTAACGTCTTTGCAGTTGTCTTCGCAAATTGTGTTAAAAAAAACTTAGGTGCTGTAGGCAAGAATTTAGGCACCGGATGATTAAGATGAAAATTTAATTTACACATGAAGGTAAATATTTGACAAAATTCTCCAATCTCGTCATCCACATGATGTAAATTGATATACTTAGGAGGATTTTCTACACTTCCCATGTAATCAATGATTAAAGCTTCGTATCTTTCTTCTATAGTTGGATAATAATGCTTTCCTAACCCAAATTTCTCCATTAATTGGTGTATCTTTTCAAGCCCCACACCGCTCATATTTATTAGGTTTTTCTTTCGATTTTCATGAATTTTCTCTCTAAAAATATCTTGATTGCTTTTGATAATATCGTCTTTTTGAAGTAATTTTACTTCGTCACTGGGAAACTTTCCTTCTATCAAATGGTCGGCAAATTTTCCTAATTCTTCTCTTAATTCTTTCTTTAGTTTCTCTTCAATATCCAAAAAAGAATCAACTGGATTTAAATCTGGCCTTTGTAGATAAGATTCCCTTGATTCCATTTGTTGGAGCAATTTTACTATTATATGCTCTGCTGCTTCTTTCATATCTCTGGAAAATTGTTCTTTTCTTGCTGCAAAGCAAGCAGCTGTAGCGCCTGTAGCGGATGAATTGATCTTATTTCGTTGCGCTTTTCTTCTCCTTTTTTCCCGTCTCAAATTTTGTTGATGTGCTTTTTTCTTTGCTTGGACATTTTCTTCCCCCACCTCTGCTGATTGATCGACAATATCTAAAACAATCCTTTTCACCATTCCTTTTACGGCAATCTCTCTTACAAGACCTGTATAATTTTCTTTTGCAACCCTTTCGATATCCTCTAATCTTTGAAATGAAGTAAATTTTATTTGTTTTGAAACAAGTCTACTAACGTTTATGTCCCAAAATTGAGAATATTCATTGCAGAGCGGATGCAATTTAAAATTAATCATAAAAACTCCTTATTTTCCATTAATTATAATTAAGCTGCTTTTTAAAATAAACAAAAAACACAACTTAAGGTTCACAGTTTGTAAGTAAAATAAAATTAGGTTATAGTAAGAAAAAACCCGGGGAAGTGTATGTGGCTAGGAAATTATAGCTTTTCTGCTTTGATTGGAATTGTGATTCAATCGCTTTTTATTCAAAATATTCTTTTGTTTTACTTTTTAGGCATGTGCTCCTACCTTGCCTGTTCAACTAAATTGAAAACGGCAAATGGTTTAGGTCTTGCAGTGTGCATTGTTATCACTTGCTCTGGAACGATTAATTGGTTTGTACACAGATACATTACAGGTAAAGATGCCCTTTCCTGGCTTCCATTCTCTCAAAGGATACAACTTGAAAATCTTGAATTGATTATTTTCATTGCTATCATTGCAGCTTTTGTACAAATGCTAGAAGTAGTTCTAGAAAATATTTTTCCACCGCTGCATCGTGCCTTGGGGGTTTATTTGCCTTTGATTACAGTTAACTGTGCTATTTTGGGAGCCTCTTTGTTTAGTGTGGTAAGAGACTATCCGCTCATTCCAAACATTTTGTTCTGTGCAGGCACAGGCCTTGGATGGTATTTGGCTATTGTTCTTATTGCATCGATTCGAGAGAGACTTACCTATAGTGAAATTCACCCTGATTTACAAGGGATGGGTATTACTTTTATCACAGCCGGATTTATTGCTTTGGCCTTTATGGCTTTTTCTGGAATGAATATTCTTCTAGGTCATGGTACTGACTGATTGCATTTGGCTTGATTAAAAGAATCCACCCTTTACCTTCAGGATCAGTGTTGAGATGGTCAGTTGTATGAGCAAATAGGGGGTTAATTTCTATCACCTCTCCTGAAATGGGAGCGTAGGTATCGATTGCAGATTTTGTGGATTCTAGCACAAGAATAGGGCTTCCTTGCTGAAAAACATCCCCTATTTTAGGAAAATGAACGTGGACTATTTCCCCTATTTCTTTTTGTGCTTTTTCAGTGATTCCTAATTTCACATGTTCTCCGTCAAAAAAAACCCATTCGTAAGTATCTGTAATTTTCATGTTACACCCTTTTTTTAAATCGATCGATGCAGATCATATTGTTCTCTTCAAAATGGTTGACAAGCTCATGTAACAACTCATTTCTTGCCTCTTTGACAATCTCAAATTTTATACTGTCGTGATATTTTTCCACTTTTTCGGTATCAAACTTATAGGCAAGTAAACTGATGTAATAAGCAAGGCCCCCGTCAAAAAATGCAACATTTGAAACCTCTCCTGGCTGCATTTTGAAATATTTTTCTAAGGCAATTTCTTTTGTTTTTCCAACTCGAGAAATCACCTCTTTTTGTTCATTGATTTTAAATTGATCCAGCAATGGGTGCTGCAAAAAAAACAGTGTGCCATTTTTTTTTGCTGTTAATCTTGCGTGGCTGTGTGCTGAATAAAATTTCTTTTCTTCTACTGCTTTTTGGATTGCTTCCAACACTTCCCTACCAGCAATTTTTGACACTAATTTTGAGAGCAATAAGGGTCTTTTTTCTTCGTTAAAAGAGCCTTTATTCAAAGCAGTAAGCTTTGTATCAACAAGAGTCTTTAGGTAGTTGTTTTTTTTCGCAAAATCAAAAGTAGCAAACTCGAATTTTTCAGGTTTACCAAGTAGCA
This sequence comes from Chlamydia trachomatis, assembly GCA_945872565.1. GTDB lineage: Bacteria > Chlamydiota > Chlamydiia > Chlamydiales > 2-12-FULL-49-11 > JAJACQ01. The sequence continues at coordinate 60,018 of CAMBZN010000001.1, read as the reverse complement.
TCACGCGATAGAATTCGTCCTCATTTTGACTGTAACAAGCAAGCTCTTGATTGATGGATAAGTTATCTAACTGATCTTTTAAAAGTAAATGATCAAAATCTTTTCCAAACAAGTCAGAGGGGATGTACTGATTGTATCCAAACACCTCCTTTACAAGCTCCTGGTTATTAAGATCTGCTTCAATTAATTTCTTATTGCTTTTAACCATCGTTAGCCGAGAGTATTGATCTACTTTTTTTGCTTGCTCTTGGTCTAAATCCCTTATAAAACTAAATCGTTTTTTCACTTGAAGATTTTTATCAAACAAAAATTCTTTGCAAAGGATTTCCCAACCACTGTTGCTGACTTGAAAAGCAGCGACATCTTTTAGCGAGATGGTACCGGCGACTTGTTTTTTTGTTCTTTTAGCAATTTTTATCACGTAGTTTTTAGTGCATAATGCTGGGGTTTTTTTTAAAAGTGTCTCTTCATCATAGAGCGTAGATGGAACTGACAAAAAACCATCTTTTTCCCCTAAAGCTTCGAGGTAAGCATCTAATTCTAGGGAATCGTCAAGGCTTGAAACGCGCATATTTGGATGGTCTTGTACGATGTTCACAAGGAGATTTTCCACATTGTCATGGTAGATTTTTTTAACAACCATTTTGTCTAATATGATGCTTGCATCAACATCCGATAGCATTTTTTCAAAAGTAATGGTATCGATTGCTGCTTGTACTAAATCCGGGAAGCTTAATCCCATTGCCGCAGCGAATTGATTTTTAATTTTTATTAACTCTTCAGTGCTTTCAAGATTTGGATATTTCTTGAGCAACGCTTCTGATGAGAGTCTCCCTATTATACCAGCTGCTTCTTCAAAACTTGTGCTATAGCCATGATCTCTTGCAAATGCTGCACCCTCCATAACGGTTTGAGCAAATAGGTCCATGAATGCATCTCCAAACATATCAGCATTGCTTTTTACCTGAAAGAGGGCAAAGTTTTTTCGCTGAAGGATTGGATCTTGCCCCAGGTGTTGATCTCGGGCAAAAATTTGCATCAATTTTTTCATATCACTAGGACGAAATTTTCTTTGTTCTGTAGCAAGAGTGATATAATCATGAAAGAGAGACTCATCAATTGGTCGATCTGCATTTTGCACACATTGATAGGCAACATAGAGGTCTTTTGCATATTTTTTCATCTCCGGTAGAAGAGATAGTTTACCCGATGGATGACGATATAGGCGATGGCCCCTGTGCTTGACTACTAAGCTTTCAAAATCGTCCTTAATTAGGGAGAAATACCTTTTTGAAATTTCTCTTCCTAACGCTGAATCCAACATTTTTAAACAAAACCCATCAGAAAATATATTCTGACACTCTAAGGCGTCGTTAAAACCAACTCCCAAATCATAGTTCAAAAATGTCTTTAGGTTCTCTAATCGGGACCTTGAAAAAGATCTTTCATACCCTTTACTTCCCACCTTGTAGACCTGCTCTTGATTTTTTTTTACAGCATTACTACTTGCGTTATTAAGACCAAGAAACAACATGGATAATACGGCAAACACAGTTAACAGAGAAAAAAATTTCTTCAGATGAGTTGAGAAAGGTGAGTTCATGAAAGCTCCTTTTATAAAATAGAATTTGACAGTTTGTCATAAACCTATTTTTTTCTCAACTGCTGATGTGAGATCTTGAGCAATTAAATGATTCTTTGTTTGGATTGCAATTGCCTGCTTTAAACTTCAGAGTATCGACGCATTGGTGGGGGAACATCATCAGAATCATCGTCACTTTCAGAAATTGATACTGGCTCATCGCTGCCCTCCTAGAATTGGCGGCAGAACTCTTACACTGTAGGTTGGATGCCCTTTTCTCGAATCTACAGGATCAGCAGGGGCGGCCCTTTTTTTGAAAGCACCACCATTTTGATAGTTGAATGCAAAGTCAAGCCCAACAAACAGACCAAGGCTCAAAACACTAGCAAGGACGTACACTGCCATCAGAAAGAACCTTTTTGCAGGTGTAAAATTCATCACTTTACTAATCATCATATTTGGATGAAGTTCATGAAAACGCTTTTTGTCAGATTGTGCAGGTGAAACAAGGGTAGCTGTCCATCTTGGTTCTACAGGTAGATACATAAATTACTCTAAAATTATTTATTATTGATTAATTATAGCATATGCATGTATTTCATTCTATGAATTTTTAACCTATTGCATTTAAGTTGTTTAAGCGCATAAGGTTTCGGCGGCTTTTTTTTTGGCTGTACTTTAAAGAAAAAGGTTTGTTATAATAGCTAGTATGAAACAGATGTTCTCAGCCATTGTTAGATATTTCACTTTAGGGGTCCGTTCTTTGATCCTTCTTTTTTTCATTGGAAAGACCTATGTTAAAAGAGCCTACCTGAAAATCCGTCGAATCGAAACCAAGCACCCTCATTTAAAATTGTTCATTGACAAAAGAAATCAAAGTAGCTGTAACTTAAATGCCCTTTTAGACAGTTTACATGAAAAATCTGACAAGCGAGTAATAATAGCAACACTTGTAAAAAAGCAAGAAACCTACACCTACAAAGATGAGCTGCTTAACTTTCTCCCCCCCTTGACATCTGAAACTGAAATGATCGCAATTCCCCTTGCCCTTACAGCCTTTAGTTTTTTCAGGCATTTTGTAACAATTATCGTAGACCGTCGTGAAGGAATTATCGAATTCTACGATCCAATTGGCTTTTCTATTTCACAATATAAAAATGCCCACCTCTGGGGCCCAATGTGCAAAAAAGGCTCCTATTTAAATCTTTCTGAACTCATCGAACATGTCAAAGAGAAATACAATATTTCTACTGTAATTGAGAACAAAAAAATCCATCAGACCGACTTTAACCAATGTGCCCTTTTTGTCTACGACAGAGTTTATAAACGGGGCTGTTTAGGGTACTCCATTGCAAAAGCAGACCATTTTCCGATGAGTTCAAAGCAGGGCTTTATCTAGCAATCTACTGCGGATTAGACACTTTCCTTTCTTTAAAAAAATTCTTTAAATAGTTGTATTTTAATTTTAAATAAAGATTACAATAGAGAAAATGCTCGAGGAATTTTTATGTCACTTCAAGCAAATTTCGGTGAATTTGCCCGCCTTGCTTTACAAATATATAAGGGAGAGATCCCCTCAAAAGAACGAACCGAAGCTGCAAAAATAGTTGATGCCTATGAAACAAAAATTCTTTCCGATCCTGATTTTAATGAGGCAATGGGCAAGAGCGTAACCATCTTTTTTAGGGAAAATGATCAAGTAGAAATAACCAATTTCCCCGCTCAAGTACAAATTCTAGCTAAACGATGCACTGATGCCTATTCCAGGCGTTTATCGCTCAATGCATCTCTTTCTAAAGCGTTAAACCAGCTCGAAAAAAAGCCTGAGCAAGTAAGGCATAGGTACAAAATTGGACTTGAAAAAAATGATGTGTTTAGACTCTACAGGAAAGGAATAGAGGCAGATTGCGCCCGAATGTTTCAGAAAACAGAATTTGTATTATTATCGCATATATTTGAACGATACAAACAGAGCAAAAGTGCAGATGAAAGCTCTTACATGGGTAGGATCCGAAGTCGGCTACTAGTTCAAATTCAGCAACAAAATACCATCGTGTAAATTTTAATTTAGACAATTACCAGTTGTGAAGATTTAGTGTTTCCTATATAGTGTTTTGCATGAGTAAAAAAATGCATGCAGTGGACATCACTCGCAAAGAAGATTTCCCCCTCTGGTATCAAGAAGTCATTACACTCGCAGATCTTGCTGAGCACTCAGCAGTACGCGGTTGTATGGTGATCAAGCCTCGGGGCTATGCACTTTGGGAGAACATTCAACGTTTGTTAGATGGTAAGTTTAAACAGCGTGGTGTAGAAAATGCCTATTTCCCTCTTTTTATTCCATTAGAATACCTACAAAGAGAAGCAGCTCACATCGAAGGATTTGCCAAAGAATGTGCAATTGTAACCCATACACGCCTTGAAAAAGATGAAAATGGCAAGCTTGTCCCTGCTGGAAAATTAGAAGAACCTCTGATTGTTCGTCCCACATCAGAAACAATCATCGGAGAAAGTTTTAGTAAATGGGTCCAATCCTACAGAGACCTGCCGATAAAAATCAATCAGTGGTGTAACATTGTTCGCTGGGAAATGCGTCCCCGTCTATTTTTACGCACTGCAGAAATTTTATGGCAAGAGGGTCATACAGTACACTCATCAGCTGAAGAAGCCCTTGCGTTATCCTTGGAAATACAAGATCTTTATGCCCATTTTGCAGAGGAGTACCTAGCAATCCCTGTAATAAAGGGAGAAAAATCAGAAGGGGAAAGATTTCCTGGGGCAGAAAATACATTTACTTTTGAAGCAATGATGCAAGATGGCAAGGCTTTACAAATGGGCACATCTCATTATATGGGACAGAATTTTGCCAAGGCATGCAACATTAAGTTTTTGAACAAAGATGGAAAAGAAGAGTATGGTTATACAACATCGTGGGGATCAACAACACGAATGATTGGAGCAATGATCATGTGCCATGGTGATGATAACGGAATGATCATCCCACCAAAAATAGCAGCAAAACATATAGCTATCATACCAGTCCTTACCAACGAGGAAAAAAATGCAGAAGTCCTCCTTTATTGTGACCGCTTAAAAAATGCACTCAATCAAATCTCCTTTTATCAATCAAACCTAGGTGTAGATATAATAAAAGATGATAGAAGATCTGGGGATAAAGTATGGGATGCAATCAAAAAAGGCTACCCGGTACGCATTGAAATCGGATCTCGTGATATAGAATCAAGTAAACTCCCTGTTTCTATGCGCACAAAAGATAAAAGCGAAAAGATGTTCCTATCATTTGAAGAAATCCTTAGTTCGATTGAAAAAATTCTTGAAGAGATTCACTTCACTTTGTTTAACAAAGCTCTATTGCATAGAGAACAAAATACTGTTAGCGTTACTTCTATGACAGAGTTTGCTGACGCCGTAAAACGGGAAGATTTTCCTCTTAAATTTATCAAAGCCCCCTATGGCGGCGACAAATTATTAGAGGAGAAGATCCAGAAAGATTTTGGAGTGACCATACGGTGTATTCCTCAAAACCAGCCTCAAGAGATTTCCGATTGTCTCTTTAACGGGAGAAAAAAACCTGTTCAAGCTATTTTTGCAAAATCTTACTAAAAAGTAGCATTAGACCTCTTGAGTAATTACATTTGCCCGCTAAAATCCCCTGTTTTGGCATCTTTATGGTTAAATTTTCGCCCATATGTTCACATATACTCTCAAAAAATATCGATTTTTTCAGATAAAGCTAGTTAAACAAACGGTTTATTACCAAGTAAGCGAATTTCACTTTCGGCCACTAAAATTCTATATCCTCCAAAAGCCCCGATAAAGCCTTCTTGCTTTGTATAAAAGCTAAACGTTTTATTGAACTCTCTTTCGCTGTACCCCCTAAAATAATTTTTGCAGCTTGTTTTAAGAACAAATCTTGCAGGAGAACAGGTGCAGGAATTCTCTCTTATTCGCGCAAAACATCGCGTAAAACAGAGAGATTTTTCAATTTGTCTATCACCGATTAGATAAAAATTTTGTATTTTTCTTACTATTTCAAACCCTGAAACTCGATCAATTACCGTAAAATCATCAGAGAGAGACCTACAAAAGGCAGCTTGGGCAATTTTTTCAGCAATTTGATTCAAGCAGATTGACTCACCACTTTCTTCTATTGTTATAACTCTACTGCCAAGGTAAGTTGTAGTGATTTCAGCCCGATCTAACAATTTGTTGAGTTTTTGTAATTTCCAAGGGAAATTTGGATGATCTAAAACACTCCTTAACACAATCACTCCAGTTTTTTGAACAAAAATTTTATTATAATAATGCCATTTTCGTCTAGAAAATTCATCTTCTGCATTCTAGTCTAAACAACTGGCAATATTTTGCTTGATTGTATGTAATACATCCAAGCGATCTTTTGGCCTAGCAATGGGGCCGAGCAAAGCTGTGCTGTTTTGTTTCATCGCTGTTAAGACTTTTGATTCTTTGGGAAAAAGGGGCTCTAATGAAAAATACTCGGGGGTAATTAGCGCAATTGATCCTTGATGCAAGTACCCATTCCTTACTCTTCTTTGTGCAGCGCCAGCAATTTTTTTTCCCTCGAGCATAATGTCATACCTAGTAGGTTTTGAAAAGCAAAAGTGTTTACAACTTTCCTCTTCCGGCACCATTGTTTCCATTTGGAGAGAAAATTCCCCTTCTATAAATTCTTTGAGTGCAAAAACGATTCTTTCATTAATGTACTTATAGCTACTTATCACATCATCCAGATATGCAGGGTGATTTTTAGGAACTAAGCAGGAAAAAGCAAAGTCCCACTGGTGAAAAAGGACCCCCCCGCCGGTTGGTCTTTTACTAAAATCAAAATTTTTCTCATAGACACCTTGATCCATCAGTCTACTTGGATCTATAAACACCCCAAAAGTAAAACTTGGCTTGATGAAATCATAAAAATGAATTGTAGGAGGGTCATTTTCGCCCAAATCGGCAAGAAGTTTTGCATCCAGCAACATTAAATCACTTGCAGAGCGTTTTTCACTATCTATTACTTTCCACATAAATACTCCTCATATAAGATGTTAGATGATCAAGAATAAAATAAATAGTTAAAATATCTAAAACCTCTTGTGCAAAGATTCAAGATATTTTACAAGAAAGAAAAGCAACCTTTGTTTTATAATTGAGGAAAGTGCTAAATATAATTCTTACTAAAAAGGAAAGTTCTTATGTTTGATAGATTTACAAGTCGTTCTAAGCAAGTGGTGAAATTAGCAAAGCGAGAGGCTTTAAAACTAAATCACTCCTACTTGGGTACTGAGCATCTACTTTTAGGCTTGATGAAGCTTGGCCAAGGAATTGCTGTTAACGTACTGCGTAATTTAAACATCGAATACGACACCCTTCTTGCTGAAGTTGAGCTTGTTGTGGGCTATGGACCAGAAATTCAAGTGTATGGTGATCCTGCACTATCTGGAAAATGTAAAAAAGTGTTTGAGCTTGCCAACGAAGAGGCTTTAGCTTTGAATCATAATTATGTTGGAACAGAGCATTTACTACTATCCATCATCCGATTGCAAGATGGTGTAGCTGCACAAATCCTTGAAAACCTCGGGGTCAACTTAAAAGATGTACGCAAAGAGATTTTAAAAGAATTAGAGACATTCAATTTACAAGTTCCCCCTGTATCCTTGAGCGCTAATTCTTCAGGGCAGAAAAGATCTGAAACAGGAAATCCATCCACAGAGAAAATGCATGCCCTTAAAGCTTATGGTCATGATTTAACAGAGATGTGCCGTGAGGGCGGTCTTGATCCAGTAATTGGTCGAGCTAAGGAAGTAGAGCGTTTATTATTAATTCTATGCAGAAGAAGAAAAAATAACCCTGTTCTTATCGGTGAGGCAGGAGTTGGAAAAACAGCGATTGTGGAGGGGCTTGCCCATGCAATTGTTAACGGTGAAGTTCCAGAGAGTCTTGCTAACATGAAGTTGATCTCTTTAGATTTAACCCTTATGATTGCAGGGACAAAATATCGCGGCCAATTTGAGGAACGTATCAAAGCTGTAATGGATGAGGTGAAAAAATTAGGAAATATCCTCCTTTTTATCGATGAAATTCATACAATTGTAGGAGCTGGTGCGGCAGAAGGGGCAATTGATGCCTCTAACATCTTAAAACCTGCCCTCTCTCGTGGAGAGATCCAGTGTATTGGAGCAACAACCCTTGATGAGTACAGAAAGTTCATCGAAAAAGATGCAGCACTTGAAAGACGGTTTCAAAAAATCACTGTTGCCCCTCCAAGTAATGAGGAGGCTATTGCGATATTAACAGGTCTTAAAAGGAAATACGAAGAGCATCATAAGTGTATTTATACTGATGAGGCAATCGCTGAGGCGGTGAATTTATCAGATAGATACATCTCAGGAAGATTTTTACCAGATAAGGCAATTGATCTAATGGATGAATCCGGGGCAAAGGCTCGCATTGGAGTCTTACATCAACCTACTGAAATCACTTCGTTTGTGAAGGAAATCGAGGATCTTCGAATTGCTAAAGAAGAGGCCATTCACAACCAAGAGTACGAAAAGGCGGCCAAATTACGTGATAATGAAAAGCAACTGCGTGAAAAGCTTGAGGTGATCAATGAAAATTGGACAAAGAGTAAACAAGAGCAACGAGTGATTGTTGACGTAGAGGATATCGCTGAAATCATTGCAAAACAAACAGGCATTCCCCTTTCTAGATTAACTGCCCAAGAAACAGAAAAAATCCTTCACATGCAAGAGATTTTGAAAAAATCTATTGTGGGTCAAAGCGACGCATTAGACACTGTTTGCAAAGCATTAAGACGCTCTCGCGCTGATATTAAGGATCCTAATAGACCGATAGGTTCGTTCCTGTTTCTTGGACCAACAGGGGTTGGAAAGACCCTTCTTGCAAGAAACCTTGCTATAGAGATTTTTGGCGGCAAGCAAGCATTAATTCAAGTAGATATGACCGAATATATGGAGAAATTTGCTGTGAGCAGATTAAACGGCTCCCCTCCTGGATACGTAGGTCATGAAGAAGGGGGTCAACTTACTGAACAAGTAAGGCAAAGGCCTTACTCGGTAGTCCTATTTGACGAAGTAGAAAAGGCTCACCCTGATGTGATGAACCTCCTTTTGCAAATCCTTGAAGAAGGCAGACTCACTGATTCCTTGGGAAGAGAGATCGATTTTAGAAATACTATCATTATTATGACGTCGAACTTGGGCTCTGATTTGATTCGCAAATCAACAGAGGTTGGATTTGGAGTGAGCATGGAAAAAATAAGCTATGCTGCTATGAAGGAAAAAATCGACAAGGCTGTGGAAAAGCACTTTAAGCCAGAATTTATCAATAGAATAGATGGCACTGTAATCTTTAAGTCTTTTGATCGGGAAGATCTTGTCCAGATTATTGACATGGAAATTGCTAAATTAGCTTCAAGACTTGCGAAAAAAGATCTTTACCTTGAAGTAACTGAAGCTGCTAAAGTTTTTCTTGCTGATAAAGGGTACAAGCCAGAGATGGGAGCACGTCCTATACGCCGTGCTATAGAATTCTATCTTGAAGATCCTCTCTCAGAAATGATTTTAAAAGATTCAAAGCTTTCAGGAATGTGCCTTGTTGATCTTGTTGATGATGCAATTGTTATTTCTCCAAAAAAGGAAAAGCGACAAAAGACTGTGAGCACAAATAGTAAAGCTTCGGAAATCACTTAATATTGGAATCTAGGATCTGAAAGGTAAGACCGTTTTTGCAATAGACCTCTTGCGTAATTTGCTTTACCTGAAAGAAATGTACTTTGCTCAAGTTATCATTTGCATAGAACAAAGATCGCTACTTGAACAAGGATCATTGCTGCTAGTAGATATTTAACTCGTTCCTTTTTTCGTGAAACCATTTTTGATAAACACAAGAAAGATCCTGTGATTAATACAGCCACTAAAGCAATGTCATTATGCCAAAAAACAATTAGAATAAGAGATAAAAATACGTTTAAGATTCGATCTAACAGATCTAAGTTCTGCCACCAGTTGATCATTTTTTTATTCAAGGATATTTTATTTTTTATTTCCAAAACTGCCACCAACTTTTTTCTTCTGTATCCTCATCACTGAGTGCATTTGCTTCTTCTTCACAATTTAAGCCTTTGTTGAATTCTTTACAAGCTTCCACAAAATCATATGATGCCTTTCCACCCATAATAATAGCTGGGACACTCATTCCACCAACTGCAAATGCGCCTGCACTCATTACCTCTTCACCAGCTCTTGCAACTAAATCAAAAGCCTTTTCTTTGTGTGAATATTCTTCTTCTCGTAAATCTTGAATTCGTTTTTCTGTATCCTCTTCATCATCCTGATCATTTCCACTCATACGCTGATTATCTACGAAAAAATCAAAACATTGATCTGATGATAAATCCCTCCCCTTTATATTTTTAGAATTAACCGTTTTATTCCATAAAATTAAAGCACGTTCAAGATTTAATAGCATTGAAGAAAGTTCTGCTGATGAGTCAAGACCCCCTTCTATGATTTGATTTTTTATTCTTTGTATCAATTTAGATTGATTTTTTTTATTAGAAATCCATACTGCCCATTCTTGCTTGGTTTCATTTCTTGTGAATGTCTCTAATCTAATTTTTGCTTCCTTATTTTTGTCCATTCGCAGCTGTTGCTGTATATTACCATCGTTTAAAAAATCATAGGAATCTACAATATTTCCAAAAAGTATAAATTGGGCTATCAGCATGCTATGTATGAAAAAATACACATCAACCACCTTAAATTTTAAATTTCTTAAGTAACTTAAAGATAATGAGTTAAAATGTCAATGTCTTTATTCAAAACTAAAAAAATATTTTTTTTCTGATTTTTGGAGTACTTTTTGAGAATGAACGCATCAATTTCAATCAAATTGATACAGTCAGCATCAATAAAATAGGAGTGGTTAGGAGATGGTAACCATACCACCTTCTTGCAGGCTTTTTTCATACTCCAAAATCCCTTCGAGCAACCTCTCTTTAGATGGTCTTGATCCAAATAAATTCTTTGTTTCCTCTATCATTGTGAGGTGAGCTATTTTTGCAAGTAGATTCAAATGTCTTTTATCATCACAAGCAAATAAAAAAATCAAAGTGTCTGTTAGGGTTCCATCAATTGCTCCCCAATCCATCGGCTCATCTAAGTAGACAGTAACAATTGCATCTGTATAATCGTGCAATAAAAAGTCCCGAGTATGAGGAACAGCGATGCCCCCACCAAGGGCGGTAGACATTAAGTGCTCTCTTTCTATTAGCATTTCAGCGACAATTTCAGGGTTAATTTTTAAAACACTTGCCGCCTCTTGCATTACTGTTTTAATGATCTCTTCTTTGGATCCTTTGCTAATTGTCTTAATAACACAACCTTTATGGATCGCTCTATACAGGCAAAATTTATTCCAAGTAGAAGATCCATCCACTGTTTCAAAAGAAGGGTACTCTCGTTCATTGGCAACAGCATCCATTAACCATTCCTCTAGCTCTTGTCTATTAAAGCGAGGTTTTCCAGAAATAGTATAGTAGGGGATATTTTTTTTCTCCATCCACTTAGACAATGTATTAGCGCTTATATGCAATAGATTGGCCACATCTTCAAACTGTAAATCCATAGAGAGCTCCTTATGCTTGCTATTAATAAAATAGCATACTAACAGGAGCGAAATATATTTACTATAGTCTTTTTATCACTCTCATTAAGAATTTGGTGACGATGATGATCCTCTTTTAACACAGAGGTTATATGGGATAAAAAGGTCAGATATTCTCTCGGCTTATCAGCAGGACCTGCTATCAAGCAAATGATTTTAACAGCCTCACCGTCCATTGCTTGCCAATTGATTCCCGCCTCCCTTATGATCCCAATTGCCACTGCAAAATCCTCTAAAAAAGAGCATCTACCATGAGGAATTGCAATTGATTTGCCAATTGCTGTTGGAACAATTGCCTCTCTTTCAAGGATTTTTTCTATCACCTCACCCTGTTTGCCTTCAATTTCTCCTCCGATACTCTTAACAAGGGCAATAATTGCCTCCTCTTTAGTGCATGGGTCTAAAAAACAAACGTTAGATTCCTCAATATAAAATAATTCAGCAACTTTCATTAGCTTGCTCCTGTGTGTCCAAACCCGCCCATTCCACGAGCTGATGGTGAAAGCTCCTCTACTGTTACAAACTCTGCCTGCAAAGCCCTTGCAACTACGATCTGAGCAATTCTCATCCCATCCTTCACTTCAAAAACCTCTGCAGAATGATTGATTAAAATCACACAAAGCTCTCCTCTATAATCACTATCAATGGTTCCTGGGCTGTTAAGCACAGTGACCCCATTTTTTGCTGCAAGGCCACTTCTTGGTCGCACCTGTATCTCAAATCCCTCTGGGATTTCAAAAAACAATCCAGTAGGGATGATTTTTATTTCCGAAGGATGTAAAAAAATGCTCTCTTTTAACTTTGCCCGAACATCAGCTCCTGCTGCGCCACTTGTTGCATAGAAAGGGTGATCACTTTCTCCCTTAACTAAGATCTTTACCATCTGTTCCCTCCTGTTTACGCCCTAATTTTATAAAAGTTGCAATTCTATCCTTTAAATCCTTTCTTTGTACTATCTGATCAATCATTCCGTTTTTCAGATGAAATTCCGACCGTTGATCGCCCTCTTTTAACTTTTCTTTCATTGTGTGCTCGATCACACGTGGTCCAGCAAACCCAATCAATGCATTAGGTTCAGCAATAATAATATCCCCTAAAAAAGCAAATGATGCAGACACTCCCCCCATGGTAGGATTAGTAAGAACCGAGAGGTAAACAATCCCCTTTTCATCAAGGCGTTTAAGTGCAGCTGAGGTCTTTGCCATCTGCATTAAAGAATGCATAGACTCCTGCATCCTTGCCCCCCCTGATGCACAAACAATCACAAGAGGGAGGATAAAACTTGTAGCATATTCAATCAAACAAGTCAATTTTTCCCCTTCGGCACGCCCTAAAGACCCCCCCATAAAAGAATAATCCATCACCCCTAACGCTACTTTTTCCCCTTTAATCAAGCAGGTGCCTGTTACAACAGCAGAGGTTCTACCAGTTTTGTGATGGTGTTCTTCTAATCGCTCCTTGTAAGGTTTTGTATCGACAAACCCCAGAAGGTCTTTGGCAATTACCTCTTCAAATAATGGAAAAAAAGTCCCCTCATCAGAGATCAAATCGATCCTTTCCTTGGCTGTCATTGTAAAATGGCCGTTGCATTTTGGACAAAGCTTTAGCTTGGTACAAATTTCAATCTCATGGATCATCTGATTACAATAAATACACTTACTCCAACCAGTGAAAGTTTTTTCTGCCGATGCAAGCATGGGTACCCTTATCGTGATAGTTGAAAAGCTTTTTCAGTTAGAAACCGATTTTCTACTTTTTTCCAGTCAACCACATGCCAAAATGCATCAATATAATCAGGCCGTCTATTTTGATAGTGCAGGTAGTATGCATGCTCCCAAACATCCAATCCCATCAAAATTTTCTTGCCACACAAAGGATGGGATTGGTTATGACGAATGATAATCTCTAGATCCTCACTTACTTCATCATATACAAGCCACACCCATCCGCTACCAAACAAGTTTGCAGCCTCTGAAGAAAATGTTTCTTTAAATTTCTCAAAACTTCCAAATCCTTTATCAATAAGCTTTCCAACATTTCCAGAAGGAGTTAGTCCATCATTTTTCCCTAAAATCTTCCAAAATACGGAGTGATTGTAAAAACCCCCTGCATTATTTTGAATCACAGCTCGTAAATCTGTAAGAAGGGTCTCTTCAACAGATTTAGAAAGGTCTACAGATAATGCTGCAAGGGCTTTTGCATGATACCCTTTAAAATGCTTATTATAATGAGTCGACATTGTCATTGCATCGATATAAGGCTCTAATGCGTTAAAATCATAGTCCAATTCCTCAATTTCCCAATTCATTTTTTTCTCCATTTTTTTTAATTTTTTTCAAACCAATTGCTTCTTATCCAAACATGCCTTTAATTTACATCGAGTCATTAGCCCCTTTGTATGTACAATTAGTGAAGGAATAATATCACCATACAAGTCAAAGAACGCCTCCACTGCAACTGGCGAAGTAAAAATGAGTTCATCAAAATCTTCTAATTGCAATTTTGCATCGGGCTTTTCCTTTAATAAATCGTACAAAATAATAATCTCATAGGCAATGGCTTTTTCCACTAAATAATGGATCAATTTCGGACGAGTCATGGCAGACTGCGGAAGTAACACCTTTGAATCTTCAAGATCAAGAGTTTCTAATAATCGAATGATCCCTACTTCAGTTTCATCACTTCCTACATAATGGACATACACACCCTCTTTTTCTATCTCTTCAGCAGTCATCGGACCTATTGCAAGAAGGTACACTGATTCTAAATATTCCCTTGGAACATTCATCTCTTTCATACAATGAAAAAAGGTTTGTACAGCATATTTTGAAGTGAACAGAATATGGGAATATTTATAAATAGAGCCGAACACATCGTTAATTTCTTTGACAGTTGTAGATCGCATCCTCATAGAAATCAAGGGGTGATGTGTGACATCGGCATCGATTTCAACTCCTTTTGGATCTACCCCTGTATATAATATTTTTTTTCTCATCTTCTGACCTTTGATTGATTATCTAAGCAAAAGGTGTATTGCTTCTTCAATTGTTTCAACCTCTAACACTTCAATATCGCTGTTTTGATCTAACTTTTTCCCCCCTTTAGGGATCATAACTCTTTTAAATCCATGGCTTGCTATCTCTTTTAATCTATTTTGCATTTTCTGTACCCCTTTTATTTCACCACCAAGCCCCACCTCCCCGATAACCACAATATCTGATTCGATCATTTTATTGGTAAATGAGGAGGCAATTGCTAAAGAAAGGGCTAGATCTACCGCGGGATCCTTGACTTTTACGCCGCCTGCAATGGACAAGAACACATCGTAAGAGGAAAAATGCATCCCAACTTTTTTTTCAAGCACTGCCAGCAAAATTGCAAGCCTTGTGGGATCAAACCCGCTTGCTTTTCTTGTTGGTGTTGCAAAAGGCGATGGAGCTACAAGGGACTCAATCTCAATAAAAATAGGTCTTGACCCTTCTAAAATTGTTCCAATCACTGTCCCTGTTTGAGAAATTTTCCTTTTATTGATAAAAATCATCGATGGATTTTGCTCCTCTTGCAACCCTTTTTCTCCCATAGAGAAAATTGCCATCTCATCGCTTTTTCCAAAACGGTTCTTTTTAGATCGAAGCATTCTGATTTCTAAATCTCTATCCCCTTCAAACTCTAAAACTGTATCTACAATATGCTCCAAGACCTTTGGACCTGCTACATCTCCCCCTTTGGTCACATGACCTATACAAATGGTTGTGACTAAAAGCTCCTTTGCTACTTTCATCAAAGAAAGGGCGATCTCTTTGACCTGATTTACCGATCCCGGTGGTGAGGATAATTCCTCTTTATGGCAAATCTGAATAGAATCCAAGATCATAAAATCTGGTTTTTGTTCCTCTATCTGCTCTAAAATCCTTGTAAAACTTGTCTCTTGGTACAAAAGTAAATCAGGATGAATTGCATCGACCCTATGCGCTCGAATGGCAGCCTGTGAGAGGGATTCTTCCCCCGTTACATAAAGGACCCTTTTGCCACTTGAACTTAAGTGCTTTGCAATCTGGATCAGTAAAGTGGATTTTCCAATTCCTGGCTCCCCACTTATTAATGATAAAGATCCTCTTACAATACCGCCGCCAAAGACTTTGTCCACTTCTTGAAATCCGCAGCTGAATCGCTCCTCATCTCCAATTTTCACATCGGTAATGGGAACAGGTTTTTGTATTTTAACCCCTCGTATTCCATGAGAAGGGAGCTTTGCTTCTAAAAATTTTTCAATGGTGTTCCATGATTTACATCCACTGCAGTTTCCTGACCATTGACTCTGAGTGTTTCCGCATTCTTTACAAACCCATGAACTCAAGACTTTTCCCATTACAATCTCCTTGAAAAATCAAGAGTGTAAAGCATTATACTTTAATTGAATAGAAAAAAGAATTGTAAAAAACAAAAGAATAATAATCCTTAACATTATAATTAAAAAGTAAAATTATTCATGGTTAAAACAATATTAATTACAAATGGTAGATTTGCACCCGTATTAAATTTAATTCGAAATTTATCCGACAGTGAACATAGAGTGATTGTTGCAGAGACCTCGTATTTTCATTGTTGCGCTCTTTCGAATGCAAATGCTAAAAATGTGTTAATTCCAAGCCCGAGATATTGTGAAGAGGGGTACATTTTAAGATTATTGGAAGTTATTAGAGAAGAACAAGTTGATCTGTTTATACCGGCCTGGGAAGATGCTCTTGTTGTAGCAAAACACTTGGATAGATTCCCTAAAGGGGTTGCTTTTACCTCAAATTACTCCCTTGTGCATGATTTACATAACAAATGGGAATTTTCTAAACTTTTAACAAGACTTGGTTTTAAAACTCCCTGTACTTTGCTTTGTAATAGCATAGATGAATGTAAAAATGCACCGTTTGATGAATTTTACATTAAAACGTGCTACTCAAGAGCAAGTAACGGAACCTATTACGTAAAAAATAAGAATCAGCTTCCGAAAATTGAAATTTCATTAACCAACCCCCTTCTTATACAGGAAAAATTAAAGGGGGAGCAATTTTGCACCTATTCCATTTGTCACCAAGGTAAAATCACAGCCCATAGCACCTATCCATTGCATTATCATCGGTATGATAGAACCAAAAGTAGAGGAAATTACTGTTTATCCCTTGAAGAAGTAGATAACAGCCAGGTGTTTGATTTTGTAAAAGAGTTTGTGGAAAAGACAAATTATACTGGCTCGATCGGTTTTGATCTATTTGATGATAATGGGGTTATTACCGCATTAGAATGCAATCCGCGAATTACTGCTGGGGTGACTTTGCTCTCAGATGGTGCGAAACTTTCCTGTGCGTTTTTTAATCAAACAGAAGGGATCATCTTCCCTAAAAAAGGAAGGCAAACGCAATTTCTCATCCCCTCATTATTTATTGTGCTAAAAAAATCGATCCGTAATGGTTCGTTTATTCCGTTTATAAAGACGTTGTTTAAAGCAAAAGATTTAATGTATGATAGCCATGACCTTCTTCCGTTTTTTTCTCAGCCCGTTTTATGGATTTATCAGCTGTATATCAAGATCAAGCGTAAAAAATCAATCATTGTTTCCTACTCTCATGATCTTGATTATGAAGAGGAATTCCAAGTAGAATAATAAGCTGAACTATACTAGAGTAATAGGATGAAAGCTCTTCTTTTATCCCTTGCTCTATTTTTTTCTATTTTTTCTATTCACATAGAGCAACTTGAAAATCTAAAACGTCATCAATGTTTGAGCTCACAGGTTTATTTTGCAAGTGTAGGGATGGTTCGTGCAGATGGTTTTAGGGGAACTGGCACACTTATTCATCCAAAAGTTGTGATCACAGCAGCTCACATTGTACAAAACAGTAAGAGCTTGCATTTTGCAATCGAGGAAAATAAAAAAACTACATTGGTAAAAGGGTTTGCTGTTTGTCATCCTGGGTATGTTGGTATGACCTCTGAAAAGATTTCCCGAAATGATATGGATGTTGACTTAGCATTGATTTTTTTAGAGACCCCCCTTACAAAAGTTCCCTGCTGCTTCCTTGCAGACAAGCAACCTCAGGGCGTGCAGCCTTATTTCATTACAGGTTTTGGAGCATGGAACGGGCCGGAACCTTCTGCTCCAATGGATAAAAAGCTCACTGCGGTTGTTTCTATTGAAGAAAGGACAAAGTATCTGCAAACTGTCTCTTGCTTGAACACCGCTGACCTTGATCTTTTTGGTTCAGCAAGACTCGGTGATAGTGGCGGCCCTTTGATGGCAATTGATGACCATGCTAAAATTGAGGGTTTATTGTCCTGTATCATGCATTCAAAAGTGGACCCAACGGTGTGTGTGTATGTTTCAATATACCCCCATCTTAAGTGGATTTTAGAGACAATCAAGGAGTATAATGATAACAACTGAAGAGCCAATGTTATTTCCATGGATTCAAGATCAAATTCAAGAATTTTTAAAACGGGAATGTTTAGAGAAGAAAGATCTGATTAATTTAGGGATTGGCGATACCATTCACAATCTTCCTGAATGTATTGTCAAAGCACTATTAAAAGCTGCAAGTGAGATGGGGTCACGATCGATTGGTTATGGTGATGAACTGGGAAATAGCATTCTTCGAGAAAGAATAGGCCGGAGTGTGTATGCCCCGTTTTGTTTTTCAACCGATGAGATCATCATTACAGAAGGGATTAATAATTCACTAACCCACCTGATTCATTCCTTTAAGCAAGGGTCTAAGTTTGGGATTTTAACGCCTACTTATCCGGTGTATCGATCGTTATTAACAATTTCTAGGATGCACATTACTGAAATTAGTGCTGGGGAAGATTGTATTTTTGAGCCGCCATTGATTAAATTGGATGCGATGATTTTATGTTCGCCGAATAATCCAACTGGGCTTGCATTTTCAAGAGTGCAATTGCAGAAATGGGTAGATTGGGCGATTGAATCTGATACGATTTTGTTATTTGATGGGGCGTATGAGTCTTTTATAGGTGATAGGGATTTTCCGCGGTCTATTTATGAAATTGAAGGGGCCAAGAGGGTTGCGATAGAAATGCGTAGTTTTTCAAAATCGCTTGGTTTTTCTGGGTTAAGACTTGGGTATTTTGCGGTGCCGAGGGAGATCAGGGGTGGTGTATTTCTTTCTCTTATGAAAAGGCTGATGATTGCAAGTACTAATGGTGTTTCTTACGTAGTGCAACAAGCAGGGCTTGCTGCAGTATCGGAAGAGGGGTTATTGGAAATGGGTTGTTTATCGAAGGGATATATGTTAATGACAAGAAAATTGAAAGATTGCCTTGTTAGTAAGGGATTTGAGATACAAGGGGGGGATCATGCTCCTTATTTGTTGTGGAAATGTCCTGGAAGTTCAAAAGAACATTTTTTGAACCTGTTGCAACGTCATCGGATGGTTACGGTACCAGGGGTTGGATTTGGAATGGATGGATTTTTACGTCTTTCTGGGTTTATAAATGAAGAGACATTGGAAAGGATTGTTAAAGAATTATAATTCCCTTTTCCCTGCCCCTGCCCCTGCCCCTGCCCCTGCCCCTGCCCTTGCCCTTGCCCTTGCCTGAAAAATGTGTTTTTTACAATTGTATTTTTTAATACACTCTTTTTTAAAAATAAATTGTATTTTTAGATGAAAAAATCCGATTCTATCGAATGGCAAAAAGATCAGCAACCGAATGTGCAGGAATCTTGGATGTGTCCCATCGCTTAAATCTCATTGAAGAAAGCCATTATCCAATCGGACGGGAGTTGCTAATTCGCATAGTATCCATGCTAATTATAATGGCTCAAAAAAACCGTTAGAGAACAGAACAGAGAAGACAGGGCAAGGGAAAATGCAAAGGCACGGGCAAAGGCAGGGGCAGGGGCAGGGGCAGGGGCAAAGGCAGGGGCAGGGGCAGGGGCAAGGGGGAGGTTGCTGATTCCATTAGTTATAAATTTGAGAGTTTGTTATACTATTTATCTTTATACAAGGTTCCATCTATGGGTTATGAAATTTCTGCAAGTCAAGTAAGTGAATTTACCAAAACAGGAAAGGTTCAGTTTATTGATTTTATAACTGAAAACCAGGTTTCTATATTAAAACACGCTCAAGGTGATCGTGACTCTTTTCAAAAATGCCCCCTTTCAAAAAAAATTCTTGTCAATCATGATTTGGGCAAACTTCTATTTGAAATTTTACTAAAAAGACCTATTCGCTTAGTCATGTCAAAAAAAGTGAAAGCTGGAGACATCTGCGATTTAGAAAAAATTTCTATTGATACAGTATATCTTGGGATGTTTTTGGCTTTTGACGATAAAAGTGTCCTCTTTTTTAACAAGGAATTTACTCCTAAGTTCGAATGCGAAGGGATTGTCGCTATTTATGGTGAGGCCCGGGCACGTTATATAAAAAAAGAAGAAGATCCTGACAATGTCTATTTATTAAAGCAAGGCTATGCAAGTGGGGATAAATTACTCGCTACAAAATTTCCGTTTGTTTACAAATAAGGTTTTTTTATGAACACAAAGCTTAAAGCAAGCAATGATGATCCAAGGGCACTTACAAGAACATTATTTAATCACCCCTTTAACCCGTCTGTTAATTTTGCCATAGAAGATCCTTTACTATTAAGCTCTCACCCTGCTGTACAAAAAGAAGGTCTTGACTATGCACGTTATTTTTGCTCCAATTCCCCCCTCTCTTGCAAAGCACCTGAATTTCTACAAAAAAAACTGCAAGTGGAAGAATTGTTTAGTAAAAAAATGGGATTTGAAAAAAGTGTTATTTTACCATCAATTGATGCCCCACTAGAATTAATCAGAAAATCCTTCCTATCTTCGCAAATCTATTTTCTCCCAGATTCTATGCAATCAATTTTTTCAGCAGAAAATATCACCTATTTTTCTCACGAAAATCCCCGCTCTTTGCAAACGTTACTTGAAGTAAAAAAACTTGATCATTGCCCTATTGTCTACATGCCAAAACTTTCAGCAAGCTACGGAAGGGTGGATTTTGCTTTGTTTGCAGAAATAAAAAACATCCATCCATTTTTTTTCATCATAGAAGATTCTCACCTATTTGGTCTTGAAGGGTTAGATGGCTTTGCACCAAAAAGTGAATCCCTAACTATCGATCTGCTCATCACCCACATTCCTAAAACCTTTGGGAAAATGCTCACAATCCTTTCCGGGCCTTTCAACCTTTTAGATAGAATTGTAGAATTTAGTTTTGAAAATAGTAAAATCTTCCCTTCTGCCCCTTATCTTGGTATGCTAAAAGCCTCCCTTGATCTTCTTTCTTCAATGCAAGATAGAAGAGATCAAATTCGATCCTATGTCAAAAAACTTCAATGCCACTTGCACCCAGAAATGTCCATCCCCTACCCATTGATAACCATCACACCCCATTCTCTTGCTCAAAAAACTCTATCCACTAAATTTCTAACCGATAATGGCTTTTTACTCCCCTCTTCCGCTTTTAAGAGCAACGATCTTTCTTTAACACTCCATGTCAATCACCTGCTTGAAGAGACATCCATTCACTTCCTAAACGAATTAAGCACCCTTTCTCATAAGCAAACAATCTGTGAAAGTATCTAAGCAATAGCGGCTATTTATACAATCTTGCATTTGACCTCAATCATCTAATCTTTGCCCTCCTAAAGAGTTTTGAGCTATCAGTGGATCACACTTCCAAAACCTTAAGTTTTGGTTAAAGTTCTCGCTTGTAGGCACTAAAATTATTTTAAAGTAATTTCTTCCTTTTTATAAAATTAACTCCGTGATAAAATATGTTTCAACATTTATATAAGGGGCCCGTTTATGACAGATTTTCCAGCGAAGCTATTTATTATTGGTACCGATTCTGGCGTGGGAAAAACGCTTGTATCAGCCATTTTAACCCTTGGCCTTAATGCCTCTTACATTAAACCTATTCAATGTGGTGTGATGCCCTGCACAGATTCAGAATGGGTTCATGATATAACAAAGTTGCATAAAGATCATTTTCTTCCAGAAATTTATCGCTTTGCTGACTCTCACGATCCAAATACACAACATACAGATGTAAACATTTCAAGGCTTCTTGCTGCAGAACTTCCCAACATCCACGGCCATCTCATTCTGGAAAGTACCGGCGGGGTGATGGTTCCGATTTTTGCCGATTACTTTCAAGTGGATTATATTTCAGATTTAAATATTCCCACATTGCTTGTCCTACAAAATAGAAAAGGAGCTGTTAATCAAGCGATTTTATCCATCGATAAGCTTAAAGAAAAAAACGTCCCCCTTTTTGGAATCGTATTAAATGGCCCTAAAGATCCAGTTACAAGAAGCAGCATCGAAGAATATTGCAACTGCCCTCATATTTTTGAACTAGAGCCCATCGAACACATCACCAAACAAGCCCTACAAGACGCTTTTGAAGAGACTTTTACTCTTTGCCTACAATCATAAATAGAGCTGAAACTTTGCCGTGCTATTTTGCGCGGCGAAAATAAATGCCTGCATCTGTATGATCAGGCTCAAGGTTTGTGTGCTCAATCTCGGCAGCTGTGCAAACTCATCCCACTGCTCCTTCATAGCTGCTAATATAACGTTATACTGATCAAATAGAAATTCCTTATTATGCCGTAAAATATCCTGTTCGATGGGACTTGGAACATATAATTCGTTTTGACTATCCAGATAGGCATTGATCGAAAGAATACTATTGGTCAAATAGTTAATCTGAATCACTTGAACGTTGGATAGATCATTAAGCACTTGTAAAAATGTTGTAGTAGGTTCTATAGCAACCATTTGAAATTGGAAGTACATCGAATAAACCCCCGTTGCAATTGCTGGTATTTTCGATAAATCTACACTGATTGTGATGTCTGTATTTGTTGGAGTCTTACCACGGCGCTCTTGAACTAGGGTATTTTCTGTTAGGCTGTTGGAAAGAAAGATCCCTTCTGCCCCAGAAGACCAAAAATATAAATCTTGAATTTTTGAATACATCATCAAAAGTTTATCTGAGGGGTTGTACTGGGCTATTTTTAAGACCTCTAAGCTATTACCCATAGAAAGATTTGTTGACTGCAGGCTGTAATAAGAGGTGGTTGTAGGATCTAAATTGATAATCCACTGAAACATCTGACCAAATAGGACATATCCGTTGGGGGATTTTGTGTTAGGAATTGCCTCTACTGTAAAGGTAATATCTACCTCTTTTAAACTTGCAACCTGATCTGCGGTATAATTTTGTAGAACTTTTTTCGAATCAATGTACGCAATTCCTTTTGAGAGAAAAGAATAGTCGCTGGCATAAAAAGGAGGCGGCTGAATTTGCAAGCTCACTGATCCATCTGCTCTTTTTTCTATGAAGAAGTAGACAATCCGATTAGCATAATTATCTGTATTGTTGAAATACTGCTGTGGATCGACATACACCAGTACTTCCCCAAACAAAAGACTTCCGGACCAAAGAGCTGCTAAAATCTTACGCATGTGCATTTGCAGTAGTTAATATTTGCTCTATTGCCTGATCGACAGTGAACCCAAAGTCTTGTAAGAGATCTTCCATAGGTTCTGATTTGCCAAATGTATCGATGCTGATGTTCACTCCATCTCTGCCTGTATACCTCTCCCATCCAAAAGATGTTCCCGCCTCAACACTTACACACATTCCGCAATGTTTACCAAGAACCTTTTCTTTGTAAGATTTCTCCTGTTCTTCAAATAGTTCCATACAAGGCATAGAAACAGTGCGTACATTTTTGGAAAACTTCTCAGAGCGAAGTCGATCGGAAATTTCTTTTGCAAGAAATAGCTCAGAACCTGTTCCTATGATTGTGATGTCAATAGGACGACTCTTATCCTCTGCTACAAGAATATATGCCCCTTTTCCTACTGTTTGATCAAAATCCCCTTTTGTTTCTATAAGAGTGGGTAGGGCCTGTCTTGTAAAAATAAGCACAGACGGTCCATGGATTCGCTGCATTGCAATCCACCAGCTTCCTGCTGCTTCATGAGCATCCCCCGGTCTAAAAACATGTAATCCAGGCATTGCCCTTAACGACGCTACGTGCTCAACTGGTTGGTGCGTTGGACCATCCTCTCCTAAAAAAATGGAGTCATGAGTAAAAACAAATAGCGTTGGATGTTTTGAAAGAGCTGCTAGGCGAATGGCATTTCTCATATAATCAGAAAAGCACAAAAAAGTTCCTGTAAAAGGTCTGAAGTGGAGAGTTGATAGTCCGTTTGCAATTGCTGCCATGGCAAATTCACGTACGCCGTATTTGATGTTTCTTCCAAAAAAATTGCCGCGACTAATTGTTGCATACTCTTCAAGTTTTGTACAATCCGATCCAGATAGGTCAGCTGAACCCCCTATTAACGCCGGCACATATTTTGCAATTTCTTGAATCACTGCAGCTGATGCTTTTCTTCCCGCAAGCTTATCCTCAAACTTGATATTTTCAAGCACCTGTTTTAGTTGTGAAGGGATTAGATGTTTGGATCGATCCTTGATCTCTTTGGCAAGTTCAGGATAAATTTTTTCATAGGCACTAAACATCTCTTCATAATGCATCTTGACCTTTTTTTGATGTTCTTTTCTCTCTTTGAAAAAATCTTTTACTGCAGGGGGAACAAAGAATTTTTCTTCAGACATACCCAATGCCCTTTTGGTTAGAAGGACCTCTGCCTCTCCAAGAGGCGCTCCATGTACATGGTGTGTTCCAGCCTTATTTGGCGATCCAAAACCAATCACAGTATTGCAAACCACAAGGATTGGTTTTTCTTGAGTCATTCTGATGCTCATTAGCACTTCGTACACTTCCTCAATGTTATTACCATCTTCGATTTCCACCACATCAAACCCGTAAGATTTATACCTCATAATATCATCATCACTACAAGAATCACTAAAAGCCCCATCTAAAGTAATATTATTTCTATCATAGAGCAAAATAAGGTTATTCAAAGACAAGTGTCCTGCAAATGACGATGCTTCATGAGAGACTCCCTCCATTAAGCAGCCATCTCCTGCAAGAGCTACTACTTTATTCTCAAAGAGGGGAAACCCGTCTTTATTATATTTGTCAGCAAGGATTTTTAATCCTAGTGCGATGCCTACAGCGTTTGCAACACCCTGTCCGAGCGGACCTGTTGTGACCTCTACCCCTTCAGTATCGAGCATCTCAGGATGCCCTGGTGTTTTTGAATTTTTTTGACGAAAATTTTTTAGGTCATCAAGTGATAGATTGTAACCGGATAAATGAAGCACTGAGTATAAAAACATCGATCCGTGCCCTGCTGATAGGACAAAATGGTCTTTGAAATTAGCCTCTGGATTGGATGGATCGTAGTTTAAAAATGCCCCCCAAAGGACGGCGCCGATTTCTGCACATCCTAAAGGTAGTCCTGGATGTCCTGAATTTGCCTTTTGAACCGCATCCATTGAAAGTCCTCTGATTGTATTTGCTACCTCTTTTAAGATTTTTTTCTGGGGTGAATCAAGCATATTTTTTTCCATCTGTTCTTGCGTTTGTATTTTTTTTACTGTATTGTATATTGTATTTAAAACGTGGAAAAAATCCTAATGAAAACACAAGTTATTAAAAAAATGTTTCTTGAATCCTTTGCTAGCAAAGGGCACATCATTCAACCCTCCTCCCCCACAATTCCCTTTAATGACCCTACATTACTATTTGTGAATGCAGGAATGAATCAATTTAAAGACTATTTTCTTGGAACGCAAAAGTCTCCCTACCCAAAAATCACAACTGCCCAAAAATGCATTCGAGTGGGGGGAAAACATAATGACCTTGATAATGTAGGACATACATCAAGACATCTTACTTTTTTTGAAATGTTAGGAAACTTCTCTTTTGGGGCTTATTTTAAGAAAGAGGCCATAGAGATGGCTTTTGATATTACGTGCAATGTGCTTAACGTGGACAAAAAGCAGCTGTTTGTAAGTGTCTATGAAAAAGATCTTGAGACTTTTGAATTATGGAAAAGCTACCTTCCTGAATCTCAAATTTGCTTTATGGGAAAGGCGGATAATTACTGGTCTATGGGTGATAGTGGTCCAAATGGTCCATGTACAGAGCTATATTTTGATCGAGGTAAACAATTTGGCTCGGCCAAAAGTCCGGCAGAGGATCCTGATGCTCATCGATTCACTGAATTTTGGAATCTTGTATTTATGCAATATAACACAGCAAAAGATGGAGTGATAACAACACTTCCTAACCCATGTATCGATACAGGTCTTGGACTAGAAAGAATGGCGGCGCTTCTTGCTGGTAAAAACAGTGTCTTTGAAACAAATGTTTTTGTTTCAATCATTGATCGGATCAGTTCGATAGCAACAGTGCCTTATAAAGATAACAAGGCGGCTTTTCATGTGATTGCAGACCATTTAAGGTCATTGAGCTTTGCCCTAGCTGATGGTGCGGTGCCGTCGAATGTTGAACGCGGTTACGTTTTGAGAAAAATTTTACGCAGAGCTGTAAGGTATGGCAAGCAAATTGGATTGCATAAGCCATTTTTGGCCGAGATATTTCCCGTTCTTCTAGAGGAGATGGGGGATGACTACGCAGAGCTTGTAAAAGGAGAGCACCGTATTACAGAGCTTTTGACCATCGAGGAGGAGGGTTTTCATAAAACTCTTGCCCGTGGAGGAAATATTTTACATACCATCATCGAAAAGGCATTACAGTCGGAGCAAAAAGAGATTTCAGGCAAGGATGCTTTTACTCTAAAGGACACTTTTGGATTTCCTCTGGAAGAAATCTGCCTACTTGCAAAAGATCATCATTTAGAAGTTCACCTAGAAGCTTTTGCTTTACTTGAAAGTAGCGCAAAGCAAATGTCTAAACGAGCGCATACAACCCATCATCAGGAGGTTCATCTTAATGTTTTTCCAGAGTTTGTGAAAAAACATGGGGTATCAATTTTTTTACGTGACTGTATGCATGCTACAGGTACCATTACTGGTATTATGCATAACGGTGTGTTTGTAAACACCCTTGATGAGGGGCAAAAAGGGTTAATTTTCTTGAATAGAACCCCATTTTATGCAGAGATGGGGGGACAAAAGGGAGATGTCGGAGTTTTAAAGCACCACAAAGCTTGCTTTGAGGTCCATAGTTGCACATCTCCATATACAGGGGTGATTTTACATGAGGGTGTACTACAGTCAGGGACATTAAATGTTGGTGAGCCCCTTAACGCTGAAGTGGAAAAATTTGTTCGTAGCCATACGGAAAAAAACCACACTGCCACCCATATGCTCCACTATGCCCTTGAAAAAGTTTTAGGCGGGCACATCAAACAGGCTGGCTCTTATGTTTCACAGACATCTCTTCGCCTTGATTTTACCCATCATAAGAAAGTAGAGGATCATGAAATCAGAGAGCTTGAGACAATGATCAACAACTCCATTTTAGAAGCCCATGATGTAGAGATTGTAGAGATGAGCTATGAAGATGTGAAAAATCAGACCGAAATAAAACAGCTGTTTGGAGAAAAGTATTCCGATAAGGTACGAGTTGTGTCGGTTGGAGATTTTTCAAAAGAACTTTGTGGAGGCACTCACATCAAAAACACAAGTGAAATAGGGCTATTTCGAATTACCAAAGAGGTAAGCATCTCAAGTGGAATTAGAAGAATTGAGGCAGTTACAGCCAAAGAAGCAATTGCATTGATGTACAAAAAGGAGGATCTGCTTAAAGATCTATGCACGGCAGTGGGGGCTTTAGAGCAAACAGTTTCTGGGGAGGTTCACAAACTAGTTGCCGAGCATAAAGAGCTGAAAGCTTGCTACAAAAAAATCCGTAAAGAGCAGATGCAGTCAATGATTATGACCCTTCTTGCAGAGAAACAACTCATTAAAGGATGTTTTGTGATCACTAAACAAGTGTCCATGGATAAAAATGAATTTACAACATTTGCTACAGAGCTACTTAGTAAATTAACTGACGGACTTGTGATTCTTGCAAACAAAGGTGACAATTCTTGTCAGATCCACATTCAAAAAACCAAATCAGCAACCGCTATTTTAGGAGCAAAGGGATTGCTCGATAAAATTCTTGAGCAGGTGCAAGGGTCAGGGGGTGGATCAGATCTTGTAGCCAAAGGGACGGTCGCATCAAACGGGGTGTTAGAGGCCTTAGATTTAATTCTAAAAACATTATAGTAAAGAATCGATGCCTTACAATCTCTTTCTCTAGAACGGTTTTGATCAAAAATAAAAAGACTTAATTCACTGAAAATGAATAATTTGATCATTTTTTTGCAATTTATTTGCAATAATGTTATAATTATTAAAAAAAACGGAGCTTTTTATGATTAATGTAGCACTCAAGCCTCAAACAAATTTTGAATTGTTATTAAATACTGCAGAAGGAAACAGTGGTTTTTCGATAAATGCAACTGCGTTACCCAAAGATCCAGAGACAAGAGAGAAAGCTAATTTAGCTGCACGTAATGTTGTTCATTTGAAAGAACCTGAAATACTTCCTAGAGAAAAGTGGGCCACATTACTAAAAACGGTGCAGGAATGGAAAAAAATTTCTTTAGTTAAGATTCGTTCAATATTCTTTGATGAATTAAAGCTCCCTAAAGCTCAATGGCCTGCTTACTTACAAACCCCAAGACCTAAGTTATTTGGAGATCATATATTGATCTGTGAGGGTATAGAGCAAATGTTAGCTGGTAGAATAAAGGGCAAAAAACCTCATGAAGATACGGAAAAATGGGATAGAGTTTTTGTAGTTTTTGATACAAGTAACAAACCCCAATCGATCGCGCTATATGATTCTACCACTAATCACTTAAGCTTGCTGGTCACAGACCCTAATAATTTACAAGATCCTACTAATCAAAACCAAGTAAGAGGCACAGCTAAAAAGATTATGACTCTTTTACAAGAATTTTCAAATTATATTGATAGAGATCTTACTTTGTCCTCTACGGGAACCGCAATACCATTTTATGAGCACTTAGGATTTGAAAGAGACCTCACTATCCCTATAGAAGAAGGAATGGCAATTCCGATGATCTATAAAGTATCACATCTGTTGCCTTCAGCAATTTAAAGGATTGCATTGATTATCTTTTGCGCAAGGGCGGTGATTTTTGCCAGATTGGCATACAAAAAGCAAAATCAGCGACCACTATTTTGGCGCCAGGGTGCGAATTTAATTTTGTTGTCAAAGGGACAGTAGCATGAGACGGCCCCCAAAAAACTATATAGTCGATTAAACCTGATTATATTAACTATATCAAAAATGAAGCACTAATCCACTAGTAATAAATTATTTAAAAAAAATTCAATGGGCGTCTATTTCTTATAATGTTATAATTATTAAAAGAACGGAGCTTTTTATGAATAGTGTAAACAAACAATCATTAGCCAATCTTAATTATTTTTTTAATATTAAAGAAGGAAAAGAGGGTGGTCCGATGTCTTTCTGTGACGTAACTTGGAAAATCATCTTATTTATTGGATTAAATTTGATCACGATCGTTATGTACATTATTTACTCCATTTTAAAAGCTCAAAACACGGGCGCTCCTGTTCAGCATGTTTATACAGTTGGAACAATCCAAGACGATAAATGGCCTGCTATAAAAAAAATGATAGAAGAATGGAAAAGGAGCTCTGAGAAAAAACTTGAACAGATATTTGGACCAAATTGGCCATCTTGCTCTGACACTGACGCAGGTAAGTTATTTTTAGGCCATATGTCTATTTGTGATTTTATGATTTTTTCGTTAGAGGCTAAAATAAAAAACACGTCTTTGCCTGGTGAGAACTGGGATACAGTTTTTGTTGCTTGTGATAGCAGTATCAATGTCCAATCAATTGCGCTATATGATTATTCCCAGAATCACTTAAGCTACATACTTACACACCCTAATAATTTAAAAAATTCTATTAACACATCTCAAGCAAGAGGGAGCGCTACTGCGATCATGAATTATTTGAAAAGGGCTTCTGACGTTACTGGAAGAGCTCTTACTTTAACTGCTGCTGGACCATCAGAAGAATTTTATAAAAAATTAGGCTTTACTTCGGGCCCTGCACAAGAGACGGGTACTTTGATGACCTATCGACAAATGCCAGCGTAAATAAATTAATTAAAGAATAAAGGAGGAATAAAAATGACCCAAGCATTAAAACCGTTGTTTCCAAATACCCCTTTTAGTCCAGAGTATCGCACTCCTACCATAGAGGGAAATCGCCCAGCTACCATAGCATATACATTTTTCAAAAGAATTTCTTTGTGCTATTTAATCTTATTAAATATGACTCCTTTAGATATATCAATCCTGCACACCCAAAGAATTGCTCTAAGGGCACCTCTCTCCCCATCTATAGAAGATACATTAAAGGTTCACTGCGAAACTTTTGCTAGTTCCCTTCAAACAGAGCCCTCACCAGCGCAAAGTTCAGATGGCAGCTCTAATCCAATAGACTCAAAAGAATGGATCACTCAAAGTAAAGTGGAGACTTTTTTGAACTTTACCTCTAAATATTATTATGCATTATTAGAAGAGCATGAAATTGCCCAATTAAGCTCCCGTCAGGGAATAAACCCCCCCCTATTAAAACGTTTATTCACTCAAGAGATCAAAAAGTTTTCAGAAAAAATGCATCCGTACCTTTAATACCTTTTTGCTTTCTCATTCATATTTTGATGAAAAAGATGATATCATGTATACTTTTTAGCTATGAAAAAGCTTTTATCACTTCCAATCTTTGCAACCATCCTTGAACACTTAAAAAAAGGAATTCTTATAGATAAAACTTGGGATTTACCAAAATCTATTGTGCTTTCCTTTCTCTATGATCATTACGATGGAGATATTGTCATCATCACCTCGGGGGAATCATCCTCATCCCTTTTTGAGGATTTATCTTTTTTTCAAAAAAATCTTTTCGAGCTCCCTGCCTGGGAAAACTCAAGCCTGTATGGTCAAATGCCCTCCAAAGATGTAATGGGAGAACGTCTTAACGTTTTGAAAAAATGTGTGGAGATGGAAAAACGGATCCTTTTCACCCCCCTCTCCTCTTTTTATCAGCCAATTCTTTCAGAGCTTATGTCTCAAGGGTCAGAAATGACCTTTACAGTGGGCAAAGATTTTTCCTTTGACTTACTAAAAGAAACACTAGTAGCCCTTGGCATGCAACAAGTACCCATTGTAAATGATAAAGGAGCCTTTGCCATCAGAGGTTCAATTGTTGATCTTTTCCCATCAAGTGAAAAAGAACCCTTCCGAATCGAATTTTTTGGCGACACAGTAGAGTCTATTCGTTCTTTTGATGCAAACTCTCAAATATCTACAGGAAAATTACATACCATTTCAATTGGAATTTCTGATGAATTCACCCTTTTACAAAACGATGATCAAAAGCGTCCCCTTCTGTCCATTTTTAATAATCCTCTCCTTGTTTTTGATGAAATCACAGATTTAGAGGACAAAGCCTCCATGTTAGGATTACTTCAAAATCTTTGCCTCACTTTAGCTGACCCTTGCCCCCATATCTTCTTTACTAGAGAGAATGTGATGGAAATTGGCCCAGATGTAAAAATTACAAAAGAGACAGTTTCGAAGGTAGAATTTGAAATGTTTGGAATCAAACATACAATGGGGTATTTTCCCCTTCCCTTTGCTGAGATTGAACACTATGATTTTGACAAAGCGATCACCCTTTTACAAAGTGGCTTTCACTTCACCCTTCTTGCAGAAAAAGACAAAGAACAAGCAATGCTCTATGAGTCGCTCTTTGGAAAGGAGAAGAAACAGGGAGTTGAGATTCAAACAGGATATCTCTCTTCAGGACTTGTTCACGAAGGGTCAAAAGAGATCATCTACCCCTATACTATTTTAACAAATAAGAAGAAAGTAAGAAGAACTCCCTATCGAAGAGGCTTTGCAACACCCCTATCAGAATTTCATGAACTAGAACGGGGCGATCTTATCGTTCATTTGCACAGCGGTATCGGCAAATATGAAGGGATCGAGAAAAAAACCAACCATCTTGGAGAAGTCGAAGAGTTTATCGAGATTTCTTATGCAGGTAAAAGCAAGCTATTTGTCCCCCTTTCCCAAAGTCATCTTATCACTCGCTATATTGGCCCAAACAGCGGTGAATCATCCCTAACAACCCTTGGAACAAATAAATGGGCGATAGTTAAAGCAAAAACACAAGCTGCTATAACAACCTACGCAAAAGAGCTTCTAACCACTCAAGCTATTCGCCATAAGCAAGGGGGATTTGCTTTTGCCCCAACTAGCAAACTCACTGAAGAATTCATCTCGTACTTCCCTTATGAGGATACTTGCGATCAAAAATCTGCCATAGAAGCCATCTTTAGCGATATGGAATCCTCTGATGCAATGGATAGACTGATCCTTGGCGATGTGGGTTTTGGAAAAACAGAAGTTGCGATGCGCGCTGCCTTTAAAGCAATCGTAGATGGAGGAAAACAAGTAGCGCTCCTTGTTCCTACAACAATTCTTGCAACCCAACATTATGAAAATTTTTTAGAGAGAATGAAACCTTTTGGAGTCACTGTTGGTCTAATGTCAAGATTTCAAAAACCAGGTGAATTAAAAGCTACACGTACAGATCTTTTAACAGGTAAGATTGATATTATTATTGGCACCCACAGAATCATTAATGAAGATGTTATTTTCAAAGATCTTGGCCTGTTAATTATTGATGAAGAGCAGAGATTTGGAGTTAAAGCAAAAGAGGCTCTTAAAGCTCGCAAAGCATCGGTAGATTGCCTAACTCTTAGTGCAACCCCCATCCCAAGAACGCTTTACATGTCGCTAGTAAAGGTCAAAGACCTCTCCATCATAGCAACCCCCCCGATGGATCGATTACCCATTCAAACCATCCTTGCTGAGATGGATAACAATGTAGTAGCCCATGCCCTTAAAAGAGAATTTCTTCGTGATGGACAATCCTTTTACATTCATAATCGAGTAGAAACTATCGCAGAAAAAGCAACGCAGGTGCAAAACCTTCTGCCAGAGGCAACAATTGCCATATGTCATGGTCAAATGCCTGCAGAAGCAATCGATCGAGTCTTTCACAGTTTTAAATCAGGTGAAATAGATATTCTTATGGCCACAACCATTGTAGAAAGTGGCATAGACATACCAACTGCCAATACTATTATTATAGAAAATGCCCATATGTTCGGAATTTCCGACCTATATCAACTACGGGGACGTGTTGGCCGCTGGAATCGTTCTGCCTACGCCTACTTACTTATTCCAAAAAACAGAGTGTTGCCCCAAGAATCCACTCGTCGCCTAAGAGCATTAACAGAGTCATCCTCACTTGGAGGCGCCTATAAACTTGCCATGGTGGACTTAGAAATTCGTGGTTGTGGCGACATTCTTGGTACAAAACAATCTGGACAGATGGAAACAATAGGGTTTCACCTCTACTGCAAGATGCTCAAACAAGCCATCGAAGCCCTCAAAGAGGGAAAGGTGATCTCCTTTTTGGAAACAGAAATCATTCACTCTTTCAATGCCTCAATTCCAGCATATTATCTTCCGGAGGTTTCCCTCCGTCTTGAGATGTACAACCGATTAGGCGGATGTCTTTGCGAAGAAGAAATCGATCTTTTATCAAAAGAGATAAAAGACAGATATGGAAAACCCCCTCTTGAAGTGCGATTCTTATTTGTTCTTGCTAAAGTTAAAATACTTTGTCAAAGCCTTTTGATAACAAAACTTCACTTCAAACAAGTTACAATAGAAATAACCACCCTTCACCTTGGGAAAAAAACAAGCAAAACCATTTTATTTAATTCTCAAAAAGACCCAGATACACTGCTTAAAGAATTAAAAATTAAATTAATCAACTGATTTAAATTTGATTTTCAAATAAATCTACTACTTCTAATTTACCCGGTTCTATAAAGAAATGTTGATTATAGGGTTGTTTCCGTCACTTCTGCTTCTAACCCTTTTATTTGTTGTTTTCTTTCAAGCCCTTTACGCTCAAATAAAACAAGGTTTACCACTCCTCCGAGAAATATTAAAGAGGCTCCGATATAAAACTGTACTGTTGGTACAAAAGCAAACAGACCTTTAGCTAATAAAAAGTGAAAAAGAGCAAATGAAAAATGATAGGGGGCAAGCTCTGACGCAGAGCAGATTTTATAGGCTGAAAAGAGTAAAAATTGCGCTACAAGGGTGAGGGCCGCCCCAACTAGGCAGAACAAAAACTCCCTAGTGGTTGGCATCACAAAGACATTCATTATCAAAGGAGAAAGAAGCAAAAAATTAAAAGTGAAAAAAGTAAGCAAATAGGTATGCACGTCTTCGAATTGAGAAACTTTTTGCATGATTATCATAGCAATTGCTAAAAATACACTTGCAGCGGTTGCGTAAAAAACTCCTACATTCCAAAATGAGAGAGCGTTTGAAAAAAGAATGGTCCACACGCCAACTATTCCAAGCCCTAAGGCTACCCATTGTGCTGAAAACACCTGCTCTTTGAAAACGAGCCATGCAATCAAAACAATAAATAAAGGAAAACTATTGGTTAACACCCCCACTTCAGCAAATGAAGCGTATTTTAGCGCAGAATAATAACAATAAGAATACATCACCCCCGTTAACGATCTAAAAAAGATCCTCCCTGGGCTTTTTGGCCGTTCTATCTTTTTTACAAAACCACCTCTTACCAGAAGGATGCCTACGATCAATAGATTCTGAAGACCACTTGCAATACACTGGGCCATCCCTTGTGCAATGATCGAATAGATTAAGAAACTTGTAATGCTTAATAAAAAATAAGCAGAAACCACCAATACGGCACCAAAAGCTTGCATCTTTACCCCCCTCCTAACCGCTCTATTTCAGTCGACTAAAGATAATATCTTCCATATATTATAATAAACTTAATTATGGAACAACTATTTATTTATACATTAGAATTATCGTCAAAAATAGGCTCGTTATGTGAGGAACTTTCCTACTATCAGAGAATTTTGACGGAGAAGAAACAATCAGCAAGTACAGTTGAAAAGATCGCTGCTTGCGCAAAAGAAGCGAAGAAACAGACCTATTTTTTACGAATTTTGGAGCATGTTTCTTACCTTGAAGATTACAAAAATGATATTGCACGGGTTATTGCAGCCTTAGATACATTCTTGGAGAAAAAGACTTACACAAATGAAGAGGTAAAGAGAATTCAATTCTACTTCTCAAGTATAGCGGTACCATTTGATGAAGAAAATGAATCTAAAGCGGTAGCTGCACTCTCTTTACAAGTTCAGTGCGTGAATCATCTTGAAGAGACAATGAAAATTATAGAAGAGATCTTACTTTCATTTTACGGACTTGCCCCTGCCAAGGAGGATCTTGAGAGCAAGCTTATAAAGGATGTAGAAAAATTATTTCTTTTGAAATTGGAAGATTTATCCCTTGAAGAGAAAGTATTAATAGAAGAATTTTTTACCAGCATCCAAGCGGCTTTTAAAGCCGGTGTGTTAGAGGGGTGGGAAAAAGCGTATATTAAATGTACTGGCAAGCTTAACAAGTTAAAGGAGCATGCTGGCATGGAACCGAACTCTTCTTTTACTATTTCTATAGAGTCTACTGAAGAGGATGAAGATGAGGAAGAGGGGGAGGAGGATCACGAAGAAGAGGAATAATTTCAAATTGAGAACTCCTTAGCTTTTAAAAACCAAAGCATTGATATTGATCAGTTCACTTTTTTGCAGGATAATGATCACTATCAAACAAGGGACCACATATTTGATAAAAAAATGCCAAACATGGAATAGTTTATCCCCCTTATATCCGTGATTAAATTCCTCAAGAAGCGTTTCTTTTTTAACAATCCAGCCTAAGAACACAGAGGTGATAAGACCCGCAAGTGGAATAATCCACACTGAGACCAATTGATCGATTGTTTCAAGAAATGGCATTCCATAAACCTCCTTCCAACTAGCAAAAATTCCCGCCGATGCTGAATACGCCGATGGCACCCCCAGCACAAATGTCGCCGCACAAACCATCACCACAGCTTTTTTCCTATCAATCTTGTGATGTTCCATGATATTGACTGCAACTACTTCTACAAAAGCAATGGAGGAGGTGATTGCTGCAAAGACAAACAGACTAAAAAATGCTACTGCGATCATTTTTCCACCCAAAAGTTTAGCAAATAAAAACGGCATTGCCTGAAAAACCATCCCTGTACCCATAGATGGGTCAAATCCAAAAGAAAAAATCACGGGGAAAATCAACAGGGCCGCAAGAGTTGCTACAATAATTACTGCAATGGACACAAATCCACACATTAATGGGATGTTTTCATTTTTTCTCATATACGATCCGTAAGATATCATGATCCCCTGCCCTAAACTCAAAGTAAAAAAGGCAAGTCCTAAAGCCTCCAATACTGAGGATGGCTTAAAAGAATCAGGCTCACCGTAAATTACATAGGTAAAGGCTTTTTGAAAGCCTGGTAACGACATATTATAGATTACTAAAAGAGAAAGAATGACAAACAATAAGCGCATCATGATCTTTGACCAATACTCAATCCCTTCCTTTACTCCGGAAAAAACAATCATCATGGTAATTGCAGTAAAAATCCCATGCCATAGGAGCGAAATTCCCCCCGACTGAGCAAGCGTATTAAAAACCTTTGAAACCCCCTGGGCATCTAAAGTTGCACTAAAATCACATAAAGTCATAACAATGTAACTTAATCCCCACCCGGCAACAACAGAATAAAAACTCATGATTAAAAAGGATGCAATCACTCCAAGCATCCCACCAATTCTCCATCCCTTAGAGGAATCTAAGCTTTCAAAAGCAGCAACAGCCCCTTTTTGCGTCTTTCGCCCTAATAAAATTTCTCCAATAAAAACAGGAAGTCCTATTAAAAGAATACATAGGATGTAAGAAAGGATAAAAAGTCCCCCTCCATTCCTTCCCACTGTAAATGGAAATTTCCATAACACTCCTAGTCCAACTGAAGATCCAATTGCTGCAAATAAAAACCCCAATTTTGAACTAAAATGTTCCTTCTTTTCCATTACAATACTCCTTTAGAAATAGACTGCAAAATTAATCAGTCCACTTGTCTGAAAAATGATCAATAGTATTACCACAGGGACAACGATTGAAACCCCAAAATACCACAGGTAAAACGACCATAGGGGATTTCCCCCCTCACAAAATTCCCTTTTTAGTACCATTTTCTTTATCCGGTATGCAATGAATAATGCAGTAAATAACCCTGCAAGGGGTATGCACCAAATGCAAGCTATTTGATTTATGGTATCTAAAAAATTATGTCCAAAAATTTGACTCCACTGAGGGAACATTTGATCAGTTAGTGAAAGCGCACTTGGTATTCCAAAAGTAAACGTTGCAGCAGAAACAGCAACAGTTGATTTAGCTCTGCTCCAATGACATTTTTCCATTATATTTGTTGCAACAACCTCCACTAAGGGAACAGCTGAAGTAAGGGCGGTAAAGACAAATAATGAGAAAAACACAGTTGAGAGCACCATCGATCCAGGAAGTTTTGCAAATAAAACAGGCAGTGTTTTAAAAACAAGACCTGGCCCAGAGTCTGGCTCCATCCCGAATGTAAAGACCACAGGAAAAATTGTTAAAGAAGCTAAAATTGCGACAAACACAACAGATGTAGCTACAATCAGGGACATCTTAACAATGTTACTACCCTCTTTTACATAACTTCCATACGAAATCATAATCCCCTGTCCCACGCTCAAGGTCATAAAAGCAAGCCCTAGTGCCTCCAAAATACTAAGTACAGTAAATGATCCAGCCTTTGGTACAAACACAAAGTCCAATGCTTTGGAAAATCCAGGAAGTGTTGTGCTAAACAAAAACAAAGCAACAAGCAATACAAATAATATCTTTACAAGAATTTTGGACCAATACTCGATGCCCTTTTTTACTCCACCAAGGACAATTGCCATAGTCATTAAAGTAAATACTCCATGCCAAAGGACGGTGATGCTTGCACTTTTTGATAGTGAATTAAAAATGCGGGCCACTTCTTCGAGACTTTTTCCTGAATAAAAACCAGAAAGGGAGGTCAAAATATAACTTAACCCCCACCCTGCAATCACAGAATAATAGCTCATGATCAAAAATGATGATAAAACGCCTAAGTACCCACCAATTACAAGTTTGCTATGCCCTGAAATTCCTTTTGAAAAGGCACCGATTGCTGCTGACTGAGAATATCGTCCTAAAATGACCTCTCCGATTAACAAAGGGACACCAGCAAAAAAAATGCAGAGAAAATAGGTGATTAAAAATAATCCCCCTCCATTTTGCCCTATTACATAAGGAAATTTCCACAAAAGGCCAAGTCCTATTGCCGAGCCGATCGCAGCGAGCATAAAGCCAATTTGCGATCCAAAATGTTCTCTTCTTTTGCCTGTGTTCATCTCTTCTCTAAAAAATATCCAAAAGACAGTAACACAATCGCATTCCAATGTAAAGAAAAAGGTCTGCGACTTCAACACTCTTATGACTTTCACTTTACATCAATAAAATTTTTATTTATCCTTTAAAAAAATCAACAAGGACATAAATGTATGCCTGCATTAACAGCACAACATAAACCGTTTACAGCTCCTCGGATGGGTGAAGACCCCCCTTCTGTTGCTTTTTTCAGAAACTTCTTTCCAGATGCAAGAAAACTGTTTGAATGCAAAATTTTCAAAATGATCCCAGGCTTTGAAAACTTTTCAAAAAAACTCGATGAAATAGGGGTTGTTGTACTCATTGTATCCATTGCAATTCTCATAATCGCAAGCATTTGCCTATCCTTTATTTCCATTCCTCTAATAGCAACAATTCTTGTTACTTTTCAAATTATCTCGGGCGTGATTGCAGCACTGATCTTAGGAAGCTTTGGCGTGCGATACTTTTCCTTTAAAGAACGGGCCGACGAACAAAAAATTGTTAATGAGTGCTCGCAAGCTTTTGAAGAGGCCGTAAACAAACTATTAGAAGAGAATGGTTCTTTAAAAGAGGCAGTTGCAGAGCACAAGGCTGCAAATTTAGATCATAAGGAAATCACTCAAGAGCAAAAGACAATTGTAGAAAAACTAAAAGCTCTCCAGCAGAAACATCACATCAATCAATGTTCATTAAAAGCAAGTCTTTTGCAATTAAATCAAACTCTTGAAAAACAAGCCCTTGAGTGCGAGCAGTTACAAACCCATGCTAAACAAGCTGCCCTTCAAAACAGTCGATTCGAACTAAATAATAGAGCGCTGGAGCGACAAATTGAAGAGATGCAAACCCTTTTATCAGCTCCAGAAAAACTTGCAGCCTCTCTTGAAGAGCT
Source organism: Chlamydia trachomatis (assembly GCA_945872565.1). Classification (GTDB taxonomy): domain Bacteria; phylum Chlamydiota; class Chlamydiia; order Chlamydiales; family 2-12-FULL-49-11; genus JAJACQ01. The sequence continues at coordinate 21,309 of CAMBZN010000001.1, read as the reverse complement.
AAAGATTGTAAATGTAAATCTTGCACTACAAAAGGAGCTTTTAGAGCAAACACAGCAAGAAGTCGCTGCTTTAAGCAGAACCCGAGAGGCTATCGATGCTCTTTTAAAAAAATACTTACCGGATAAAGATTCTGTCAAATAATCCCTTATACCGTTGCATCTAATCCTTAACTGTGTAATACTTTCTCTCACTAATAAGGAGAATGAAGATGGCAACAGTTGACGCAAATCAGTTGAAAAAGGGAATGAAGCTAGAGATTGACAATAACCCATATAATGTTACGCAAGCAGATATTGTAAAACCAGGCAAAGGCCAGGCGTTTACTAGAACAAGATTAAAAAATTTACGTACCGGTCAGCAACTAGAAAAGACCTTTAAATCTTATGAAAAACTTGAACTTGCAGATGTTGAAGAATCGACCATGCGCCTTATCTTCACTGATGCTGAGGGGGCAACTTTCATGCATGATGAGACCTTTGAGCAAGTGACCATCCCTTTTGATCTTATTGGAACGGATAAAATTTGGCTTAAAGAATCGGCTCTATACGCTATTATTTTCTACAAAGGCGAGGTTGTTGGGTTTGAGCCGCCAAATTTTATGGAACTTAAAATCAAAGAGACCATTCCGGGAGAAAAGGGAAACACTGCATCAGGAAGGGTAACAAAGCCTGCCGTTCTTGAAACAGGGGCGGAGATTCCTGTGCCTATTTTCATCGCAGAAGGTGAGATCATCCGCGTAGACACAAGGACTGGAGAGTATGTATCAAGGTGTCAGTAAAATCAGCTTTCGTTCAAACGCTCTTGCAAAAACACGAAATTTCTTTTCAAATAGAGGGTTTTTGGAGGTTGATGTTCCCATTTGCAACAAAGGGGCAAGTGTAGACACCTATATTGATCTTTTTGAAGTAGCAGATGAGGGATACCTTCATTCTTCTCCTGAGCTGCGTATGAAAGATCTTTTGTCTGAAGGATCTGGTAATATCTATTTTCTCGGTCATGTATTTAGAAAAGAGGAGAATGGCTCTTTTCATAGCTCTGAGTTTACAATGCTTGAATACTACCGCATACAAACCACCGAAGAGATCTTTCTCTCTGAACTTGTAGAGTACTTAAGCTTGTTCCTAGGCAAGCGATCTGTTGTAATGCTCACCTATGCTGAGGCTATGCAAAAATACACTCCTCAAGTACTTCCAGAAAATTATACCGACGAAGAGATCGCCCATTATATTCTTTCCCATTACGTAGAACCGGCACTTGGCATTGATAATTATACTATTCTTACTAATTTTCCACCCAGTGAGGCAAGTCTTGCGCAGACAGTCATTGAAAACGGCATTGAAGTAGCAAAACGTTATGAAGTATTTGTAAATGGTGTGGAACTAGCAAATGGATTTTTAGAACTTTCCTGTAAAGAGACCGCCTCCGCACGTTTTTCTCAAGCTAATCAAAAGCGCTTAAAGATCAATAAACGTCCCTACCTTCCCGACCTTCTTTTTTTAGAAAAGCTCTCTCTTCCTGAAAGCACCTACGGCATTGCAATTGGTTTTGACCGCCTCCTCATGCTTTGCAGCGGTGCAAATCATATCAAACAAGTGATTCTTTAATAGACCCGCTCCTGTGAGGAGCCTTGGTAATGTAGAGGTTTTTTACGTCCTACCGCAAAGCTTTTTTTCGATACTCTTAAAGAGGGAGCCGCCTGCCTTCTTTTATGCTCCCCTTTATAAATTCTTCTAATCACCCGATGCACAAGATCTAGATCCAAGTTTTGACTGGCAGCTATTTTTTCAGGTGATTGATACTCTTCAACGTATCCTTTGATAATAGTATCAACCACTTCAAAAGAGGGGAAAAACTCACTGTCTTTGCTGTGATGTCGAAGCTCTCTTGAGGGTGGTAAATTGATGATCGCATCGGGTATAATCTCTTCCTTTCTATTGATAAAACAAGCAAGGTCATAGCATCCAGTTTTTAAAACATCACCAATCACACAAAGTGCTCCGGCCATACTCCCATATAACGATCCATACCCAAGGGCAAGTTCGGTTTTATTTGCTGAACTTAATAAAAGAGCTCTTTGATTGTTTGCAAATGCCATTGTGATAGTAGATCGTATTCTACTTGTTAGGTTTTCTTCTGTAACGCAATCATCGGCTACAGTAAAATAGGGTGATAGAAGGGTTGCATATTGCTCTTGCTTTTCCTCGATGGGAATCTCGATCAGTTCTACACCAAGATTTTTAGCAAGCTGTTTAGCATAAGCAGTTTGTTCCTTACTTGTAAGTTTACAAGGAAGGTGGATGCCTAAGACATTTTCTTTTCCAAGAGCTTTTACTGCAAGGGTTGCAACAATTGCTGAATCTACCCTTCCGGTAATTCCCACAACAGCTCGGATATTTTTAGATTTTCTAAAATAATCTTTTATCCCCAGTACAAGCGCTTCCTCCATATCTGCCATCAATCCATGCTCGAATAAGACAGCTGGACTTTTAGCTTCGGTATCAATTTCTACAAAATCCTCTAAAAAGCCTTTGGCTATTTTATGAATCGCTCCATCTTTACCCATATAAAGGCTATATCCATCACAGATTACAGTGCCATTTGCACCCACTTGGCAGACATATACTACTGGGCAGTTAAGAGTTTTTACCGCCGCTCTACATACTTGGACACGCACATCGGCTTTTGCTGACTGAAATGGGGATGCTGTTAGATTAAATAGAACATCTGGCTTGTAGGGAATGAGCTCTTTAACTGGATCCAATAGATAGGAGGTGCCAGAAATTTCCTGACCGGCATTTTGCCACATATCCTCGCAAATGACTATTCCTACGCGCTTTCCGGCAATATTCCACACATGTACATTTTTCCCTCGGGCAAAATATCTACGCTCGTTAAACACATCATAGGTAGGCAAAAGCCATTTGTCATAAAACCCAACAAGTACCCCATCATCGATAATTGCAGCACTATTTAAGAGGTTTTTCTCCTCGTATGCAGGATTTCGCCTCACTAAACCCACAACCACTGCAATTTTAGTAGAAGCTCTTACCACCCGATCAAGCTGATTTTCCATCTCTTGAATAAAACTATCATGCAAGACAAGATCGTCAGGGGCATATCCGCAGATGGTCATCTCAGGAAAAAGGATGCAATCAACCCCCTTTTGTTTTCCTAATTCTATAGCCTTAAGAATTTTATCCGTATTGCCTACTAAGTCGCCAATAGTTGGATTTAATTGCGCCATCAATATCTTCATAATGAATTACTTGCCATGCTCTTATTCTTCTTTAAAGCTAACCTTGCTTATTTTATGAATATGGTCAAGTGTTATAGTCGATTAAACCTGAATTGACAAATTTCACTTGCTATGTCTTTGCTAAATGGATCCGCCCTCTTTTCCATGCCGATTGGGCATGAGCTTTGTCGGTTGAATGCTGCAGCTTCCACTTTGCTTTGTCTTGCTTGAGTCAAATTTATCAATTCAGGTTTAATCGATTATAATAGACGGTATTAATAATGCCAACCTCTCCCTTGCCAAAAGAGCCATTGGGGAAGGGGCCAAACCAATTCTTCTTTCTAAAGAAAGGGTAATCTGCTCAAGTGAATCATATACTAAATATTGAGGGCCAGTATTTAGTCTAATTCTATCACTAACAAATAAAGCAATTTGCGCGACAAGCTCCATCAAGTCTTCACTTGTTTCATCATCCCGTATCAGCCCAATCACAGCTACTATATTAAGCATTGAGTCAAAAGGATTTATTCCTATCAACGGCTGATAATTATCGAAAGATTCCTTCTTGTCTGTTGATCCATCGAAAAAAGTGAAAAATACTTTTCTTACTATTTCCCAACCTAATCCTAATAGCGAGAGTGAAACTTGGGATGCTAATTTATGTAAGCGTTCATCAATCCTTCTAAAGGCTTTAGCTTTTTCCTCTTCAGATAGATCGCCGTGTATGAATCTATTCAAAGAACTTTGCAAACTCATTTCCATGCCAAATACTATATCACCCCATCGAATTAAGTTCTATAATTCCTTAAATTTTGTATTAGTTGCCAAAATCATCAAGGGTTATGGAAGCTTCATCCACCCCATAATCATCAAGTAATTTTAAGGCTGTTTTATTGTGCATGGGCGGGCCGCACACATAGTAAAGGGCATCTTCTGGATTTTGCATCGTGCAAAGTTGCCCTTTTTCAAAAGCGGTGCAAGCAAATCCCGTTTTTAACGGATCACTTACCGGCCATCCCCCTTGAACATCTGCCGGATCGGGTTCAGATAATACTAACCTGTAGGAGAAATTTTGATGTTCTGCTGCTATTTTTTCAAATTCATCCTCGTAGATATTTTCTTTAAGACTTCGAGCTCCATACCAAAGGGTCACTTTGCGTTTTGTTTTTTTATCATAGAACAGATCAAGAATATGAGAGCGGGCAAATGACGCCCCTGCACCACCGATGAGAAACACAAGCTCCTTGCTATTATCTTTCATATGAGACTCCCCATAGGGACCGGACAATTCAACTACAGCGCCCTCCTTTAAAGAGAAAATATAGGAGGAGCCGGTTCCCCAGGGAATGTTTGGATCCACCCTACCATTTTTAATAGGTGGCGTTGCAATTCTCACAGTAAATTTTAGTACATTTGCTTCAAGAGGATACGATGCCATTGAATAGGCCCTTACTTCCCCCTCCTCTAAACATTGGATTTGATGAGAGAAAAGATCATACCGCTCCCAATTGCTCTGATATATTTGATCTACTGTCTCTTTCCAATCATTAGTCTGAGTCTTAAATGGTGGAATGAGAAATTGCATATAATCCCCTGGTACGTAAACAACTTTTTTTCCTTCTGGGATTTGGATACATAATTCCTTAATAAAAGTGGAGACATTTCTATTAGAAATCACCCTTGCTTTAAAAGTGGAGGCGTTCATAGAGGCAAGCGGCAACTGTATTTTTAGAGCAGAGCGCACCTTACACTGGCAAGAAAGTCGCCACCCTTGCTTAATTTGCTCATCTTTAAAGATCATGTTCTCAACATCGCAAGGATCCCCCCCCCCTTCCATCACCCTCACTTTACATTGATGACATGTTGCTTTACCGCCGCATGGTGAGGCTACTTGGTACCCCAAACGAAGAAGATTCTCCAATAAAGTTGCAGAAGATTTACCCACCTCCTCCTTTTCTTCATTGATTAAGATGGAGTAATCTAAAGCAGGGCTAAGAAAGCTCTTGACGGTTAAAATGCACAAAGTAAGAAGCAATCCTATCATTGTAAGTAAAACTACGGGCACTAAAATTTCAAAAATTGTCATACAGCCTGTTTTCTTAACCTTTTCTTCACAATCATGATTTTTGTATTTCTTGTCTAATTTTTTTACTAGAAATAAATGAATTGGCTATTCATACTGTTTGGATATGCGAACAAAACATGAACATTGGTCATCTAAAATTGGATTTATTCTAGCCACAGCAGGTTCTGCAGTAGGTCTTGGTGCACTTTGGCGCTTTCCTTATGTTGCAGGAACCAATGGCGGCGGGGCATTTGTTCTTTTATATTTGCTTTTTACTTTTTTAATTGGATTTCCAGTATTTATCGCGGAATTGATTATTGGTCGAAAGACTCAAAAAAGTGCCATTCTTGCCTATTCTGAACTAGGGGGCAGGTCGGCTAATTGGCGTGGTATTGGATGGCTTAATTTTTTCACCTCTTTAGTTATTTTATCCTTTTATGGGGTGGTAGCTGGATGGGTTTTAAGTTATATTTTCATGTCTTTGGGAAATTTTTCAGCTGGAAAGACCCCTGAGCAAATTCAAAATTCTTTCACCCTCCTATTTACCTCTCCTTGGATTAATGTATTTTGGTTTGGGCTGTTTTTATTAATTAATCTAAGCATTGTCTCAAGTGGAGTAAAAAAAGGGATTGAGCATTGGTCGAAAATTTTGATGCCTTTACTTTTCCTTTTTTTAGTTGGATTATTGCTATTTACCATGACCCTTCCAGGATTTAAGCAGGCCGTGTGCTTTGTATTTGTCCCTGATTTTGCAAAATTAGGCCCTAATGGGATCCTAAATGCACTAGGGATGGCGTTTTTCACATTAAGTGTGGGGTATGGGATTATTGTGACGTATGGAAGTTACATGGAAAAATCGGAAAACATCCCTAAAAATGGGTTTTATGTGGCCCTTATGACTGTGATTGTTTCACTCATTTCAGCTCTTATTATTTTTCCGATTGTTTTTACCTATGGCCTTCCTCCAGAAGCAGGACCTGGCCTAGTATTTAAAACTCTACCAGTATTATTTGCAAAACTTCCAGCAACTATATTATTATCAACGGTTTTTTTCCTCCTGATGTTTTTTGCAACCCTTACCTCTACCATCTCACTGCTAGAAATTTTAGTAGCAAATGTGATGGAAGTATACGGCATTGAGAGACGGACAGCCTGTTATTATTTAACCCTTTTGACATTTATTGTAGGGATACCAAGTGCCTTTTCTGGATCAGGACTTTTGTTTCCTAATTGGACTGAAATCTATGGAAGAAACTTCTTTGACATGATGGATTACATAAGCCTTAGTTGGTGCGCGCCGATTGCTGCGCTACTTACCACCATCTTTGTAGGATGGACTTTGAAAAAGCAGATGCTGATAGAAGAGTTTTCTTGCGGGACAAATATAGGATCGCTTGCCTATCCATGGTATTATATTGTGAAATATGTTGCCCCCCTTGTAGTGCTATTTATCATTTTGCATGAAGCAGGGCTTGTCAAAATTTGAACATTTTTTGACCTTTGCAACAAATGGCAGTCTCTGTAGATTATCTATATTTAGTTAGTGAGAACAATTTTAAAAGATGTGGAGCATTGGGATTATTAGGAAATCTAAGAAGGAATGCATTTTCCCCATTTTCACTTGCTTGTGTTTCAATTGCCCCAACATATGTAAAAACTGCCCGGTCATCATCTTTCTTTTGAACAGGACCTTTTTTATCTTTCTTAGCAGCAGGTCGCTTAATCTGCCCTCCATCTACGAATTTTTTCAACTCTAAATCCTCTAGTTCTACAAATTGCATATGGTAGATACATCCCTTATCGATTCCGAATTGAATTTTTCCGAATTGAAAATCAGATTCAGCAGTTGCTTGAAACCCTGCTATGATAAATGGACTATCTGAGTCAGCTCTACTTACAAATTGATTGATAATAATGCGGTTTGTAAGAACTCTTGCAAGGCCTGGAAACGTGTGCCTCTTCATTTGTTTTTCTATTTGTTCTATCGTAGCTCCCTCATATCCCTTCCAAGATTGAACCTGCTGAGGAGTAATTCCGCTCTTATACCATCGTCTCACTCGTGGATGAATTGTGACTTGCTGATCTGGTTCTTGCCGCCCATTGAAAACTTTATTTACAAAACCATAGAAGTCAGGTTCCCTTTGAGGCTGTTGTTCTTGAGCGGAAGTTTTTGCTGCACCACCTCCACCTCCACCTCCTCCACCTTCTCCACTACTAACACCTCTTTTCTCTATTTTTTTCGATTTACCACCCTTTTTTTTCTTTCCTCCAGGAGCGTTACCTATATGAACCCGAGAAATACCGTATTCTTCTAAGAATGCCTCTTCCCTTAATCTTTGCTCTAGATCATCTTTTGTAACGTTAGTGCCGACCAAATTTTGCAAAAAATGATAGTGATTGTGTAAATTTTTAACCTCCTCTTCTAATCGGTCAACATTTTTTAATCGTGCAATGAATTCCCCCTCCTCTTTAGCCTCTGCTTGGGCCCTTTTCAGCTCCGCTTGGCGTTTTTTCACCTCTTGTTCAGCTGCCGCTAGTCTTTTCAAAGGATCGAGCACTTCTGCAGGCTCTAGTTCTTCTTCGGGGGTTTCGATCCGTTTTTCTTCTGTTCTTTGTTGCTTTTTTCTATATTCAAGCATACTTTGCAATTCTTGAATGATCTTTTTATATTTATCTGTGATAACCCTTTCGAACAGTTGTTCAGCTGTATAAGTTGAAGGATCTTGCCCACTATCGTTTTCAGGGGTAACTTCAGCAGTGGCCGGTAATGGAGGTGTTTCGATCAACTGGGCTACTGGACCTGAAGGTGGTTGAGCAGCTTGTGGTCTATTGGAAGGTCCAACAATTGTTCTTTCTTGTGCTGATTCAACTAGTTGTACTGGTGTACCTGTCCCCAACCCTACCATTGGAGCTTTTGTTTCAACTTCTTCTTTTTTTAAAGTGTTTACTTTATTTTTCCTGTCATATGAACCACAGGTAATTAACATCAATGAACGATAAGCCACAAGATTTACTGTTTTTAAGAACCCATCATCCATTTTGCTAATTTTAACAAATTTTGGCCTTTGGTCTAATCGTTCATATTTAGGAATCCCTCTACAAAAATCTGTAATAACTTTCACTACTAACTCTTTTGTTAATTTATTATTATTAATAATAATTATGCTAGTATTAATAATTCAATTCAATAGAAATAATATTTTTATATGCGCTAACCATGAAAAGATGTATTTTTATGATTGTAAATGATTTACAATGACTAAAACAGGCATAAGCTGCTATTATTCTGGGTGTTAGCCTAAGACAAATCAAACAATTCGTTAAAAAGTTTTTCTTTTTGCATGAAGCATCCCTTGTCCAAATGTAACCATTTTTTTACCTTTGCGACAAATGGAAGTCTCTGTAGATCCTCTCTTTAAGATAGTGGAAATAATTTTAAAAGATGTGGCGCATTGGAATTATTAGGAAATGTAAGAAGGATTGCATTTTCCCCATCTTCACTTTCTTGTGTTTCAATTGTTCCAACATATGTAAAAACTGCCCCGTCATCATTCTTCTTTTGAACAGGACCTTTTTTACCTTTCCTAGCAGCAGATAGCTTAATCTGCCCTCCATTTACGAACTCTTTCAACTCTAAATTGTTTAGTTCTACAAATTGCATATGGTAGATACATCCTTTCCTATCGATACCAAATTGAATTTTTCCGAATTGAAAATCAGCTTCAGCAGTTGCTTGAAATCCTGCTATGATAAAAGGACTGTCTGAGTCAGGTCTACTTACAAATTGATTGATAATAGTGCGGTTTGTAAGGACTCTTGCAAGGCCTGGAAACGTGTGCATCTTCATTTGTTGTTCAATTTCTTCTCTTGTAGCTACCTCATATCCATTCCAAGATCGAACATCCTCAGCCGTAAGTCCGCTTTTATACCATCGTCTCACTCGTTGATGAATTGTTACTTTCTGATCTGCTTCTTGCACCCCATTGAAAACTTGATTTACAAAATCATTGAAATCAGGTGCACTTTGAGGCGGCAGTTCTTGAGCGCAAGGTTTTGCTGCACCTCCACCACCTCCACCACCTCCACCACCTCCACTACTAACAACACTTTTCACTTTCTTCGATTTGCTCTTGCTCGTACTAGTCCGATTTTTATTTCCCCTTGGAGTGTTGGTTATATGAGAATGAGGAACATTAAATTCTTCTAAGAATGCCTGTTCCCTTAAGATTTGGGGTAGATCATGTTCAGAAACATTAGTGCCGACCAACTTTTTCAATAAATGATAGTGATTTTGTAAATTATGAATATCTTCGAGGGTTTTGGCGATAGCAGTCGCATTTTTACTTAATACACTCAACGAAGATACCATCTGACCGCATAGCCTCATTAATTTGGACTGATCTATGTCTTCACTCCCTTCTCCTTCCACTTCTCCTTCCACTTCTCCTTCCCCTTCTCCTTCTCCTGCTTCTGCTTCTATTCTTGCTCTTGCTGCTCCTTCTAAACCTTCCAATTGCTCTATAATCAGATTGAGTTTACGCAACATAACAGCTCGGAACATTTTTTCCGCGGATAAATATTTAAGATCTTGCGGAACCTCTGCAACGCTATCCTGTTCGGGGGTAACTTGAGCCGCAGCCTGTACAGAAACAGTTCCGATCAAGGGACTTACTGCAGCCGAACTTGCTGCAGCTGCTTGAGCTGCTATAACAGGTCCAGCAAGCGCAGCCATCTCCCCAGCTGCTTGGGCCGAAGCTTGAGGTCCTGATATAGGCAATTCAGGATTTGTTATTGGTCTTTCAGGTTGGGTTGCTGTTATAGATGACATACTATACTCCATTCTTTAATATTTATGAATTAATTATAATAGAACTCCGATTTAAAGTAAATTAAACATTAATATTTAAAATTTAAATATAATTATTGAATTCTGTCAGCTCTGCCCCTGATAAAAGAATAGACTATAAAATAAATGACGCTTCTAAGTATACTGTACACCTATGAAAAAAACACACGAACATTGGTCATCTAAAATTGGATTTATTTTAGCAACAGCCGGTGCCGCAGTTGGCCTTGGCTCTTTATGGAAATTCCCTTATGTTGCAGGGGTAAATGGTGGGGGGGCTTTTGTCCTTTTGTACATTCTTTTTACTTTTGTTATCGGACTTCCTGTTTTTATAGGAGAGCTAATCATTGGGCGCAAAACACAAAAGAGCTCTGTTCTTGCTTTTGCTCAACTTCGAAAAAATGGGGAAAATTGGAGAGGTTTGGGTTGGATGAATTTTATTACAACCCTGATCATGCTTTCTTACTATAGCATTATCGCAGGCTGGGTCTTAAGCTATGTTTTCATGTCTTTAAATAAATTTTCTGATGGAAAAAGCGTAGAACAAATTCAACAAGCCTTTGTTCTTCTATCAAATTCTCCTGGTATTTCCTTGCTATGGTTTGGTCTTTATTTACTAATGAACTTAGCAATTATTGAAAGCGGGGTACAAAAAGGTATTGAGCATTTTTCAAAGATTCTTATGCCTGGGTTGTTTATCCTTCTAATCGGACTTTTCTTTTACGCAACTACCATGAAAGGGTTTGGTCAAGCAGTGCATTTTATACTAGCACCGAAATTTTCAGAGCTTAGCTCCCAAGGAGTATTAAATGCGTTAGGAATGGCTTTTTTTACCTTAAGTGTGGGTCTTGGAATTAACATCACTTACGGCAGTTATATGGACAAAAAGGAAAATATTCCAAACAACAGCTTTATCATCACCTTGATGACAGTATCAGTATCTCTTATTGCATCATTAGTGATTTTTCCCATTGTTTTTACATTTGGATTTGCCCCACAGGCTGGCCCTGGATTGATTTTTCAAACCATTCCAGTGGTATTTGCACAACTTCCGGCAGGGGTTCTCCTCTCCACTGTTTTTTTTCTTTTGGTTCTTTTTGCAGCTCTTACATCAACAATTGCGTTGCTTGAAGTACTTGTTGCAAACGTTGTAGAAAATTTTAACATCTCTAGAACAAGGGCGTCGATTGTGTTAACTCTTATTATTTTTGTCCTTGGGATACCAAGTGCACTATCTGGATCAGGTAGTCTTTTCCCTCAATGGGAGAGCATCTATAGTAAAAGCTTCTTTGCTACCGTTGACAACATTTGTTCCAACTGGTTAATGCCGATTTCTGCCCTATTCACATTGCTATTTATCGGATGGTTTACAAACAAAGAAGATATTAAAAATGAATTTACGATGGGGACTTCCCTTGGTTGGATAGCCTCCCCCTGGTTTTTTATGGTAAAATTTGTTGCCCCGCTTCTTGTGATTATCATCATATTGCAAGAGGCTGGACTTATAAAAATATAAGGAGATCTCATGACTAACGGAAAACTTAAAATCAATAGCGAAAATATCATGCCTATTATTAAAAAATGGCTCTATTCAGATAAAGATATTTTTTTACGCGAACTTGTTTCTAATGCAACTGATGCTACAACCAAACTTACGGTTCTTGCTGATAAAGGGGAAGCCCTGCACTTTCCTAAAGAGGATCTTATTATTACCGTTTCCTTGGATAAAGAAAATAAACGTTTAACCGTTTCTGACCATGGCCTTGGAATGACTGCTGACGAAGTTGAAAAATACATTACCGATGTTGCCTTTTCCGGGGCTGCAGAATTTGTAGAAAAATATCAAAAAAATGAAGAAAATGGCGGCATCATTGGTCATTTTGGACTAGGATTTTATTCAGCTTTTATGGTTTCTGAAAAAGTAGAAATCAGAACCAAATCACATAAAGAAGGCGCTCAAGCTGTTCTTTGGTCATGTGATGGCTCCTCCTCTTATACGATCGAGAATACAGAACGTGAAAAAGTAGGAACTGATATCATTTTGCATCTTAATGATGATGAGATGCTTGATGAAGAGAAACTAACAGGCATTTTACAGAAATATTGCCAATTCCTCCCTCATCCAATCTACTTTGGAGAAACTCGCATCAATGATCAAGAGCCTCTATGGATGAAAAACCCCCTTGAGTGTACTGACGATGAGTACCGTGCATTTTATCAAAGTCTCTATCCAAACGAAGAGCCCCCAATTTTTTGGGTTCATTTAAATGTTGATCATCCATTTCATTTACAAGGAATTTTATACTTTCCAAAAATCAATCCAAGGTTTGATTTTCAATCTGCATCGATAAAGCTTTTTTCAAAAAGAGTTTTTGTATCAGACAACCTAAAAGACCTATTTCCAGATTATTTAACTGTTCTTAGAGGGGCAATTGATAGCCCTGATATCCCGTTAAATGTATCCAGAAGCTACCTCCAAATGAATTCAACCGTACAAAAGCTTTCTTTGCATATTGCAAAAAAACTCGGCGATCGTTTAAAAACCTTTGCAGCCAGCGATAGAGAGCATTTCTTAAACGTTTGGGGTGACATGGAAACAATTGTAAAACTTGGAGCCCTTCGTGAAGAGAAGTTCTATGACAAAGTGAAAGACATCCTAATGTATAAAACCATTAAGGGGGAGTTTTTAACTGCGGCTGAGTATCTAGCGCTTTATAAGGATGCTTACGAGAGCAAGATCTATTATACAACAGCTGATGAAGATACCACTTTCCTATCTATGTATAAAGAAAAAGGGATCGAAGTATTAAAAGGTGGAGGACCGCTTGATAGTGCTCTATTTAATACATTAGAATCTAAGCTTCAATGCAAATTTCAAAGAATTGATGGAGGAATTTCTGATTTGATCTTAGATCAAAGTGAGAACCACAATGCAGAAGATCATAAAGACCTAACCAATTTTGTCAAAGAGAGTTTAGGCTTAGAACATGTTTCGATCGAGGCTAAAGGATTATCTTCCAGAGAGCTTCCTGGTTTTGTGATGATAGATGAAGGATTTAGACGTATGCGCGACTATTTTGCAATGTCACAAAAACAGCTGCCCACTGATGCCTTTTCAAAACATACTTTTGTACTTAATACTAATAATTCCCTTATTGAATCTTTGGGCAAGTTAAAGCAATCCTCTCCAGAATTGTCTAAGAAACTTGTTCAACAAATTTATGATCTATCACTACTTTCTCAAAAAGAGATGCATCCTGATTCATTGGGTGAGTTTATCAAGCGCACAGGAGCTGTTCTTGAAGAGCTTGCAGTAGCTGCATCAAAAGAATAGGGTCATACTAGCTGTTTATGGGGCAATTGTTGATATTACTGCCCCTACTACTTTACAGGATCAAAAAGTGCATAATTATATAAAAGCAGGGGACATATCATCATGACAGGGGTGGGGAGGCGGATCCATTTAGCAAAGTTGTAGCAAGTAAAATTTATCAATTCAGGTTTAATCGATTATACAATAAACAGCCTACCCTTTATATTGGTAGGCTGTTTAATTCAAACAATTTACCCTTAAGAAGCCTCTTCAGAGAGTTGATCCCAAGAATTTTCGCTCTCGATCACCTCAACATTCAAAGCAACTTGCTCAGCGCTCTTATGTCGAACATCAAGAAGATAACTTCCTAGGGTGTAATCAAAAGCCTTTTTAGAAACTCCTGCTATTTGCCCTGAGATATACTGCTTAGGCCGGGCATAACTTTTACACCCCGCATTCTTCCAAGTGCGATAATCAGCAGCTAGCTGATCCATCCTTAAGTGAAATTTCTCTTGGAATGGACTTGCAAGATCCTTGCTAAGTCTTTGATACTTACCCATTACTAAATAAAGAGCATGCTTTACGGTCCGATCTTGCTTGATCAAATCTCGTTTTGCATCTTCAGGCATTGTTTCATAAAGCCTTTGTATAAAAAGACTCATAAATTCAGATACTAACATCTTACTACCTATCTTATTATGAAATAATATTTTATCCAAACAAAAAGCTAACATGCTAATTATTAGTGATTTATTATTATCTCTGGTTTTTATTATCCATTTTTCCTTTTAAACAGGTCAATGGCGATTACTTGTTAAATAACAAATTATATAGATTTAATAAAGGAAATATTGAATTATAATAAAATTTATGATATAATTAAATCATTAATAGATAACTATAGGTGAATTATGTCAATCCCCTCATTATGTCAAGTAAGGATTAATGAATATAAAATTAGTGAGAATAAAACCTCAACGTTTACCCACAATGAACTTGAAAGAAAAATTCAAGAGATTTTTAATGAATCAATTGTTCAGTACCTTATTTCGAAAGTATCCACAGAAAGGGTAGCACAATTCGAGTATTCTCTTGTTAATGCAGCGATGGAAGGTAAAAATTTTGGAGATATTACTATCGTTGGAAAAAACGGAAACTATTCTCTATCACAGCACGTTCAGCATTTGAAAGTAAAGTCCCCTTCAAAAGAGAGAGAAGAAACTTTAGCTGCATGCACCCGCATCGAATCAATGGTTCGTGAATTAATGGATTCATTAAGGAGCAAAGAAGAAGATCCATCAAAAGCTCTTGCTGGTAGAATCAAGGAGCTTGAGCTAGAAAATGAAAGCTTAAAAAAACAAACAGCTCTCTTACAGGCCTGGAAAGCTGGAAGTACAACTGCAATTGCGGATCATGAAGAGAATGCATTATCTGATACTGAACAACTTAAAAGTTATGAAAAATTATTTCAAGTTTATAAAGCTAAGTTAGACGATGCTAAAAGCTCGATAGATGAACTAACCTCTGCCAATACCGGATTAGAGGAAGCTATGGTGAGTAAAACGGCTCTGATAGAGGAATTAGAAGGAAAACTTGAATCTGCCGCAGCTAGTAAAGAGCAGTTGCAAGAAGCACAAAGGGCTTTAAGCGCCGCAAAAAAGCAAATCAGTCTTCTTGAAGATCTAAACTCTAGAAATAAAACAAGTAAGCAAGAGATTCAATCTGCAAACTCCCTTATTGCTGAATTACAAGAGAAGCTTACTAAAGGTTTAGACACTGAAAAGAAGCTCCAAGAGGCTTCTGTTTCTGCCAACAAGCAAATCCGTGACCAAAGAAAAACTATTAAAGCTAAATCAGATGAAATTGCTAGATTGAAAAAAACCTTGGAATTAAAGGACACTCAACAGATAGAAGCTTCTGCCGTACTTGTAACGCTTTTTAGGGAACTTGAAAAGTTGAACAGCTCCTCTGTTAAAGGGTTGGATCCAATTATTAATAAATTTCAAGGCAAAATTAGAGATCTGTCTTCAACGTAGAGGCAGGGACATCTACTTCTGAAATAGCAGCTTTGAGCATTTCTATTTTGGATCCGTCATATTGCTTTAAAATTACAGTACGGTCATGTATTTCATAAACGGTGGCAACAATACCCATTGCTATGACTTTATCTCCCTTTTTCATAGAATCTCTGAGTTTTTTCATTTTTTCTCTACGCTTTTTATCAGGTCTCCACAAAACAAAGTAAGAAAAGAGAGCAAAAATGGCCACCATGATAAATGTTTGTGAAATCCCACCGTTTCCTGCTGAGTTTGCATCCGCTAGAATAGCTTTCATAATATCTCCTTTGTATGGTAAGCAATCATACGTAAACAAAAAATTGCGTGCACTATTTATTTTATAAAAGTTCGAGAAAGACAAGATTTTCCACATGAGGGGTGTGGGGAAACTGATCAAAAGGTTGAATAGAGGCGATTTTATAGGAGGGAAGTTGTAGGATATCCTCGATTTGGGTGGCTGGATTGCAAGATAGGTAGACTACCCTAGCGGGCTTTAATTTTTCCAAAAATGCGATGGCAACTTTTCCCATTCCGCATCTTGGTGGATCTATGACTACAATATCAGGAATGAAATGCTCCCCTCTTGTTTTGATAAAGTTTGCAACATCATCTGCATAAATTTCTACGTTGTCTATTTTTAGGGTATCGATATTAAGACGTGCATCACATACAGCCTCTTTTCCGATTTCTACTGCGACAATATGATTTACATGAGGGCTTAATAGGATCGAGATGGTTCCAATTCCAGAAAAGAGGTCGAGCACCTTTTCATCCCCTTTTAGATCAAGAGTTTTAATGATTGTTGAGAAAAACTTTTCTGCCATCAGGGGGTTTGGTTGAAAAAAAGCTTGGGGGCTCATTAAAAACTCTGTATTGTTGATTTTTTCTTCAAAACAATCAGGACCTGATAGGTGCATTTCATAGAACCTTGTTGTGGAACCTTTTGCAATGCATTTAATTTGCATAAATACCGCAACTGTTTGATCATTAATTGCTGCGACAAAGTCTTGTAGTTGTTGCTTTGTTAGTGCAAAATCAGCGTTTCCCGAAACAGTTAAGATCACCATTTTGCTATTAGTGTGAATGGATTTTCGTAAAGTTAGAGTTTGAAAAGATCCTTGATCTGAATAGGAGTTATAGGCTTCAATACCAGATCGAATCCAAAATTCTCTTACCTGACAAAGTATTTTTGAAAACCAGGGATGAGTGATATGACATTGGGTAAGATTTTCTACAATTCCTCGACTTTTTGGTTTAATAAGTCCTAAAAAGTGCTCCTTATCACGATTTTGTGAAAAGGTATATTCCATTTTTCCGCGATAGCGCCAGGGATCATCCATTTTTACAATGGGAAGAACCCGGTGTCCATCAAACAAGGCTTCTATTTTTTTTTGTTTTTCTACTAATTGCCTCTCATAAGAAACATGTTGGAGGCTGCACCCGCCACAAAAGGTAAAATGTGCACAGACAGGTTCGACGCGATCCTTGCTTGTTTCTACCAATTCCCGTAAAACATACAATGCGTTTTTTTTCTTACCTGAAATTCTTTCTACTTTTCCCTTTTCACCAGGGATGGAAGACATGATATCTCCGGGTAAATCATTAGATTTACCAAAACCTTTTTTTGAAAAGCTTACTATATCAATCATTGAGTCGTTCATAGAGAAAAATTGTATCAGAAAGGGGACTTTTTATCCCTCATTCTTTTCGTGATGCAAAGAAAGTTTACGCCATTTTTTTGAGATTTTAGAAAACTCTATGGTAGCGATTCTGATTCTTTGCATGGCAAGTTTATTTCCTTTGTACGCCTTGGGCATATCTTTGATAATTGCCTCAAGTAGATTTGACATCTCGTCTGTTGATTTGAAGAACATAAAAAAGATCCCTTGTTTATATTAAAATGCTTTATTATATTAATACAATCTTGGGGTATTTTTATGGAAGATCTTGTTGGGTACTTTGACGGAGATTTTATTCGAGCATCAGAGATTGCGATCCCTGTTGAAAGTCTTGGGTTTACTCGTGGTTATGGAGCCTATGAGTGCTTTCGAACTTATGGGCAAGAGCCCTTTCGATTGGGTGATCACTTAAAAAGGCTTAAAGCCACTTGTGAAAAACTTCTTATTCCCTATCCATGTGAAGATTTTGAGCAATTGGTTGCTCTGTTAATTGAGAAAAATCCTGGGAATGATCTGATATTTCGTCTGTATGTTACAGATTCCACAAAGGGTAAGAGCTATCAGCTTGTAATTCTTTGTAATACTCTTGCTGCCTTTGAACATTCCAACCCTTGCCACCCCCTTGCTTTAAAAACAATTGTTGATAGACGTGAAAATGTAGGAATTAAAAGCACTGCCTATGGTTATACAATCACGGCGATGAAGCAGGCAGAGGCTCTTGGTTTTGATTCTATTTTACTTATTGGCGAAGATGGAAACATTCATGAGCTTGGCAAGGCCAATTTTTTTGCAGTAAGGGGCCGTTTACTATATACCCCAGATAAACATCTTCTTTTAGGGATCACTCGTAAGACCATATTGGAAATAGCAAAAGATTTTGGGTATGAGGTTGTTGAAGGAGACATACATCTTAGCTTTTTAAAGGATGTTGATGAGGTGTTTTCATGTGCGACAATCAGAGGCATTGTTTCGATCAGAAAAATTGATCAGATGATTTTTTCAAGCGATCAACATGCAAGAAAGCTGCAAACTTATTTTCAGAGTTTATCGAAAAAAGCATGTGTTTAAAAGAAATTTACTACAAATAATACGGGGAAAATAAGATGACAAAACAAATAAAAATTCTTGCGTTTTCAGGAAGTACCAGAAAAGATTCTTATAATAAGAAGCTTCTTCGGGAAACAATTGCACTACTTGGTAAAAATGTAGCGGTGACAGTGGTTGACCTTAGAGATTTTCCTATGCCCCTGTATGATGCCGATTTAGAAATGGAAAAAAAGGTTCCTGAAAATGCAAAAACGATTAGATCTTTAATGATTGCTGCAGATGGATTTATCATCACCTCTCCTGAATATAATGGTTCGGTTTCTGCTGTGCTAAAAAACACCATCGATTGGACATCTAGAGCCGAAGACTCCATCCCCTCTCTTGCTGCATATAAAGGGAAATATGCCTTTATTTTAAGCACATCTCCAGGTAAAAATGGGGGTATCCATGGATTATCGATGCTTGAATCTATTCTAAAATATATGGGAACGACTGTAATTTCTGAATTGGTAGCAATTCCTTATGCCTCCAAAGTGTTTAGTGAAGTTGAAGCAACTATCGAACAAAGCTATTTAGATAAAATAAAGACAGGGTGTGAAAAGCTCATCCATGCAGTTTCTTAATGAGCGTGACTGCTTAGCTCATTTTTACTAATTGATTTCACCCTTAAAATTGTGGGTGTATGCTCTATTTTACTTGCTGGACATGAGGTTTAACTATTTTTTCTCTTGTTAGGACAGTTTTTTCTCTTTTTTGATAAAGATAGTTTCCAAGAGGAACAACAAGACAAGAAGAGGCAGGAAATGCAGCGCAAAAAAGATACTCAGCGACATTTGCAATAACTTGCCCGGTTAATGTTCGATTTAAACCTGCTACGGTGCTCATTGTGATGCTTTTTACTTCTTTTACCCTTTCGGAGAAAAAATGATCCGTTTGAGGGGGCTGAGAACGTTCCCCATTGAAGCCTTCTACCATAACAAAATCAGTGACCCCTTTCATCTCTCCTCCGAATAAGTTGGAATGAATCATAGACTATAAACGATTTACTTGTAAACTATATATAAATTTTTGATTAAGGGCTTTGTTCTTTAAAAAATGATGCTTGTCGTCATGCAACAAATATATGTAGATTAAGATCCGCTAAGAGAGAGCAATCTATCGATTTTGCAAGATTCTACCTTGATGGAGGTCTTGCCTGCTGTCATCGGTATGGCAGCAGGCATTTCCCCTCCTCTAAAGCGACCAAGAAAATTTGGATTTATCAATGTAGGCTAGGCTTTGGATTGATAAGTCAATAAAGGGAAAGAAATAATTTTCGCATATAATCACAAGCTCTGTCATTGACGTCTTGATTGTTATATGCTGAGAATAAAGACTAATAAACAAGAGTTTATCATCGATATCATGCTATATTAACTCGCTTTTTTGCAACTCAAGGTTGTAAAAAAAATGATCAAGTCAATGGACCTATTAGTACTAAGGATAAGTAGGCGTAAACAGGTGAGAAACAAGAAACCCGCTGCTTATTAAGATCGTCGCGCATGAGGTTACGAAATTTACAACTAAGAATACCCCTACAAATAATGGTAAAGTCGCCACTAAAACGGGGCAAGCAAATACAAGCACACCAAAAATGATTGCTCCGGCTATACCCGAAATTAAGAAAATAATAGACGTTTGAATTCCACATATATATGATGTTTTATACTTTGATTGGAGATCTTCTAATACTGTGGTTGCTGATCCGTCGCTAGTTAGGTTTGATGTTTTTGGTGTTGGTGTTGATGTTTGGTTCATATTAATTCTCCTTTTTTTGTTTTACTATAAATTATTTATTTATAAACTATATCTTAACAATTTAGATAATTATGTACAATGTTTAAAGTCAATTTGGGTAGGCCTTTTTGAAATGTCACCTTTCCGTTAAGTAGAAATGCCCCCTTTTGGTCGGCTAGGGTTTTTAAAGCCTTAGGGGTGATGTAATCGGCATGGGAGTATCTATATGATTATGAATGAGTTGAGCAATTTTGAGTTAATTGTCTATTTGACAGAAAGCTTCACTCAGCCTAAAGTTGCTGATACTCTTGATGTTATGAGAAAATGTGTGTTTTAGGTCCCAGTTTGATCAGATGTGTAATCATGATGAGAGCCATCTTTTTTCATTTCATTGAGGATAAGATCATGTAGAAGTTCAGTTATTGGGGCCATTTTACGTCGATTAAAGTAGGTCACAAATTGATTAAAGAGTGCAAAAAAGGTATCTTGGAGACCTTGATCCTCCTCAAAGACGGAAGGGCTAAATGTAATTGTTTTGGAGATGATGAACCTTGAGCGATCTTTTAATTGATGATCAGCCTGTTGCCAGACTAAATTAGGAACAACTGTAAGAATGTTTTCATCATTGAGATCTACTAGAATCTCTTGGTGATGGATTACAGCCTCCTTTATTGCCTCTAAATTCCTATAAACAATTTCTCGCTCCATTTTCACTCCTATAACTCATATAGTAGTGTTTTAAAAGTTTTTATCAATAAAAACTATCCCCTTAATAATTATGTATTTATAAAATATAGAGGATCATCAATTAGAATTTGAAGATAAGTAGGAGGAATCTTAGATGTTTACATTTTTAATATTGGTTGGAGTAACTATTGTTTCTGTAATTTTGATAGTTACAGCAATTGTAGGTGTATGCTCTATTTTACTTGCTGGACATGAGGTTTAACTCTTTTTTCGCTTGTTACGACAGTTACCTGACTTTTTTCATAAAGATGATTTCCGAGGGGAACAAAAGGAGAAGAAGCGGCAGAAAATATAGCGGAAAAAAGATATACGGCGACGATTCTAAGAACCTGCCCAGTTAATGTTTGATTTAGATCGACTATATAAAGGGTGGATTTTTTGTCTACTAGGGGAAGAAGAATATTGGGTCTTGGATTTGGGATGATGATTGTTGACTGGAATTGGGCAAAAAAAAGACCCTCAATCTATAAAGATTGAGGGTCTACAAACTTGGCAGCGTCCTACTTTCCCATACTCTTGTGTATAGTATCATCGGCGATGGAG